>JAGRNR010000071.1:0-16710 GCA_020440645.1 bacterium | reverse complement strand
GGGAGGCCATTGGCCTTCCGGGCGTTCTGTTTTCTGGGCCGGATTGCCAACTCCCGGCATTGCAGCAATCCCTGCCAACCGATATTGTTATGCGGTGTCGGATCACACCCGTGAGCAGGCCCTCGTTCCGATCGTGATCGGTGTCTCCGGACACCGCTATCTGGCTGCGGATTCCATTGACGCACTGGAGCGCGTGCTGCGTCGGGAGATCCAGGCGATCCTCGACGCTCATCCCCATTCCCCCGTGATGCTGCTGACTGCATTGGCAATTGGTGCCGACTTCCTCGCAGCACGCGTCGGGCTCTCGATGGAGCGCGTCAGTGTGGTGGCACCGCTGCCGATGCCGCTGGAGGAGTACCGCCGGGACTTCACGGATCCGGGTGCACTCGCTGAATTCAACGAGCTGCTGGGTCAGGTGGACCACTGGTTCGAGCTGCCAATGCAGCTGTCGAGCCGGCAGCTTGACCCGACGGACCATGGTGAGCGCCAGCTCTGCTACAGTGCCTTGGCTGAATACATCGCGCGCTACAGCCATTATGGGATCGTGCTGTGGGATGGCGAGGGTTCGCGCGGTCCCGGCAGCACCGCGGAATTCGTGAACATCGTGCTGCACGGCGTGGCAGACCTCGAGGACACCCGCGGCAGCATCCAGGAACCGGCCAGTGCCGGCCCGGTGCTGCATATCCTCGCACAGCGCGAAAACACGGCGGGCAGTGCTGCCCCTGAGCCGCCGGTGCGCTGGATGTACCCGGACCGTGACCGGGACGACCGCGAGGAGCAGCGGATCTACAGCCAGACCCTTGGCAACATTGAACTCTACAACCGTGACATCCACCTGCAGTGGGAACCGGTCGGCGCGCGGATGCCGACCCTGGCAGGCTGGCTGGGCTGCCCGCCGGTACTGGAGGATGACAAGTCTCTGAGCCTGCTGCGCTGGCGATTTTCAGCTGCGGATGGCCTGGCCGTGCTGTTCAAGAAGCGCCACATCCGTGACCTCGTGATGCTCCTGATCCTGTCCGGTGTCGGCTACACCTGCCTTGAGCTGTATGACGAGGCCTTCTCATCCTACAGCTGGGGCGCACTCGTGCTGGTCGGCTTCCCCCTCGGGATGCTGTTCGCCCTGCTGCGCCTGCGAAACAGCCGCATCAGCCATAGCCGCTACCTGAATTACCGCGCCCTGGCGGAGGGCATGCGCGTGCAGTACTACTGGCAGATCGCCGGGCTGGAGGATGAGGTGCATGACTACTACCTCAACAAGCACCAGTCCGAACTGCGCTGGATCCGCTGGGCGGTGCAGGCCTGGCTGGTTCCGCTGTACGAACGCCAGGTGCAGTCAAGGCCGGCCGGGGCAGCAAAACTGCAGGCCTGCCAGCAGTTTGTCAATGAAGCCTGGGTCACTTCCCAGCGCAACTTCTACGCCGGACGGGCCCGCAAGCGTGAAGCCGACAGCCACCGGCTGGAGCGCTGGCGCACCGTGCTGTTCTCGCTGGCGGTGCTGGGTTCATTGTTCCTGATCGGCGTGCATTACTGGTGCTTCCATTCGAGCGTTGATGATGGCCTGACCGGGGATATCCTCAGCCGCTGCATCCTGCTGGTGGCAATGTTGTTCGTGCTCGGCGGTCTGATCTCGCACTATACGGAGAAGGTCTCCTATGAGGATGAGCAGCTGCAGTACCAGCGCGCCAGTGACATGTTCCGCGAGGGTGGCAAGCAGATCGACAGGCTGCTGAAGTCGGCTGACACGAAGCGAGCTGGCGGGCTGTTCCGCGAAATCGGGATGGAGGCACTGCAGGAAAATGGCGACTGGGTGGAGATGCACAGCCACCGTGCGCCCGACCTGCCGGCGAGCTAGGTAACTCCCGGCTGCCGCTGCCAGCTAGTGCGCGCCGCCGTGCCTGATCAGGTCAGGCACATCAAGGTGGATCATCCCGCTGATGTGCAGCGCCACGATCACGATGTAGACGACGTACAGGCTGCCGGCCGCCAGCAGCAGCTTCGGGCTGACCTTGCCCGTGCGGCGCAGGCCGGAGTAGACGAGCAGGGCGCCGAGGATGCCCAGCACGCTGCCGATGAAGGCTGGTGAGGTCGGGCCAAGGTTCCAGTCGAGGAACCACAGGCCGATGGCCACGGGGAAAGTGCTCTGGAACACCAGTGCCCCGCTGATGTTGCCAAGTGCCAGGGTGTCCTTGCCGCGGTTGACCCACAGCACGGAATTGAACTTCTCCGGCAGCTCAGTGGCAACCGGGGTGATCAGCAGCGCGAGGATCAGCGGGTCGATGCCCCAGGCCAGAGCCAGCGGGCTCAGGTGCTCGACGAACATGTGCGCCCCGAAGAACATCATCATCAGCGCCAGTCCGAGCTGGACCACGATGAAGCGCTTCTTCGGCTCAGTCTTCGGGCCGAGGTACCAGCGCGTCAGCCACAGCGGATGCAGCTCATCATCATGCCCCTTGTCCTCATCCTCAACTGAATTGTCAGCCTGCTGCTCACCCAACCGGAACATCTGCATCACGTAGTAGAAGTAGAGGATGATCGTGCATAGGCCGACGGCGGCTGTGATCCAGTAGGGCAGGCGCCAGAAATGGTTGATGAGGCCCATCCCGATGCCGATCGAGAAGGCCACAAGGAAGAACTCGATGTCGGTGCGGAACACCCGGGCGCTGGCGGTGAACTCCGTCGGGCGGCTGTCCTTGCGCCGGGCGATGTAGTAGGTCAGGCCGACGATGAAGAAGGCCAGTGTCGAGAGCATGAAGGGAGCGCCGATGATCGCGCCCATGCCGATCGCCTGCGATTCAGACTCCGGCGTATGCAGCTGGTTATTGGCGATGTCCTTGGCGATCGCCACCACCGGGATGATGGTCTCCGGCATTGCCGTGCCGACCGCTGCGAGGATGCTGCCGACCACGCCACTGTCCAGCCGCAGGCGCACGCCGAGCCACTCAACCGCATTGGTGAATATCTCGGCGGCGACAAGGATCAGGGCAAGGCTGAGGACGGTCAGGGCAAGTTCTGTGCCAAGCAGCATGACGGGCTATTATAGGCTGCGCACCGGATCAGGCCCTGGTCAGTTCGGCGAGGCTGTGCGCCACTGACTGCAGCTTTTCACTGAGCAGGGCCTTGTCAATCGGCTTGGAGATGTAGTCATCCATGCCGCATTCCAGGCAGCGCTCGCGGTCACCAGACAGGGCATTGGCCGTCATGGCGATGATGTGCACGTGCTGTTCCAGTTCCTCACGCGCGCGGATCGCACGTGTCGCCTCATAGCCATCCATCACCGGCATCTGGCAGTCCATCAGGATCAGGTCATATGGAGCAGCTTCATGTGCATCGCAGGCCAGCTGGCCGTTTTCCGCCACATCGGCATGCATGCCATGCTGCTCCAACAGGCGCAATGCGATCCGCCGGTTGACAACATTATCCTCCACCAGCAGCACCCGCATCTCACTCGGCTCGGTATCCACACGTGCTTCCGGTCCGCTCGCACCAACCGCACCGGAGAGCTCCGGATTGCTGGCCAGGATGTTCTCGACTGCGGTCCTGAAATCCAGTCTCGTGCGGGGCCAGCCCATCACCTCGGTCTGGTTCTGCGAATCCGGAATCTGGGCTTGCACCCTGGCATCCTCCGGCACAATCAGCAGCCGTGGCATGCCCGCATGCCAGCCTTCATCAGCAATCAGCTTGCCGAGCCCGACCTCCGGCTCGCCCGGGCCAGGCAGGCAGCACAACAGCAGTTCCGCCGGCTGCTGCATGTCATCGATGTTGCGGACCCTCTCGACAACCAGTTTCAGCTCCCGGCAGTAGTTCATGATCGTGTCTGCATTCCCGTCTGAATGGCACAGCAGTACCGCCTGTCGACCGGCCAGCACTGGCTGGGGCTTGTCGACCGCAGCCGGTGCCACTTCGACCTTTACGTTGAACCAGAAGGTCGATCCACGGCCTGGCTCACTTTCCACGCCGATCCCGCCTCCCATCAGTTCCACCAGCTGGCTGCAGATCGTCAGGCCCAGTCCGGTACCGCCATACTTGCGGGTGGTCGAGCTGTCCGCCTGGCTGAAAGGCTGGAACAAGCGGGTGATCTGTTCCTCGGTCAGCCCGATCCCGGTGTCCGAAATGCGGAACGCAAGCTCAATGCTGCTGTCCGTGCGCTTGACCGGCATGATACTGAGGCGAACGAAACCGGACTCGGTGAACTTGACGGCGTTGCCAAGCAGGTTGATCATCACCTGGCGCAGGCGGCCGGCGTCCCCGACAAGCATGTCGGGGATTGCACAGTCAAGCATCTTCTCCACGCGCAGCCGCGGATTGGAGGCGGCCCGCAGCCCAATCAGGTTGACAACGTCCCGCACGCAGCTGCGCAGGCTGAATTCGTGTGGATCCAGTTCCAGCTTGCCGGCCTCGATCTTTGACAGGTCGAGGATGTCATTGATGATCTGCAGCAGGAAGCCCGCGCTGCTGTTCAGCAGTTCGATGTACTCCAGCTGTTCGCTGTCCAGCTTCGATTCCTTCAACAGGCTGGCCATGCCGATGATGCCGTTCATCGGAGTGCGGATCTCGTGGCTCATGTTGGCAAGGAACTGGCTCTTGGCGATGTTTGCTGCCTCCGCCTCCCGTACGGCGATATGCAGCTGCTGCTCCATGTCATTGTGGGCAGTGGTGTCATAGCTGTAGATGTTCAGGCAGTCCTGTTCAGGCACGCCGATCAGCAGGAAGTTGAAGTGGCGGTCATGCAGAAAGCTGTGGATCTCCACACCGATGCCGCCATCAATCAGCTCATCGAAATCCAGGTCCTCGGAGATATCAAGTAACTGGCAGACCTTTGTGCCCTCCAGTTCGGTTATCTCGAGGAACTTGCGGGCTGCGGCGTTGGCAAACAGCAGTTCTCCGCGGCGGTTGCAGTGAAGCAACGGGAATGGATTGGCCCGTGGGATGGATGCCACTTCCTCGGTACGCTGCTTCTCAATGAGCAGCTCCTGCTGGGCGTGAAGCAGGCGGGCGGTGCGCTGCTCCACCAGGTTTTCGATTTCCTGTGCCCGGTTCTGGATGCCATGGATGTAAGCAGCCAGCAGCAGGCTCAACAGCATGATCGCGGAAGCCACAAGCGGAGCCAGCCCGGTCGAGGCGGAACTCCATGCCTGGCTTGAAGGCCAGAATCCGATATGCCATTGGCGGCCCGCGAAATCAAAGTCCCTGCCGCCGAATTCAACGGTTCCGCCGGCCTGTGCCGATCGCCAGAGTTCACCGGGCGTACTGCCTGGGGTGATGTCACTTAGCGAGAACTTCATGCTGGCCACATCTGAATCACGGTGAACACTGAGCGCCAGGTCATCGATCGAGACCAGCAGCTGGACGAATCCAGTGAGGTTGTCAGCGCGCAGCTCCGGTGCCAGCTCGCTGGCAGCACTGCGGTAGATGGGCAGGATCACGATTGCGGTGCTCGACACCCGGTCATCCTGCACGATGTCTATCCGGCCTGTGCTGAGAGGAATGTTCCGCTCCGCTGATTGCCGGATCATCTCGATCCGGTTTGGATCACTGGCAATGTTGTAGCCAAGGATAGCCCTGTTCTCATCCTGCGGCACGGCGTAGTACACAGGCAGGTAGTTTTCACGCTGCAGGTCCGGCAGGATCCTGCCATCGACGATCCGCTTGAAGTGGAAATCGGCCAGGCCATCTTCCCTTGCCAGCTGGACCATGGATTCAACTGAGTTGCCGTTGACCAATGGCACCCATTCGATGGCGGTCAGGTCAGGGTACTCCGTGATCAGGTGGCTGCAGAACTTGTTGAATTCCTCCCGGTCCACGAAGTTGGAGCTTTCGTAAAAGCTGCGTACCGCGTACAGGATGTCAACCCGGCGCAGGAGTTCAGCCTGGAGTTCCTTGCTGACCTCCGTGCTCTCCGACCTCAGCTTGTTCTCAGCCCGTTCCCGTTCCCAGGCATGGATCAGTGCGGTGCTGGCCATGGACGCGAGGATGCCCAGCAACATCACCATTGCCAGCATCATCCTGCACTTCTTCGTCTTCTCATACGAGGAGGCATCGCCCGCGTAGCTCATTTGGGAGAGCATAACCCTGCCAGGGCAGCTGGAGCATACATTAATCAGCTTTGAAGTCTGGCTACCGGAATATAACCATTCCTTTTAGGAACATTCACCGAAACGCTCTCCTGGCAGCATGCTGAGACCGGGTTGCAAGTTGCTTGCAGCAGCGCGGGCATGCCGCCCCGGTGCTAAACTCAGCCGGTATGGAGGCACCACTGTTACTCGTCGTCAACCTCGGCGCGTCAAGCAGCAAGCTTGCACTGTTCGATGGAGCTGAACTGCGGCATGAGGCCAACCTGCCCCTGGATGACGACCAGGCCTGGTTGCCGCTGCTGGACCAGCTGCCGCTGCGCCGTGAACACCTGCGCCGCTTCCTGGCGGAGCATGGTGTTGAGCCTGGCAACCTCAGCGCGGTTGCCGCACGGGGCGGCATGATGAAGCCGCTGTCACGCCGCGGCGTGATCCGGGTGGATGAGGCGATGCTCGATGACCTGCGGTCCTGCCGCTTCGGCGAGCACCCGTCAAGCCTGAGCGCACTGTGCGCCGTGGAGATGCTGCAGGAGGACGGGCTGGAGACGCCGGTCTACGTGGTGGACCCGGTCAGCGTGGATACCCTCTGTGATGAAGCCCGCCTGAGCGGGGTACCGGGCATCACCCGCCGCGGCCGGCACCATGCGCTGAACGTCCATTACGTCGCGGTGCAGGTTGCGGAAAGACTCAAGCGCCCGCTGCACCAGCTGCAGCTCGTGGTGGCGCATTTCGGCAGCGGGGTGAGCATCTGCTCCGTGCGGCGGGGACGCGTGATAGATGTCAACGATGCCCAGCTTGGCGAAGGGCCCTTCAGCGTCTCGCGTGCCGGCAGTCTGCCGATCGAAGGCCTGCTGCAGCTGGCGGAGCAGCATACGGACCACAATGCCCTGCGCCGCACGCTTTCCCGCTACAGCGGCATGGCAGGCTATACCGGCACCGGCGACTTCCGCGCCATTGAGCGCAGGCTGGAGGAAGGTGACAACGCGGCCCTGCGCAGCTATGACGCAATGCTGTTCCAGAGTGCGAAGTATGTCGCTGCCTACGCCGGCTCACTCGGGCAGCGCCCGGATGCCGTTGTCATCACCGGTGCGATGATGCACAGCACGCGCTTCCTCAACGACCTGCGTGAGCGCATCAGCTGGATTGCCCCGGTGTACAGCTACCCCGGCGAGGCGGAACTGCAGGCCCTGGCGGATGGCGTTGCCAGTGTGATCGAGGGGAGCGAGACCGCCTTTGCCTACAGCGAGATCCCGACACCTGAGGAAGCTCCGCCGCACGGCTTTGACGAACTGATCCGCCGTGCGGCTGACTGTCCGCCGCTGGGCTTCGTGGTGGCCGGCGCGGCCAGCCATGAGGTGGCGGAGACCGTGTCCATCTCCCACTCACAGGGTTTCACCGGCTTCGTGCTGGTTGGCGTGCGGGCTGACATTGAGGAGCACCTGGCCGAGGCCGGGGTACCGATCAACGAAGTTGAGATCGTTGACAGCACGGACATCGTGGCGGATTCGATCGCTGAGGTGCAGCGCCGTCCAGGCAGCGTGCTCGTGAAGGGCAAGTGCGACACCGCGGCCCTGCTGCGCGGGGTGCTTGGTACCCTGCCACATGAGGAGAAGCCCTTCCTCAGCCATTGCGCGGTGTTCGAGGACGAAATCAGCGGAAGGCTGATCGGCCTCACCGATGGCGGCCTGAATGTCGCGCCTGACATCCACGGCAAGATGGGGATGCTGAAGAATGCGCTTGCGATGTTCCATGCGCTCGGGCACCGCCGGCCACATGTGATGCTGGCGGCCGGGATGGAGGACAAGGGCCAGAACATCCCCGCGATCCGCGATGGGGCGGAGATCGTGCGCCTGCACCGCGAGGAGGGTCTCTGGCCGGATGCCGTTGTCGACGGACCGTTCGGGATGGATGTGGCGCTCAGTGCCCCGGCCGCGATGCGCAAGGGCATCCACAGCCCGGTGGCCGGACGGGCCGATATCATCGTCACCCCCAACCTCGAGGCCTGCAACATCTCCGTCAAGCTGGCGGTGATCTACACCGGCAAGCCCTGGGGCGGGCTGGTGATGGGCGGGCCATTCCCGGTGATCGTCGGCAGCCGGGCTGATGAGGTCAGCAACCGCGTCTGCAGCATCGCGCTGGCCCGGCTGGTGGCGGCCGGCCTGCAGCGCAGGGAGGGCTGAGATGCCCATCTGGCTGGCGGTCGTGTTGCTGCTAATCTGCCTTGCCAATGTAGTGTGGACCGCAGTGGTTGCCACTGGTGCGCGGCTGGACCGGGAACGCCTGCGCCAGGCGCGCAGCAATCTTGTACCACAACCGGCTGGTGAACGCTTCCGCGAGCAGATGCTGGACGGCCTGCCGGAACCGGTCTGCCGCTACTTCCGCCATGCAATCGCGGAAGGCACTGAGATTTACGACGGCGCAATCCTGGCAATCGATGGTGAGATGCTGATCAGGGCGGGCCAGCCCTGGTTCCCGTTCACTTCCACCGAGTCGATCCGCCATGGCCATGGCCTGCTCTGGGAAGCCCGCATGCAGATGGGTGCTGTCGGCTTCAGAGGGTATGACATTTACTACGCCGGTGAAGGCCGCATGTGCTGGCGCATGTACGGGCTGTACCCTATGGCAAGCGCGGAAGGTGATGCCATCAGTGAAAGCGCGGCGGGGCGGATGGCGGCGGAGATGATCTGGCTGCCGGGCATGCTGTTGCCGCAGCACGGGGTGCAGTGGGAGGCGGATAATGACAACGAGATCCGCTGCCGGCTGGCTATTGACAAGTATGACTTCGAGCTGCGCTTCATGCTGGATGGCAACGGACGCGTGCTGCGGCTGCGCATGAAGCGGCTGCGCAACGAGGATGACGGCAGTTCCGCTCAGCTGGAGTTCGGGATGGACAGCAGCGCGGATTTCACTGCCAATGGCTTCACTGTCCCGGGGCAGTGCAGTGTGGCCTGGCAGCCGGACGATGTGCTGGCCCGCTTCGAATTCTGGCGTGGCAGGCTGCGCTCTATGAGCCAGACAGACAGCTGAAGCAGACCGGCCCTGCCATGTGTCCCCCCTATTTCTCCCCGCTAGTGTTCCTGTGCCGCGCGCGCTGACCCGGCTACCATCTCAATAACGGGCCTTCTCCATACAACGGGAGGACTATCATGGACAGGAAGTTGGGAAACACCGGTGCTGGATTGCGCGGCACCATTTCCATGCTGGCACTGGCAATCACGCTGCTGCTGGCATTTGCATTCAGTGCCGCCTGTGGCGGCGGTTCGCATGCCCCTGGTTCGGACCAGGCGGCTGGGCAGTCACTTGAGCTGGTCCTGGCGGAACTGGAGGCGATGCCTGTGCCCGCCGATGCTGACCCGGACAGCTTCGAGGAGCTGCGCCGGGAGCTCGCCCGGGTGCTGCGCGAGGCCTGGCCACAGCGCAGTGCCGCCCGTGCGCCGGGCCGCTTTGCCTTCCCGTATGCCGAGCTGAACTTCGAGGAGCAGGACAGCCTGGCCTACCTGCGCTGGAACTGCTACTTCACAGCCGACTACGACATGAACGGCGAAGTCGGAATTTCCGACCTCACACCCCTTGGCACCTTCCTCGGCCGCGATGACAGCCTGCCGGGATTCCCGTTCTGGGTCGATGGTGACAACAACGGCATCATCTCGCTGGCGGACATCACGCCGATCGGCACGAACTTCGGCTGCTCGGTGTTCAACTACTCAGTGCAGGGTACTCACACCCCGGGAGATGCTGACAGCTGGCAGACACTGGACATCATCTCCCGTAGCCAGCGGGAGGGAGCCAGCCTGAAGTACCAGTTGCCCGATCCCTGCGGTGGGATGCAGTACCGCATCGTGCCCCTCGCTTTTGACAACGAGGAATCCGTCGCGCTGTACCCCGGGAACGGCATCATCGACATCATCGAGGATGTGGAGGTGGTGCAGACCGGCAGCATCACGGGCACGGTTGTCAGCGGAGTGGACCAGTCCCCGCTGCTGGCGACTGTCACGCTTGAAGGTCAGGACCCCGTGCAGACGGGGCTGGATGGCCGCTTCAGCTTCAGCGGGCTTGAACCGGCGGCACGGCTTGCGATCCAGGTCAGTGCCGATGGCTTCCGCGACAACACGGCGGTGTATGCAGTGGTGGCGGGGACGACCCGTGAGCAGCGCATCGAAATGCTCATGCGCGCCCCCGGCCAGACGATTGATGCGGCAGCGGGCGGATTCGTGCTGGGCACGGCGCAAAGCAGCCTGCAGATCCCGGCGGACAGCCTCGTCGACAGCCTCGGCCATCCGCTTGCTGGCAGTGTAAGCGTGCAGTTCTCCTACATAGACCCGACGGACGAGGCGCAAATGGATGCCGCGCCGGGTGATTTCTGCGCCCGCCAGCTTGACGATTCGATTGCGATGCTGGAAAGCTTCGGGATGGTCGAGGTGTTCATTGACGACGGCATCGGTGGGCAGGCGAACCTGACACCCGGCAGCGCCGCCCCGGTGAGTTTCCCGATCCAGCCCGAGCAGCTGGCCGACGCGCCGGACACGATGCCGCTCTACTCCTTTGATGAGTCCACAGGCATGTGGGTGGAGGAAGGCATCCTCACGAAAGATCCCGGCGGCGCAAGCTACAGCGGGGAATTGACGCACTTCTCCACCTGGAACTGCGACCGGCCGCTGATCACCACCTGCATCGAAGTGCTCGTGGTGGACACGGAGCAGCAACCCATTGAAGGCGCATTCGTGGAAGTGGAGGGCGTTGACTACAGTGGCAGCAGCTCCGGCTATACGGATGCATCAGGCAAGGCCCACATCCCCTGCCGGATTGACAGCACCGTGATGGTAATTGCCAACTATGGGGATGTCTACGCCGGTGGACAGTTCCAGACCCCGGCCCAGCAGATGGTCTGCGACCATACCCAGCCTGGCATCAGCATCGGCAGCATCAGCCTCGACGGGGTGATCAACTACCCGCCGCAAGCCGTGATCAAGGCCCAGGCCTACAGCGGTCAGGCCCCGATGGAAGTGCTGTTCGACGCCTCGGACAGCAGCGACCCGAATGACAACATCGTGAAGTATGAAATGGACTTCGACGGCAAGGACGGCCCGCTGGACTGGCAGGAGATGGGATCGGCCCAGTTCAGCCATACCTACACTGAGGCTGCGCATTACCTGGCGATCCTGCGTGTGACGGATTCCCACGGCCTCGTGTCAACCGCAACCGTGCTGATCTGCGTTCAATAGCTATTCACCTCCAACCAGTGGGGCGGGTGGACTGTGCACTGCCCGCCCCGCCTTCTGCTTCCTGCAACCAGCAACCTGTTCCCTGATCCCAGGTCCCTGCTCCCCTGGCCAGACTCAAGTCTGGCCTTCGCGGGTATAATTCCCTGCCATGGCATCCTGCCGACAGAGGAGTGTGATCCAGTTCGCCGCTACCCGCGGCGATGGAACCGCTCGCGCTTAGGTTGTAGGATCTCGGTTGTAGTGGGGAGCAGACTCTTTCGCACAACCAACTCAATTTTCTGCTACACCCTACAACCCAGCTCCCAAATCCTCGCAACCCATCCATTAACATGTTTGCGCGCGCGGCATGTCGTATTTGCCGCCGCCCAGGAGAGATTGCTATGCCTATCGTGGCAAAGAGTACTGAACGCAGTGAGAAGGACGAGCGGCTCTACCGCATCCGCCATTCGGCCGCCCACCTGATGGCCGAAGCCGTGCAGGCCCTGTTCCCCGGCACGAAGCTGGCCTTCGGCCCGCCGATCGAGGACGGCTTCTACTACGACTTCGACACCGAGCGCACCTTCAACGAGGATGACCTGCGCGCGATCGAGAAGAAGATGGAGGAGCTGCGCCAGAAGAAGGCGGAGTTCGTCTGCATCCCGGTTTCCAAGGCGGATGCGCTCAAGCGCTTCCAGGACATGGGCGAGAAGCTCAAGGCCGAGCATGTCGAAACTCTGGAGGACGGTAAGATCACGCTCTACCAGGATGGCGACTTCATCGACCTCTGCGCCGGACCACATGTGGAGCACACCGGCGAAATCAAGCATTTCAAACTGATGCACAGCTCCGGCAGCTACTGGCGCGGCGATGAGAAGCGTGAACGCCTGCAGCGCATCTACGGCACGGCCTGGGAGAGCAAGGATGAGCTGAAGGGCTACCTGCACCGCCTCGAGGAGGCCAAGAAGCGCGACCACCGCGTGCTCGGCAAGGAGCTCGGGCTGGTTGACTTCCCCGAGCTGGCCGGCCCCGGCCTGCCGTTCTACCTGCCGCCCGGCGCGCATATCCTGCAGTCGCTGAAGAACTGGATGTGGAGCCTGCACGAAGGTGGCGGCTACGGCCATGTTGACAAGGTCTACCAGCCGCTCAACACGCCCCACATCCTCAAGACGGATGCCTGGCATACCAGCGGCCACCTGCAGAACTACCGCGATGCGATGTTCATGGTCTACTCGCTGGATGAACTGGAAAGCGGGATGATCGGCGGTGACAACGAAAGTGGCAACGAGGGCCTCGGCAACTACGGCCTCAAGCCGATGAACTGCCCCGGCCACATCATGCTCTACAACGTCGGCACCAAGAGCTACCGCGACATGCCGGTGCGCTTCTTCGAGTTCGGCACGGTCTACCGCTACGAGCGCCAGGGCGTGCTGCACGGCCTGCTGCGCGTGCGTTCCTTCACGCAGGATGATGCCCACATCTTCTGCACCCCGGAGCAGTACGAGGCGGAGATCGAGGGCGTGTTCGACTTCTGCTGCCATATCTGGGACACCTTCGGCTTCAACTACCACGTCGCGCTCAAGACCCGCGGCGAGAAGAGCATGGGCTCGGACGAGGTCTGGGAGATGGCCGAGGCCGGGCTGCGCAAGGTGCTGGAGAAGCGTGCGCCGGGCAAGTACTACGTCGAGGAGGGTGATGCGGCCTTCTACGGGCCGAAGATCGACTTCGTCGTCAGCGACAGCCTCGGGCGCAACTGGCAGGGTTCCACGATCCAGCTGGACTTCAACCTGCCTGAGCGCTTCGGCATGGAGTACGTTGACAGCCACGGCGAGCGCCAGCGCCCGGTGATGATCCACCGCGCGATCCTCGGTTCCTTCGAGCGCTTCTTCGGCCTGCTGATCGAGGAGTTCGGCGGGGCCTTCCCGCTGTGGCTGGCACCGGAGCAGGTGCGCGTGCTGCCGATCACTGACGCGCAGAATGACTACGCGCACAAGGTCTGTGATGAGCTGCGCCGCAGCGGTCTGCTGGCAACGGTGGACGACAGCTCGGAGAAGCTCGGCAAGAAGATCCGCGGCGGCAAGACCCACAAGGTGCCCTACCTCGTGGTGGTCGGCGGCCAGGAGATGGAGAACAACACCATCACGGTGGAGGGCTACTTCGATGGCAAGCTGGCGGACATCACCACCGTCAACGCACTGGAGGCCCGCATGCGCATCGAGATTGACAACAAGGTGGCCCGCCGCCGCGAGGAGTAACGGAGGTCCGGCTTCAGCCGGGCTCGGGTTCCCGGTTTCGGGTTTCGGCAATCGGAGGTGCTGCGAAGCTGCACCATCGGAGGTGCGGCGCAAGTCGCACAACTGTTTGATTTACCACAAAGGGCACAGAGTTCACAAAGTGGCAATCCAGCGCACGAAGCCAATCTTAGTGAACATCTAAAAACTTCGTGTCCTTCATGGCTTCGTGGTGAATCATCCCATCGGAGGTGCTGCGAAGCTGCACCATTGGCGGTCGAGCGCCAGCTCGGCTCGGAGGCCAGGCTGTAAGCCTGGCTGGGAGGTCAGAATTTATTCTGACAACCGAGCTGCGACGCAGGTCGCACAACGGGCTCGGGTTCCCGGTTTCGGGTTTCGGCAATCGGAGGTCCGGCTTCAGCCGGGCTCGGAGGTCGAGCGCCAGCTCGGCTCGGAGGCCAGGCTGTAAGCCTGGCAACATCTACAATGAAGCATGGAAGTAGGGCGGGGGTAATACCCCCGCCGGGGATGGGGTATTACCCCATCCCTGCTTCTGCTTTCCGCTTCCTGCATATTATCCCCACTCCACAATCCTAAACCATTGTCACGCGCATACTCTTCCGCCTCGGCGTAGAGCTCCATGTAGTCCTCACGGAAGGGGTACTTCGGATAGTCAAATGCATAGCCATCGACAATCATCTCGAAGGCGAACAGCAGGCCGTCATCCCGCCAGACATGGGCCAGCAGCCTGCCATAGCGGTCCTTTTGCAGCTCATCCCCCTGGTCTGGCAACAGGTACACCGAATGCCCGTCCAGCAGTTCCCGGGCGCGCTGTGTAGCTTCCCTGCCGAAATATTCAACGGGCTTCGCGGGATGCACGGTCTCCGGCGTATCCAGCCCGATGATGCGCACGGACACAGCTTTGCCCTCAATCAGCACCTTGATTGTGTCGCCGTCCACCACTCTGGCAATCTCATACAGGGGCAGCCCCTGCAGGGATTCAACAGGAGCCTGCGGTCGCTCAGCGGCCAGCGTCGTGCCCGCCAGGCAGGCCAGCAGCGCAATGAGGAAAAGCGTTCTTGCCAATTACTGCGGCGGCTTGCAGACCTTGCAGGGGTCATAGGCCTTGCGTGCCTCGGCCAGCGTGGTCTTGATCTTGCTCTGGCGCAGGTACTGGCAACCGTCGAGGTGGTACTTCTTGCCCGTCTTGGTGACGTAGACCACGTAGGTCTTCGGGTCAATCTCACGCTCGGAAAGCGGCTGGCCCTGCTGCATCACCTGGGCGGCGAAGCTGCCTGCGGAACCATTGACAGAATATGCTGCCTGCGCACTGCTTGTGGCAAACAACAGGACCGACGCAACAAAAGCCAGCATCAGCTTGTTCATGGCTTCCTACCGGGGAAGAATCCCAAAACAGAAGCAATGAATATATATTCACAGTGCCCGCGATAGGAACAATTTTTTCTTGCCTTTTTGGGGATATTTCCAGCTTGCTTCCGCCCGCTCAGTCGGGCAGTAGCAGCCTGCTCCAGGTCAGCGGCCCGCGGATATGCCGCGCCCCGAGACCCTCAAAAATCCGGTAACTGCCGATGTTGTCAACCCGCACACTTGCCACGGCCAGACCCTGCATGGCAAGCATGCAGTCAACCTGCAAAGCGGCCAGGCTCGATGCATAGCCCTTCCCGCGATGCTGTGGAGGCGTGAAGATCCGTGCCATCGCACCGCCGAGGTTCGTCAGGCTCCAGCTGACAGGCTGGCCCTGCTCCTCACAGACGAAGCTTGGACCAGCCTCAAGGCAGCTGCGGATGTAGTCCGGGTCACGCGGATCAGTGGGATCAGGCTCAAACAGCGGCAGTAGCTCCGTGCCCCGGGCCACCCGGCACTGGTGCCGTATCCGGCCACTGAAGCGCGGCCGTCCGGTGATGTACCAGGCATGTGCCTCGTAGTGGGGCTGGGCTTCCCCGGGCGGATCGCGAAAACCCAGTTCGCGTGCGATTGCCAGGCTGCGCCTCGTCACCCGGCCCAGCTCGATGATCCGTCCGCCACGTTGCCGCCAGACAGCCTCGCAGGTACTGTCCGGCCAGGGAGCGCCTGTCAGGCGGCCGTCAAGCAGGTCGCAAAACGCTGCACGAGCAGCATACGCCGGACCAAGCAGCATAATCTCCGCGCTGTCGATGCGCATCACTGCCGCGGGTGATTGCAGGTCATTGGCAAACCAGCGCACGGCGGGATGTCCGGCAGGACCGGGTTCACGCAGCCAAAGCGATGGCACGCGGCGCGGGACACTGTTGCCGGCCCAGCGCGCGGCTAGTTCCGCCGGCTGGAATGATTCGTACAACAAGATCGCAGTAGATTGTCGGGCATGGAAGGGCCGGGGAAAGAGCAATGATTATTGAGTAATGAGCAATGAGCCCATGGACTGGGTCGGTGGATTGAATCATTGCTCAATCTTCATTGCTCATTGCTTCTTACTCTCCTGCAGCACCCGCAGGTACTGCACCCAGGGGCCGACTTCCTGCTTGTACTGCGCGGCCATCGTGCGCACGATCTGGTAGATGTGGCCGAGGTCATGCACGGTCCAGGTTGCCAGCAGCTGTGAAAGAGTGACCGTACCGAGGGCAGGGTGGCTGCCCTTCAGGTCCAGTTGCCCGCCACCGATTGCCATTTCCCTCAGGCTGGCAATGTTCGCCGCCCGCAGATTCGCGAATTCGTCCAGCAGCTGCGAAAGCGATTTGCCCCGTGATTCCTCAAACTGGGCGAAGCGGTCAAAGGGATCAAACGGTTTTGCCTCACCATGCTCGAGGATGCGCTGTGTACGCTCAATCCAGTCGGTCTGTTCGCCGTGGATCAGATGCCCGAGTATGTCGTAAGCGCTCCAGCTTTCCCCGCCTTCCGTGGCCAGCACCCAGCAGTCCGGCAAGCCGGCAAGCAGGCTGCGCAGCACGGCAGGCGTGCGCTCAAGGATGGCAATGCTTTCATTCAGGTCGTATTTCATTCCGGTCCGTCCTTACCCTGTGCCCGTTGCAGTATAAGGCAACGGAGGTGCTGCGCAGCTGCACCATTGGAGGCACTGCGAAGCCGTGCCATGGGGTATGGCAAGCAATGAGCAATGAAGAGTGAGCAATGAGAACATGCTCGTACGGTTCAGAACATAGGTAACGGTTGAGGCTCAATACATAGGTAACGTTTTAATTGAACTATTGTATATCATCG
>JAGRNR010000070.1:0-17004 GCA_020440645.1 bacterium | reverse complement strand
GACGCGCATCAGGCCGAAGCGGCTGCCGAGCTCGTAGCTCCACTGCTCATTGCCGTCCCAGTCCACCGAGATCAGCTCATGGTCGCGCACATGCACCACCAGCCGCTCGTCATCGGAACTGACAACCTCCCCGGAGGGACCGCAGTTCAGGCTCCACAGCTCACGCCACTGGCTGTCAACGCAGTACACGCTCTCGGTGCCGGCCTTGAACACACGCCGGCCATCCGGCCCGCTGATGAAGTTTTCCGATGCACTCACGTCACCCGGATAGCCGAAGTACGGGTATCCCTGTCCGTGCCACAGGCGCTCGCCCAGAGCCGAAATGACCATCCAGTCGCTGGTGTTGAAGAACAGGATTGTGAATCCATCGATTTCCTCGGCATGGAAATTGCTGGACTGCGTGCCATAGGCATCCGCAATCGTCGGTGGCAGGCTGTCCTTCCAGGCCACATTGCCATTTCCGTCAAGGCAGTGCAGGCGCATCAGCCTGTCCCGTGCAATGATGCGCTGGCCAGCGGTGGCCGCAAACAGAATCTGTGTGCCATCGTCCGGCGTGTACTCCCAGTCCGGTTCAAAGGCGGCCGTCCAGCAGCGCAGCCGGCCCGTTCCGCCTTCCACCATGAAGCGTCCAGCGTCCGGCAGCGGCTGTGTATGGCGCATGTCGGTGTCCAGCTGGAAGCGACGCAGGGCCTTGCCATCGGCACTGATCCAGGCCACATTGCCGGACTCTCCGCAGACCGCTAAGGTGCCATCCGGACCGACGCTCGCCAGGCTGTCCAGCGGGGTCTGCAGCGGAAGTTGCCAAAGCAGTTCACCGCCAGCGCTGATAGCGCTGACCGTGCAGTCGCCCGTCGCCGGGTCAAAGCCTAGCACCCTGATACTGTCTGAGCCGCCCCAGGCCGTTGCCAGCCGCAGGTTGCCCGAGAGCGGTACTTCCCATGCCACGCTGCCGTTCGCGTCCAGCCTGACCAGTCCACGCCCCATTACCCGCAGCGGGCCGCCTGACAGCCGGGGATCAGTTTCACTGGTCGTGAAGGAGCCGTAGGGACTGTAGAAGCTGGAGCTGGCGATCTGGTAGTCGGTCTCGGGCATCGCCAGGCGCATCTCCGCCGGGGCCAGGGTCCGCACGCCATGCAGGCGGTGCCGGTTGGCCAGCCACAGCGGCAGGGCCACCAGCAGCCACAGCGCGGGGAGGCCCAGCAGCACCGTGCGCAGCTGGCGCACGAAGCGCAGGCGAGCGCTGAACTCACCGCCGGGCTGCATTGTGCTGTAATCCCGCACCATGCGCAGTATAACGGAGAGCCGCCCTCAGGCGTTCGATCAGGCCACGGCTCAGCTGCGGCTGACCGAGTAGCGGAAGTCCATCCCGTCCACCTCGGTCTCCAGTGCCGTACCGGCCGGCTCGCCGCGCTCGAGGCTGTCAGCCAGGGTCTCCTGCATCACGTAGTCGCGGTGCACCTCAAGCGCCGCCGCCACTTCATCCGTGGAGCTGTACACCACCTTTATGCGGTCCTGGTAGTCCAGGTCGAGCGTCTTGCGCTGGCCCTGCAGGCGGTTGACAACCTCGCGCGCGAGGCCCTCCTTGCGCAGCTCATCGCTGATCTGTGTGTCCAGCACCAGAAGCAGGTTGCCATCGCGCTCGCAGACCGTGTCCGGCTTCTGCTCGAGGTGCACCTCGAAGCAGCTCTCGTCAATCACGAAGGTCTCGCCGCCAAGCTCGAACTCGACCCAGTTGAGCATCTGCCCGCTGCGGTCCAGCGCTTCCCGCGGGAAGTCACGGTGCGCCTCGAGCTGCGCGGTGATCTCCGCCGCATTGCCGGCGATCCAGTTGGCGACATCCTTGGCGGACTTGCCGAACAGGGGCCCGAGCTGGCGGAAGGCAGGCTTGTAGCTGTAGGAGACGTACTCCGTCTCATCCTCGGCCCACTCCAGCTGCTTGATGTTGAGCTCCTCATGCATGATGCCCAGGTAGCGCTCGATCGCCGGCTTGAGGTCCTCGTCGTGCGTGATCAGCGTGGCGCGGCTGAGCGGCTGGCGCACTCGCACCCCACTGGCCTTGCGGGCGGCATGCCCGAGGCTGACACTGCGGCGCACCTGGTCCATGCTGAACTCCAGCTCGTCGTCAGCCAGCTCCATGTCGGCCACGGGATAGCTGTCGAGGTGCACGCTCTGGGGCGCGTCGTCATTGAAGGGCAGCACCAGCTTCTGGTACAGCTCCTCTGCCAGGAATGGCGTGAAGGGCGCGACTGCGCGGCTCAGGGTGCAAAGCAGGTTGTACAGCGTCTGGTAGGCGGCCCACTTCTCGGTGTTCTTCTCGCCCTGCCAGAAGCGGCGCCGGCTGCGGCGCACGTACCAGTTGGTGGTGGCCTCCACCAGCTCCTCAAACTGCGCCGCAGCCTGGGTCAGCTCCAGGTTGTCAAGGTGGCGCGTGACGTTGTCAATGCAGCGGTTGAGCTTGATCGTGATCCAGCGGTCGAGGTCGGACAGCTCCTCCCAGGGCACGCTGTGCTCATTCGGGTCGTATTCGTCGATGTTGGCGTAGATAGTGAAGAAGCTGTACACGTTCCACAGCGGGATGATGAAGCGCTGCAGGCTCTCCACCACGCCGCTGTCACTGAAGCGCGCACCGCTGAACAGGTTGCCACTGGAGTAGAAGTACCAGCGGAAGGCATCGGCACCGTGGCTGTTGATCACCTTCCAGGGATCCACCACGTTGCCAAGCCGCTTGCTCATCTTCTGGCCCTTCTCGTCGAGGATGTGGCCGAGCACGAGGCAGGACTTGTAGCTGGGCTCGCCCTTGATGATCGTCGAGATCGCATGCAGCGTGTAGAACCAGCCGCGCGTCTGGTCGACGGCCTCGGAGATGAAGTCCGCCGGGAACTGGCGGTGCTGTCCGTCGCCATCGATCAGCTCACGGTTCTCGAAGGGGTAGTGGATCTGCGCAAAGGGCATGCTGCCGGCGTCGAACCAGGGGTCGAGGATGTAGCGCTCGCGCTCCTTCGTTCCCTTGCCGCACTCAGCGCAGTCCCATTTGAAGTCGTCGATGTACGGCCGGTGCGGGTTGAACTGCGACTGGTCGTAGACATCGGTCACGTTGGCAAACTTGTCCGGGCAGCGCTCCTGCAGCTCGGCATAGCTGCCGAGGCATTCCTGGTGCCCGCAGGAGCTGCAGGTCCAGACCGGCAGCGGCGTGCCCCAGAAGCGGTCGCGCGACAGCGACCAGTCCTTCACGTCCTCCAGCCAGTTGCCGAAGCGGCCGTCGCGGATGTGCTCCGGCTGCCACTTGATCTTCTGGTTGTTGTCAATCAGCTCCTGCTGCAGCTCGGGCATGCGGATGAACCAGCTGTCCAGCGGGTAGCTCATCAGCGGCGCATCCGTGCGGTAGCAGTGCGGGTAGTTGTGCTCGTACTTCTGGCTCTTGAACAGCAGCCCGCGCTTCTTGAGGTCCGTGATCACGTCCGGGTCGATGTCCTTGAACCACTTGCCCGGCCCGAGCCTGACGCCCTCGACCGCGCGGCCCTCGGAGTTCATCGCGCACAGGATCGGCAGGTTCTCGCGCAGGCCGATGCGGTAGTCATCCTCACCGAAGGCCGGGGCGAGGTGCACGATGCCGGTGCCGTCCTCCAGCGTTACATAGGTGTCGGCCAGCACATGCCAGCCGTTCCTCATGCTGCGCTCGCGCAGCTGGCGCACGATGCTTTCGTTGTCACTTTCATTGCCCTGCGGCGCGGCAGCCAGGCCGCTCTCCTCCAGCTCACCGGGGGAGTAGCGGCGGATGTTGGGCACATCGTAGGCGAACAGGCGCTCATAGGCCAGCCCGGCCAGCTCGCTGCCCTTCACGCGTGCCACGATGGGCTCGCTCTCCAGTCCGTTCTTGGCCAGCAGTCCCTCGGCCAGCACCAGGTGCTCCTGCACCTCGCGCGCCTTGTTGTACATGCTGACGACGACGTATTCGTAGTCCGGGTGCACGCAGAGCGCCACGTTGGACAGGAGCGTCCAGGGCGTGGTGGTCCACAGCAGCAGGTATGTGTTGTCACCGGCGGAGAAGTCGCCGATCTTCATGCCGCGCGGCACATGCGCGCGCACGGTCACGCTCGGGTCCTTGACGGTCTGCCAGTTCTGCGCCACCTCGTGGCTGGACAGGCCGGTGCCGACCAGGGTGGAGTACCACTGAATCTTGTAGCCCTTGTACATCAGGCCACGGTCGTGGATCTGCCTCAGCAGGTTCCAGACGCTCTCGACATACTTGTTCGTGAAAGTGAAGTAGGCGTTGTCATAGTCCAGCCAGAAGCCGATGCGGTTGGAGAGCTTGACCCACTCCGCCTCATAGCGGCGCACGCTCTCGAAGCAGCGGCGGTTGAACTTCTCCATGCCGTAGTTGAGGATCGCCTGCGGGCCGCTCTCGGTCATCTCGCCGCTTTCGATCAGTTCCTTCTCGACGGACAGCTCGACGGGCAGGCCATGGGTGTCCCAGCCGGCCTGGCGCCGCACGTAGTAGCCCTGCATGGTGCGGAAGCGCGGCAGGCAGTCCTTGATCACGCGCGTCAGCACGTGGCCGGGATGCGGCAGGGAGTTGGCCGTCGGCGGGCCCTCATAGAACACGAAGCTGCCCTGCGGAGCATCCTTCTCCAGGCTCTGCTGGAAGATCCGCTGGTCCTCCCAGAAGGACTGGATGCTCTGCTCCATCGCCGGGAAGTTGTAGCTCGTGTCAACCTTCTCGAATCTGCTCTGTCGCTTGCTGGACATTTCCAATTACTCCACGTCACGCCCTGCGGCGCGACTGAATGAAAAAGCCCCCCGGAAATCCGAGGGGCCTGATGATTCTGATGTTGTGACGCACAGAACATCAGCCCCCAAGGGGGCGGATAATCTCGACTGTCATCGCTATTCTGTACATCTTCCTTCAGTGCGTCCCCGGAAATGAACCTGCCGGGAACCGGACTCGAACCGGTACGGGTTACCCCGGGAGATTTTAAGTCTCCTGCGTCTGCCAATTCCGCCATCCCGGCGGCTGGGCATCATGCCCT
This sequence comes from bacterium, assembly GCA_020440645.1. GTDB lineage: Bacteria > 4484-113 > 4484-113 > 4484-113 > JAFGCY01 > JAHEFU01. The sequence goes on along the minus strand of JAGRNR010000070.1, from coordinate 11,977 downwards.
GGCTGCATCTCCGGACTGACCCGAAGCCTTACCGGCCGCGGCGCTTCTTCGCCTTCTTCTTGTCTCCGCCGTTGCGCTTGCGCTCGATGTTGCGCTTGTTGTCCAGCAGGTTCTCCTCGCTGGAACGCTTGAAGCGCTTGAACATCATGTCAAACTCCATGCCGCGGGTGTTGTCGTCATAGAAGTTGAACTGCGGAGGCTCACCGAGGTATTCCACGGCGGGAAGGTGATTATGCTCACGCTCCTGCTTGGGCGGGCGGGTGTATTCCTGGTTTTCGGCCTGCTTGAGGGAAAGCTCAATCCTGCCGTCTTCCTTTACGGATAACACCTTGATCTTGACCTTCTGGTTCGGCTTGACCAGATTGTGGATGTCCTTGACGTAGTCGTCGCTGATCTCACTGATGTGGATCAGGCCCTTGCGTCCGTCATCCAGCCAGACAAAGGCTCCGAAGTCCCGCACCTCTGCGATCCGACCTTGAATCACGTCATTGGCTGCGATACTCATGCTAATCACCTCCTTTTGCGCGCTGATTGCCTTTGCTCACACGAAACGGGAGTGCCCCGGTGCGGCGCAGTACTGCGCGAGCGAAGATTCTACCATAAAAGGAGGGATGGGGGATGAGAAGGATATAGGAGCTGGGTTGTAGTGGGGAGCGGAGAATGGAGGTCCGGCAGCGGAGCCGGACAAAATTCGGAATTCGCAAAACGGTTCGACGGACCAGGAGGGTCGATCGCCGGATCGACCAGCGGAGGTCTAGCCACTGCGCCGGACGGGGGAGGTGGAGGTGCGACACTTGTTGTCGCACAATGCTAATTGAGCGCGAGCATTCAGTTCGCCGGTCTGCAGGCGTTTGGCCTGCTTGAAAGATCAATTGTTTCAATTGAAACGTTACCTATGTATTGAGCCTCAACCGTTACTTATGTTCTGGACCGCTCACTGATCTGCGCATCCCCCATCCCTCATCCCCCATCACACCTGATCCCCGGTCCCCGGTCCCAGGTCCCTGTTCCCTGGATTTCACTGTGTCCCCAGTACCCGGGCACAATTGTGTCTTTGTAAGCGGGCACAGTTCGGAAACAATATACGTGACGGTGGCACACTGTGCTTTCCCCGCCGGGTGGTGGGGCTGCAGGATGTACATACCTCTTGCACTTATCACCCCCTGTGGCCCGCCTCCGGTTCATCCGGATCCAGCGGAGGGGCACAGTTTACACCGTCATCACGGACAGCAGGCGCGGTGATGCTTCGGTCAGACGTCTTTTCCTGACGGGCCGAATGAAGCTGGAGTGGACACGCACTGACCGCAAAAGCGATTACTGCATCTGCGCCCTGTCCGTGGCGTCCCCTGTCTGGGGACTTGCGGGTTATCCCGCAGGATAGTTGGATCGGGCCGGCTGACGGCCCCCTGGCACCGGAGCGCGACACGCCCGGAGGAAGCGAAAGCTTCCCCATGCCGGAAACCGCCGCTTTGGGAAAGTGTGCCGGCAGCCAAGAGAACCGGTCGGATTATGGATCCGGCCGGTTTCCGCTTTTCTGGCGGAAGTGCGGATCGGGTTTCGGGAATCCGGTTTCCGGTTTCGGGGAACGGGAACCTGGATCAGGGATCGGAGGTGCGCAATCACGCCTTCGGCGTGACGCACAATGATTTGGTTGGCAAGGGCATAAACAGAATGAGAAGCAGCAGGCCGTAGCTGCTGATTCCAGCAGCCGAACCACAGACCGTAGCGGCGCGCGCTTCGCGCGACTTGGAGTTAATGCCGCAAAGTATGCGCGGCTGGCGGGATTGGCAAGATGGAAATGCTTCGTGTCTTCGTGCCTTCGTGACCAATCTATAGTTGTATTTACCACGAAGTCACGAAGTCGCGAAGAATGGGAAATGAATCTGGCAACATGCCCTAACTTGCGGTAAGCGTGGCGCACGAAGTTACCGCTCGCGTGTAATCGTCGCAAGGCGCCGCCGCTACCCAATCTCATCATGAATTCCCTTTCTTCTCAGCGCCTCTCTTCATGCTCAGCGCCTCAGCGTCAACAAAACCAGACTGGCGAGCACGATGTCCCTCGCGCGACTGCGCGCCTCGTTGCCTCACCTCCGCAACGCAGCTCCGTCTGACCACAGACAACTGACCACTGACAACTGCCCACTACTCCCGACAACCGAGCTCCCAGCTCCTCGCCAGGCTCTAGTCCCCAATGGCGTACAGCCTGTTGTTGAAGGTGCCGATGTACACAGTTCCGTCCGGGCCGATCACCGGGCCTGACTCCTGCATGAAACCACCCGTGTTGAAGCTCCAGTTGAGGGTGCCGTCAGGATTGATGGCGTAAACCAGATTGTCTGAGCAACCGGAATAAGCAATCCCGTCAGCTCCAAACATTGCTGGGCCCCACACGGGATCGTTGAGGCTGTATTCCCACAGGAAACTGCCATCAGCATCCAGGCATAACAGCCGGCCACCAACGGGATCACTGGTGCCAATGCAGATTCTTCCGTCAGCGGATACTGCAGGAGTGGAAGTGATCTGATCCGCCCCGCTGGAATATGACCAGCTGATGCTTCCATCCTGATTCAGGGCGGTTACGTCGCCCAAAGATTCCCCAATGATGATCCGTCCGTCGGGCGCAATGGCAGGAATAGTCTGGATGACTCCGTTGGAATCATATTTCCACTTGAGGCTGCCATCCGGACGCAGTGCGTACAGGTGATTGTCATTGCTGCCGAAGTAGATCGTGCCGTCCTTGCCGATGGCACTGGCAGCACGCACATCTCCGCCGGTTGAATATGTCCAGTAGAGGCTGCCATCAGGATTGATGGCCCGCAGGTCGTCATTCATGGCCACGTAGACCACACCAGCATCTGAAATCGACATTGCCGAGCTGATGAACGAAGGGCCGGAATGTGTCCAGATCATGTTGCCATCGGAATCAACGCGAATCACATTACCGTTGTAGTTGCCGAAGAAGATGGACCCATCAGGTCCGATCACCGGCGTGGACTCCGTTGCCGCTCCTCCGTCATAATCCCAGAGTTTGTTTCCCAGCGGATCAAGCGCATACAGCTTTCCATCATAACTGCAGATGTAAATGGTCCCGTCACTGGCGATGGCTGCAGAACTGCGGATATCACCGCCTGTAGGGTAGAACCACTTCTGGCTATTGCTCTGTGTCCCGTTCCATGGGCTGAGGCGCTGCGGGTTACCGCCATAGGTCGGGTATTCGCTGGGCAGGTTGATCACAAAGCTGTCCGTGGCCTGTGCGCCCTTGTCGTCGGTCACTCGGAGGCTGGCAATGTAACGGCCGTGCACCGGGTAGACGTAGCTTGCCGCTGCGCCTTCGCCGCTTTCCTCGTAGCCGCCGTCGCCGTCGAAGTCCCACTCGTACTTGACGATGCTGCCATCGCTGTCCATGCTGGCGGAGGCATCGAAGTTGATCTCAAACGGAGCATATGAAGTTGTCTTGTCTGAATCCAGGACAGCGCTGGGCGGAAGGTTGCCGGCCACGTTGACTGTGATCTCCAGGGTCGTGGTGTCACGCCCGCCGTCGTTGTCCTCCACGCGCAGGCGCATGGTGAAGATCCCCGGTTCGGTATACACATGGCTTGCGTTGGTGGATTCACCCACCGCGTCATACAGGCCGTCCCCGTCCCAGTCCCAGGCGTACTCCACGATGTTGCCGTCCGGGTCCACGCTGCCAAAGGCGGAGAAATTTACAGTCAGCGGTGCATCGCCGCTGTTTTCATCGAACTGCAGCATGGCGGTCGGCAGTTCATTGGCCGGCGCATCGGGCTCCTGCACCAGCACGCTGACAGTGTCCACGTCGCTGGCACCCTGGCTGTCCGTGACCCGCAGCTTGACGTTGTAGATACCCGGGTTGGTGTAGTTCTGCGGATCAGGCGTGAGCGTGTCCGTGTCCGCTTCGTAGATGCCGTCGCCATCGAAGTCCCAGGCGAAGGACAGGGCTTCGATGTCGTCCTCGCCATCCTCAGCCGTGCCCGTGAAAGTCACATCCAGCGGGGCCTGGCCACTCTGCGGGCTGGCGGTGGCAGATGCAAGCGGGCGGCTGTTGCCGGTGATGATCAGCGAAACTGCTCCAAGCGCTACGGCCTCCCCGGCACTGCCCGTGGCGCGCACCCGCGGACGGATGATGCCCGTGGCGGATGTGTCAGCGGTGGCCTCTCCGGAAGTGTCGCCGCTGATGTCGAAGATGCCGTCGCCATTGGTGTCCCAGTCGTAGCTGTCTGCACCACTCGCTGTCAAAGTAGCAACCGAATTGAGCTGGCCGCTGACGATGTCCGTCAGGAGAGTGGTGGTGAGGGCATCACCTTCAAGCGGGCTGGCTTCCAGCAGCTCACTTGTCGGACCCATATTGCCACTGTGGTCCAGCGCGGCGATACGGATAAAGGTCGGGTCGATCAGGCCGGAAAGCAGCTGCCGGGTTGATCCCTCAAGGTAGTCCACCCGCTTTACACCTGCACTGACCGGGTTGATGAAGTCCTTGCCGCTGTGGAAGATGATGTAGCCCGCCAGATCATCAGCGACGACCGGGTTCCACTGCAGTTCAAGCCCACCGCTGACAGGCGTGGCCGCCAGGCCCGTGACCTGCGGCGGTGCCTCCGTGTCCGTGTCGTCGTATGCATTTAGACCCAGGCCGACCACGTCCAGGCTGTTGCCATTACTGACCAGCACTGTCACGAAGATGCTGTTGGCGCTCGACAGGAAGCTGCCGCCATCTACAAGGCTTTCCGCAAGGCTGAGCCGTACATGGCTATCAGTGAACGGTCCCTGCCAGTCCCAGCGGCCGGTGCCATAGTTGGCAACAGCCAGATAGTATTCGGAGGGATCGCCCTGGCTGGATTCCAGCAGGTTGGCGTCAATGCTCAGTGTGCCCGGCTCATTGCCTGCCAGCGGCACGCGCCAGATGCCGTAGCTGCTTTCCCCGGCTGCTGCCTCAATACGTGCCGCCTCGCCATTCTCGGAAACACCGGCCGGGCTGGCCATGAACCAGTCGCGCCCGGCAGTGAATTCACTACCTGCATCAATTGCACTGGCATCCCGAGCGACTTCTTCCCAGGGCTGCATCGCATCCTGAGGCAGAGAGAGGGGGAACTCCGTGGCAGGGGCGGTCCATTCCACGGTCAGGGGTGGCTCCGGACTGGCCTGCTGGCCACTGAGACCGGAAGAGCAGGCTGCTGCAAACAGCACAGGGAACAGTCCGAGCGCAAGGCGAATGATTCTAGACATGGGAACTCCAGGGAGGTTTATCCGCATAAGTAAATCACATGGAATCCGATCCGCAAAACAGGGGGATTGTCAGAAACTGTTGGCAGTGGGTGATAACAGAATGAGAAGCAGAAAGAGAAGCAGGAAACCGTAGCGGCTGCTTCCAGTAACCTAAGCATCTACATCAAATTGCAGAAGCGTAGCGGCGCGGCCCTGCCGCGACTGGGAGGGAATGCAGCGAAGTGCGCATGGCAAACAGGTTTGGCAATTGGGGAATGCTTCGTGTCTTCGTGCCTTCGTGACCAATCTATAGTTGTATTTACCACGAAGTCACGAAGACACGAAGAATGGGAAATGAATCTGGCAACATGCCTCACTCGTGTGACGAATTGCGCACGAAGCACCCGCTCGCGTGTAATCGTCGCAAGGCGACGCCGCTACCCAATCTCATCATGAATTCCCCTTCTTCTCTGCGCCTCTCTTCAGGCTCAGCGCCTCAGCGCCAATAAAACCAGACTGGCGAGCACGATGTCCCTCGCGCGGCTGCGCGTCGCTTCGCATGCGCTCGTGTGATGCCGTGGCATGAGTGACGGCTTTATTGACGCAGAGTCGCAGAGGAATATGGAGGCGCAGAGGAATACAAAAAGCGGATTGGAAATATTCATCGGAAGTAGGGAGGCGGTAATACCGCCTCCCGGACGGGGTATTACCCCGTCCCTACTTCAAGGTTGCCTGTTGCCTGTTTGATGAATATTGGCAACATGCCCTAACTTGCGGTAAGCGTGGCGCACGAAGCTCCCGCTCGCGTGTAATCGTCGCAAGGCGACGCCGCTACCCAATCTCATCATGAACTCCCTTTCTTCTCCGCGCCTCTCTTCACGCTCAGCGCCTCAGCGTCAATAAAACCAGACTGGCGAGCACGATGTCCCTCGCGCGGCTGCGCATTGCCTCGCATGCGCTCGGGTGACGTCGTGGCATGAGGGACGGTTTTATTGGCGCAGAGGCGCAGAGGAGTACAGCATGTGGATTGGCAACATGCCCTCACTCACGATACGCGTTGCGCAAGATGTTGCCACTCGCGTGCTGGCGTCGCGGGGCGCCGCCGCTACACGTTCTACTGACCACTGACCACTGACTACTGCCCACTGACCACTGTTGCCAAGCTTACAGCTTGGCCTCCGCGCCTGGCCTCCCTAGCCAAACAGCCCGGCCTGGTTGTCAGGCACGTACTCCTTCACCTTCTTCAGGTTCTGCTCCAGCTTCTTCAGGTAGTACTTGATGTTGTAGTCCGGGTTCTGCGGATCGTACTGACGGATCGGGCGCGCCTCCTCAAAGGCCTTCACCGTCGCCTTCTCGCCGGTGATGTAGTAGCGCACCTTGTCACCGGGGATCAGGTCGCGAGTGCTCTGCAGTGCCACCTCATAGGCCGCCGCCTTGTTGCGCTTGCCGGCGGCGATCTTGCCGCGGTAGACATCCAGCGACTCGATGATCGTATCCGTCTTGGCCAGCTCGCGGATGTCAATCCTGCGCTCGCTGATCTCCTGCTTCAGCTCTTCATAGCGGCGCTCGATACCCGCCGGGTCGCCCTTCAAAAGCTCTGTGATTGCATTCTCGATGAAGCGGTGCAAGAACGGCTCGAGGCCGCGGCTCTTCAGGGCCGAGCCCTTGATCTGGATGTTGCCATTACTGTCCAGGAGCGCGTAGTTCTTGATCTTGACTGACAGCATCGCCGGGTAGCAGCCGCCGTACTCCACGACGATCCCTTCCTTCAGCTTCGAGTTGAACCTGGCAACCAGTGCCTCACCCTCCTCATCGCTGATCGCGCCCCTGTCAAAGCGGAAGTAGATGCCATCCGTGTCGATCTCGATCACGTGGCCGCCTTCCTCCTCCACGAGCGTTGCCAGCTTCTGCACGATCTCCTGCCCGGTGGCGGTGATGTGCTCGGCGCTCGTCGGGTCGGCCCAGTGCATGCGGTTGGTGCCGAGGTAGCCAAAGAAGCTGTTGATGAACACCTTGAACGCGGCCTGGCGGGCATCCGCCAGCACGCGCACCTTCTCGTCGCCACTTTCCCGCGCCAGGCGCTTGGCCTCCAGCCGCTGGCGGGTCAGCTCACGCAAGAGCGGCTGGAACACGCCGACGGTGTCGGAGTAGGGCGCGATCTCCTCCGTGAGCATGATGCTCGGGTACAGGCTGGCAATGTCAACGTTGAGCACATTGGCAATCAGCCCGCTTTCGCGCATGTCGGTGAAGCCGCCGGGGAAGGTCATCGCATCACTCGGCTCGGGGATGCTCTCTCCGAGGCGCAGGTACTCGCGCATGATCAGGTTGTTGATCTTCACGCCGTTGCCACGCACCGCGCTGTCCTGCAGCGAGAAGGGCAGCATCTGGCTCTGGGCGAAGTAGCTCGGCACCAGCGTGCGGAAGATGCTCTGTGTCGCCGCCAGTTCATTGCGCAGGTCGGCTTCCAGGGCACTGCGGTCGTTGTCCCACAGTGCGGCATGGTCCCAGCTCTCCGCCAGCGGCGGCAGCTGGTTCTGCCTGTCGAGGTAGTTGGCAACGCTGGCCGCATCGAACTCCTCCAGCTCGCGCTTGACGATGTCGTAGAACACCGTCAGGAACCAGCTGTCAACGAGATGCCTGCCAACCACGTCGGCACGCGGGTACTCCAGCTGCTTCTCAGCGGCCGGCGCGCGGCTCTTGCGCACTTTCACGATGCTGCCGTCACGCCCGAGGTCCAGCTTGATGCGGTGCTTCTTGCAGCGCAGGAAGAAGTAGTTGAAGCTGAGCTTGAACAGGTCGTGCCCGACGATCACATCCGGGTCGATCTCCTTCAGGCGCTCCAGCGTGAGCTGCAGCAACTTCTTCTCATCGTCATGCTGCAAGAGCTCAGTTTCGCCGGTGGCGCTGTCCGCCAGCATCACCATCACGATCCGGTCGTCCAGCACGTTCGGGTCGGCATAGTCCGCCCCGGCGGAAGGGTAGGCCCGCAGGCCGAAGTAGACCGTGCGCACGTCATCCAGCGTCATGTCGGTGAAGTGCGTCAGCCCGGTGTCCATCAGGAACATGTTCACCGGGTCGGTGAACTTGATGTAGGGCTCGTGCTCATAGTTGATCTTGTCCTGGCGGTAGAGCGCGGAGACGTGCTTCAGCACCTCCTTCTGGTCCTCCCAGGAATCGCTGCGTACCCGGCAGCAATAATAGTTCTCGCCGCTGAGTTCCTCGATGTCCGGGCTCGGGGTGGCCTGGTCCAGCAGCTCGGCATGCGAGCAGAGGAACATCGGCCGGTAGTCCACGTGCTGCGCCTCAACCTGGCCGTCGCGGCGCCACCATAGCGTCATTCCGGTGGCGTCCTCGGCGCATCCAACCAGGCCGGGACGGCCGTCGCTGCCCCACAGCATCTCCAGTCTCTCGTCACTGTTGCTCATCTTTCGCCCTGCATTATCCTGATGGAGCTGAGTTTACCTGACCCCGCGGGGCCAGAACGGCCATTTCACCCAGGGAGACAGTTATAGTAAGTTGCTTGACACTGCATGCAGTCTGCCTTATCCTTATAAGTTCCACTGGCGGACCAGCGGAAAAACGAGAGGTATATCCCGAAATGGCTATCGAACTTACAGCGGAAAAGCGTACCGAGTTCGGCAAGGAAAAGTGCAAGAAGCTTCGTGCTCGCAACATCCTGCCGGGCAACTTGTACGGCGGCGACTTAAAGGAGCCCGTCGCGATCCAGCTTGAGCTCAACCACAATGAGCTTGTGATCAAGCGCAACGGCAAGCGCGCCGAGTATGTGCTGAACTTTGAAGGCAGGACCATCCCGGTGCGGATCGAGGAGATCCGCTACGAGCCGGTCATGAAGGCCTTCAAGCACCTCGATTTCGTGGTCAAGAGCTGATGGAAGAGGAAGGCCGGAGCCAAGTAATCGCCCAGATTGAGGAGAGCCGCGGTCACCTGCATCGCATCCACCGCCTGCTCGCCGACCTCAAGGGCCGCAACAGTCCCGCCGAGAGCATCGAGGAGGACCTGTTCCGCGTCCGTGAGGGCTACCATAACTTCCGGCTGGATTCATTCAGCCAGCCCGCGCCTGAAATCAACTTCCAGAAGAACCCTGTCTCGCACAGCCTGAACCTGCGCTTCTTCTCGCGCACCCTGCAGCGCACCCAGCTGGTCGGCCACTTCCTGGTCAAGGGCCAGGAGGTGCCGGTGCATTACTCAATCACCGGCGCGATCGTGCTGATGCGCCAGAACCGCAGCTTCAAGGTCTGGGGCAGCCCGGCCCTGCGCTACAACGTGCTCTTGCCCTTCCGTTACGTGGAGGATAAGGGTGTGCTCGACAGCATCCGCAACGACAGCCTGATCCACCTCGTGGATTCAGAGGCGGACCGCAACGAGTACACCCAGATGCGTATCTCCGCTGTGCGCAAGGCGCATGAGATCACGCGCCAGCTGCGCGGTGGCCTGTTCTCGCAGTGGAAGGAGAAGGAAGGAAAGGACCTGAGCCAGGTGATGGTGGCCGACGGCATGATCGAGGACCTGCCGAACAGCGACCTGACCGACAACTTCATCGCCACCAGCCGCACGGTCTACGTGCCCTGGCAAAACTCAGAACTTGTCGAGTCGCAGCTCACCATCCCGGCCTACCGCCGTGGTGAGGTGATGAAGGTCACCGACACCACCGAAAGCGGGCCCAACAACAAGTACACATGGTTCACGCGGATGCGCATGAAGAGCCAGTCCGGACCGGAGTTCGGCCTGCTGCGCACCACGATCATCGCTGATAGCGAACAGGACGCGCTGGAACGTGCCAATGCGTTCTCCTCATGCCTCGTGGCTGAGCGCCTGCCGGTGACCTACCCGGCGGACAACTGGGACAAGCTGATCTTCCCCCACAAGCTATGCAACGACTTCCTCGAGAGCATGATCCCGACGCAGACAACTGTGAAATCATACTTTGCACGCATGTAACCGAGCTTAGGAGGCTATCCAGTGCAGAACGGCAGACCGGAATGCAAACATCCCGAATACGTGAACTTCGAGTTCGGCTCGATCGGCAAGTCGGCCAGTACCCGCGCCAACCCCAACACGGCGCAGTACTTCTACTTCTGGCTTGCCGCCGGCGCCTCCACGCTCGAGCTCGGTAACATTGTCGGTGCCGTCACCGACGACGGCCACATCACCTTCGGTACGGTGGTAGAGCTGTCAACCGTGATGGACATCGAGAACTTCCTCTCGGACTACATCTCGCACGACTTCGGCGACCCGACCGTCAGCCCTCCGAGTGACCTGGCGGAGATCATGATCGCCAAGGTGAACGTGATCCGCGCCACCCACGACCGCATCCGCCCGATCGGTCGCGGCTCGATCTTCTTCGCCACCCCCGAGGGCGTGGCCTGGAGCCTCGGCATGGCGGACTACGTCGAGGAGGACCGCGGCATCCCGATCGGCGTGATGGAGAACGGCGACGGTTCGCTGGTGCCGATCTTCCTGGATGACGAATTCCTGATCGGCCCTGAGGGCTCCCACATGAACATGTCGGGAATCTCGGGTCTGGCCACCAAGACGAGCCTCGTCGAGTTCCTGCTGAAGTCCATCCTCGAGAAGATGATCAAGACGGACAAGCGCAAGGTCGCCGCCGTCTTCTTCAACGTGAAGGGTAAGGACCTGCTGTACCTCGACAAGCCGAACCCGCAGTACGAGCAGAACGACGCATACACCAACAAGTGCCGCCAGATGTACGACGTGCTGGGCATCGAGATGACGCCCTTCGAGAACGTCCGAGTGTTCGCGCCCTACGAGCGCAACTCTGAAAGCCATACGAAGTCCTTCCGCCGTGACGGTAAGGTTGAGCACTTCATCTGGGACCTGAACGAGATCGTGGAGGACATTCCCTACCTGTTCGACAAGGACAGCTGGGATGAATCCGTTGATGCCGTCTACGTTGACATCAAGGACCAGATCGAGCGCCAGCCGATCCGCTCCTACGACCAGCTGATCGCCTGGATCAACGAGGAGCGCCGCGTCGTCTCCCAGGGCCACGTCACCCACTGGCGCGGCCACGAGAAGGAGGACTTCTACAAGTGCGCCAAGAACCTCGACGCACTGTCCGGCCTGTACGACGGCCTGATCTGCACCGGCGGTGTGGACCAGGTGGACGTGCCGCTGGATGACCTTTACAACGGATCGATCTTCGTGGTTGACATCCAGAGCCTCAACGACCGTGGACAGGCGATGGTATTCTCCAAGATCCTCAAGCGTGTCTACAAGGCGCTGATCGAGGACAACAAGGACGGACACCGAGACTTCGACAGCGTCGTGTTCTTCATCGATGAGTTGAACAAGTTCGCCCCGGAGGATCCGCTGACCAGCGCTCCGATCAAGCAGAGCGTGGTCGAGATCTGCGCCCGAGGCCGTTCAATCGGTGTGTCCCTGTTCGGCGTGGAGCAGTTCATGAGCCAGATCGAGCCGCAGGTCGTTGACAACTCATCGACCCTGATCTACGGCCGTACCGGTCCGGCGGAGCTGATGACGAAGAACTACAGCTGGCTGGATGTCGACATGCGCAACCGCCTGACAACGGTACCGAAGGGAACCTTCCTGCTGAAGCACGCGAAGTTCACCCAGCCGGTGTTCTGCAAGTTCCCGTTCCCGACATGCGTGCCGGGCGACCAGTACGAGGAGGACCTGGATGCCATCAAGGAGCGCGACCAGGTTTCCGCCTTCGCCTTCCGCCGCGACCTCGACGAATAATCAATGGGAGGTGCGGCGCAAG
>JAGRNR010000006.1:0-106639 GCA_020440645.1 bacterium | reverse complement strand
GAGCGTGATCGAGGACTGCAGCGCAGCGGAACTGACAGCCCTCGTGGGCCTGTCGCCAAAGCACAGGCAGTCAGGCAACATGCAGGGCCGCAGCAGGATTGACAAGCAGGGCTGGAGCGGACTGCGCCGTACCCTGTACATGTCAGCCCTGGCAGCGGTGCGCAGCGATGACACACTGGCAGAGTTTCGTCAGCGGTTGATCGACCGGGGAAAGCCGAAGATCCTTGCTGCCGTGGCGGTGGCACGCAAGCTTCTGGTGATCTCACATGCCCTGATCAGGAAGCAGGAAATGTATGTATCTCAACCGAAAGCCGCTTGACTTCTGACACAGTATCTCTGCGCTGGCGGACTTCACGCCATCCTTTGCAACGCCCGGCCTCAAGCAGGTCACGCTGCGCCTGACTGATGTAGAGGGCGGCCATTGGCAGACCACGCAGATGCTCTACGTCTATCCGGCCCCTGAGGCCGTTATCAGCGGTGCGGACAAGGGTTTCTGGGAGGATGAGATTGCCAACCTCAGTGGCGCCGGCAGCCTTGGAGCAATCACCAGCTATGAATGGGACCTGGATGCCAGTTGGGTGAATGGCTCGGATGACAACGTGTTCGAGACTGATTACGTCGGCCAGCAGATCAGCTTTGAATGCAGGTTCGATGAACAGTTCAGTTTGACCCTGAGGGTGACTGACCGCTTCGGCAAGGTGGACGAGCTGAGTTCCGTGATTGATTCGTGGCGCAAGCCCTCCCTCTCCTGTGGAATCGATGATCCGTACTGGGAGCAGGGAGAGGTCGTCTACCAGGGGCAGGAAGTCGACCTGTACATCGGCATTGGTGGCCCAACGGAACTGTTTGGCAACTGGACAGTGGAGTTCCCGGGCAGCAACATGACTGCGCTGACCGGAACAGCCCAACCCAACACCTTCCTTGTCCCGGTCAGCTGGATGATAAGCGGGGAATTCCTTGTAAGGGTAAGCGTTGACCAGGAGGTCAGTGAAGTCCCGCCTTCCGGCCTGGTCAAGGAATTCTCAGTCAATGTGGCGGCCTTTGAGCCACGGTTCACGGCGGACTCCTTCTTCAAGCCGCTGGACAGCACCATCAACTTTGACAACTCAGGCTCGGTATCCGACCTGCCGGTTTCCAGTTACAGCTGGGACTATGAGTCGGACGGAATCATCGATGACACAGGTCTGGCCCCGCAGGTCAGCCGGACCTTCGCCCCCGGAAAGTACCTGGTGACGATGTACATGCACGCCGACAACGGCTATGTACGCAGCGTCAGCCACGAAGCCGGCGTGCTGGGCGGTGCGTTGCGCATCATCCGCAATGACGGCGGGCTTTACGACGCGAACTACGATGCGATCACCGCCGACCTTGACAGCCTCGGCTACGGCTGGAGCAGCGTTGACTACTACCCCGGCATCGCGGCTGATGAGGCACTGACCGGTATCCCGGTCTACATCTGGTACCGTGGCGGGCCGGGAAGCGCGTTGGAAGCGGCCCCCTACACCACAGTCTGGTCCACAAGTGAAATTGACGACTACATTGCGATGATGGATGCTGGCAAGCCGCTGCTGCTGATGAGCCAGAGCCACGGCAAGGACAACGACCTTGACCTGCGAGACCCGCCGCTGGACCCGGATGGACCGGATGGCTGGAACATCTTCTACGGCATGGACAAGCTTGCCAACAGTGTGCCCAAGGCGGAGGTCCGCCATGTCAATGCCGCAGGCTTCAGCACTGACGACGAGATCGGCTTCGGCGGCAGCCTGAGCCTGCCGATGTGCCCGCAGAACCTGTCACTGGCCGGCAGCATCATCATGGACAGCGGCTATTCTCAGAACAATGGCATCTTCTACAAGGGGCTTGGGAGCAATTCACGGCGCGCATACAAGATCCAGATCGCGGAATGCTACCAGCTCTGTGGAACCGGCATGTATGACCCGGGCTGGAGTTGGAGCAATTATGCATCTCCTAAATTCGAGCATGGGATGGCAACACCGTTCTATCTCGGCTATCAGTTAGGTTTCATGAGTTACGGGAATAAAGCCGCCCCGGATGCCAACATCGGATTCTGGCCGAGTTATACACACGTCTATGGCCCGGCCCGCCTGTGGGTGGTGGGCTACCCCTGGTCGCAAATGAGTGTCACCCAGGCCTTTGACCAGAATAGCCAGCAGGTGCCGATGTCGCGTGACGCGGCCTTGCAGAACATCCTTGGCTGGCTGCGGGAGGATGAGTGGGCTGCCTTCTAGCTGGAAGGGGCTAGCTTAAACAGACGGGTAGCTCAGGACCGTCGTGATGAGCTGGAGTGGAAATGGACACAAGAGCAAGTAACTTGACCAGGAACCTGACAGTGCTGGCAGGATTCCTCCTGCTGGCAGCTTGCGGCGGAAACGGTGGTCAACGGGCGCAGCTGGCTGCCACACCCCAGGGCAGTGGATCAGCCTCACTGGAAGCACTGCAGACACTGCTGGACTCTGAGCTGCTGCGTCTGGGTATCGACACTTCCCACGAAGCAAGCATTGCCCCGTCCGCCGGCAATGCCGTGTTCGACCTGCAGGCCAGTATGGCAACAGTAGTGGAGGCGGAGCAGGCCGAGGTGACACTGCGCTGGACGGAGCGCCTGGTTGGCGACTACGACCAGAACGGGCTTGTCAATGCGGCTGACCTAGTGCCGCTGGCACAGCACTTCGGTGAATCGGTCAGCTATCGCAGCACCCTGGAGACGGATGGCATCGAGGGCTGGACGGCGGGCCTGGCATACGACCCCGCCGATGCAGCCAACTGGCGCCGGGCCCGGATAGATGGCAACATGGATGGTGAGATCAACGCGGGTGATGTGACCCCGATCGCCCAGCACTGGCAGCAGTCACTCGCGGGATACCGGGTGTACCGCATGTTCGGCGAGCAGCCGGCACAGCTGCTTGGCAATCCGCAGGATGCGGAATCCGTGCTCAGTGTCGAGCGTAGCGCGGCACTGCAGGATGACAAATCCCAGCCCGTGGCCTACAGCTTCACTGACACCATTACGAGCGTCGGTGGATACACCTACTACGTGGCGGCCTACGACCCGGACAGCGATGACGAGGGCCCGCCCAGTCGCCCGGTGCATCCGCAGTTCAACATCCCTCCCACAGCATTGCTGGCAGCAAACCAGACCAGCGGTGCAGCCCCGCTATTGGTGAGCTTCGATGCCTCTGGATCGAACGACCCCGACGGGCGGATCGTACGCTTCGATTTCGACCTCGACGGAGATGGCCTGTTCGAGAAGTCCGGCACGGATGAAGATGCCGTCGCCGAGTACGGCGGCGGCAGCCATACGGCCAGGTTGCGGGTGACGGATGACAACGGTGCGACGGATACTGCGAGCCTGCAGCTGATGGTGAGCGACCAGATCGTGCCGGTGATCACGCCGGACCACCTGGAGGACAGCCTGCCGGCCAGCTTCGTGCTGTCGGCGGATGACTCGGTGCTTGCCAACCCGCTGGCAAGCTGCGAGTGGTTCGTGGGCCTGGCCGGAGAGCCGGCCCAGAGCACACCGGAGCTGCAGGATTTCAGCATTGACTATACGAGCACCGGCGACAAGCTGGTACGCCTGCGCCTGACGGACACCAACGGAGTGAGCTGGGAAAGCCAGCAGCAGCTGAAGGTCTGGGCGGCGCCACAGGCGGTGATCACAGGTGGCGACACGGGATTCTGGAAGGACAGCACTGCGCAGTTCTCCGCTTCCGCCAGCAGCGGACGCGGCCTGGTTTTCCTCTGGGACCTCGACGCGGGCTGGATGCTGAATGCAGACTACGAAAATTTCGATGTGGACTTCAGCAGTATGGACATTTCCTTCCCCTGCAAGGCAAAGGATGTGTTCTCACTCACATTGCGGGTGCGGGACCAGTTCGGCAAGCTGGCGGAAACTTCCGGCCAGTATCCGGTTTACAACATCCCCGGTGCATTCATCCAGCCCGGCGAACCATATTACGACCAGGGCAATGCATTCTACGAAGCGCAACCGGGCCAGCTGCAGCTGTTCTTCAGTGGTGACTGGGAGGACACGGTGACAGGCTGGACGCTGGAATTCCCGGATGGCAACCTGCCCACATTGACAAGTGCAGCAGCGGAGAACGGAGCGCTGGTTGACATCTACTGGAAGGAACCCGGCGGCCAGACAGTGCGCCTCAGCCTGGCACAGAATGTCAGTGAGCAGGCGCCTGCTGCGATGACGACGGAAATCAACGTGCCTGTCAAGGCCTTCAGTCCCGTGATTTCGATTGACAACCCCAACCACACCGTTGGCGAGATCTTCGAGTTTGACAATTCGGCTTCAGTCTCCGACATCACGCTGGCCGGCTTCAGCTGGGACTTCGACAGCGACGGGATCACGGATTACGAGGGGCTGGACTCCACAGTCAGCTAGCTGATGCCGGAGGGCACGAGCAGGGTGACGATGTACATGCGCGCGCTGGATGGCTACACGCGCTACACAAGCCTTGATGTGACATTGGTGGACAGCAGCGTGCAGCTCATCCGCAACGACGGTCATGCCTACAATGCCAACCTGGCGGCGATCACCGCCGACCTGGACGAGCTTGGATTCCCCTGGAGCGTACAGGACTACTACCCGGGCATTGCCACTGTGGAAGCCAGCACGGATTCTGACATCTACATCTGGTACCGGGGAGGGCCGGGGGAGTCCGGGGAACCTGCGCCCTACACGACGATGTGGAGCACCGATGAGGTAGACGATTACCTGGCGCTGCTGCAGGCCGGCAAGAACCTGCTGCTGATGAGCCAGAGCCATGGCAAGGAGCCGGATCACAACTTCGAGTTCAACCTCTGGGAGACGGGGCTGGGGATGCAGCTGCTGGATCCCTCGATCCCGTTTGTGGAGCATCGCCATCCCTGGGCTGCAGGAATTGCAACCGACAGCGGCACAGGATTTGGCGGTGAACTTGGCTTTTTTCCGAGCTGCCCGCAGAACATGACAATTGCCAGTTCGCATAACCTGCACTTCAGTGCAGACAGCGCGAATGCAGCCTGCCGGTACTACGGCAAGGGCAGTTCCGGCAATTATCCGCAGGCACTGCAAATCGCCAACTGCTACCAGCTATGTGGCACCGCCTACTATTCCTCCTTCTTTGGAACCGGCAGTGTCAGACCCGGGACCTCATTAGGAGTCGCTGCTGAAGAGATCGAGGGCTTTGACCTCGCATATTACAGCTATGGCAACCAACGGGCACCGGATGCGAACATCGGTTTCTTCCCGAGCTACAGCCATGTACAGGGACCGGCGCGGCTGTGGGTGGTGGGCTACCCCTGGGCGCAGACCAGCATCACTGCCAGCGTGACGGGAGACATGACACGCGCCGAGATGCTGCATAACATCCTCGGCTGGCTGGTGGCGGACTACTTCCCCTGATCAGTCGGCCTGCCCCCTGCGTGCGATGTGCCGGCGCATAAGGTCCGTCTCACGCAGCAGGAAGGCCCGCATCCAGCCGTTGTCAGCATGGCGCATGCAGTGCAGCTCGAAGGCGCGGCTGCGCTTCTCGGCGAGCATCTCCAGGTCGCCACGGCCCAGTTCGTCCAGCAGCCAGAGCTTGGCAATCTCCAGGTCCCAGAAGAAGGGGCTGGTGCCCTCCTCGCTGATCCCGCTGCGGAAGAAGCCGGGCTTCAGCGTGAGGAAGTCCGCATGCTGGGCGTTGAAGGCGTCCAGCTCCTCGGCGGCGGCCTGCTGGTCGAAGCGCAGCAGCAGGCGAAGCAGCAGGATCCAGCCCCAGTTGACGAGGTCCATGATCGCGCTGTCAATGTAGGGTTCCTGCGGGGGACGGACCGAGAAGTGGCGGCGCATGCGCGGCAGCAGGTCGTCAGCCAGTGCCGTGCGCAGCTGGCTGATGGACAGCAGCCGGTCGCGGTCCGCATCATCGCCGCGCCACTTGACAACCGTGGCAGTGCGCAGGAATGCCAGCTCAAGCTCCATGTCGTCAAGCATCTCCAGCCCGGCCCGGCTGCGGCGCTCCGAGCGCTGCTGCATGATGTCACGCACCCGTTCCAGGCCTCCGTATGCGGCATTGGACTGCTTCTCATCCATCGCGGCCAGTGCCTGGGTCAGCAGGGCCAGTCCATGCATGGAATCCCATGCGCTGCGGAACTGCTCGGCCCGCTCGTCATCGGGCAGCAGCTGCTCGCTGTATTCCACCACCTGCCGCCAGGACTCCATCTGCTGGCTGTCGCCGGACGCATAGGCGAGGCTCAGCTGGCTGAGCACAAGCCGCGCGCGACGGAGGTAGAGGAATGGCGTATCCAGGCCGCCACCTGACAGCCAGAATCTGTCAAGCAGCTGCGTGTCATTGAAATGCATGCCGGCTCCTTGCATCGTGCACAAACGGTTTTCATCCCGGATGGGATGGGAAGGTCCCTGCCGGCATCCCGGATCAGCAATCACCTGTTCAAATAAGGCGATCAATTGAGACCATTACCTTGACAATCATAGCAAAGGGGCAGAAAAAAACATACCCGCCCGGGGTTGCTCCGGTCGGGTATGTGTAGGGATGTGTAGATGAATCGTCAGTTGTTGTCAGGAGTTACTGCAGCAGCTGGAGTACCGACTGCGGCAGCTGGTTGGCCTGGGCCAGTGCAGCCACACCGGCCTGCAGCAGGATCTGGTTGCGGGTGGAGGTCATCGTCTCCGCCGCCACATCCACATCGCGGATGCGGCTCTCGGATGCCGTCAGGTTCTCCGCGGCCACGTCCAGGTTTCGGATCGTGCTTTCAAGCCGGTTCTGGATCGCACCCAAGCGGGACCGCTGGCTGCTCACCCTCTGCATGGCCACGTCAACGATGGAGATAGCCTCCTCCGCGAGCGAGCCATCGACGATGAGCAGACCCTCCACACCCAGGGCTCCGGCACTCATGTCCTCAATGAAGCTCCTGATCGTCTGGCCCTGGTTGGCCCCGATCTGGAGGTTGAATCCACGGGGCGCAACGTGGATGAAGAAGCTGGCTGCCACCCCGCTCAGGGACAGCGCCGGACGCTCGTCCGGACTGGGCCAGCCGAAGCTCACCAGCGGGTTCACCGTGCCGGTGGGAGGCTGCGGGTCAAGCCGCAGGCCGAGCGTGTTGTCAAACTTGATGCTCAGTCCCGGCAGCAGGCCGCTGATCTCGTCGGAGTCGGTGATGATGCTGCCGATGCTGCGGTTCAGCTCGAGGTTGAAGGCGCTGATCGAGTAGATCGGGGACTTGCCGTCCTGCACCTCAACCAGTGAGAGGGCCTTCAGCAGCGCTTCGTCGCCAGCCAGCACCATCTCCATGCCGGGTACCGGTGTGGTGATGCTCATCGTGCCCTTGGCAGCGCCGATCGTGTTGACATGCACCAGGTCAGGCACCTGGTCCGGGTTGATGATCTCGCTGTTGACGAGCCCGGTGCCCTCGGGGTTCCACATCGCCAGGCTGATCTTGCCGGCCATGTCCTCGAAGGTGTCGTTGCGGCTGAGGTTGATCGTCACCGCGGAATCCGTGCCCCGGCGGTAGAGCGTCAGTTCGGCGTTGTTGCGCCCGTTGAACACGCCGAACTCCTGGAAGCGGTTGAGGCTCTGCAGTGTGGTGGTCTGGTCACCGGTGAGGATGTTGTTGGTGCTCAGGTTGAAGGTCGCGGTCTCGCCTGCCTGCAGGATGCCGTCGAAGGCGATCTTGACGTCCTCGAGGATCGTGCCGGTGCCGTCGAAGGTGGTGTTGATCGCGGTGGTGGCCCCGATCTGCCCGGCGCGGGCTGCAGCGACTGCCGCATCATGGTCCCAGCCCTGGGCCACGAGGTCCGTGTAGCGCTGGTTGTCAAAGCTGAACACGGCGTAGGACCTGGCACTGGCCGCACTGACCAGCACGGTGGTGTTGACCGGTATCGCCCCGTCCACCCAGACCCGTCCGTAGTCCTGCATGCTGTTGGTGCCGGCCTTGCGGCTCCATTCGATGGTGTCACTCTGTGTCTGGCCGGCGCCCTCGACCTGCGACCAGTCGTAGCGGGTGTCGAAGCGCAGGTAGACCGCACCGGTGCTGGCGTCGCCAATGCTGAAGAAGCTGCCGGTATCGCCCGGTGCACGGTTGATCGCACCGCTGTAGGCACCACCGTTGTTGAAGAAGGACACCGCCACGCTGGAGAAGAAGCGGTTGCTGACGCCGGCGGAGCTGAAGCTCAGGAAGAAGTCCGAGCCGCTCTGGTCGGTGTCGATGAACTGGCTGTTGATGATGGACACGCCTGCGCCGAAGTCGATCGAGTACAGGTTCTCACCCGCACCGGCGTAGTACTGCACGCCGTTGGCACCGAGGTTGGCGGCGCCGATCGCCAGCGACATCTGTGCGGCATAGCTTGTATGTGTTGTCCCCAGCGAGACGATCGGCACGCTGACGGTGATCACGCCGGAGGTGGTCTTCATTGTCAGCAGCAGCTTGTCGCCTGCGGTCAGTTCCTCGGCCTGCAGGTTGCGGGCCAGCGAGGTGCCGGCACCCGAGCCGACCGCGCCGCTGACGCGCACGTTGCCGACGGTCGGGCTGTTGACGGCGATCGAGCCGTTGGCACTGACAGGCACCTCGACCTGGTAGACACCGGCGTTGCCGATGCCATCCGCGCCGGCGGTGGTCACCGTGGCATCCGCCCGCCAGGTATTGAGGAAATTCAGCTTGCCAACGCCCTGGCCCGGGTTCTCGTAGGCGAACACGTCGGTCTTCTGGATCTGCAGCCGGCCGGCGTCGATCGCCGCGGCGCGCATCACGAAGTTGCCGCCGTCGCCGACGTCGCCGATCACGTGTGCCTTGATGCGGCTGAAGTCGTCAGTCGAGATCAGCGCACCCATCGTGCCGTCCAGCAGCGACTTGGTGTTGAACTCGGTGGCGCGGCTGATGCGGTTGATTTCATCCACCAGCTGGCTGACCTCCTGCTGCAGGGCGAGGCGGTCGTCAGCGGTGTAGATGCCGTTCGAGGCCTGCACCGCCAGCTCACGCATGCGCTGCAGGATCGAGTGCACCTCATTCAGTGCACCTTCGGCGGTCTGGATCAGGCTGATGCCGTCCAGCGAGTTGAGGCTGGCACGGTTCAGGCCGCGGATCTGGCTGCGCAGCTTCTCACTGATGGATAGGCCGGCGGCGTCGTCAGCCGCGCGGTTGATGCGCAGGCCGGATGAAAGCCGCTCGAGGGAGCGGGAGATGTTCATGCCGGTAACCTTCAGGTTACGGTTGGCATTGATCGCTATCGGATTCTGAAAGATC
This sequence comes from bacterium, assembly GCA_020440645.1. Classification (GTDB taxonomy): domain Bacteria; phylum 4484-113; class 4484-113; order 4484-113; family JAFGCY01; genus JAHEFU01. The sequence goes on along the minus strand of JAGRNR010000006.1, from coordinate 97,393 downwards.
CTGGTGACGGACATCGACACATTCCTCCTTGAACGTGTATCAGTTGTGGCGGGATTCCGGTGGCTGACGGAGTTTGTTCCCGCTGCGGGAGACGCTGCCTGCGTTTCCCACTGAGCTGTTATCGGAGCCCGGCGGCGGCACTTTACCGTTCAACCGGATTTTGACAATCAGCGTGTGGAGCGGCCAGGCAGCGCAAGCTGGCGGTAGCGGCCCATCACGGACTGCAGCAGGCCGGGCCAGCTGATCAGCAGCAGCAGCACGAGGCAGGCCCAGACCCGCAGCTGCTCGGTGCCGGGCCGGTCCAGCTGGAAGCCCGGCTGCATTGACAGCAGCAATTGTGCGATCGGGCTCATGCGCGGGGCCGGCAGCAAAAGCATCCCGGCAACCAGCAGCAGGCACAGCAGGCGCCAGGCGGGATTGCCCAGCCGGCTGGCCTGCAGCGGCAGCACCAGGCCCAGCAGCAGCAGCGGCAACAGCAGGATGGCGGCGGAGGCCATCCTGAGCTGGCTGGCATCGCCGGCCTGCAGGCAGCTGGCGGTCATTGCCAGCAGTGCCGCGGGCAGCAGCAGCAGCCAGGCGGAATCACGGCGCAGGGAATGCAATACCCGGCTGCGCGGCATCGAAAGCAGGCAGGCCAGCCAGGCGATCCAGGTTGCCAAAGTGCCGTACAGCAGCACGCTGGTCCAGTCCGCCGGTGAAAGCGGCAGCACCTCATCGGTCCAGCGCAGGCTGAGTGCTACTATCCGTGCCCCGCCGGCGATGATGCCGGTGCAGGCCGCCAGCCACAGGGGGCGGACCACTGGCAATGACCGGCCGATCGGAAGGAAGGACAGCCAGCACAGCCCGAGCCCGATGCCCCAGACCATTGCCAGCCGCAGCATCACCGGGCGCACCAGCTCCTGGATGTAGGGCGAAGCCAGCTGCTTGTTGGCATACATGAACTCCAGCATCCAGCTGCTGTATTGCCCGAGGCTGAACGGCCAGGCCCCGGGCTGGTCCAGTGCGGCCGGGACCACGCACAGCAGGCTGCCGGCCAGCAGCCACAGCACATGCGCGCCGGAAGCAGGCAGCAGCAGGCGCAGCAGGCGCAGCAGGCCGGTTGACACCAGCAGGTATGCCGGCGCGGCGGCGATGTGCAGCAGCAGCATGAAGTAGCCGCTGCGGAAGGTCACAGGATCGACGTTCAGGGTCTGGATGCTGAACAGGTCCTGGCTCTGGTCGTAGGCGAAGTGCACCGGCAGCATTGCCAGCGAGACCGCACCGGCGGCGACGGCCAGCGCCAGCAGCAGCCAGCCCCGCGTTGCCAGTTGGCGCACCGGGTTGCGGCGGTGGCGGTCCAGGCGCTGCAGCACATGCTGCACCGGACCGGCCGGCAACAGCCCGAGCAGCCAGCACAGCATGCCGAGCACCGACATCAGGCCGGCGGGATCGGGCTCCGTTGACAGGCTGCGCACCGACAGCCCACTGGCCAGGGCCAGCAGGGCCAGCAGCGGCAGCACCGCCGCCAGCGGCCGGGCCAGTTCGCCAAAGCCCCTGAGCGGGGGCACGTTCGTCACCTGGTGGTCCAGCCCCGGCGGGCGCAGCCCCTCCATCAGGCCCCTCCCCCGAGCGGCAGGCACATGCGCTGCACCGTGATCTGCTGCACCCCGTTTTCATCCGGCCGGGCCTCGTTGTCAACCACCATCAGCACCGCCTGGTTCTGGTTGGCACCGATCAAGCGGTTGGGCTGGCGCAGCAGCCCGTCCCAGCAGATGCCAGGCAGGCCCGATCCATAGCTGCGGCGCAGTTCAGCGCGCATGCTTGTCAGCATGCTGTCAAACATCGCGATGTTCGGGTTGCCACCGCTGCTCTCATGGATCTCCCGCATGCGGCGGATGCGCTCCAGTCCAGGCTTCATCGGCAAGCTGGCATGGCTCACGACCACCACCAGCGGCCCGTCCCCGCCGTGGATCAACTGGTATCCGAGCGGGGTCTGCAGCACGCAGCCCTGCCCCTCCGCCAGACCGGTGGGATCGAGCATGATGCGCGTGCGGTTCTCCTCGTTGACAAGCTGCACATCGACCGGGAAGGCCGGCGGGTCTAGCTCCTCCGCATCAACATACAGGTTGACACCCTCCGCATGGCTCCGGCCCCGGTACTGGGAGAAATTGCGCTCCCGGCTCTGGGCAAAGGTGCCCGGCGGGGTCCAGTCCACCCGGCGGATCAGGGCGCCGGGCGGCATGTGCAGTTCGCTGCGCCCGGCAGAGTCACTGAGCAGCACGCTCAGGCGGCGGGAACTGGCAACGTCCGCCCGCACATCGCGGTCCATCAGCAACAGCCGCACCGGCTGGAATTCCAGCGGCCGGACCAGCAGCCAGCCGGCCAGCAGCAGGACAACAGTGGCGGATACCAGCATGTACTGCATGCGGCGGCGGGTCCTGGCGAGGGTGAGCATTGCCAGGCTTGACAGCAGCACACCGAGGCAGAGCGCCCAGGGGAAGGGCCGCTTGGGCACGGCCGCATCCAGCAGCGCCGCCTGCCCGCGTCCACGGCTGTCCAGCACGTTGGCCAGTGCCAGCCGGTTGGTGAGTTGCCCGCTGCTGCGCGGACGCCTCAGCTGGTACTCCGGGAAGTCCCATGGTTCAATCGCGGAATCACTCGCGATCTCACGGTAGAGCCAGATCGGGTGCAGCCAGCCGGGACGGTCCGCCGGCAGGGTGCCTGTCAGTTCGTCGGCACCATACACCGCTGACAGGTCCAGTCCGAGGTTGCCAAGTACGGAATTGCCGGCCTGGCCGGGTACACGGTAACCGCGTACCTGCCCGCCGCAAAGCAGCACGAATTCCTCCAGCTCGCCGGAGACCCAGTCGCGCATCGCCTGCTTGGCTGCATCATAGTCACCGCTCACAGCCAGCAGGTATCCGCGCCCGACGTTGCTGTCTGAAGTATTGGCAAAATCGCGCCAGGGCCGGTCCATGTTGTAGAGGCAGAGCCGGCCACCGGCCAGCATGAACTGCTCCAGCGCCCGCTGCTCCTCCTCTGGCCAGCCGGCCACGGCCTGCGCATCGGCACATGCGAAGGAGAAATCGCGTGCTGCCAACGGGGCGGCCGTGAACACCCGGCGCTGGATCGGGATGCCGAACAGCCGCGTGCTGAGTACGGAGGGGTCGAGGTTCACCCGCCGTGCCCCGCCGAGGCCCAGTTCATTCCCCGGGTTGATCGTGATTGCCTCGGGCTCCAGCGGCGGGCCATCCAGCTGCAGGTAATACAGGTTCGCCGGGTCGAGCACCGTCACGTCAAGTTCAATGCTCTCCAGCAGCTGGTCATTCATGTACACCCGTACCCGCAGGTTGACGGGCCGTCCTGGCTGCACATCTGGAATGTAGCGCGGGGTGATCACGAACTCGGTGGGGACAGAGGGAGGGACAAGCAGTTCAGTACTGAACACCGCGAACTGGCGGCTGAGGGCTTCCGGGCTATCCTCGGCGAAGCTCTGCAGTTCCTCGCGCGCATAGGGGTGGGTTGAGTCCACCTCGACGCGCACGCGCTGCGCGCTGGCCTGGCGGTGCTCAAAGTCGACGAGCACGGGCACGATGGAGTAGCCGTGCGCCACCTGCCACTTGAGCTCATCGCCCGTGGCCCAGGCCCGACCCAGTGCGGCATTGCCGATCGGGAAGGCGTAGGCCATGTCGTGCAGCTCATCGCGGTAGCCGATGTATGAGGTGAACCGGAGCTCCCCCGGTTTCAGTTCACCACGTTCCAGGCGGCCCTCAATGGTGTTCCCCTCCGCCACGGAATAGCCGGTCTCCTGTGCCCAGGCCGTCGCTGCCAGCAACACGATAAGCAGCAGGCTGACGAACAGCGTTCTTAGGGTCACGGTTACATTATGCCATTTAACGTATACTTACGCCGTGTCCGCGATCATTGAAGTCAAAGACCTGCGGCTCAGCATCCCGGCCCAGGGCGGCCCCGCCTGCCCGGTGGACGGTGTGAGCTTCAGCCTGAGCCCCGGCGAGTGCGTCGGCCTCGTGGGCGAAAGCGGCAGCGGTAAGTCACTCACCAGCCAGACCCTGATCGGGCTGACGCGCGAGATCCCCGGTGTGAAGATCGAGGGCAGCGTGCGCTGGCAGCCGGAAGGCGAACAGCCGCGTGAGCTGCTGAAGATGGGTGAGCGAGAGCTGACCAGCGTGCGCGGCGGCGAGATCGGGATGGTGTTCCAGGACCCGCTGTCCTGCCTGAACCCGCTGTTCCGCGTTGACTACCAGATCGGCGAGGTGCTGGCACGGCACTGCGGGCTGAAGGGCCAGGCCGCGTTCGAGCGCACCGTCGAACTGCTGGACAGTGTCGGTGTGCCCCAGCCGGAGCAGCGCGCGCGACAGTACCCGCACCAGCTGTCCGGTGGCCTGCGCCAGCGCGTGATCCTCGCGATGACACTGGCCGGCGAGCCGCGCATGCTGATTGCCGACGAACCGACCACCGCACTTGATGTGACCGTGCAGGCCCAGATCCTCCGGGAACTTGGCAAGCTCAGGCGCGAGCGGGGACTGGCAATCCTGTTCATCACGCACGACCTCGGAGTGGTGGCACAGGTCTGTGACCGCGTGATGGTGATGTACGCCGGGCGGATCGTGGAGCAGGCGCCGGTGAAGGAATTCTTTGACAATCCGCGCCATCCCTACAGCCGTGGCCTGCTAGCGAGCCTGCCGACCCTCAGCGGCGACGGCAGCAAGCTGACGAGTATCCCCGGATCGCCACCGCAACCCGGCAGCTTCCCGCCCGGCTGCCGCTTCTGCCCGCGCTGCGATTCAGTGATAGCCCCCTGCCAGGCGCAGTATCCACCGCACTTTGGCGACGACAGACACAGTGCGGCCTGCTGGCTGCTGGAAGACAACCCGGTTGCCAGTTCGCAGCCAGGCCAGCAATGAGTGGCGGCGGAAACAAGGCACTGGGCTGGCTGAGGCTCGTGATCTTTGCAGTGCTGCTCAGCGGTGGACTGCTGGCCAGCCGCGGAGTGCTTCCACTGCCTGCAGGCAAGCAGCAGCAGGGCAAACTGAATGTGACCCTGAAGAAGACCGTGGATGGCGACACCGCCTGGTTTACCGACAAATCCGGCAACGAAATCAAGGTACGCTTCGTGGGCATCGACGCCCCGGAGTCCGGCAGCGCGGCCTTCTTCGCCAGTGGCCTGCAGGCCGCGACACTGCTGGAGCAGGCGCAGCGCATTGAGCTGGAAGTGGAACCGAGCAAGCCACAGGACAAGCATGGACGGATGCTGGCCTGGGTCTGGCTGACAATGCCTGACGGGCAAAAGCTGCTGCTGCAGGAGGAGATGATGCGCAGTGGCAATGCGGAGCTGTACCGGGATGCGAAGGGCAGCCTGCACTTCAGCAGGCTGGAGCAGCTGGCGGGCCGCTGACTACTGGGAGAGCATTTCCATCGTGACTTCGTCGGAGAAGTGCACGAATCCACCGAGCGTGGCGAACTTGCCGGGCATATTCTCATAGCCGCGGCGAATGAAGTCCAGTCCGCTGATGATGGTCTCGCCTTCGGCGAACAGGCCGGCCAGCACCATCGCCGCTGCGCCACGCAGGTCAAAGGCATCCACCTGCACACCACTCAGGCAACCCGGACGGCCCTGGATCACGGCGGTGCCGTTGGCGGTCTTGACTGCGGCTCCCATGCGGGTCAGTTCAGGGAAATGTCCCATCCGGCGCTCGAACACCGTCTCGCTGACCTGGCTGACTCCGTCAGCAAGCGTTAGCAACACTGAGACCTGCGGCTGCAGGTCGGTCGGGAATCCCGGATGCGAGCCGGTGCGGATGTCCGTCGGCTGAAGCACTTCCGGTCCAGCCACGTGGATGCAGTCGTCCCCTTCCTCAACCGTGATGCCCATTTCGCGCATCTTGATGGTGAGGGCCTCGAGGTGCTCCGGCACGATGTTGCAGACCTTGCCGCTGCCACCGCTGCCGGCGATCGCCAGCAGGTAGGTGCCGGCCTCGATGCGGTCCGGGATCACGCTGTAGTCCAGCTCGCATGAGATGGAGGGACGGCCGTGCACATGGATGATGCTGCTGCCGGTGCCTTCGATTTCCACGCCCATCGCACTGAGGAAGTGGCAGACCTCCACCACTTCAGGCTCCAGCGCGGCATTGTGGATCGTGCTGTCGCCATCGGCCAGCGCGGCGGCCATCAGCGCGTTCTGGGTGGCGCCGACGCTGGCGATGCTGAGGAAGACCTCCGCACCACGCAGGCGCTCTGCGCGAGCCACGATCTTACCCGCCTCCTGGCTGATGTCTGCCCCAAGCGCCTTCATCGCTGCAATGTGCTCACCGACCGGGCGGGCACCGATCTGGCAACCGCCGGGCAGGGGCACCTCAGCATGGCCGAAGCGGGCCAGCAACGGGCCCAGCGTGACGAAGCTCGCACGCATGCGGTTGACGAGCTCATAGGGGGGATCAGTGCGGTTCACGCGGGCGGCATCAACCTGCATGCCACCATCGCTGTCCGGTCCGCTGCAGCTTGCGCCGAGGCTTGCCAGAACTTCTCGCATGATGCGCACGTCCTGCAGTGCAGGTACGTTATGCAGACGAATGGGACGGTCATTGAGCAGGCAGGCGGCGATTATCGGCAGTGCGGCGTTCTTGCTGCCCGAAGCGCTGACTGTGCCATGGAGGGGTCCGCTGCCCCGCACGATGATGCTTGCCACGCGCATAGCATAGCATCCGCAGGCCCCCGCAGGCGGCATCCAGCCAGTCCGCAAGTGTCGGGAAAGGCGGCAGGAATGCCTCGACGACCACCAGTTCGACTCGGTCAGTCAATCAGTTTCCTGCAGATACACGGTACCGATGCACAGCCTGGCTGCGTCCGAGCATCTGTTCAGGCCCCCAATCATTACCTCCCAAAGTCGCCCAGGCATTCCTGCCTGTACCAAACCCCCGGATTCAGCCGTTCCGGATGCCTGGTGTCGGATTTCAGCCGGCTCCATTCAGTCAATGAATGAATGTACAAAGCCGTACTAATTTTTAACACAATTCCATTCACGATAACAGGGCAGATCGGTCTGGAATCATTATTCAGGGCCGCCAATACAGGCTCAAGCACCCCTTCAGGGGATATAACTTCCCTGAAGCAGCTGCTTCTGAAGGATTAGAAGATGCTCACATCCAACAAGCTGATGGCAGGGGCCACACTTTTCTGCCTGCTGGCCCTCAGTGCCTGCAACAAACCCGCCGGCGAGAGCGCCAGCAACAATACGGAAACAATTCCCGCAGCCAGTACCGCCAGCCAGTCCGTTGAACTGCAGGTGATCGGGATGCACTGCGACAACTGCGTGCAGTCCATCCAGGGCACCGTGGCGAAGATGGAAGGCGTGAGTGCGGTCAGCGCGAATTTCGAGACCGGCGTGGTGGATGCCAGTTTTGACCCGGCAAAGGTCAGCGAGCAGCAGATTTCCGCGGAGATTGAAAGCCTCGGCTTCAGCGTGCCCGGCCGGGTTGGCAGCCCGGAGGCGGAGGCGGCACTGGCGGAGAAAGCCGCCAAGGATGCAGAAGCTACTGCACAGGAAGATGACGCAGGGGCGGACGCGAATGGCGCAGCAACAGAGACTGAAGGCAGTGACAATCAGGCCCCAGCCCAGGCGGACAGCGCCGGTTAACCGGGATTTAACCATATAACTATATTTAATGGCCACGACGGCTGGTCCATTCCTGTAAGCTTTAGCAGTCAGACCAAATCCGGATATCTCCGGATTACTAGAAGTTGAAGCATGAACTACAGCTATGAATCAGCCGGCAGCAGCCTGCTGTTCCGGATCAGTGGCGACCTCACGATGTTCAACGTCTCGCGCCTGGTGGAAGGCATCAACCGGGCCTGGAGCGAACAATCCGCGCGACAGGTTGTGTTGTATGGCGATGACGTCAGCCTGATCGACTCGGCGGCCTTCGGCCTGCTGCTCAAGACCCATGCGGGACTGCTTGAGGAGGGTGGCCGGATCTGCTTCGTCGGCCTGCGCCAGCACATCCTCAGCGCCCTGCAGCAGCTGCACCTTGACGAGACCCTGCGTGTTTACGATTCACTGGCGGAAGCCAATGAGGACAGCCTGCCACTGCGCCCGCTGAATGGTGGCAGGGGACAGCGGGCGATGGAACATTAAAGCGGTGATAGGCGCGATGGAGATGAGTGCAAGAGTTGATGGTGACCTGCTGATGCTGGAAGTCGTGGGCGACATCACCTTCTTCAATGTGGGCCAGGTTGTCAACGAGATCGACCAGTCGCGGCGGAGCTACCAGATCACGCGCGTGGCGCTGAATGCCGAGCGGGTGCCGATGATCGACTCCGCCGCCTTCGGTGCGCTTGTCAGCAAGGCCCGCCAGCTGATGGATGAAGGCGGCTACCTGCGCCTGGTCAATCCGCACCCCGGGATTGTCAACGCCCTGCACCGCATCCACCTCGAGGCGATCCTGCCCAGCTACGGCACACTGGAAGAGGCGATCCGCCCGAACTGATCCGGACGGACCGCCGACAATTCACTCTCCTAGGCCGCCAGTTCGAAGAACAGCAGCTGCGCATCCGCCTCATGGGCCGCAAGTTCCAGCGTTTCCCCGGCTGACAATGCCAGTCCGTCGCCAGCAGCAAGCGCCTCACCATTGGCAGTGAGCATTCCGTTGACAATCTGCAGCCAGCCCAGCCGGCCGGAACCGAGCTTCACATCAAGGCTGTGCCCCGGCTCCAGCAGGGACTCACTGAGCAATGCATCCGCTCCGATCACCAGCGTGCCTTCGCGGCCGTCGCCACTGACCAGCGGGCGCAGGCGGTTGACACGCCCGGCCGGGTCGAACTGCTTCTGGCTGTAGCGCGGCCTGAGCCCGCGCTCATTGGGGATTACCCAGCTCTGGATGATGCGCGCGGTTGCGTCGCCGCGGTTGAATTCGCCGTGCGTCAGCCCGGTGCCGGCGCTCATCACCTGCACCTCGCCCGGACGGATCTTCTGGCTGTGGCCCATGCTGTCAGTATGGGTCAACTCACCCGCCACCGGGTAGGTGATGATCTCCATCTCGTGGTGCGGATGGGTCGGGAAGCCGCTGTGCGGGGCGATCAGGTCGTCATTGAGCACACGCAGGCCCCCATGCTGCACCCACTGCGGGTCGTGGTAGGAGGCGAACGAGAATGTATGCCAGGTCTTCAGCCAGCCGTGGTCGGCATGGCCCCTGTGCGCTGCCCTGCGAATCCGCATGACATACCTCCGGGGGTATATGATGCCCGGTAGTACCGGATGGCAGGGCGGCTTATCGTAAATCAGGGATGGGGCCACTGGTCTGGGGCCTCGCAGGGAAGCACTGTTAGTACTTCGTCACATTGGCAGGCCCGCAGACAGTGCCCTGCGGCCGGTGTTGCCATACCCGAGATGTCACGGGAGCAGGCCCCAAACCAGAGCCCATCGGCCTTGTTGTCAGCTTTACAGCTGACCTCCTACTTCAGCTCAACCAGCATGCGCTGAGGGTCGGCGGGCAGCTCCTCGCTGTCGGCCGGTTCGTCGTTGACACTGACGCTGATCCGGTCGCGCTTGAACTCGATGGTGTCGATCCCGAGCGAGCGGCACTGCATCAACATCCGGGCATAGACGAAGCCGTCCAACTCGCTGCGCTCCATCCCGTCCCAGTTGCTGGGCAGCAGCAGGTGCAGCTCCAGTTCGTGCTGCAGGTCGCTGCGGTACTGCTCGATCTGCTCATCACTGAGCTGGTACAGTTCGAGGCTGTGTTCCAGGCGCTGGCCGAGGCGCAGCTCCAGCTTCTCAAAGTCATTGACGGCACGGATGTCCTGTTCGCTGATGCCGGGCTGGGCGTTGGCATAGGTACCACTCCGGGTATCCGGCATGTCAAGCCAGCTGCCGTCATAGCCGGCGCTGCGGAAGCCCTCATGCACGATCGTGCTGATGCCCTGCGGGTCGCTCGGCAGGCCGGACTGCGGCAGGGCCGGGGCCACCGCCTCCAGCACGCCTACCAGCTGCTGGTCGCTCAGGCCGGTCGGGAACGCAATGTCGGAGTTGCCACTGCGGATCACACGGATGTCGCCACCGGGGTTTGCCCCTTCAACGAACAGGCGGTTGCTGCGGCGCTCCAGGCTGAAGCGCTCGACGCGGCGGATGCTGTTGTCAATCGCGTCAATCCGGCTGTCGTCACTGGCCAGCGCCGGGACGTAAACGCTGTATGCGCTGCCATCGGCCAGCAGGCGCACCACCGGCTCCTGCTCAATGTCACTGCTGTTGTCAGCCACCGCCAACTGCAGCTTCTCATGCAGCAGCTCACGCTCAGGCTCCGACAGGTCGTCACCGACGCTGTACTCCAGCCAGGTACCGACACTGCTGCCTGCCAGCAGGCGCTGCTGCTCGGCGGCACTGATCACATTGTTGCCATTCTGGTTCTGCTGGGGCAGCCTGTTGCCGGACAGCATGCTCGGCACGGCGTACAGCGCGGCGATCGCCACGGCGACGGCTGCCAGGCTGCCGACGGACTTGTACTGCCAGCCCTGGCCGAAGATCTGCTCCAGCCAGCCGACCTTCGCCGGCGGGCGTGAGATGCTCTCCGCCAGCCGGACACGGTGCAGCATCGCCGACATCTCCGGCGGCAGCGGCATACTGGCCGAAGCGCCAGTCAGTTCGGCATTGTGCTCAATCAGCTGTGCCAGCTCGGGATCGGCCAGCACCGCGGCACGCTCAGCCTCACTGAGCTGCCCGAGCTGGGTGATCCGTTGCGTGACTATCTTGTCGAATAGTTCCATTTCTTACTCGCCTAGCCTTGTCCTGGCCATCTTCTCGCCCTGCCTGGCCCCTACAGCATCAAGCAGCAGCCTGCGGATCGCCCGTCTGGCCCGGAACAGCCGCTGGCGCACCACTGATGATGCGATACCCAGCACCTCGCCGGTCTCCTCCATGCTCAGGCCATCCATGTAATACATCTCCAGGATCTCCCGCTGGTTCTCCGGCAGCTTCAGCATCGCCGTCAGCAGCTCGGGGGACAGCCCGCCGGTGCCGGGCCCGTCCTCTCCGCCGATGTGCGGCATTTCTTCCACGGTCTGTGGCCGGGCCTTCTGGGCCCGCAGCCCGTTCAGGAAGCGTGTCCGGACGATGGACAGGAGCCAGCTCTTGAACATGGCCATGTCCTTGAGCTGGTCGAGCTTCCGCAGCGCGTGCACAAGCGCCTCCTGCAGGAGGTCCTCCGCATCCTCGCGCCTGTTGCACAGCCGCCAGCTGTAGTTCCAGGCAGCGCGATACACGTCCTGTGTCAGGAGCTGCTCGAACAGCTCCTGCCGCTGTGGATCCCTCATCCTGGGCATATAGACATCCTAACCGGGGCTTTCGTTTCGCGGGAGGGGCAGTTCATCTCAATGTAATGAAGTGGTGAGAAATGCAGGATGTGTGATGTTATGGAAGAAAAGCAAAACGGGGCCGCCGTGGCGACCCCGCTCTCATCCCGAAACCTGTTCACTGTCGGAGGCCAGGCTGTAAGCCTGGCACTCGCCAAGCCAACGGCTTGGCCTCCGTATGGTTGTGCGACTTGCGCCGCACCTCCGGCCTAGCGCTGCACCGGCGGGTGGGCCGGCGCGGTGGCCTCGGCGCTGGCGGATTCCTCCTCCTCACCGGCAGGGTGGATCTTGGCCTCGACACGCACCCGCTCACGGCCCTCGCCATCCTGGTCGCGCTCGATGGTGATGTCCACCACCCAGTCCTCGCCCGGCTTCTCCTGGGCAAGCCACTCGCGGATCTGGCTTTCGACCTGCTCCGCAGTTGCGTCCGGCGGGAAGTTGAACAGCTTGCCGTCAACCTCGAAGCGCATCCCACCCTGGCCCGGGCCCTCGGGGCCGAAGAACCAGACCGCATCACGCACGGTGGCAACCGGCGAACCGGGGATCTCGGCAACCTTCTGCTGGATCATCGCCAGCAGCTCGGGATCGTCCTCGGTCAGGCTGATCACCAGCGAGGCAACCTTGATTTCCTCGGCATCCGGGCCGTCACGGTGGGCGTCAATGTTTACGCTGATCTGCACGGTCTTCTTCTCGGTGGCACTGTCGCCATAGAGCTCCAGCTTGGCTTCCTTCACCTTGGCGATGTAGGTGTCCAGCAGGGGCTGCAGGTCATCCTCATGGCTGACACCCTGCAGGGTGTACTCCAGCACGTTGCCGGTGGTCATGCTCCAGGCGGGCTTGCTGCTGAATGCCATGAATCCCATGTAGGCTGCGCTGAACACGGCCATGAGCATCACGGCGAGGCCGGCCTGGGCCAGCGGACTGCGTCCGGCGAACATTCTCTGGAAGATCGTCATCCTGTGCTCCTTGTCGGATTCCCTGCCCTCACGCACCGCTGCTGCCAGCATCGGCCCGCGCTGCGGCGCCTGTACATCCGTTGCCAGCATCGCAGCCAGCGCGCGGTTCTCCGCGAGCAGCTCCCTAAGCCCGGCATCGGCCTGCGCCAGCGCCTGCTCGGCCTCACTGAGCTGGCTGAGCTCCGTGATGCGTTCGGCGAGAATCCTGTCTCTCAATGTGTTGTTCATTACCTGCCCCCTTGGGAACGGGAATCGCTGCCCCGCTCCAGCTGGGGAGAATACAAGCGGCGCATCGCCTGGCGCGCGCGGTAGAGCCGCTGCTTCACGACCCGGGGCCCGATGCCCAGTACCGTGCCGCATTCCTGCATGTCGAGACCCTCAATGTAGTAGAGCTCAAGCAGTTCACGCTGCGGCTGGGGTAACTGGGCGAGGGCCGCCCTGACCTGATCGGCGAACGGATCCACGTTGCCATCCGTGGCGATGTCCGGCAGTTCATCCGCCTGCGGCGGGCGCGACTGCTCGCGCTGCCAGTGGCGGATGTAGCGGCGACGGATGATTGACATCAGCCAGGCGGACACGAGCTCGTCCTCGCGCAGCTGGTCCAGCTTGCGAAAGGCCTGCGTCAGCGATTCCTGCAGCAGGTCCTCACTGTCCTCGCGCCTTGGGCAGAGCCTGAGGCAGTAGCGCCAGGCGCGCTGGTGCACCTGCTCGGTCACGAGGCGCATGAAGCGCGCTTCGCGGGCGTCCAGCGGGTCGGTCGCCGCAGCGCTGTGCGCGGACTGCCTGTCCGCCGCCGCCGTCTGGCTCTGTTCCCTGCCGGGCATTCCCTGTGCTTCCATTGGTTCAACCGCCGTCACGCCCACTAAGAGCATGGAGACGGGGAAATGGTAACGGCTGGGGGGAGAAAACAGGGAACTGGGAACTGGGACTGGGGATCAGTGAAGAGTAATCAGTAATCAGTGGGCAGTGGTGAGTGGGCAGAAGGGAGAGCGTAGCGCAGGAACGCGTCAGCGTGACATAGCTGCGCAAATGCGGGATGAGGGATGGGGGATGGGAGGTGCGCAGCTTGCCTGCGCACAATGGAAAGGCGGGAGCAGTCTGGATAGTTTGAATAGTATGATTAGTGGGGGAAGTTGCTGGTTCTTAGATCTTAGTGACTCATCTTTGCTCGAAATGGCAGTTCCTTTGCCATAGTTAACAATAGGATCGAATTACTGGCGTTACTCCCTTCGGCCAGTACAAAGTTGAAACCCTAGAGGGGGACTGAGTGATGAAAAGTGTCCTAAAAGCGTCTATGCTCGCACTGCTGCTGGCAACTCCGTCACCCCATGCCCATGCGGGTCAGATGCATGAACTGAAACTGGGGGAAAGCTGGCGAATCACCAAAGAAGCGACCGGAGAAGATGTTTACAACTGCACGTTGATCGGCAACGCTCGCTTAGTCTGGTTCGGCAGTGAAAGTGGCATGCATATCTGGGATCGCCATGGCCGCGAACGGCTTCACCTCCCGGATATCACGCTTGAGACCACTGCAGGAATTTCGAGGACAACTGAACCTGGTCTCCTGTTTCTGATGAATGACGGGGAACTGAAATGGATGGACACCGACGGTCAGTTCACCCGCTCCACCATAGTCCCGGGATTCGGTGAGCCCCGCAGGTTCGGAAACCTCATTGTGAACGGGAACTCAATCATGGTGAGGGATGCTGACGAACATATCTGGCTGTATGACTCCTCACTTGCAGATCCAGTTGAATACGGACTTCACCAGGACGCACATGATGTTGACAGACCGCTTCTCATGCGGAATGGAAACCTTGTATACATGCTGAACAGGCCGACCGAGAACGAGAATGAAGAGGAAATCGGCATTGCCATTACTACGCCGGATGGAACAAAGGTGATTGATCCAGGCAGTGAGCATTTCCCGGAAACAGTCATTTATTCAGTCAATTTTGGCATTGAATCCATCGGTGACAGGCTGTTTCTGGCAAGGACCACATACAGGCCTGCCGGGAAACCCGAGTATGAGAAGACAACATGCTGGTTTCTATTCGATGAAAATGGCAATCTCATCCGTGAGGGTGAATCACCAAGTGAAAACTCCGATCAGAAACTGCGATTCCTGCGGGAATCACTGGAAGAGCTGGGCGAAACCGCACCGGGACTGGCAATGCACCTCGCAGACTACTACTTCTTCAATTTCCAGGCGGCGAACAATGATGTGCAACTCAGCAAAATCGGGCTGGACCCCCATTCCAATCCTGCCTGGGCCACCACAGTAACCGGTGAACTTGTCTACACCTGCACTCCGGGCAACCTGCGCTACTCCGACACTCTGACCTCCGGCAGGATACTGCGCTGGTTGCGGGGACTGCAAGATTGGGAGAATGACTATTCCGGCTATCAGAACATTCCTGTGCTGAGGGATTATTTTGACAACCTCAGCCACCTCTGCATCCAGACTGACGATGACAGGTCCTACATCGCCAAACTTCCCGCCTATGTCTACTCGCCGCAGTTGATTGACCTGGATCTTGATGAAGGTTTTGCAATCGTACGCATCAACAGTTCGCAGGATGACTACATCATTTACGGGTTTGACATAAACGGTCTGCCTTATGTAAGTCCACTACACTCAATCCAGTAGCGCGACCCGCTGGTAGCGCATGCCCCGGCGCAAGACCTTGTATGGAGGCCAGGCAGTTTGCCTGGCAGAAGCCAAGCATACAGCTTGGCCTCCAATGGCGCAGCTTCGCAGCGCCTCCGATGGTACAGCTTCGCAGTACCTCCGTTGTATGGCTCAGGCTGGGTTTCCCTTGCCAGACTTACATCTGGCCTCCTTCAACTTCAGCGCGATCACGCCTGCGGCGTGACTTCGCCTGCGGCTCAGCACGTAACTTCAACGCGACCCGGATGCGCGAATGCGCAGCCGCAGCGCCAGACCATTGAGTGCTTGCACGAGATGGCAAATCAAAAAGGGGGCCACCGGGCGGTGACCCCCTCACTGGTTGGGTTTGGCTGTGAGTTGGAAGTTGTTATCGTTGTCAGTTCAGGCCATCGTGGCCCAGGCCCGCCTCATCGCAGAAGCGCAGCCAGATCGCGGCACCGTGCGGGTCGAGCACGCCGCGCCCGGCCGCCTGTGCACCGGCCACGCGCCTGGCGTGCTCCATTGCCCGCTGCAGCCTGCCGTGGTGGTCCACCGCAGGTCCACAAGGCCCGTACAGGTTGTCAGTATCATGCTTATCCATCTCGCGTGGCATCCCCTTGCTCCATGGCCTCCCCCGAAGCCGTCATTCCTCAGACCGCCGTGCCCTGGTAGTGCGGCTGGCTCAGGGTGGTGAGCTGGCGCGCGCTGTCATGCCAGAGCTGGTCATTGTTCTCACGGAAGTCCCGCCACTGGGCAATCGCCTCATCCAGCGGCGGCAGTTCGCTCTCACGCCCCGGCCAGCAGCCCCACAGGTTGCCATGCACACTCGTGCTGCTGAGCACGTGCACCACATGGTCACGCCGGCCGTCGTTGTCAACGTCCATCCCCGGGGTCAGCTGGTTGCCATACACCAGCAGGTAGTAGCCCACCACCTGCCCCTTGTCCAGCACCGGGATGTAGCTGTAGTTGCCGACGAAGTCCGTGCTGCCGAGTTCCACGAGGCGCATCGGCTGGCTGGCCCGGCGCTCGCGGCGGTACCAGTTGACCGGCACGCGCTGGATGTCCAGCGAGCCCATCAGCGGCTCGATGCGCAGCGGGAACTTCTGGCTGCCGGCCGTCCAGTGCTCGATCTCGCTTTGCACCGTGATCAGGCCGTGCACGCTCTGGCTGAAGCGCTGGCTGGTGGGCATCCCGCGCTGGCCGGCCAAGAGCAGCATCACATACACGGCGAAGGCCGGCAGCACCACTGCCCAGACCCGCGCCCGCACCGGCTGGTTGAGCTGGCCCATCAGGCTGTGTTTCCATCCCAGGTTGTTCATCCCGCTTCCCTGCATCACAGCCAACTAGACGCGACGAAAATCCCGATGGTTTCGCGGTTCTCAGAAATTCGCAGATTCACCTTGGAAATCTCAAACTGGCAAGCGCAATTGGTTGACAATCCTGAAGTGGAGCTTTCAGATATTGATGTGCGCGCAGAATCGCACAGGACTTGCATGTGGTTCCATCCCTTGTCACGCTGACGTGTTTTCTGGCGTCCGCGCTTCCCCGTGCGCTGTGCTTCCCCGCCTACATAGACCGCCCGGAACGGTCATTGTTCACACAATGCCTGGAAATTCAGGGAAAAGGTTGGAGTGGGGAGGTTTGAGGAGCAATGAGTGATGAAGATTGAGCAATGAGCCTGACAGGCATCGAGGTGACTTCACAGTGAGTTGAACTCATTGCTCATTTCTCATTCTTCATTGCTCAATAATCATTGCTCATTCTTCATTGCTCATTGCTTCTTCTTCCGCTGCAGCTGCCTCGGCGGCTGCCGCCTCGCGGGCCATCGTCTCCTTCTTCCACATGCCCCACTGCGGGCCGGGCACATATACGATGTAATCCGCCAGCTCGCGGTCCTCGAAGGGCAGCAGCCCGCTGAAGCTGTCAACCGGGCGCAGTGCCACCACGACCACATTGTCAGCCGGGCGGCGCTGCACGAGGCGCTCCACTGTACCCAGCCCGTAGTCGCTGTGGAAGCTGCCGTTGATGTGCAGCACGGGCATGTCCGGGTAGGCATCGCGGATCTGCGCGATGCTCTCCGCCATCGTGTCGTCCTTGATGCACTGTGCCTGGTAGAAGGCGGTCAGCATCTCGTCGCTCATCGAGCCGCCATGCCCGCCCATCGCATCCACGAAGTTGTCAAAGTAGGCATTCTGCTCATTGACGGTCGCCGCCGCCACCCAGGGCCGCTCCTCGTCCGTCAGCTCGCCGTACATCTTCGGGAGGCCTTCCTTGGCAACCTTGCTGGCGAATCGGCGCGGGATGTTGCCGGCGCGCACCGGCACACCGTACTCGCGGCAGAACTCGATCAGCGGCCGGTAATGCTCCGGGTAGTTCGGCCAGGGGCGGCTGTCGGCGAGGAATGCCTCCTCGTCAATCTCGCCCCTGAGGTAGGCATCAAGCACCTGCTGCACATCGCGCTCGAACTGCTCCATCGCCAGGCTGAGCTGCATGTCATTGCGCCAGGCCAGTTCGTCAAGCACCCTGAGTTGCACGCGGTGGCTGGCGTCATCGTCGTGGTACTCACCAAGGAACACGACGTCGGCAGCGGCAAGGTCGGAGATGAAGCTCTCCCAGCTCACGATGCCGCTGTCGAACAGGCTGCGTTCCTCATCCAGCGCATAGATGCGCAGCGGGTCATCGCCCGCCGGCTGATCGGCGCGTGCGGGGCTAGTCATGGCATGGGCGGCCAGCAGGGCCGCGATGGCGGGCAGGAATAAACGGGTGTGCATGGTGCATTGCTCCTCGCATCCATTATAGATACGGAATGTCCATGTAACAGCGCAAGACCCGGCTGCGTATAATCAGGGGGATGATGGGGAGTTATACGGACAGGCTGGAATCCGCAGTGCAGAGCGAAAAGCGCAAGGTGCGGTTCTACCTAGTGCTGTTTGCATTTGCTGCCGGAATGATCGTCGGCAGTATGATCGGCACTATAGTGGCGCAGTTCTGCGAGCAGCTGCAGCTAGCGGCAACTCCTTATGACATCGGCATTGCTGCCGGCGTGACAACGGGCCTCATTGCAGCTCTGCTTTCATTCCGAGAGCTGCAACGCGTGAACCATGCCACGGAAAACCAGACTGCCAGCCAGTTGTCAGAGAGCCTGGCCGTACGCGAGATCATGCTCGGAATGACCGGTGAGTGGAAAGTCGATCTTGAAGATCCACAGCATGAACCAACACTACAGAAGAACCGCTTCGTTGAACTGAAGGACGGGCAGGACATGCTTGCGTGGCTGCTGAGTCATATCCACCGAGTGGAACGTGAACTACCGCGGGAAGTGCCTTCCACCAACATGTTCAGCTACATTGCAGCGGTGCTCTTCCTGCTGTCCCTGCTGGGTTTTGCCGCTGAACGTTATGGCTTCCGACTCGAACCCGGCATGGCCTTTTCATACTTGATCTTCGCAATCATCATCTTCAGCAACCCGGCCCGGGTCCTGCGCCCGCCGATGCTGCGCTACCTGCTGCCCGAGGAAGTGCTCAGGAGGCTGAGGGCATAGGCGACGGGGGCGTCGCCGCCACATGTTTCGATTTCCAAGTTATTGATTCAGTCGTTGCCACATCAGGAAGAAGATTGGTTCGGAGTTGAATTTGTAGCAGCGGCGCCCTCGCCGCTGCACTGGCGGCCTTCGGCCGGCAGTCAGAACACGTCGAACATGGCCGCCCAGCGGTATGATCCGGCTGCGGGCCAGCGCCGCTCGGGATTCCGCAGGATGTAGCTCACCTTCTCCCGGATCTCCCGCTCATTCCTCATGATTTCCGTATAGCTGCTTTTCTGCCAACGCTTCCCGCGGGTTCCCCGCAGCCCGTTTATCGCCTTGGATGTGTAGCCCTTCCAGCTGTGGAGGATCTGACCCAGCTCATTCGGTGGCAATGGCAGCACCATCACGTGCACATGGTCATCCATCACCACATATGCCGCCAGGCGGTAGCGATCCTCATGCCACAAAGTGATCGTCTTCGCCACGATCTCACGTTCCTGTGGCAACAATTCGTCATTCCTGTCAGCCAGGCACCAGGTCACGAAGTAGACAACCTCCGGGAGGCGGAACTGCGGCAAATGCTTGTACTTACCAGCCAATGTTTCTTCCAACATTCCGGCGGCGAGGGCGCCGCCACTACAGGTATTAATATTACCATTATTGTCTATTGATGACAAACATCTCCAATATTCCGGCGACGGGGAGGTCGCAACCACATCTCGCCTGCTCCACCATTCCGGCGACGAGAGCGTCGCCTCTTCATCCTCACCCTTATAATCAACGCGGGATGGACATCGGCCACGAACTGAAGGAGCGGGCCCGTGTGCAGCATGAGATGCTGGGATATACGCTGTTCTTCTTCTCGCTGCTGCCTGCGCTGTACTTCAACCTTATGCTGGCGCTGGACTTCACGCTGACCCGGCCGGACTGGCTGCCCAGCCCCTTCCTGCTCGGCCTCGCAATGCTGCTGCCCGGCTGGGGGCTGTGCTACCTGCTGGCCAGCCGCCTGAGCCGGATGCTGATGGACAGTTTCCGGCCGCTGCTGCAGGACAGCCAGGCCGTGCAGCAGTTCGCCACCCGCATGATCATCCACATGGACCAGCGCGAGGTGCCGCACGGCACGCTCATCCTGCGCGACAATTCCCTCGAAGCCTGGGTGCAGCAGGGCCAGGACCTGCGCGGCTGGTTGCACTACGCTTCAAAGCACCTGATCGCCAACCGCTTCGTGCTGACCCATCCCCCGAGGAAAAGCGATCCGCTGCGCAGGTACGCATATGCCTGCTGGACGGTGTACGGGCTGCTGGGGATAGTGATCATCGGACAGCTGCTGGAGCTGCCGCAGCTGGCCTATGTGCCAAGCCTCGGGATCCTGATGGGCATGGTGTTCATCAGCATGCTGCCGGAAATGCTCAGGCGCCGGATCGAACTGCTGCTGATCCTCGAGGAGCTGGAATCACGCTTCAGCAGGGAAGATTCAGAGGATGAAGCAGGTGAATCAAATGCCGGAATCGAATAATCCGCGCCGTTTTGCGTCAGAGCAGTGTCTTGCGAACATTTGCGCAAGGGCCGTGCAGCCATGTTATATAGTCTGCACGTTCAAGCTGCGGTAGCAGCCGGTCCGTCTGATGGCCGGCGAGCACAGTACCAAGGAGATCGATCGATGAAATTCAGAATTGCAATGCTTCTTCTTGCGCTGGCGGCCATCCTCGTGGCAGCCGGCTGTAATGACAGCAACTACAGCGCGGATGCTGCCGACAACAGCAAGGCCGTTGAGACCGTCAACGCCAGCACCGACACCGGTGTAGCGCCCCCGGCCGCCAACCCCTGTGGCGCTGAGGCCACTGAGGGCAAGAGCTGCGAAGGCGGTTGCTGCCCGGGTGAGAAGGGTACCGAGGCTGCCTCCAAGGAAGCCTGCGCTGAGTGCGCCGCTGCCGAGGGTGGCACCTGCGAGCACTGCGCCGCCGAAGCCAAGGAAGGCATCGTGACCACCGACGCCAGCATGGGCGGCGAGGGTGAGAAGGACTGCTGCGGCAAGGAAGGTTGCGAGGGTAAGGAAGACAAGGACTGCGGCGATTGCGATGGCAAGGACTGCGGCGACTGCGACGGCAAGGATTGCGAAGGCAAGGAGAAGTCCGCCGATAAGGATGACACCGCCAGCACCGAGACCGGCACCAAGGGTTAAGCCCTTCCCCAAGCAGGCGATGAAGGCGGTGTGAACCGGCTGCTGCCTGGAACCTGACCAACACAAGGCCCGCTTAGGCGGGCCTTTTTGTTTCGCCGTCTCGCCCGAGGGCTCGACGGTCTGAATTCTTCTTCCGCCTTACGCGAGCGCTCGGCGGCCTGCAATACAGCCCAAGGCTTAGCCTCTCGCTGATTGCACGTCGCATCTTCCGGGGCAGCGATGTACTTTTTGCGCGCTCCGCGGTCCGTAAAGCGTAACTTCACTCCTCTTTCCCGGTGCCATGACGTTCCCAGAAACGCCCAAGGGAGGCGCGGTTGCAGCCAACGCCTCCCGTGGTCCCTACTGTCCCCCTGCATCAGCAGGGTCCCCACCTGTCCCCCCGGCGGGACTGTCCGGCCCGCCGGCCGTCCACCCGGACGGCCCCTGGATGCAGCTGCGCTCTCAGAGTGATCCCGCGCTGTCCTCCCGCTTGCGGCTGCTGACCCAGTGCAGGTTGTCAGAATGGCGACGCAGGTTCTCCTGCTCATCGCGGTATTTCTGCGCTGCGTCAGCCAGCCTGTCTCCTGCCTCACCGAAGCTCGGCCGCCAGCCTCGCCTGCGCAGCCTGTCAGGCACTGCAAGCACCTCAGCTTCCGGCTCATCCTCGGCGATGCCGTAGTACTGCTTCCAGCCTCCCGGGCGGTTGGCAGCGGTGAATTCCGCTTCGTTCTTCTCGATCTCGCGGCCCAGTTCCTCGCGGGTGCTCTTCTCCAGGTAATGGTCCAGCCAGAAGGCCAGACCCATCACCACCAGGATGATCAGGATCACGGGAATGCCGTGCCAGTCCCCGGTGAAGATACTCCGCAGGCCCTTGCCGGAGTCATAGGTACTGAACATCAGTACCAGTGAAACCAGCACCATCGGCCAGAACGCGGTTGACCTGCCGAAGATCCTTGAACCGTAGATGAAACCAAGTCCGTACATTGCATCTTCCCATTGCCCTGGGAATCCCTTCACGATGGAAGTGCTCCCCGGCGTTCAGTGCCCCCTGGCACTTCGCTCCGATGCCCAGTCGCCCTCGGATCTGCGTGGATCTCCTATCCACGTCCATTCACTTACAGGAAGATGATATCAAATCCCAATCAGGATGTCAATCAAAATATCAATTATTCAACGAATTACCTTCAAGTAATTCAATATTATTGATCGATAGCTTAATTATCTTAAAGTAATTACTTTCAGGAAAGTCCTTCCTTTTACCTTTTGAGGCGGTACGCAATCCGGGTCCGGCCAGCATGTTCATAGCGTTCCAGCCAGGCCACAGCAAGACCATGGCTGGCCGCTGCCGAGCAAACCTCTTCCTCGCTGTCACCGCAGATTCCGCGCACTTCAGCGGCTTCAGCCAGCAGTCCGCTGGAGATTGAGATGAACAGCTGCGGTGATGCAAAGGCCCGGCTGGTGATGCAGTCATATGGCCCGCGCTGCGCTTCGGGTAGTTCCTCGACCCTGCTACAGATCACACGCAGGTTCGAGAGCTTCATCTGCCTGGAGGCGAACTGCAGGAAGTCCGTGCGCCGGCTACGGGCCTCGACTGCGGTGAAGCTGGCCTGCGGACAGGCTACCGCCAGCGGGACCACCGGTGCGCCATTGCCGCTGCCGATGTCCAGCACCCGGCTGCCATCCGCAATCGGGCTGTCCACGAGCAGGCGCAGGGATTCCAGCACAAGCTCCGCGGCCATCTCGCGCGGTTCACGCAGGCCGGTCAGGTTCATCACCTTGCCGGCCTGTTCGACGAGCATCAGCCACTTGCCGAGCTGGCCGCACTGGGCAGCATCGAGTGGGCTGTCCATCGCCTGCAGCGGGGATGCGTAGGTTTCAGCGCCGGTGGGCATGGTGCACAAGTATAATCGTGCCGTGAGAAGGCTATTGACCCCGACCCTGCTGTGCTGCTGCCTGCTGGCCGCCGCCATCCTGGCAATCCCTGCCATGGCATCCGCCGCCGGAATCCCCGCCGTTAGCGACAGTGACATCGAGCAGGCGCTGGCGCTGTCCGGCAGCAACCGGGCCCAGCTCGAGGATGCGCTTGCGCAGTCGGATGGCGACATGCTGCGCCGCAATGCGATGCGCTTCACCGTGGCCAGCCTGCCGACCTGCGACCTCGGCAGCATCTCCAGTGCGGAACTGACAGGCAACCTGGACATGGCGCTCGCGGCGCGTAATGACTTTGCCTGGGGCGAGGACTGCGACCTGGCGACCTGGGCGCATTTCGTGCTGCCGCCGCGTGTCAGCCAGGAACCGCTGTCGGACTGGCGGCGCTTCTTCCTCGCTGAGCTTGGCAATGAGCTGGAAGAAGCCACCACGCTGGAGGAAGCGGCCGTGCTCGTCAACAAGTGGTGCGGGCAGCGCGTCGGATTCAGGCAGACCCAGCGCCGCGACCAGGGCCCGCTGGCAACGCTGGCCAGCGGCTACGGGCGCTGCGAGGAGATGGTGATCTTCTACGTCGATGCCTGCCGCAGCGTCGGCATCCCGGCGCGGATGGCCTACTGCCCCTATTGGGCGGTGTCTGACAACAACCACGCCTGGGTGGAGGTGTTCGGCAGCGACGGGTTGTGGCACTACACCGGCGGCTGCGAGCCGAAGGACCAGCTTGACGACGCATGGTTCAACGGTGCGGTGAAGAACGCCCCGCTGGTCTGCTCGATGGCCTTCGGCATCCCCGATACGCGTGACGAGACCGTGCTGGAGGTCGAGGAGACCGTCGGCGCGCGCTACACCCGCTTCAACTCAACCGCCTTCTACCGCGACACCGGCCTGCTGACCGTCGAGGTGCCGACCGCCGCTGGCAGCGAGGAGGCACATGTGACGGTGCATGTGTTCAACTTCGGTGCCCTGCGCCAGATCGCCCGTGTCAGGCTGGACAGCCAGGGCAAGGCGCGCATCACTCTCGGACTCGGTACATTTGTTGTCAGCACGGATGCGGCGGTTGACAACCGCCAGACGATGGTGGAGATCCGGCCCGGCGAGATCACCGAGCTGTACTGGGATTCACTGCCGCAACTGGACGAGGAGATCCTGCTGCAGTTCCCGCCGGACGCGGCCTAGGCCTGGGCCTGCACGCCCTCGTCACCCGGGTCTTCGGAGGAATCCCCGCCGGTGGCCGCCTGCAGGCTTTCCACGCCGGTGCTCTCTTCAGCGTACTCTTCGTTGCCAGCTTCCTCCGCGGGAAGCTGGGGCACGAATGAATCCATCGCCTCGCGTGCGTCGTCATCCGTGATGTATTCCAGCAGCTGCTCCGCAATCACGAGGTTCAGCAGGTGCTGGCGGTAACTGCCCTGGATCACGAAGATTGCTGCCGGCACACAGACAAGCATCACTCCCTGCACGACCATCAGCGTGCCCTGCCCCTGGATCGCATCATAGGGCAGCACGAAGCCGCCGATGATCGTGAACAGGCAGTAGGCCGCCACGATCGCGGTGTTGATCATCAGCGGGACATTGTTGTTGGCAAACAGCTTCTGGCCGCGGTCCATGTTGACTTCAATGTCGTTCTCGGAGTAGATGATCTGCTTGCGGGTGCGGCGCTCAAGCCCGCTGCCATCCGTCAGGTAGATCTCCTCGAAGCTCATTTCGCCGCTCTTGCCATGGTCGCGCTCGATGCGGTCCAGTGTGCGGGAACAGAGCCGGTCCTCCATGATCCGCCGCTGGCCGAAGCTGCGCACGTTCTCCACCCAGCGTGTGGTGTAGACGAAAATCGCGGCGGCAATCAGCAGGTAGATGCAGACGAAAGTCGTGATGACGGCGGGGTTCCTTGAGAACCACTTGGCAGCTTCCAGCGGGATAAGGAGTGGCGGAAGCATGGCAAGCACGGTCAGGACGATGCGGTAGCGGGCCGCCAGTCGGGCATACTCCCTGCCGAGCTGTGGGAGCAACTCAGCCAGTTTGCTCCAGTCCAATGCGTGTTCCACATCAGGATTATATGGCATTTACTTGCCCGCTGCATTCTCCGGCTTGCTCAGGACTTGTCCAGTTAACCGGGATTTAACCATCTATGG
Source organism: bacterium (assembly GCA_020440645.1). Lineage (GTDB taxonomy): Bacteria > 4484-113 > 4484-113 > 4484-113 > JAFGCY01 > JAHEFU01. The sequence continues at coordinate 72,711 of JAGRNR010000006.1, read as the reverse complement.
ATACGGTCTGGCAGGAAATGCAGCGCAGTTCGCTGTCTCCCGGTGGCTGGGCAAAGATGTAGAAGTAGGCGGTCCGGCCCGCCCAGTCCGCTGGAATATCCAGTTCCAGGCTGAAGCTGTGGGCCTGGGCATCGTAGGATGCCCGTGCTGCGGGCAGCTGCATCGCCTGTTCGATCAGCTGCGGGTCAAGCGGCAACTGGAAGCTCTCTTCAGGGAGGAAGTAGAACTTCGGCAGGGCATTGAGCTCGGCTGGGCTGAGGGCCACGGCAGTCGGCTGCAGCCCGATACCGATGTATCCCGGTTCCACGCCCTGCTGGAACTGCCCGCCCAGCTGCAGTCGCTCCCCGGTGGACATCCGCTGCGGCAGGCGGCTGTAATCCCCTCGCTCGCAGACGAATTCCTGCACGGCTCCCATTCGGTACAGGCCGCCTACCCGGTACAGTTCAAATGAACTGCCGAAATGCGTGGCCTGCGGACTGAGCAGGGTGCGCCGGTGCTCCGGACTGGCCATCCATTCCCGGTGGAAGGAGCGCACAAGCCGCTGGGTCAGGCGCAGCGGCCAGTCGATCTCCAGCAGGATCAGGTTCTCCTGCACATAGTCCGTGCCACCGAGCCGGTTGTAGCGCTCGACCGGATTGTGCCCGTCCGTGTCGTAATGCGCGCTGTAGCCGTCACGGGCCATGTCGGCGGCATGGCGGCGGGCCATGAATGCGGCGAGATCCAGCGGGGCCAGCTTGGGCAGGCCGGCCTGCTCACGCTCATGGTTCACGAGGTCGAGCAGCAGGCTATTCGCTTCCGTCTCATTCAGCTCGTCAGTTGAGTCACCGTAAAGCTCGAGCAACTGCTCGCGGCTGAGCAGCTGTTCCTCCTGGCACCGGGCGGCGGTGGGGAACAGCAGCAGCAGGGCCAGCAGGCTGTATATCAATCTGAGCATTACGGTTTATATAATAGGTGCCTGATGGCGCAACGGCCGACATTAATAATGGACGTGATGGGCAGTGACCAGGGTGTCGCTGAGATGCTGCGCGGCGTGGCTGATTTCTGTGACGTGATGCGTGGCCGTGAGTTCGATATCGTGGTGGTGCACAGCGCACCGGACGAGATCGAGGACCTGCGGCGGCAGATCGCACTGGACAGCAGCAACAGCCCGGACTTCAGCGTGCGCTTCGAGCATGCGAAGGATGTGCTGCCCAAGGAATTCACCAGCCCGGTGGATGCCTACAAGAAGTACCCGGACAGCAGCATTCGCCGCTCGATGGAAATCGCGAAGCAGCATCCGCAGAGCGCGGTGATCAGCCCCGGCACGACCGGGCTCGTGATGACCGCCGGGCTGTTCACGCTGGGTCGCGAGAAGGGCATCGACCGCCCGCCGATCGGCACCCCGCTGCCCACCCACAAGGGCGACATGTGGTTCGTGGACGGCGGCAGCAATGTGGACTGCAAGCCGGTGCACCTGCACCAGTTCGCCGTGCTGGCCAACCAGTTCGTGCGCACGCTCTACAACAAGCAGAGCCCGCGCATTGCACTCCTGAGCAACGGCACCGAGGACTACAAGGGCAACACCCTGGTGAAGGAAGCCCGTGCCCTGATCGAGGCTGACCCGAACCTCAATTGCGTCGGTTACGTGGAAGGCCATTCCCTGTTCGACGGCAACGTGGACATCATGGTCTGCGACGGCTTCCTCGGCAACATCACGCTCAAGCTGGCGGAAGGCGTCGGCACCTTCATGGCCGACACAATGCGCAGTGCGCTGAAGCGCAACATGTTCAATGCGCTGGTGGCCAAGCTGTTCCTCGGCCCGGCCCTGCGTGAGATCCGCAACCGCACGGACTACGCCCAGTGGGGAGGAGCTCCTTTGCTCGGCCTGAAGGGGAATGTGATCATATGCCACGGCCGCAGCAATGCGCTGGCGATCCGCAATGCGCTCAAGGTCGGCTATGAACTGAGCAGCAAGGACCTCGTGCACCGCGTCGAGGAAGTGATGGAAGGCTACGCCCCCAGCCCGGCCGAATAGCGCAGCCAGCAGCACACTGGTGTCATAATGTTCCCCACGTTATGAAAGATGTGGTCATACGCAGCTCAGGCCGCTACCTGCCTGAGAAGGTCATTACAAATGACCATTTCGCCACGATCCTCGACACCAGTGACGAGTGGATCCGCGATCGCACGGGCATCCGTGAGCGCCGCTTTGCGGCCCCTGATGAGCGAAACTCCGACATGGGCACCAAGGCTGCCCAGCAGTGCCTTGAGCGCGCCGGAGTCGATGCCTCCGAAGTGGACCTGATCATCTGCGCCACCGTGACCGGTGACCGGATCTTCCCGGCCACGGCGAACTTCATCCAGGAGAACCTCGGCAACCGCACCGCCTGGTCATTCGATGTGAATGCGGCCTGCGGCGGCTTCATATATGCGCTCAGCCTGGCCTATGGCATGCTGGCGAGTGGCGTGAACAAGCGTGCGCTGGTGATTGGCAGTGAGAAGATGACCTCGATCCTCGACTTCACCGACCGCGCCACCTGCGTGCTGTTCGGTGACGGGGCCGGGGCACTGCTACTGGAAGCCGTCGACCCGGCGGACAACCCGCAGGGCTTCGGCCTGCGCGAGTTCGTGCTGGGCTCGGATGGCTCGCTGGCCTACAAGCTCTGGCAGCCGGACGGCGGCAGCGTCAACCCGCCGAACCCGGACAGCCTGGCGCGCCACGGGCACTACATCCACATGTCCGGCCGCGAGGTCTACACGAATGCGGTGCGCACGATGAACGCGATCGTCGAGGAAGTGATCGCCAAGGCCGGATTGACGCCGGACCAGATCGACTGGTTCGTGCCGCACCAGGCCAACAAGCGCATCATTGACAGCGTACGTGAGCGCCTGAAGATGCCGGAGGAGCGCTTTGTGGTCAACATTGACCGTTATGGCAACACCACCTCCGGCACGATCCCGATCGGGATCGATGAACTGTACACTGACAACAAGCTGGCGGTGGGCCAGAAGGTAGTTCTGATGACCTTCGGCGCGGGCTTCACCTGGGGTGCGACCTACCTCGTATGGGGCGACCCGCTGGCAGGGAATGGATAATCCGGTGGGAAGGATGGTATACGCACAGGATATGCAATCAATCACAGGAGTCGGCGGATGAGTCTGGCAGTGGTATTCCCGGGACAGGGCAGCCAGCGCGTCGGGATGTGCCAGGACTGGATGGACGTCCCCGCGGTGGCGCAGACCTTTGCCGAGGCTGATGCGGCGCTGGGCTTCCCCCTTTCGGAGCTGTGCTTCAACGGCCCGGAGGAGCAGCTGCGCCTGACCAGCAACCAGCAGCCCGCCATCCTGACGGCTTCGATCGCGATCTGGCGCGCCCTGCAGGGCCAGCTGCCGGAGGTGGCCTGCATGGCCGGGCACAGCCTCGGCGAGTACAGCGCACTGGTTGCCAGTGGCGCGCTCGGCTTTGCCGACGCGGTGCGCATCGTCAACCGGCGTGGTGAACTAATGCAGGAAGCGGTGCCGCAGGGCACGGGCGCGATGGCCGCCGTGATCGGGATGGAGGCGGAGCAGATCCGCAGCATAGATGCGGAGGTGCGCAAGTCACTGCCTGGACGGGTGCTGGCCGAGGCCAACTTCAACAGCCCGGAGCAGACCGTTGTCAGCGGCCATGCCGATGCGGTGCACGCGGCGATGGAGCGGTACTCCAGTGCCGGTGCCAAGCGCGTGGTCGAGCTGCCGGTCAGCGCACCTTTCCATTGTGAACTGATGACCCCAGCGGCGGATGCGCTGAAGCCGATGCTTGACGGCACGGCCTTCGCCACGACTGAACTGCCGGTTGTTGCCAACCTGACCGTGCAGCCCTACCCGACTGACCCGATGCAGTATGCGATGCACCTGCATGCGCAGATCTTCAACCCCGTGCGCTGGACCGACACCATCGCCTGGTTTGCCGCCAGTGGCGTGACGGACCTGCTGGAAATCGGCCCGGGCAAGGTGCTGCGGATGCTGACCGTGAAGACCAACCGTGACATCCGCACCTGCAACGTGGATGCCCGCAGTGATGCCGATGGCCTGGCGGCCTGGCTGGAGGAGCTGTCATGAGCAGCCGTCCGCTTGATGGAATGGTCGCGCTGGTGACCGGTGGAGGCACCGGGATCGGCGCAGCCTGCGCCCGCGCCCTGGCGGCCCAGGGTGCCCAGGTGGTTGTCAACTACCTGGACAGCGCGGAAGCAGCCGAGGCTGTCGCAGCAGAGATCGTGGCAGCGGGGGGCACGGCCTGGACCCTGCAGTTCGACGTGAGTGACAGTGCCGCAGTCAACGCCGGCTTCGCCGAAGTCAAGCAGCGCTGCGGCCGGCTGGACATCCTCGTCAACAATGCCGGCGCCCGGCTGGACGGCCTGGCGCTGCTGATGAAGGATGAGCAGTGGCGTGACTCGCTCGCCGTCAACCTCGACGGCGTGTTCTACTGCTGCCGCTCCGCGATCGCGATGATGCGCAAGGGCGGCGGCTCGATCGTGAACATCGCAAGCGTTGCCGCCTTCGCGGGCAGCGCCGGACAGGCGAACTACAGCGCTGCCAAGGGCGGCGTCGTCAGCCTGACCCGCAGCCTCGCGCTGGAGTACGGCCCGAAGGCCATCCGCGTGAACTGCATCGTGCCCGGCCTGGTGGACACAGGCATGACAGAGAACCTCAGCGATGAGCTGCGCGCTGACTTCGTCAGCCGCATCCCGCTGGCCCGCTTCGGCACACCGGAGGAGATCGCAGCAGCTGTGCTGTTCCTCGCGGGACCGGCGGCGTCATATGTATCCGGGGCCTGCCTGCACGTGAATGGCGGCGGCTACCCGGCCTGAGAGGAGAGGAGAAACACATGGAACGACGCAGAGTTGCAGTTACCGGAATGGGTGCCGTCAGCGGATTCGGCGCCGGCGTGGACGTGCTCACCGACAGCGTGTTCGCCGGGAAGAGCTGCGTGCGCCGGATCAGCGGCTTCGACCCGGCCAACTTCCCCTGCCAGATCGGCGCGGAATGCCCGGACTTCGACGCCCCGTCCTACTTCGTCGAGCCGCGTGACGCGCGCCGGCTGGAGCAGAGCATCCTGCAGGCCACCGCGGCGGCGAAGATGGCGGTGCTGGACAGCGGCATCAGCTTCGAGGGTGACTTAAAGACCCGCACCGGCGTGTTCATCGGCAGCGGCATCGGCGGCCTGCGCACCCTCGAGGAGCAGATCATGCGCTCCGCCGAGAAGGGCGCTGAGCGCATCTCGCCGTTCTTCATCATCAACGCGATTGCCAATATGCCGGCTGGCGTCGTCGCCAAGGAATGGGGCGTGCATGGCCCCTGCTTCTGCGTGACCAGCGCCTGCGCCACCAGCGGCCACAGCATCGGCGAGGCCGCGCTGGCGATCCGCCACGGCCGCACGGACGTGATGATCGCGGGCGGTACCGAGAGTGCACTCAACCAGGTCGGCATCGGCGGCTTCTCCACCCTGAAGGCGCTGACATTCGACTTCAATGACGAGCCCGAGAAGGGCAGCCGCCCGTTCGAGAAGCGCCGCAGCGGCTTCGTGATGGGCGAGGGCAGCGGCGTGATGATCCTCGAGGAATGGGAGCACGCCGTGGCCCGCAATGCGAAGATCTACGCCGAAGTCGTCGGCTATGGCGCCAGCGCGGACGCCTACCACGTCACGGCCCCGCCGGATGACGGCGCCGGTGCACAGCTGGCGATGAAGTGGGCGATGGAGGATGCCGGCGTCAAGCGCGAGGAAGTGACCTACGTCAACGCGCATGGCACCAGCACCCCGCTCAATGACCGCGCGGAGACCGCCGCGATCAAGGCCGTATTCGGCGACCTGGCCTACAAGTTGAAGGTGTCGTCAACGAAGTCCATGCACGGCCACCTGCTCGGCGCCGCCGCCGCAATCGAGGGCATCCTCAGCATCAAGGCCTTCGAGCGCAATGAGCTGCCGCCGACGATCAACTACGAGGAAGCGGACCCGGACTGCGACCTGGACTACGTGCCGAACGAGTCTGTGCCCTTCCATGGCGACTACACGATGTGCAACACCTTCGGCTTCGGTGGCCAGAATGCCGTGCTGCTGTTCCGCCGCGCCTGAGCCTAGCGGAAGATCACGGCCTGCATGCGGCTGCCGGCGCTGCCCGGCACTGACTCCGGCTGCGTGCTGAGCACACCGAGCACGTCCATGTCCGGGCTGAACAGCGGCCTGAGCATCGGGTAGGCGGCGCGGCGCACCTTTACCGCACGGGAGTCCCCGAGTTCGATGCGGCGGATGTCGCCGTTGTCAAGCAGCACCAGCCGGTCCTCACCGAAGCGGATGGTGTACTCCACGTTCTCGCGCATGCCCTCGAACTCGGTCACACTGCCGTCCTCGGCATTGACGAGGTGCAGCTGCCCGCCGCTGGCCGGGTTGTCAGGATTGCCGGTGCTGCGGTTGGTGCCGAGCACGAACAGCCCGCTGGCCAGCGGCATCGCATCCTCGACGACCACGCCCTCCAGCGTCTCGCGCACATAGGTGTCACGCGAGTCCTTGCGGAACAGGCGCACGGTCGTGTCAAACTTCCCGTCAGCGCGCTGGTCCGAGCAGGCCAGCAGCAGGTAGCCGTCGTCAGCCACCATCACCGGCCACTCGGCGGTGGTCTCGAAGCGATCCAGCTCCTTGCCCTTGCCGTCGGCGAAGTCACGCACATGCAGCACCAGGCTGTCCGCCCCGTTGCCCCAGCTCAGCACGTAAACCTGGTTGTTGGCCGGGTCCGGACTGGCGATGATCACCTGTGTGCTGCCGGTCTCAGCCCAGGCGCTGCCCTTCTCGATGTCTATCATGCCGACCGTGCGGTCGACGGTATAGAGCAGCTGCGTGCCGATGAATCGCATGTTCATCCGGCTGACATCCAGCATCGTCGTGTTGGCACCCTGCAGCATCTTGCCGCTGCCCTTCACGCCCTTCACCGTGTCGTAGATTGCCACGCGGTAGCCATCGGCCAGGTTGTAGGCCACCGCCAGCCGCGCATTGTCATGTGCCAGGCTGATGTTCTGCGCGCCGTCGATGCTGAAGTCCCAGACCGGACTGCCATCCGCCAGGCTGAAGGCCTGCGCACTGAAGCCGTGGTCGTCCTCGCGGTGCACCACCAGGTTGCCACCGCTGACGAGGATGCCGGACAGGATGTCATTGACGGGCCGTTCCCAGGCCTGCTTGCCGTCACTGATCGAATGCGCCACCAGCTTCTCCACCAGCCCGGATGAGGGCTGGCCGTCCACCATGCCGGCATTGGCACTGAGCAGGAGCTCACTGCCAAGTGCGGTGAACAGCGGTTCCGGGCGGAAGTCGATCTGCCCGGCCTCGCTGGCGGCGGTGGTCTGCACTTCCGGGGGCAGCTGCGCCTGGTCCAGTTGCTGTGGCCCACTGCCCGGGCCGGAGATGCAGCTCTTCAGGCCGACCACCAGCACGACCAGCAGCAGCAGTCCCGCCGTTGCCATGATCGAGAATGCCAGCAGCCGGGCCTGGCGCTTGCGGCGCTTGGCCCTGAGCTGTTCCAGCAAGTCCTGTTTCCCGTTGTAGGAGCCGGGACCGTATCCCACCTTGCATCCTCCATCTCACCCGCGGCATCCACGGGCCTGTTTGGTCTATGTTGTCAGTTCGTTGCGCCGGACAGCGCACCGGGCGCCGTCTCCAGCGCGATATGCGTCAGCCCGGCCTGGCCGGCGGCGTCCATCGCGCGCACCACCAGCTCGTAGTCCGTGCCGCGGTCGGCGGCGATGCGCACGCTCGTCTCCGGGTCACTGCCCTCGAACAGGCGCGGCAGGGCCTCCCACTGGTACTCCACGCCATCCACCGCCAGCAGGCCCGCCTCATCTATCGATATCATCACGGAAGGCTTGTCGTCAACCGCCGCGGAGTCCGCCTCCGGCAGCGTGACCGACAGCGAGGGTGGCAGGTAGCGCGTGATCAGCATGAAGAAGATCAGCAGCAGGAAGATCACGTCCAGCATCGGCGCGAAGGGCAACCCGCCACCGCTTTCCAGCATCTGGCTGACCTTCATCAGCCTTCACCGCCTTCCACGGCAACACGCACCGGGCCACGCTCGGCGGTGATCTTCACGCAGTCGTCAACAATCGTGTTAAGGTGGTTCTGCCAGCGCAGCAGCCGGCTGCGGAAGTAGCGGAACGCGATCACGGCCGGGATGGCGATCATCAGGCCGGCCACCGTTGTCAAGAGTGCCTCCCAGATGCCGCCGGCCAGCACGGAGGGGTTGACCTGGCCCTGCAGCTCGGCCACGGTGCGGAAGGTCTGCACCATGCCGGTCACCGTGCCGATCAGGCCGAACATCGGCGCAACCTGGGTGACGGTGTCCAGCGAATTGAGGAACTGCATGCCCTCCAGCAGCTCCTGCTCGACGGCCAGTTCCGCCCGGCGGCGGTCGATCCGTCCATCCTGCATGCCACGGGCCAGCAGCGGTGCCAGTTCGCCATTCAGGCGCTCCGGCAGCAGGGCCGTGCCGCGCAGCACGTTCTCCAGTTCGGTGTCGGTTTCAGGGATGAACCGAGTGAAGAAGTAGAGCCGGTTGAGGATCACGAACACGGTGTACAGCGAGATGACCGCGAGCGGGTACATCGCCCAGCCACCCTTGCTGAACCATTCAAGACCGTTAATCACCAGGATCACAGACGCTCCTTGCCCAATGGGGCCTCAGACGATCGGGAATTCGAGCTTCATGCGGAACTTCCAGCTCTTGACAGTGATCTCCGGCGGGAACTTGCCGAAGGGTGCCGCGACGCGCGTGGCCTCGAAGCATTCCTGCTCAAGGATCTTGTGCGGGCTCTCGATGGCCTTCACGCTCAAGAGCTTGCCATTGCGGTCCACTTCGAACTCGAAGGTCACGGGGCCCTTGATGTCACGCTCGCGCGCACGTTCCGGGGTGCGCACCAGGCGGCGGATCTTCTTGCGTGCCGCATCGCCGTAGTCACCGAGGATGTTCAGCTCGGCCTGGCTCGGTCCGGGAGGCGCGGCGGGCGGGCCCGGGTCCACGGAGCCGGTGGTGTTGCTGTCAGGCTTGTCAGCGCTGACATTCACCTGCGGGTTGTTCTCAGGGGAAACCGTCACCGAGGGCTCGTTCTGCTTCTCGGCGGGCTTGTCCGGCACCTTGACGTCCGGGCTGTGCTGCTCCTCGGCCGGCTTGGTGGCTGGCTGGGTCGCATCCTGCACGGGCTTCGCCGGGGCATTGGAATTGACGTTGACAGCGGGCTCGTTGGTGGCGGGCTTGTCCTGCTGCTGCGAGGGCTTGACGTCCTTGTTGCTCGGGCTGCTCTCACCGGAGGGCTTTACCTTCTCCGGCGACTGCTGGGTCTTGACCGGGCGCTTGGTGTCAACCACCGTCGAGCTGTTCGGGTTGTCGGCATTCGTTTGCGGCACCTGGGTCATGCTCGAGCTGTTGCTGGCCTGGCCCGGCTGCGGTGTTGCCCCTGCATCGCGCGGATCGGTGGAGGGCTTGAGGTTCGAGGGGCTGGATGCCTGGGTCGGCGCACTGCTGTTGCTGGGGGCCTGCTGCATGTTCTGCAGGGCGGCGGCATTGGACTGTGCCCCGGCGGCCTGGGCGGTCAGCCCTTCCTCCGTCGGCACGATCAGCGGCACCTGCGGCTTCGGCCTGGGTGGGTCCGCCGGATCGATCAGCTCAACCTGGAACACCAGCGGCAGTTCGACCTGGCGGGTCAGGGCCGGCAGCAGCAGGATCACCAGCACATTGAGCAGAATCGAGGCGAGCAGGAACTGCAGGTTGCGCCTGCGTTCAGCCTCCGGACTGTGCGGCCCGGGATCCACTCTGTCGTAATGCCTGCTCACGAAAGCACCAATGCGTACATAGAATATTCGGAGTACCGTCCGTACATGTAAATCCGCACGGATACAGGACGCGGGATATATGCAAATGATTTGATTTAGCAGGTTCACGCTGCCGGGACATGCCGGTGCCGTCCATCCCGGTCAAACGAACCTGAATGCTTGGGACATCCAGCAGTCTACTGGTTCGGCGGGAAGATGATGCCTGATATTTCCGGCCAGTATGCCCAGACCAGTACGGCGAACAGCAGGAAGGTCACGCAGCTCAGCAGTCCAAGCAGCATCGAGCTGACGCTGGCGGCCAGCCGGCCGGCGAGCATCCAGCCCGTATTGCGTCGGGGCTTGCGGTCGGACTGCTGCGCCGGGATGGCAGGACCCTGGCGGCGCAGCTCATGGTTCTCGACCACGAGGTGGCTGACGACGGCTTCGGCGCGGGCCTTTTCGATCTCGGCCTGGCGGCGCGCCACCTCCAGCTCCTCCTCCAGTTCGCGCATGCGCCGGGCATGTCCACTGGAGTGCACCTGCGGATCCTGCCCTGCCCACCTGTCATCGCCCTCAGGCATGGGCGGATTCTAGCAGACACAGCAGGCCCGGCAGGCCACCGCGGCGGTTGGCAAGCTGCAGCGGGGTGCTTTCCAGCAGCCGGAAGCCTGCCGGCAACAGGTGCTCCTCCAGCATTTCCCGTGACAGGCAGCTGAAGTCCGGGTTGCCACAGTCGCTGCAGGCGCGCAGGAGCAGCCGGCTGGCAGGACGCAGCACGCGGTGGGCCTCGGCTGCATACCGGCGCCACTTGGAGTGCGGGATCAGGTGCAGGCAGCCGCGGTCGGTGAGCAGCTCGAAGGAGTCGTCATCCCAGGGGAGTTCAAGTACGCTGCCAACGCGCCAGTCCAGCTCGAGTCCGAGCGCTGCGCTGCGTTCACGGGCCATGCTGACAGCGGTTTCGCTGATGTCTATCCCACTGGCAATCCAGCCCAGCCCGGCCATTGCGCAGGCTTCCAGCCCGGTGCCGCAGCCCAGGTCCAGCACGCGAGTACCGGCTGGCAGCGCAAGGCTGGCCAGCAGCCGGCCGACCAGCGGATCCGGCTCATGTTCCTCCCACAGTTCGAGGTAGCTGCCATTCTGGTACATCCCGTCCCAGAACCCGGAGAAGCTGTCGTCAGCGGCCATTGGCAGTCCAGAAAAATGAGAGGGGCAGGACCGAAACGGCCCTGCCCCGGTGAATCCGGCTTGCCGGATTGACTACTTCTTGCGTGCGGGTGCGGCCTTCTTGGCAGCCGGCTTGCGGGCCGGGGCAGCCTTCTTGGCCGGGGCGGCCTTGGCGGCGGCGGCAGCCTTGGCTTCAGCGGCCTGGGCCTTCTTCCAAGCATCCATGGTCATGCGGCGGCCGTTGTCGATGAAGCTCTTGAGGCTGTCAGTCGCCCAGTTCCAGTACTCCTGGAACTTGTCGATGTCAGTCTTCTTGGGCAGCTTGGAGTGGGTCACCTGGACCTTGCACTTGTTGCGGCCGAAGGGACGGAAGTTCACGGTGACGACGGTGCCGGGGGCGTTCTTCGGGTTCTCCCAGGTGTAGCGGAGCTTCTTGCCCTTGGAGACCTCAAGGAACTGGCCCTTGTCACCGTTGCTGTTGCTGTATGCACCACCGACCTTGGCGTCGTGGTTTGCACTGGACGCATACCATTTGGCATTCGTCTTCGCATCAACCCACGCATCGAACGCCTTGGCGGCGGGAGCATCGATGGTGCGCTGAATGCGACTTCTGTAAGTGGTTTTCCTTGCCATTTTGTCTACTCCTTAGAGAAGTACTATTGGCAATATTAGCGCAAGTCAAGCCCTTTTGCCCGGAATATTGCCAGAAACCGCGTGTTTTTGGCGAATTTCCGGTGAAATCCGGCAAATTGTTGGCATTTTCCGGCGTTGCCGGAAGCGTTGGCACCCGGCCCCCGGGGGGATTGGCAGGATCGATCGCTGGAAACTGTTAACTGTTGGCAGGCCATCCGGCAGGCAACAGGGAAGCGATTTCCAACAGGCCCTCCAGCTGGGGCTCAAAGGATTGGCACGACCACTGCTCAGCCTTGGCTTGGACTTGGATCGCCAGCCTGGCCAGGAATCGGCAGCCCGGCACGGCGGCCGGGGGTGCTGCGCTGCCAGGCAGCCGGCTGGTTCCATTTCTGGCATTGACAGGTCGTCCGGCTGGCGGCAGAAAGTGAAAAGTGCGCGGCATTCCTGCCACGCCCGGTTTTGCGTTGCCTTTTAACTCACTCTTCCGGCCGGAAGAGCTCCGCGTCAATGTTGAACTTGGGCAGCTGGTCGCTCATCAGGTCGTTGAGCGCATCAAGGTAATAGGGGTCGATCTTGGCCTCGCGCAGGTCGACCATCAGCTGCTCCTTGATCTGCTCGAAGGTCGGGCTGACCTCCGGATAGCGCCGGTGGCAATACACGATGTGGTAGTTGCTGCCCTTGATGATCCCGCTGTACTGGCCCTCCTGCAGGGAGAAGGCGGCATCCTCCAGCGGCTTCGGCAGGCCCTCTCCACGACGGTAGGAGCCCAGCTCGCCACGCACGGCACGCATCTCCGGGTCCATGTTCACCTCGGCGGCGATGTCACCGAAATTCTCTCCCTTGCCAAGCCGCGAGAGCACCGTGTTGGCGGCGGCCTCGTTGTCGACGGAGATGATGGACAGGTGCGCACCCTCCGGCAGGTGGAACTGCTCGATGTTCTCGAGGAAGAACTTGTTGGCCTCATCCTCGGTGACCTTGATGTTCTTCTCACGGCTGATCTTGTCACGCAGCCAGGTCTCGTACTTGGCGGTGACGATGGTGTACTCGATCAGCTGGTTGACGTTCTTCTCGCTGTACAGCAGCTTGAACTGGTTGTAGACATCGCGGCCCATCGTGTTGTCCACGAAGTCCGTCATCTCCTGCTGGGTCGGGCGCAGGCCCTGCTTGAGGCCCTCCTGGTAGACGACCATCGTCTGGAAGAAGTCCAGCAGGCCATCCTTGCCGAGGTTGCGCAGCCAGTAGATGTTGAGGTCGTCAAGCGTGAAGGTTACGCCATCCTTGCTGGCAACCGGGCTGTTGCCCGCGGCGCTGGCCGGTGCCGCACAGAGCAGCACGAGCATGGAAAGCAAGATGGCGGTGGCGGTTGTTCTCACCTGGGTCTCCTGAAGCTAATAACTGGAATGGAACCGGTCAGTGCCCGGCGCCTGCCTCACCGAGTCTTCCGGCAATCCACTGGGCGGTCAGCGCTGCCAGCTCATGCTTCTCCCTCCAGCCCGGTTCGGCAATAACACTATCGCCGGTGACCATCGCGCAGTTTAACTTGGAGCGCCCGAATGGCAGGTCCCCGCCGAGCTCGACTGCAAGCAGCATGTCCGCACCCTTGCGACGGGCCTTGTCCTTGGCCCGTTCAAGCCATTCGCTGTCCTCCAGCGAAACGCCGCAGATCACCTGGTCCGGACGTCGCAGCTGCTGCATCGAGGCCAGTACGTCGGGGGTCTCTGACAGCGCCAGCATCCAGCTGTCGCCGTCCTTCTTGCGCTTGGAGGAGATGTACTGCGCCGGGCCGTAGTCGGCCACCGCGGCCAGCATCACGAGGCCGTCGGCATCGGGCAGGCGGCGCGCCAGCTCACCCTGCATGTCAAGGGCGGTGCGCACGCGGGTCACTTCGCTGAGGCGCTCAAGCATCTCGGGTCGCAGTTCAATCCCGGTCTCCAGCAGTTCAACCGTGGCCCCTGCATCAAGCAGGGCGGCCGCGATCTCGAGGCCAAGCGTGCCGGTGCTGGCATTGGTGATGTAGCGGACGGGGTCTATGTATTCTCGGGTGCCGCCAGCGGTGACGATGATGTGCCGGCCGGCCAGCTCGCCGCTGCTGAAGTCAGAGGGAGTGGAAGCGATCACGTCGAACACGAAGTCGTGGATCTCCTCCGGTTCTGACATCCGGCCGCTGCCGACGTCGCCACAGGCCAGGCTGCCGCTGGCGGGGCCGATCACATGTGCACGGCGCTCCCGCAGCAGGCGCACATTGGCCTGCACGGCGGGATGTTCCCACATCCGCACATTCATTGCCGGGGCGACGACCAGCGGGGCGGTATTGCTCAGGTGGCAGGCGGTCAGCAGGCGGTCTGCGCGGCCCTGGGCCATGTCGGCGATGCAGTCCGCGGTGGCCGGGGCCACCACCATGCAGTCAATCCCGCGGGTCAGGTTGAGGTGCGCGTACAGCTCTTCACTGCCGCCGTCGTAGTCATCGGTGACAAGCGCGCGGCGGCCGCTGAGCGCGGTGAAGGTCATTGCGGAGACGAACTGCTCCGCCGCCGGAGTAAGTACGACCTGCACCTCGCAGCCGCTGTGCACGAACAGGCGGGTCAGCTCGCATGCGCGATAGGCGGCGATGCCGCCGCTGACTCCCAGCAGGATGCGTTTACCGGCGGACATTGAGTTCGGCGACTGTTAGTCGTCTTCCTCGCCGATGGACAGGCCAAACTCGTCGTCATCGACGAATTCAGGCTCATCCTCCTCCTGGTCCGCATCGTCCGGGATCGAGGGGAAGCTGGCCTCGGGGAAGTCGTCCCCGGCCTCGCCCTCCTCGGGGGGCCCGAGGCTGTCGATGTCGGTGAACAGGTCGCTGGTGCCCTCTTCGTAGTCCGTGAAGTTGATGTCCGGAGTGGACAGCGTGGTGGAGTCGACACGGCCCTCGACGATGTCATTGAGCGCGATCGAGAGCGGCTTGCGGCGCAGGTCATCCTCGCTGTAGCCCACGGTGTTGAGGCGCATGTCGCGGATGATCTGCTTGGCGCGCCTGGTGGCGGTCAGCACCAGCTCATACTTCTTGGGAATCCGCTCCTGCAGCGCCTCAAGCGAGGGCTGGATCAGGGAGTCTTCCTTGTACTTCATCAGTTTGTTCCTCCGGCTTTCTCAAGCAGACTGTCGACAGTCGGACTGACACTCGTCAGCCCTGCCCCTACCAGGGACATCAGTTCAGTGAGCTGGCCACTGGCCCGCTCCAGGTCATCATTCACGATCACGAAATCAAAGCCGCGCATCCGCTGCAATTCCGCCACACTGTTGGCCAGGCGCAGCGCGAGGCTTTCCGCGCTCTCCGTCCCGCGGCCCTCCAGACGGCGCCTAAGCTCCGCCAGTTCAGGGGGCACGATCGCCACCAGCGGCCACTGCGGACGCAGGGACCGAATGCTCAGGCAGCCCACCGTGTCCACTTCGAACACGAGGTTCCGGCCAGCTTGAGCTGCTCGCTCAATCTCGGATACCGGGCTGCCGTAGTAATTGCCGTAAACCTGGGCGAACTCAAGGAATCCGCCGGCCACCACCTGCGATTCGAACTGCTCGCGGGAGTGGTAATGATAGTTTACGCCGTCCACTTCACCCTCACGTTTCGCGCGCGTTGTGGCAGAAACGGAAAGCATCCATTCCGGCAGTTTGGTCAGTGCCCTGGCGATCAGCGTTGACTTGCCGACTCCGCTGGGGCCGGCCACCACGATGCAGGACGGGCTGAAGCTCATGCCGCCACCCCCTGCCAGCCGAAGATCGCTGACAGATAGCGCTTGCAGTCCTGCAGGCTGGCCTCGCTGAGGCGGGCCGGATCATGCTCGCGCATGCCGCGGTCAGCGCCACAGCGCAATGCGACCCGGCATTCGCCCCGGTCGTTGCGGCGGATCTGCCCGCTAAACCAGCCACTGCTGTCTGCCGGACGCTCACGCATGCCGTGTACCGTGAATTCGATGTCATGCAGCCTGCTGGCAGCGGGAGCGTTGAAGGTGAGCGGGATCCAGCTCCACTCGCCACGCAGGCCGGAAAGGTTCTCGCGCGCACTCCAGACCCAGAGGTTCGGGTCGGCCATCTCATGCTGGAAGAAAATGCTGCGCAGCACACGCAGTCCGGCATTGACGGAGCAGTCCTCCGCCGGGCGCTCGATGAAGTGGAACACCAGCGCGCTGAGCAGGTCAGCCGGCGGCGTGCCAAGCAGGTCCGGCCAGAAGCAGTCGGCAAAACTGCGGGATTCGCCGTGGAAGAATTCTGAGGGACGCAGGAGCGAGTTATAGAGGTCCTGGTGCAGCTTGAACAGGCGGTAGTCCATCCGCTCACTGAGCTGCTGCACGCCTGATTCACTGCGGGCATGCACCGGGTAGCAGCCACTGTCCAGCAGGTCGACGGAATCGGTGCCTGCGCCGCCGAGTTCGGCCACGAAGGCTTCGAAGTTCCTGTGGACTGGCCAGATGCAGGCCCCGGGTGTGAATAACGCTAGCTGCATTACAGAACTGGATATTTTAAGGTATTACCGGGGCACAGTCAAAGCCACGGTGCACGAAAAAAGGGCTCAGGGCAGTGTTGGTGGGGATTCCGCGAAAAACCTGCATAGAAAATAAAAGAACCGGCGGTCTTTCGACCGCCGGAGCGGACACGCAATATATAGACTAGCAGAAATTCAGGAAGTTCCAAGTGTTTCCTAGGAAATTGCGCAAAAAAAATCCCCGGGGCATGCCCCGGGGACTGGCTTTGGTCTGACTGATCCGACTTAGCTGTCGAAGGAGTAGTTGATGCTGCCCATCACGCTGAAGGCCTCAGCATCCATGAAGTAGCGAGCGTAGAGGTTGAAGCTCCACTCGTCCCAGATGTAGCCGAAGGCCAGGTTCGGACCGAAGTCGTCACCACTCACACCGGCACCGCTGTCGTTGAACAGGTCGCTGTAGTCCATGTAGCTGGCACCAACGCCGAACCACCAGGAACCACCCTCGCCGGCGCAGGGGGCGCACTCGTCGAAGTTGTCCGCCACGACGTAGTCGAGGTCGAGACCCCAGACGTCAACATCGCTGTCCAGGCCGAAATACAGCTGGTAGGCAAGCACGTCGGACAGGCCACTGAGGTTCAGGGTCGGGACGAAGTCATTCTGGCTGTTACCAGCTGAGTCGTCACCACTGAGCAGCAGGCCACCGATACCGATTGCCGGACCGAATTCGTTCTGGTCATCAAGAGCTGAGTACTGAGCGAATGCACTGCTGGCCCACATTACGGTAACCACAAAGCAAAGGATTGCCGTCAGCTTTTTCATCGCTTCCTCCCGGAATATTCCATTAGCTGGCATCGTACGACACCTGCTGATCGAAGATACTACCCTATCCAGAGAAAATTTGTCAAACATTCTCTGTTCATTAATAAGGTATATCGGCCGATGGAGGCCAACAATCCATCAACCGGGAATTGCTTTCGTTGATATTCCCGGTCCGGGACTGGCTGGCTGGGAAAAAAGGCACGGGAGAAGCCCGGAGGCTCCTCCCGCAATGGGGGGGAATGGCTATATCAATGTAGGTTTGCCGGTAACAGGGTCCATCCACCCTGCAGGCTATTCATCGGCCCGCGCGCACGCGACTGCAGCGCTTAAGCGCGAGTTCACATATGAGGAATTAGCAGTCCCTGGGCTAGACGGCGGTGGCCAGCAGGTTCATGTCAGCCGCAGTGAACTGCTCATGGCTGTCCAGCAGCAGGATCCGTTCCCCGGGCAGCCAGGTCAGCGGCAGCAGCTCGGCCTTCTGCGCATCGCTGACCTTCACGTTCAGCAGTTCCACCGACTCGTCAATCTGCAGGTTGGGGAAGACGTACTCACCGTTCGCGGCAGTGGTGGTCACGGCCAGCGGCGTGGATTCGCCAAGGATGTAAACCTCGACCTCGATACCCTCCAACGGATCCTTGGGCGGCTCATCCTGCCCACCGAGTTCCGGGTTGCTTTCGTACTGCCAGACGAAGCCGTTCAGGTTGAGGCCGGGCCCAGCCGGATCCGTGACCGTGACACTCACCGGGTCGGAGAAGGCCACCTGGCCATCCGCCAGGCAGACCACGGCCAGCACGGCGTTGAATGACCCGCCGCTGAGGAATGTATAGGCCAGCGGGAAGGAAGCACTGTCCTCAAAGCTGAAGCGCGCCCCGCCCTCACCGCTGTCGAGCACGTAGCGGTAGTCGCCGGGGCCCGCGGTGCTGGAACTGCCCAGCCCGAACATCACGCCAAGTGGAGCCTGCCCGGAGGGGACATCAACCGTCAGCTCCGCCACACAGGCTGCCGGCGGCGCACCGGGATCACCGCTGACGCTGACTATGTTGGAAAGCTGTGCGGCCGAGCTGCTCTGGCTGTCGTACCCTGCCACGGCGATTTCAGCAATGCCGGAGGATGGCCAGGGGATGCTCGCAGTGTAGTTCGCCGGGCCGTTTCCGGCGGCCTTCAGCGAAACACTGACAGAGACGAAGGGATCGAGCAGGTTCGGCAGGATGCTGAACTCAGTCTCGCCGGTCTGCTTCACGTAGATGTTGAAACCGTCAATCCGCTCACCGAAGTGGATCGCGATCGGGGTGATGTCGGCGGCGTTGATCTCACCGTTGGCATCGCCGTCCACGGCGGCACTGCGCCAGTTGGCCTTGCCATCGCCAAGCGGGTCACCAGCCGGCCAGAAGCTGATGCCGTCGTGGTCCAGCGGGTCGTCATAGGCAACGGACTGCTTGAAGAACTGCCCGAGCGGCGTGATGTCGGCAATCCCGACCTCGCCGTTCTGGTCGTAGTCGCCCACGATGCGCGCCGTCCAGCTGAGCTCGACGGACAGCGGCGGCTGGCCGCCCGGGCCGTCCGGGTCATCGGGCTCCGCCGTGAGGTTGAATACGGCGTTGCCACTGCCCTGCGGTGCACTGGCCACCGAACGATCGGGGTCCTTGCCCAGGCGGGCCAGTTCTGAAAGCAGGCGGCCTTCCAGCTCCTGCTGGAGATCCGCCTGGGACTGCACGGGATTGCCATCCGTGCCAGCCGAGCAGGCCGGCAGCAATGCGATTGCCAGCAGGAGGGAGAACAGGGTGATCCAGCCGGAGGATCTGCGCTTAGCGGTGTTCATACAATATCTGTATACCGCAATCAGGGGGTGCTTCAAGCGCAGCGGCACTAAACTGCGTTGCCATCAACCGCTGCACAGCACGCAAGTTCAATGGAATGCAGGCCCTGCACACCAGTTTGCACACAGCCTGGTTACATGGTAACCGTGTCCATATCCACATTTTCCAGCCGGCAGTAGCTGACTGGCATGCAGGAGCCTGCATCTACCCGGATTATGCCAGAACCGGCAAAGTGGTAAAAGGTTCAGTTCAGGCCAATTTCAGGGAGTCCATTTTTGCACCGGCTGTCAGACCACCGTTGCCAGCAGGTTGATATCGGTGCACTGGTAGACCATGTCAGCCGGCGGTGCGGCGATCGTGGCCTGGCCCGGGAACCAGTCCAGCGGGGCATGCTTGGCCCGCTCCGCATCCGTCGGCCGCACGAAGTAGATCTTGTTGACATCAAGTCCCAGGTTGTCACCATCGAAGAAGTATGCGCCGGTGGCATCAGTGGTGGTCGTGCCCATCACTACGTCGTCAGTCGAGTTGTAGATCTCTATCTCCGCGCCAACCATAGCGAACTTGTCAGGTTCCGGCCCGCCGATCGGCGGGTTGGACTCGTACTGGTACACATTGCCCGCCGCATCGAATGTGTTGATCGGTTCAGGCAGCACGAACACCAGCACCGAGTCGCTGTGCATGCTGTCATTGCAGAGGATGGACAGCACCGCAGTGTAGGTGCCGATCTCCGGGTAGGTGTAGAACACCGGCTCAGGCCCCTGCAGGTTAATGAACTGCACGTCACTGCCGTCACCGGGGTCCAGCAGTGCGCCGGAACCGCTGGTGCCACCGAAGAAGAATGCCGTCGGCGTGCCGATGATCGGACTGTCGTCATCGACTGACAGGTTGACACCGCACTCGTCATCCGGGTTGCCGACGGTTATCGCAACCGTCGTCTCGACATTGCCACCATTCTCGCAGATCACCCGCAGCGTGGCGGTGTAGCTGCCGGTCTCGGTATATTCATGGGTGATTGCCAGTTCCGCGGGCGTGGCCCCACTGGCGACCTCGCTGCCATCGCCGAAGTCCAGCTCATAGCCGGCCGCACCGGGACTGGTGCCGAGCGGGCTGAACAGCACCTTTAGCGGGGCGAAGCCATCCATCGGGTTGACCCCGAGCACCGCCTCCAGCTCACAGGGCAGCGGGGTGGCGATGATCTGGAAGCTGTCGGTGGCGACATCCGTGCCACAGCTTACCGTGAATAGCACGTCATAGATCCCCGCTTCGATGTACGGGTGGCTCAGCGGGAATTCGGCCAGGCTGCCCAGTGTGGCATCCGTGCCGTCGCCAAAATCAATCACGTATGAGTCGGCCAGCACGGATGATCCGGCGGCCGTGAAGCTCGCGTTGAAGGGGAAGTCAGCCACCGTCGGGCTGGCCTGCAGGAAGGCCTCGCAACTGCCTTCCGTGTATTCATAGATACTGCTGTCGCTCATTGGTCCGCCGCTGGAGCTGGCTGATTCCCAGCCCTGCACTCGCATCTCGAGGTAGCCGCTGGCCGGCCAGTCGCCGGGCAGGCGGTAGCCGATGCTGTTCTCGGCGAGTTCCTTCCAGCCGACACTGAACCCACTCTCCGGGTTGTCAGCATGCGGCAGCATTTCAAATCCTGATTCAGCAGCGAAGCGCCGCTCGATGCGCCAGCCATCGCAGTGCTCGCCGAAGTGGATCGCGATCGGGGTGATGTCCGCCGTGTTGATCTCGCCGTTGCCATCGCCGTCGACGCGGGCCTTCAGCCAGTTGGCGCGCCCGCCCCCATCCGGTTCACCGCTCGGCCAGTAGGCGATCCCACCGTGCTCCAGCGGGTCGTCATACACCACACTCTCGCCGAAGTACTGCCCAAGCGGGGTGATGTCGCTGATGCCGACCTCGCCGTTGCCATCGTAGTCACCGACCATACGGGGATAGAAGCGGAATTCCGAGTCACCCTGCCCGCCGTGGCCGTCCGGCGGACGGCCATCCACCAGCAGGTTGAACACGGCGTTGCCATTCCCGGCGGGTGGCGCTGAAGTCGTGCGCTGCGGGTCCTTGCCCAGCCGGGCCAGTTCGTCCATCAGCAGGCCCTCCAGCTCAGCCAGCAGCTGCGGGTCAGCCGCGGGAGGCTGCTGCAGGGCAGCCTCTTGTTGTGTGTCCTGTCCTCCGCCACCTGCACAACCCACCGTCAGCACAAGCAGGCAGGCAAGCAGTATCCGCCGGGATGATCCGCTCAGTCGACGCATGCATTACTCCTGGGAGCGGTTACGGCCCGCCGCTCATGATTCAGCCATTAGCAGTATACGGTGTCTCACAAGCTGCTTGCAAGCGAGACCGACCGCTGCGCTGCCTGTTCAGCTGCGCGGACGCAGCCTGATGTAATGCGTGCCTCCATACACAAGTTCAAACGGAGAAAGGCTGATGTCCCCTTCAGGCCAGATGTAGTCCGCTTCCAGCAGCGCCCTGTCAGCGGGGTCCGGCAGCAGTACGAGCGGGTCAGACCCATCCGGATTAATCAGTTTGCTGAGCTTGTCCTGCTGGGTTCTGACCATGAAATACCCACCGCTGCCGGTGATGTACTTGTTGACCAGCGGTGAGCCGGTGCTGGCATGCTGGCTGAGAAGCAGGCTGAATCCGACTCCGGGGAAGGTTTCAAGGATGTTGCCAGTATTGTCCATGGAAACCAGCAGCACATCCAGCTCGCCGGGAGTCAGGACAATGTTCTTCCGCGGGATCATCACGGAATCGCTGTAGGTCTGACCGGCAATCTCGACGCTGATCGTGGCCTTCTCATCCTTGTCCAGCTGCATGATCTGCTCGCTCGTGATTGCGTACTGCTGGACCAGACCGAGGTCGATTTCTATCGGCGCAAATACATCTCCAAGCGACAGCACGGCGGTGACGGGGGAGGATCCACTGAAGTCGAAGATGATGCTGTCATTGCCGGCATCAATGTACTCCGCCTCGATGCTGAGGTTCAGCTCAGGCGTACCCTGCAGGAGCGTGACCGGCACGCTGGCAACGGAAGTCCCGAGGTAACGGGCCTCCAGCGTCAGGCTGGCGGTGTATTCCCCGGCCGTGGTGTAGACATGCTCCGTCGGCAGCTGGGTGGCCCACTCCTCGACCTTGATGGGCTCGCTGCCATCGCCGAAGTCCAGCGTGTAGCTGACCGCCGGCTCATCAGTCCACTGGTAGGAGAAATGCACGGTCTGCGGGGCGAAGCCCGTATTGCTGAAGGCCAGGATGTGGGCCTGCTTGGCTGTCGGCACCGGGGTGGCAACCGCTGTGATGCTGGCCTGTGCGCTGTCCTGGCCGCAGTTGACGGTCAGGGTGGCCAGCGAAGTTCCGCCGGTTTCATACAGATGCTCGACCGGGAATTCAGTGATGCTGGCAATCAGCTGGCTGCTGCCGTCGCCGAAGTCCAGCTCGTAGCTGTCCGCATCGACCGTGCTGCCGGTCGCGGTGAAGCGTGCGAGGAAGAGGGCCGGCTGCTCATTTTCCATGAGCTGCAGGGCGGCGACGCAGCCAGTGGAGGCCACGTCATAGACCTGCACGTCACTGGCTTCGCCCCCGCTGCCGGTCCGGGCATCCCAGGCCCGCAGCCGCACCTCGGCATGTCCGCTCAGCGGCCAGGGCAGGATGAACTCCTGGGCCAGGTTGGAAACCCGGCCGTCCTTCCAGCCGAGGCTGTAGCCATCGAGCAGCCCGTCGGTGTCCGCCAGCGGGGCGAAGCCTGAGAAGTCATCATTGCGCCATTCCACGCGCCAGCCATCGGCGCGCTCGCCGAAATGCAGCGCGATCGCTGTCAGGTCGGCACTGCTAATCACCCCGTTGCCATCCCCGTCGCAGCGGGACAGCAGCCAGTTGGCATGCCCATCGCTGTAGGGATCGCCAGCCGGCGGGTTGTCCCCGCCACCGGGGAGCGCCGGTTTGCCATACAGCACGCTCTTGCCGAAATTCTGGGCCAGCGGTGTGACGTCCGACAGTCCGACCTCACCATTGCCATCGTAATCACCGGCCAGCCGGGGCACGAACAGCAGGCGCAGTGATCCGTCATCACCTGCCCCGTCCGGTTCATTCGCCGTGAGCTGGCTGGACAACACATGGTTGCTTTCACCGAGCGGTGGGCGGCTGGCGCTGCGCTGCGCATCAATCCCCCCATCTGCCAGCAGTCCAAGCAACTCAGCCTGCAGCTGCTGTTCGAGCTTCATGTCATTCCCGGCGGCATCATTCAGTGCGGTGGATCCATTGCCGGATCCGGCATTCCCACCGCAGCCCCCAAGCAGCAGCAGGATGATGATGGCGCAGGGAAGAAAAGCGATCTTACGTCCCTTCATAACATACTCCCGGGAATTCTGTTTCAGCCGGTGATTCCCGCTGTGATTGTACCCCGGCACTGCAGCGGAAACAATCCTCCGGGGCTGCGTGCAGGCTGTCCAGCAAAGCCCGGCTCTGTTACATTATTCCTATGGTCACGCAACTGAGGCGCCTGTTCGCCTACGAATTCGAAATGACGGAAAAGGTGATCAGCGCCGTGGAACGCGCCGGTGACTGCGAACACGCAAATGAGGCGCGCCGGCAGGCTGCGCACATCATCGCCGGGCGCTCATGCTGGCTGGAGCGGATTGACAAGGGCAATTCAGACCATGTGGACATGTGGCCGGACAAGCTGATCCGCCAGATTCGCGACATGGACCTGGCAACGCAGCTGCGCCTGCAGATCATCCTCTCCAACCTGGATGAGACCTACCTGCGCCTGCGCCTGCGTTACCGCAGCCACGAGGGCGAGAACTGCGAACGCAGCATGCAGGACATCCTGATGCATATGGCGCTGCACTCGGCATACCATCGCGGATATGTCAACACATCGCTGAAGGCCTGCGGCCGTCCGGCGGTCAACTCCGACTACATCGTCTGGGCAGACTAGCCCGCGCTGGCCTGCAGCTTGTCGAGCAGCTTCCTGTAGCCTTCGCCGAGGTCGCCCATGTCGAAGCGGAACAGGTCCTTATCCAGCTTCTCACCGGTCTGCGCATCCACCAGGCGGCAGGTGTCCGGGGTGATTTCGTCGGCGAGGATGATGCGGGCCTCGCTTTCGCCGGCCGGCTGGTAGCGGCCGAACTCGAGCTTGAAGTCCAGCAGCTTGATGCCCTGGCCAAGGTAGATCTCGCGCAGGGTATGGCCGATGGTGAGCGCCATGTACTTGATCTTGGCAAGCTCGTCGTATGTCGCCAGTCCCATCAGCACCGCGATCTGCTCGGTGATGAAGGGGTCGTGCAGTTCGTCATTCTTGTAGCAGATTTCGTACAGCGGCGGGTCGCAGACCAGGCCGGGCTCGATGCCGTAGCGGCGGCAGAGGCTGCCGTGCGCCTCAAAGCGGATGATCACCTCGATCGGCACGATCTTCACGTTGCGCACCAGCGAGTGGTTGGCATCAATCAGGTTCAGGAAGCTCGTCTCGACATGCATGTCATTGAGGCGGCCCATTAGGAGCGCACTGACTGCATTGTTGATCGCGCCCTTGCCAAGCGAGGTGCCGCGCTTGGTGGCGTCGAAGGCGGTCAGGTCGTCCTTGTACTCCATGATCAGCAGGTCCGGGTCATCGGTCCTGTACAGGCGCTTGGCCTTGCCTTCGTAGAGCATTTCACCCTTGCTGTGACTCACTGCTATTCTCCCTTTTCCTTAGTATCAGATCCATTACCAGTGCCACCCTCTGCGGGCTTGCGCGACGGGCTGCGACGCCTGCGCCGGCGTGGCTTCGCCGCCTTCTCCTCATCGGCGGACGCCAAAGCGTCGGCGGGAGGGGCGGGCTTGCTGCTTCCTACCCCGGAAGGCTTCTCATTATCCTTGCCTTCAGTGGCAACTTTCTCCTTATCCTTGTCAGTGCGCGGCTTGCTGCGCGAGCGGCTGCGGGAGGCGCTGGCAGGCTTGCCGGTACCTTCACTGGCCACCTTCTTCTTCTGGTGCTCCGCCTCGCCAAGCGTGTCATCACCCTTCGGTGCATCCGACTTCGTACGGCTCAGTACCACGCTGGCGGACTCGTAGTAGTCGGAGGCGCGCTCACTGATGTTCTGGATCGCACCGGTTTCCACCGCAATGCTGTCAATGTTGCCCTGTTCGCTGCGCATGATGCGGTCATCCTTGCGGCGGCCGCGGCCCCGGCCGCGGCGCGGGGCCTGCACCGGCTTCGGGTCGTCCGAGCTGTGCTTCTTGCCGTCACTGAGGCCGACGCGCTCGAACAGCCGGTCGACATGCTCCAGGAACGGGTCGATGGTGAACAGGCTGGAAATCTGCGCCGTGTCCAGGTGGCTGCGCACGTCGCGGTCATTGAGCAGAGCATCCAGCAGCGGGGTGCGGTCCTCCCAGCAGCGCATCGCATTGCGCTGCACCATGCTGTAGGCATCCTCACGGCTGACGCCGGCCTCGGTCAGGGCCAGCAGCACACGCTGGCTGAAGATCAGGCCCTTCGTCAGGTAGATGTTGCGGTTCATCTGTTCGGGGCGCACGACCAGTCCGCCGATCACCGTTGACAGCTTGTCCATCATGTAGTCGACGAGGATGCAGGCATCCGGCAGGATCACGCGCTCGGCGCCGGAATGCGAAATGTCACGCTCGTCCCACAGCGCGACGTTCTCAAGCGCGGTGACAGCGTAGCCGCGGATCACGCGGGACAGGCCGGTGATGCGCTCCAGCAGGATCGGGTTCTTCTTGTGCGGCATCGCGGAGGAGCCCTTCTGGCCCTTGGCGAAGGGTTCCTGCACCTCGCCGATCTCCGTGCGCTGGTAACTGCGCAGGTTGACGGCGATCTTCTCCATCGTGGAGGCCAGCCCGGCCAGCACCATCACGAAGTGCGCATGCCGGTCGCGCTGCACCACCTGGTTGGAGACCGGCGCACTCTGCAGGCCGAGCTTGCGCAGGATCTGCTCCTCGAGGTCCGGCGGGATGTGCGCGAAGTTGCCAACGGCACCGGAGAGCTTGCCGACGGCCAGGCCGTCAATCGCCAGCGCGAGCCGCTCCTCGTGGCGGTTGAGCTCGTCATACCAGACCAGGAGCTTCAGCCCGAAGGTGGTCGGCTCGGCATGCACGCCGTGTGTGCGGCCCATCACCGGGGTGTGGCGGTACTCCAGCGCACGGGCGCCGAGCGCCTTGCGCAGGCGGATCAGGCCCTCCTCGATCAGCTGCCCGGCCTCCTTGAGGATCAGGCACTGCGCGGTGTCCACCACGTCATTGGAGGTCATCCCCTTGTGGAAGTAGGCGCTGTCCTCGCCGATGTAGTCCGCCACCGCCGTGTTGAAGGCGATCACGTCATGGTGCACGGCCGCCTCAATCTCGTTGATGCGCTTGAGCTTGTAGTTGGCATTCTTCCTGATGCGCTTCCAGGCATCCTGCGGGATTTCCCCGCGCTCCGCCCAGGCCTCGCAGACAGCCAGCTCAACCTTCAGCCAGGTGTCAAAGCGATGCTTCGCCGTGAACAGGCGGCCCATTGGCGGCCGCGTGTAGCGATCGATCATCCATTGCTCCGGATGCAGCCGGGCACGGCACCCACCGCCGCGCACGGCACAGTTTTATTTTTTATTGCGGAACAGAACGCGAAGTGCGTGGCGCCTACTTTCCTGACAGCTCCTGCTGCAGTTTGGCACTGTCACGCCGGTTGCTTTCACGCATCTTGTCCCTGAAGTCCTTGAGCTTACCACGCAGTTCACTGCGTCCGATGGCAACGTGCTGCACGGCCAGCAGGGCGGCGTTGCGCCCCGCGTCCATGCCGACGCAGGCCACCGGGATGCCCGGGGGCATGTTCACGATGGAGTACAGCGAATCCTGCCAGATCCCGCTGTTGACAGCGGGCACGCCGATCACCGGCATGGTGGTCAGGGCGGCGCAGACACCGGGCAGGTGTGCGCTCTTGCCCGCCACCGCAATCACGCTCACGCAACCCTTCGACTCAGCCTCGGGGATCAGCCGGGCGAGGCGTTCATGGTCGCGGTGCGCGCTGCACACGGCCACATGGGCGGTGACGCCGAAATCGCTGAACACGGGCAGCATCTCCTCCGCCACCGCGCGGTCGCTGATGCTGCCAAGCAGCACGATCACTTCAAGTCCATCGGGCAACTGCATATCACTCACGGGCAGAATTCTACTATGGGATTCCGGGGCTGCCCGCATGGCGATACTTTCTCCACAGAAAATGCAGGAGCCCCGCCGTGGCGGGGCTCACTGTTTCCTGGTTGCGGACCTTCAGCTTAACGGGTCAGCTGGGTCTTGAACTGGAACTGCGGGGCGATCTTCAGCTGCTGGACGGCGGGCAGCTCGAACAGCTTGCCCCAGTCCACGAAGCCCAGGTCGTCCATCAGCCACCAGTTCGGGATCGGCTGGTGCTCGACGAGGTCCGGGATCTTGAAGTCGATCGGGTCGCCGATGATCACTTCCACGTCAGTCACATCGCTGTAGTAGTTGTTGCCGGTGATGGCGATGGTGAAGTAACCACGCTGGTACTCGTTGATGTTGTTTGTGTAGAAGTTGTAGACCTCGTACTCGCCCTCTGCGAAGGGGCCGTACCACTGGTAGACACCGCTTTCGTAGTTGCTGTAGCAGACGTAGTACTCAGCGTTCGGGCTCTCACTGGAGTTGAAGTCCGTGGTGAAGCGGATGCCCTTCATGATCGCGCCCTGCGGAACGTCCTTGACGCCGAACACGGCGTAGTTCAGGCCGCCGCCGGTGACCGGGAAGTTGAGGTAATCCTTGCCGTCGTCCTCGAAGTTGTAGACGCCCTCACTCTTGGTGATCAGCTTTGTCTCATCAAGGTCGTTCACGCCGTAGCCGACGCTCTGGTGCTTGTTGAGCCAGACGGTGTACCAGTCGATCAGGATGTCGCTGCCGGTCCACTGCTCCCAGCCGCTGGAGAGCTTCTCGAGGGAAGGCATCTCCTCGGTGGTGATGGCCTGCTCAATGATGGCGGCCTGGTCGACTTCGGTGTTACCCGGGTTGGCTGTATCCATCCCGGCTCCGCCGGAGCAGCTCGCTGCCATGATGGCGGCGCCGCTGATGATGATTCCTGCAATGCTGTTAGTGAACTTTCCGTACATTTCTGTGGGTCCTAGATTTGGATTTGGGGGTTCCACAGATGAACCATTCTTGTTACCCGGCCCCTCCCAAACCTAAACAGCAAATGCAGTGAAAACGCACAGGATCGTGCAGAAAAACAAAAACGGGCCCGGCAGATGCCAGGCCCGCTGTTCAGGACAGCTTGTTGCTGCTCAGAAGATCAGTATCGGACGGACGATGATCATGATCTCCTGGAACTCGGGACGCTTCCACAGCAGGTCCCAGTCCACCTTGCCATACTCATTGAGCACCCAGTCGTTGGGGATCGGCTGGCGCTCGTAGAGCAGCGGCAGGTCAACCTTCAGCGGCTTGCCGATGCTGACTTCCACGTCGGTCACGTCGGAGTAGTAGTTGTTCCCCGTGACCGCGATGGTGAAGTAGGCCTTCTGGCCGACACTGACGTTGTTCGTGAACAGGTTGTAGAGCTCGATGTCGCCCTCGGCGTAGGGGCCGTACCACTGGAACACACCGGTCTCGTAGTTGCTGTAGGCAACGTAGTAGGCTGCGTTGTCACTCTCGGAGCTGTTGAAGTCCGTGGTGAAGCGGATGCCGCGGATGATCGAGCCGACGGGGATGTCCTTCAGGCCGAACACGGCGTAGTGCATGCCGACACCGGCGGCCGGGAAGTTGATGTAATCCTTGCCGCCGTCCTCGAAGTTGTAGACGCCCTCGCTCTTGGCGAAGATGCGGGTCTCGTCCAGCTCATTGCTGCCGTCATGCACGCTCTGGTGCAGGTCCAGCCAGCCGAGCTCGAAATCGCCCCACTGCTGCCAGCCGCTGGAGATCTTCTCCAGGCTGGGGGCACCTTCCATGGTGAGCGCTTCCCCGATGACAGGCGCGCTGTCCTGCGGGGAGGGGACCTCTGCCATGCCGTTGCCACCGGAGCAGCTGGCTGCGAGGATCATGATGCTTCCTGCGATGATACCGGCAAACCCGGTATAAGACTTTCCATACATTTCTGTGGGCCTCTGATTTGGATTTTGGGGTTCCACAGATGAACCGTTATCGTTACCCGCCCAGCGCAATCGCTAAACAGAAACGAAAAAAGGGGCCGGTCTCCCGGCCCCACCGATCAGGCAGTCAACACCTGCATCAGTCCAGTTCACTCAGCCAGTCAGAAACCTGGCAATAGGCATCGTTGCTGTAGTCACCAGCATCGGCGAGTCCGATGCGCTGCCCCTCCCGGCTGCCGCTGGCGGCTTCCGAGGAGGACAGTTTGTGCACCGCCGCCATTGCCAGCACCAGTAGAACTGCCGCCACTGCATAGATCATTGAACGCATGGTCTGCCTCCTTTGTAAGATGGTGGGGTTTTCTCAAACCAGATGTGTTACCGCAGGGGGGAGAAGCACTAACAGCGCTTTGATTAAGTGAAAGTTAAATAATCAGTAAGCAGTGGGCAGTGGGCAGACAGCAGAAAGCAAATAGCAGAAAGCAGAAAGGCCCGCCGAAGCGGGCCCTTTGTGAATCAATCCGATGTAGATCAGTTGACCGTGATCTCCAGCCGGCAGGACACGGTCTCGTTGGCATTGTTGTCAACGTAGTTCACGAGCAGTGTGTCCAGCCCGGCCTTGACCGCGGTGATCTTGCCGTTGCTGTAGGTCAGCTTGTCATTCACATCCTCCAGCCAGACATAGGCCGAAGTCGCGGTGACGAACTCATCCTTCTCCTTGTCACCGATCGCCGAGCGAAAGCGGTAGATCGAGGTGACGTTCAAGGTCTCACCGACATTCATCGTGATGTGGCCCTTGCGCTCGGTGGAGGCCAGCACGTCATTCGGGTCGCCGCCCTTCACGAGGCGCAGGCTGTAGTCCTGGCCAGTGGGCAGCATGTACTCGCTGCCACCGCCACCGCAGGCGGCCAGCGCCAGCATCGCCATCATTGCGAGGAAGATCCCCGCGATCCTGTTGATTGTCATTTCCAGCTCCTGTAACTGTGGTTTCCTGATCCGTCTGCCCATCCCCGTACCGTGCCCCTATTCAACGGTGATTTCCAGCTTGGCGTCGAAGTCCTCGAAGATGTCATTGTCGCGGTACTCCGCCTTGAGCGTGTCCACCCCCGGCTTGAGCGCGGTGATCACCCCGTTGTCAAAGCTGAGCGTGTCATTCACGGCCTCCAGCCAGTGCCAGCTGCTGTCTGCGATGACGAATTCATCCTTCTCGTCCGTGCCGGTGAAGATCGCCGAGCGGAAGCGGTAGATCGCCGAGACCGTCAGCGTTTCGCCGACGCGCATCGTGATCCGCCCCTTGTCCTGCGTATCGGCCAGCACCGAGTTCGGGTCGCCGGCGCGCACGATGCGCAGGTTGTTGTCAACGCCCGCCGGCAGGCGGTAGGAATATGTGGATGAACTGCCGCAGGACCCTGCCAGCAGCAGGATGCATACAATGCTTAGACATATGGACCTGTGCGCCACCCTGCGATTATATCCCGGGCAACGCGCGGCAGGCGTGCCAAAGTGTGGAGAATCCGTGGAATTCGCGGACTGCCGGAACTGATTCCTGATCAATCGGGTGTTCAGTATGCGACTTCAGCGCGCATGTGGTTCACAGTCACGCTGTC
Organism: bacterium; assembly: GCA_020440645.1. GTDB lineage: Bacteria > 4484-113 > 4484-113 > 4484-113 > JAFGCY01 > JAHEFU01. The sequence continues at coordinate 42,343 of JAGRNR010000006.1, read as the reverse complement.
GCCGCCGAACACAGCCACGGTCACGAAGCAGTGGCGTGACTGGTAGCGCTCATCCCAGCGCAGCGGGCGCACCTTCCACTCCATCCCGTTGCGATAGGGGCCGTACCAGCGGGTGTCACGGTCGCCGTACTGGCGGATGCCGAAGTACACTCCGTTGCGGTCGCCACTGCCGAAGCTGCCCGTACCGTTGATCGCGAAGCTGGCCAGCTGCTCGTAGCCGGAGAATTCCTCGAGTGTGTAGGTCACGAGGCTGACGCCGTCATAGCTGGAGTTGAGCGTGATCGCGCTGTCCAGGCCGCCGTCCTCACTGAGCACGGCATTGCGGCTCGCCAGCGTGTACTCCCCGGGCGGGATGTCAACCGAGTTGCCATCCACGCGCACCAGCAGGTCCTGCAGGCTGCCGCCGAAGTCCGCCAGCATCTCGGAGTAGGTCGAGTTGACGAACTGCGAGACCGTGCGGTCGTTGATGTTGGCATAGTTCTGCATGAAGGGGTCGTTGCCACGGCCGTTGCGGTTGACGATGTTCACGTATGCCGGGTCATTCGAGTCGTACAGCTGGTTGCCATAACCGTCGTAGTAGCCGAACTGGTCATAGTAGCCATACTGGTCGTAGTAGTAGCCGTTCTGGTAGTAGTAGTCGCTGTTTCCCGAGTAGTATGGGCCGTTGTTGCCACCGTAGTAATAGGGGTTGTCCGGCACCACGTAGCCTGTGATGTTGCCGCCTCCGCAAGCCCCGAAGACCAGTGAGGCCAGGCTGATGGCGAGCACGCCTGCAAAACCGATACCCTTCTGCATTCCCATGCTATTCCCCTTGGATGGACTACCAGTCAATTATCCGCGGATGCGGCTTGCGGGTCAAGCGGGGAAGCAATGAGCAATGAAGAGTGAGCAATGAGACTGGACATGCATCGAGTCCTGCTAAACATTGATAGGATCATTCTTCATTGCTCCATACTCACTGCTTCTTACTCATCGCTCACTCTTCATTGCTCATTGCTGTCAAGGCTGGCGCAGCCATGCCCGCAGGCGTATAATCCCCCCGGGAATGGACATGCTTGATACAGAGGGGACGATACAGGTGGCCAGCTTTGAGAACCGGGTGTTTGGCGAGCACGCCCGTCGCGAACCACGCAGCACTTACCTCTATCCCCTATGGCCTGCGCTGGCCATCCTCGTGCCTTCGCTGCTGCCGCCGCTCCTATGGTTACAGTACACGCTCGCTCCAATCAAGGCTATCAATCCCGGTGTGCGCCATGCCTTTGATTACGAATACATTGAGACCATTGGCTGGTCGCTCGCGCTCAGTGCCGTACTGCTCAGCCTGCTGAACCTGCTGCTGCTGGCACGCAGGATCTCCGTCGCCAGGCGCATGCTGAGACGTTCTGACCTGGTGGCGAGGGTCATGACCGGCTGGCAACCCGACAGCCCGGATGCACCGTTCCTGGCATTGCTGAGGGAGATTGAGCAGGGAATGCAAACTGATTCCGACAGGGATCTGGCGCTGCAGCTGCGGCTGGTATTCCAGCAGCTGTCCTTCATGCAGGGCCGAGAAAAACAGCGCTGGCTGCCTTCAATCCTGATGCTGCCCCTGCTTGCAGCCCTGCTGGTTGCCATTGTGCTCAATGCCCCGGTTAACTTCTACAGTTTCCTGAATTATGCAGCCATTGAAGCATGCCTGCTGCTGGCAACGCATGTCTGCCTGCATGCCTTTCTTGCGCAGCGCTGTGAAGCATTGCTGCTGCGCGAGCACCTGCGCGACCTTGACAAGCAGGCATCCAGCGTGAGCCAACGGCCAGCCGCAGTGGAGGTGTTGCATGGCTGATGCGTCCGACACTCCCAGGGCCAGCCTGGAGCAGCAGGTGTTCGGCGAGATGGACCGCAGGAGCTTCGGCCTGAGCCGGATGGACTCTGCGGATGCCTTCATCAACATGGTGATGGCGATGGGCCTGACGCTTGCACCAATGATCAGCCTGCTGTTTGTTGCAATCTCCCTTATAGTCGACATGATGGTGGCAACGCTGGGCTCGAGCCAGGGCAACCCGCAGCTGGACGGCCTGACCATCGCAGCTCTTGTGCTTGCGGTACTGGCCCCGGTGCTGGCAACACTGTTCCTCACCAGCCGCGCCCGGGCGCATCTGGACAGGGTGCGCAGCCGGCTGAAGCAGTCCGACATCGCGGCCCGGCTGATGCATGGCTGGCGGGTGGAGTACCACGATGGCCCGCTGGCGGGCTGGCTGCGCAGCTTCGAACTGCTGGCTCTGCGCAAGCAGACAATGATGAACCACTTCATCGAGGCTTTCCGCCAGCTGGACTACTGCATTGGCCTGAGGAAAGCCCCCTGGCCGCCGATGATCGTGAACCTGCTGCTGATCTGGTTGTGCCTCTCAGTTCCAGTTCTGGTTCCACTGAGCCATCTGCGGTCCAATGCGCCGGCCAACGGCAGTGGCAACGAGACATTCATGATTGCTGTCACGCAGGTTGTGCTGGCCGTAATCATCACCTGGCTGGCCCTGCCGGTAATGTACCAGCTGGTGCAGCAGTCCTTGCTGCGCGAACACCTGCGCGACCTTGACAACGAACGGCTGGAAAGTGCAGCGGAGAGCGCGGACCTTGATGCCTGAGCGGCACAGCTTCGAGCGCATCCTGTTCACACCACCGCAGGGCCAGCGCGTGCTGCCGGCCGGCCGCGTGCTGGGACCGGAAATGGCTATGCTCGCCGCCTGGCTGTTCCTCGTGATCATCCCTGTCCTGCTTTACCTGGTCTGCGGCTGGCGCACGGTGCACGCCCTCAGCCTTGACTATCCACTGGCGGCAGGCATCAACCAGACACCTCCCTTCCGCCTGCTGATGGCGGGATTCATCCTGTCATTCTGCTTCGGCCTGTTCCAGCTGCTGCGGCTCGGGATGCTGCTCGTGGAGCTGCGGCGGCGCATTGCGGGGTCTGACCTGCTGCTGCGGCTGCTCAGCGACGACAACTACCCACCGGTGGAGGACTACGCTAGCGGATACCTTGCTCGGCTCGACCATATCCATCTCAACCTGGCAACGGGCTTCGGCCGGGCCCGGGCCGCCGGGATGCAGCTGCCTTTCCTGCTGGAGGCGCGCCGCAGGCCAGGTGCAGCGACTGCAATCAGCACGATCGCACTGGCCCCGCTGATGATCCTTTCCGCGCTCAACCTGCTGCTACACGATGCACAGAGCATCGCCAGCTTCACACCGCTGGGCATGCTCATCCTCTCCATGCCACTCTGGCAATGGGGCTTTGCCAGCCTGCTGGAGATTACACTCGGCACGGGGGTGCTGCGCGAGCATGTGCGGCAGCGGGACAGGGAGGAACGGGAGGCCAGGCTGTAAGCCTGGCTGGGGATGCGGGATGAGGGATGCGGGATGTGCGGAGCTACCTGCTTCAGCGGTAGTCTGGATAGTCTGCATAGTGGGGGAAGTAGCGGCTGCTTCCAGCAGCCGGACCTCAGTGATCAGTAGCAGCGGCGCTCCCGCCGCTGGGCAGCTGGATTGACTTTTCAAATCCTCTGCAAGATACTTCATTCGGGAACGATGACAGACAGCACTGACAACTGGAGCAAGGACATCTCAGCTGAGCTGGATGAGCTCAATGCGTACATGCGGGAAATTGTTGGAACACTGCCGCATGCGGATCGATTCTTCATTCCAGAGAATTGGAGGGAGAATTCCAATGTTTATGCAACAGACAAAAGCAGTGGGATTTTTCAGACAAACGTCAGCCGCCGGAAATCTGAAGAGGCAATTTTGGTGGTCAGATATGAGGGTGAGCGATACCACACCTGGATTCCTAATGTAGTTGACTTTACACCTTTTAATCCTGCGGGAATCAGTGTGTCCAGCTTCAATTGTTTTCCGGTGCAATATCGAGATAAAAACTTTTTTGCTGAGATTGACAGTGCAGGAAAACTGGTTCGCCTTGGCCCAAGATTCTCGGACTTTGTCATGGAATGCAAAACGGAGACAGGGGCATCAATGATTGGTAGCGTTCAACATCCCCGGAATGACTCACCCGGGTTACTGCCAATGTACAAATTGCCGCATAATCCTCCATTAGGCGAGGAGAAACTCCATCTAATCGTGTTCAACAATGAAGAATCGGGATATACCATTGCACGACAGGCTTCATTACTTGGCACATCTTTGTTTTCTGCCTTCCAATGCCACATTGTCAACAACCACATTGTATTCCCGGATTACGGGAGCATGCCAAAGGCCGAGGTGGCTTGCTTCCCACTTAACCAATTTCTAGAAAATGGAAAACTTGAATGTTCTGCCAGAATTCCATTCGAGCTTAGTGACGTTGAAAACGACAACTACGAGCCGATATCCGGAGCCGACAGTGACTATGTTTACTTTCTGAGTGCAAACGGGTTTCTCAGGAGGGTCAGAGTTCAGTAGAATTGAAATCAAGAGGAACGTTGCCAGACTTTCGCCTGGCCTCCGCCAGCGGCGAGGGCGCCGCTGCTACTAAGAACTAAATACTAACAACTTCTTCCACTATTCAGACTTCTTCCACTTTCCGGACTATTCCTACTGTTGCCAGACTTTCGTCTGACATCCCTCAGCGGCGGGGGCGCCGCTGCTACTCAGAACTAAACACTAGCAACTTCTTACCCTCTTCGGACTGCTTCACCATCGAATTGCGCGCAAACAAGTTGCGCGTCTCCCAACTCCAAACTCCCCACTCCAACCTGCCCCAGCGGCGGGGCGCCGCTGCTACTAAGAACTAAACACGAACTACTTCTTCCACTATTCAGACTTCTTCCACTATCCGGACTCTTCCCGCGCCATGCCCTGCAGCTTCACGAGCCTCGCATACTCCCCACCCTTCGCGATCAGTGCCTCATGGTTGCCCTGTTCGACGATGCGGCCGGCCTTCAGCACCACGATGTTGTCGGCATGGCGCACCGTTGACAGCCGGTGTGCCACGAGCAGGGTCGTGCGGCCGAACATCAGCTTGTTGAGCGCATCCTGCACCATCGCCTCGCTAACGCTGTCGAGTGCGCTCGTGGCCTCGTCCAGCAGCAGGATGCGCGGGTCACGCAGCAGTGCACGCGCGATCGCGATGCGCTGGCGCTGGCCACCGGACAGGGTGACGCCCTTTTCGCCGACCACCGTGTCATATCCATCCGGGAACTCCATGATGAAGGTGTGGGCGTTGGCACTCTGGGCCGCGCCGAGGATCTCCACATGGTCCGCATCCGGCGTGCCGTAGGCGATGTTCTCCGCAATCGTGCCATGCACGAGGATCGTGTCCTGGCTGACCAGCCCGATGTGGCTGCGCAGGTTGGCAAGCTTCAGGCCGCGCACGTCATGCCCGTCCAGCAGCACCCGCCCGCTGCTCACCTCGTAGAAGCGCGGCACGAGGTGCACGAGGCTGGACTTGCCGCTGCCGCTTTCGCCGACGAAGGCCGTCAGTGTGCCGGGCTGGATCACGAGGTTCACCTCACGCAGGGCGTAGGCATCCTTCGCGCCGTACCTGAGCGTCACGTTGTCAAACTCGATCCGGCCGTCCACCTCGGCGATCTCCTTGGCGTCCGGCAGGTCATGGATCGCGGCCTCGGTGTCGAGGATGCCGTTGATGCGGGAACTGGCGGCCTCGCCCTGGGACAGGGTCACCATCAGGCGGCTGACCTTGCCGAGCGGGTTGGCAATCAGCGCGCCGTAACCGGCCAGCGTGAGGATCTCAGCGGCCTTCAGGTCCACCCCGCCGCTGATCGCCCACCAGCACAGCGAGATGATGATCACGAGCGGGCCGATGAAGCCGATCGCCTCGACGATCGGCAGCAGCACCGCGCTGACCTGGGCATGCCCGAGCAGGTGCCGCCGGGTCTCCTCATTGGTGTGCTGGAAGCGTGACAGCTCGGTGCGCTCGAGGCCGAAGCTCTGGGCCAGGCGGATGGTGTTGATGCCCTCCGCCAGCTCCGCCGTCAGTTTAGCCACCCAGTCCTGCGCCTCGCGGTTGATGCGCCTGAGCCGCCCGCCGGCGAACTTCAGCATGATCGAGATCAGCGGCATCGTCAGGATGATCACCACCGCCAGCTTCCAGTTGAGGAAGATCACGCAGGCGATGCCGATGTAGACCTTCAGCGGAGCCACGAAGAAGTCCTCGCTGGAGTTCAGCAGGAAGAACTGCAGCTTCTCCACGTCGTTCGTCAGCGTTGACATCAGGTCGCCCTGGCGGGCCTTGTCAAAGTAGCTGAAGTTCATCTTCTGCAGGTGCGAGTACAGCTTCTGGCGCAGGTCGGCGGAGATGCTGTAGGCCAGCGCCTGCGCGTGGTTCTGGCGGAAGTAGCCGCCGACGGCACGCAGCACGAGCACACCCAGCAGCACGCCGATCGCGATGTACAGCCCGGGCATGCTGCGTTGTGTGTTGACAATGTCATTCACCATGTAGCCGATGAAGGCCGGCAGGGACATCTCGGTCACGACGAAGATCGCGCTGCCCATCAGCATCTTTCCGAAATGGCCGCGCTGCTCGAAGATCAGCGGCATGATCCGTTCCCACTCGCGCCGCTCGCCGCCAAGCACCGGCAGCAGGAGCAGCAGGCCGCAGCCGCCGGCTAGCATGAAGATGGATACCGCCAGCGGGCCGCCCTCGATGCTGCCGAGCGAGTCGAAGTCCGCCAGCAGCGTGTTGATCTTTGTATTGAAGACGAGCAGCAGGCCACCCAGCAGCAGCGAGACCACGCTCGAGATGATGATCCAGCGCGCGATGAAGCGCCGCGAGTTGCGCAAGCTGGTGCGCTGCGCCTTCTGCTGGCTGCTTTCCGCGGCTGGAGGGGCCGGCTTGTTCTGCTCAGTTGGCATATGTTCCAGTGACAGTTACGTTGCGGGACGCACTGGCAGTTTCATCCCAACACCTGTAAAGTGCCACGGGCTGAGTATATAACAGGGCTCTGGTTGCAGGTTGCAGGTTACAGATTGAACTCTCTCTGCTCCCTGCAACCAGCAACCTGCACCCTGCATGCTGTTCTCCACACTTCCTCCACGCCCACCTGCGATAATCCCTCCGTGCCCACCCTGCCGAAGCTGATCGCCCTGGACCTAGACCGCACGCTGCTGCCCGTCGATGACCACCGCATCCCGGAGATCAACCTGCGGGCCCTGCGTGAGCTGCATGAAGCTGGCGTGGCGCTGGCGGTGATCACCGGCCGGCGGCGCACCACCCTCGAACCCTACATGGACCAGATCGGCCTGCCGATCCTCGCCAGCAGCAACTCCGGCACCCAGCTCTGGCAGCTGCCTGACTGGACCCGGCTGGCCAGCAAGCCGCTGGAGCACCGCCTCGTCGAGCAGGCCGTCTCCCTGCTGGAGCCGCATTCGCTGAACCTCTACTTCGAATGGGATGACGAGGACCCGATGGACTTCGCCTGGCTTAAGCGCGCCGAGTCCGTGCTGCAGACACGTTACTTCTCGGAGTATGGCGCACGCGGCGGCACGATTGCATCACTCGAAGAGCTGCCCGAGCGCCAGGTGCTGCAGCTGAGCATGCCCGGCACTGAGGAGCTCGTGCTCGAAGGCAAGCGCACCCTTGAAACCGGGCTTGGCGACGATGTGTTCGCCGAATGCGTGCTCTGGCCGCGCATGCCCTGCCACGCACTGGAGGTGTTCCATCCCGATGGCAACAAGGGCTGGGCGCTGGGGAGATTCGCGCAGCTGCTCGGGCTGGACATAAGTGAGACCATGGCCGTCGGCGACGATGCCAACGACCTGCCGATGCTGGCAGCAGCCGGCACGGCGGTGGCAATGGGCCATTCCCATCCGCAGGCGCTGGCGTTGGCAAGCCATGTGCTGCCTGACAACGGCGAAGCGGAACTGGGCCGCTACCTACTGTCCCTGCTCGCCTGAACCCTGCTGCTGGATCTGCGCTGTCAGCACCTTGCTGGCATTCACGATCCAGCTCTCGATCTGGCGCAGGGCATCCACGATATTGCGGTTTGATTCCAGCAGGCCCGCCACCTGCGCCTCCAGCTGCTCGACGCGCTGCTGCAGCTGCTCAACTGTTGCTTTGTCTTCCACGGCTAGAGCCTAAGGCATGGAAACACCGGGGCCAAGTGGGTTGTCAGGGAGTTCACCGGGGCTTAAGCGGGATTGGACCGACTGTCAGCTCAGGGCTTGGACGCCGGGGCCTCGTAGGGGTCCTCCAGCCGCGGCACCGTCTGCTGCACCCCGGCATAGGCGAAGATGTTGTTCTCCAGCTCATTGCCCGGCCAGGCCAGCGTCCACTCCCGGTTGACATCGTAGATCATCACGTCCAGCACATCCGTCACCAGCCCGTCGAGCATGCTGTACAGCTCCAGCCTGGCAACGGCCAGCCGCGCGCGGTGGCTGCCGTAGCGCGTGTCCGGGATGCTCACATTGCTGATCGGGCCCTTGCCCAGCACGCCCGGCACGTAGCTCTCCACCAGCTCGCGGTCACGCACGATCGCGCTGTCCAGCGCATGGCGCACGATCAGCGCGGCCTCCAGCCGGCGCGTGGCATCACTGATGCCCTCGCAGTCCGCCGGCACATGCGCCACGGCGCTGATCTCCTCAGCTTCCGCCGGTTCATACTCCAGGTAGTCCGTTGCCAGCCGTGAGAATTCGTTGTCATGGTAGTGTGTCAGCGCAGCGATCCGTTCCGGGCTGAGCCGCCCGAGCTGGTCCGCCTGGATGCGCTCCACCTGGGCCAGCAGGTCAAAGTCGAACTCGTTGTCCGGCCAGGCACTGTCCCAGTCCTGCTGCAGGGAGTCCAGGCTGCCGCGCAGCTGGCTGCGCAGTGCGCGCCAGTCGGACATCGCCGTCTCCTGCTGCGAGGCATAGTCGTCAATCTGCGGCACGATCTGGCTGATGCTGTCCGCGTCATTGCGCTCCAGCACGTCCAGCACCTCCGCCGAGAAGCGCATGCTGAGGTCACTCTGCTCTATCAGGGCCTGCCAGCTCAGCTCTTCGGAAGTGCGGTTGGCAGCCAGCGCCTGGTAGCCCTGCTCGAGGTTCAGCTTCTCCAGTGCCTTCGGCACTTCCGGTTCATCCGGCAGCACGACTTCATCACTGCCCTCTGCCACCGCATTGACAACGGCCTGCCAGCGCGAGTCATGGTACTCCCGCAGCACCTTCTCGGATGGCCCGAATACGCCGCCGGGCTTGTTCGCCGCGCGCTGCAGCTGTTCACATGATGCACAGAGCACCAGCGCCAGCAGCAGGAGCGGCAGGCAGCGCGTCATTCCCAGGCACCGACCTCGCCGTCCCACAGGCCGAAGTTGCTCAGCAGGATCTCGGCGTCGCGGAAGCTAGACTTGCTGCCCTTGCTGCACAGGGTGATCACGATGTAGTCGCGCCCGCCGCTGCGGTACCACAGGGTCAGGCAGCGCCCGGCCGCATTGGTGTAGCCGGTCTTGCCACCGATCAGTCCCGGATGGCGGCCATACAGGTCGCGCAGGGTACCGGAGTAGACCTCGCCGTTGAGTTCAACCGTTTCACGGGTCATCGCATCACGGATTCGCGGGTAGGTCAGCGCCACGCGGGTCATCAGCAGCACGTCCTCCATCGTGGAGTACTGCCCGTCCCGCGGCAGGCCGCTCGGGGTCGCGAAACGTGTGTTGTACATCCCGAGCTGCTGCGCCTTGGCATTCATTTCCTTCACGAAGGCGTCGTCGGAGCCGCTGATGATGCGTGCCACCACGCTGCACATCTTGTTGTTGCTCGGGATCAGCATCATCTCCAGCATCTTCTGCCCACGCATCGTCTCACAGTGGAAGGTCTTCTGTTCCTCCGCGGTCAGGATGTAGCGGCCATCGAAGCGCAGGCGTTCGGCCGCCAGGATGCTCGTCATCAGCTTCGTGATGGAAGCAATCGGCTGGCTGCGGTCCGGGTTGCCCTGGGCCACGATGCGTTCACTCTGCAGGTCGAAGATCAGGTAGGACTTGCAGGACAGTTCATTCAGGTCATGCGTCTGGGCCTGCGCAGCACCAAGCTGCAGCAGCGCCAGCAGCATACCTGTGTAGATACATCTCAACCTCAGCACGTGAAACATTATCGCCCAGAATGCGCGCTGAATTCAAATCCGGCTGCTGCGGACCCCAGCGGACAGAGGGCTAGTAGTGCCAGCCCTCGCGCCAGATGTTGAGCCTGAGGCTGCCGTCCGCCACGAGATGCGCAATGCGCTGCTCGACGCGAGCCCGCAGCCAGTCCGGCTCAAGCCTGATCCGGCGCCACTCCACCCAGGCTTCCCCGTTGATCTGGCGCGTATCCAGCCAGTCACTGATCTCACTGGTCAGGATAGCCAGCGATTCGGGGCTGAAGCTTGGGCTGTCCTCCATGAAGCGGACGATGCGCCGGTCGATCTCCGGACAGTGCTTGCTCCAGGCGGCCTCCCAGGCCCCGAACTGCTCCGTCTCAGTCTGGTAATCAACATTCATGGCTTGCCTCCCATCCGCGTGTCCGCACGGATACCTTGCAGCAGCCGTTTATTCCTCCACGACCGGGGCCTCGACAACTGAGATGTACAGGCGGTTTTCCGCCAGCAGGTGGCTCAGCCGCTCGGCGACCAGCAGCTGCATGCTGTGCGGATCGCATTTCGTGCACTGCCAGTCGGGGTCGTAGTTGATATGTGGCACTTCCTGGTCGAACCAGAGCCTGACTTCATCTGTCAGGCGCTGCATGCGGTCTGCAGTCAGCTCACCGCAGCGGCGGGCGTAGCGCATGATCAGGGCATCGATGCGGTCCAGTCGCCCTTCCCACTCGCGCTGCCAGCCCTGGGCAGCGGTGCTTTCCTGTCTGATGGTCATACTTGCCTCCGAAGCCGGCACAGTGCCGCGGCAGTCTGACAACTCTGATGGGCCCACCCACGGCCCCATCAGAGTGTACAGACGACTGGCGGACGGGAATTGTTCCCGGTTTCCACTGCCTATAGGATCACCCGTCTGCCGCTGATGATGTTCACGAGGATCATGATGACCGCCACGACCAGCAGGATGTGGATGAAGTTGCCGATGGCGCTGAAGCCGATGACGCCCAGCAGCCAGAGAATGATCAGGATTACGGCGATGGTGTACAGCATGGTTCTCCTCCCTTCAACCGGACAGGTTGTCTGGAATCTTCCCGGCCCCGCTGACTGGGCAGCGGGACCGGATGGTGTAGTTCGTTGGCATCATTGGGGGGAGGGGCCACCAGGCCGTGAGCCCCTCCCGCACAGGATGGAATCGGTTGGTGTTCCTAGAGGATCGCGCGGCGGCCGCTGATCAGGTTCACGAGGATCATGATGATCGCGACAACCAGCAGGATGTGGATGAAGTTGCCGATGGCGCTGAAGCCGATGACGCCCAGCAGCCAGAGAATGATCAGGATTACGGCGATGGTGTACAGCATTGTTGTTCTCCCGGCGGTCGCACGGCGGCCGCGCAGTCAGTGCATGTCAGTGGATGGAGCGGGCTTGCGCCTATCCGTTGCCATTGCGGCTGGTCCACTCCTTCCACTTGAGCTTGCCGTCCTCCACCAGGTGCGTCAGGCGCTGCACCATGCGGGCCCTGACAACCTTGCCGTCGGCCCTGGCCTTCTGCCACTCGGCACGGACCTTGTCGGACATCGGCTGCTTCTCCCACCACTCGCTGAAGTTGTGGCTGAGGTCATCGATCATCTCCTCGGAGAGCTCGTCGGCCTCGTGCATGAACTGGGTGATGTAGCCGTCGATCTCGGCCACCCTGGCCTTCCAGGCGGACTCCAGGCTCTCATGCCCGTTGTCAATGCTGTAGCGCACGTCCTCACTGAACTGCGCGCCGTCACGGTCCTCGTTGTCAAGGCCATGGTTCTGCCAGCTGTTGATGTTGTCATTGTTGTTGTCAAGGTAATACATTGTTTCCTCCCGTGGACCAAACCGGTCCCGTGTTCCGGCGGACACGCCGCCGGCTGAATGAAGTTCCTGTGCCTGACTGCGGGGCAACCCCGGTTCAGAAGCGTCCCTGCGGCACAGCCCCCGGCAGCATCGCCAGGATCCAGAGCGTTGTCAGTATCAATGCGATCATGACCAGCATGACTCCTCCTCGCGGCGGCCACAGACGGCAGCGCCGCTGCAAAGAGTGGTATGGGATGCACTGAGCCCGGGGATTGCCGCGCACGCACGGCCGTGGTTCAGTGGATCAGGTCAGGGCTGCAGTCCGTGGTTGCTACAGGCCGTCGGTGCGGGCGGCCTGGCTGGTACAGCCTGGGTGCCGTGTCAACGGGACGTATCCCGGTTCACGGTCGCTGCCAGTGCTCCCTGGCAGCATGCGCGGTTCTCGCGGCTTATCTTCCTTCTCCGTCATCCATTGCCTCCTATACGGTTGCATAACTTGGCAATCCGACTCTGTTTTCCGTGACTGGGGAGGAACCCCATCACGGGCATAAAGACGAGCAGCCTGGCTGCTTTGTTCCCCAAATGGCAACGAAATCCTGCAAAATCACCGCACCGGAATGCGTTGAGCCCTGTGCTGGACAAGGCTAAAGAAATTTCGAGAATTTTCGGAATATCTCAGTTGAATCGGCGGAAATCTCAGTTGGCAAGCGGTACCGCAGGCTTGGCAGCAACCACTTCCGATTCCGGATCACGAGAGACGGGCGGCACACGCAGGTCGTGCAGTCCGGCGGCGATTGTGGCAACCAGCCAGGCGGCGAACAGCATGCACCACAGCCACAGCGCCGGGCCACTGGCATAGGCGTTGGCATTCGCACTGAACTGCCAGGACAGCAGCAGCAGCAGGATTGACAGGGCCGTGACATGCACCGGCAGGGACAACTTGTGGCTGCGCAGGCGGTAATAGCGGAATCCGGCGCCGATCAGGGCGGCCGCACCGACTCCAACCAGGCAGGTGAACAAGGCCTTGATTGGGGTCATGGATGAGAACGCGGTGCCGAAATGCCAGACCAGCGCACGGCTGAGCGCAAATCCGGCCAGCAGCGCCGCACTGGCCTGCCACAGGATCATCAGCATCCCAAGCAGGATCGGCGCAGCGTGTTCCTCGGGAATCCGGCGGCAAGGCCTCTCCCGGCCAAGGATCTCCTCCGTCTTCAGGCGCGGGCGGCTGGCGGGGCGGACCTGCAGCGCAGGGTTGGCACCGGCGCGTGACATCATGCTGCGGAAGTCCAGCGGACGGCTGGACTGCTCTTCCTGCTGCAGCTCCTGTTCCATGCGCTCACTGACATCAGGCACGCGGCTGATCAGCTCGCTGACGCGCTCCTCGCTGTGCTGCTCCTCACGCAGTTCGGAAATGACCTGCTCGGCTTCCTCTTCGGCCAGTTCATGCTGGCTGCTGATGCGCCGCTCACGCAGTTCAGCTATGAACTGGTGTCGGCTCGGTACATCCATATGCTCACGGGAGGCAGCCATGGCGGCGGCAAGCTCGCTGCCGGCATCGCCGGATTCTGCTTCAGGCTCGTTGTCAATACCGGAAGCAAGCGCGTCGTCAGTTTCCAGCCCGGATTCCGGCTGGATGACCTGCGGCTCAGCGGCGAAATCAATACTGATGGCTTCCGGTTCCGGTTCCGTTTCATCCGCCGTTGCTGTCTCCAGTTCAGTTGCGGATTCCACTGCCGTCTCGAAATGGCCGCCGGAGCCGAGCACCAGCTCGACGATCTCATCTTCCTCATCCGCCGCAGTTGCACCGCTCAGCAGCACTCCGGCATAGTCATCCCGTTCGCTTGCCGCTTCAATCATTTCCTCGACGACTTCGGGCTCAATGGCTTCCAGCGCAGGCGCAGCTGCTTCAAGCACCGGTTCTTCCGTCACATCCGGGCTGGCAACAACTTCAACCGTCTCGGCAGCGGCAGGCTCTGCAGCACCATTGACGGTTGCAGCCTGCATTGCATCATCTCCCAGTACCTGGTCGCGGCAGATGTCCACCACGTCCGGGTGCACACGCTGGATGAACTGCAGGGCTTCCTCGATCTTCTCGTGTTCAAGGCGGGCGGTGTCGCTGTCATGTGCGCGCAGAGCATGCTGGCGCGCCTTGGCGGCGGCACAGATGTCCTCGACGGGACAGTCCTCCCGCAGCCGCGGATCGATGTATTCGACCGCAGCCCGGTAATAGGAGGCCAGCTCCTTTCCTGTCATGTTGTTGCCCTCGCTCCGCCGCCCGTGGGCAGCGGTCCTCCTCTCTAATCCAGACGGTGCCGCGCACCGTTTCCATTCAGTATCAGCGGCCGGAATCCGTGGTCAGCCACGCGGCCAGCAGGTCCACCGCCGCGTTCAGGTCATCCTTGTGCACGGTTTCCACCACAGTGTGCACGTAGCGGCAGGGGACCGACAGGCAGATCGCACGCCGTCCCGGTCCGAATCGCTGCAGGGCGGCGGCGTCTGTGCCACCCAGCGGCAGTACCTCGTACTGGTACTTGATGTTATTACTTTCGGCAAGCGCGACGAACTCTTCAAACAGTGAGCGGTCGCTGATCGCCGAGCTGTCCATCACCTTGATGGCCACGCCGTTGCCGAGGCGGGTGATGCCCTCCTCCTTGCTGATGCCGGGGGTGTCCACGGCAAGCGTGACGTCGATTGCGATGCCGACATCGGCCTTGCTGGTCTGCGCTGCGACAGTCGCGCCCCGCAGGCCGACCTCCTCCTGCACGGTGCCCACCCAGTCGATGTCGTAAACCGTCTTGCCCTTGGCCTTTTCGATGGCGTTGAGCGCGACCCACTGGCTGATGCGGTTGTCCATGCACTGTCCGCAGACGTGGTCGCCCATTTCGATCGTGGTCTGCTCCAGCACCACCGGGTCACCGGGGCGCACGATCTCCTTGATCTTCTCCTTGGACAGGCCGGTGTCGATCACGAACTCGGACACATCGGGAATCTTCTTGCGCTCCTCGGGGGAGGCGACGTGCACCGGCTTGGTGGCCGGGTTGAGGATGCCGACGATGTCTCCGCCTTTGCTGGTCATCACCAGCACGCGACGGGCAAACAGGTTGCGGGTGTCAAAGCCGCCGGCCTGCTGGATGCGCAGGAAGCCCTCGTCGTCCACGTGGCGCACATAGAAACCGATCTGGTCCATGTGGCAGGCGATTACGACGCTCTTCTCGTCACCGCTGTTGGGGGTGGATGCCTTCAGGCGGCCCCACAGGTTGCCAACGCGGTCGACCTCGCTGCTGTCCCACCAGCCCTCGGTATGCTTCTGCAGCAGCTCGCGTACGCGCTCCTCGCGTCCGGGAATGCCGGGGGTCTCGCACAGTGCCTTGAGAAATTTCATGCCTTCCTAGTCCTCCTGAACATCCGATTCTAGCACCAGCGGCCTGGCCGCCAAGTGCCTACTGGTTCCAGCCCTTGTCCTCGCCGGAACCTGAATTCCGTGCAGCAACCGCAGCAATCCGCTCGTTGATTGCAGCCACGATCTCGTCAGTTGAGAGCAGTACGGCCCACTGCTCGCGGAATTCGCTGATATGTCCGTTCATCGCAGGCAGCATCAGGTCGAGCTGCCAGCCGATCGGCGGTGCCGGACGGTTCTCGAGGTTGACCCGCTCCAGTGAGAAGCGGCCCTCGTTCAAGTACTTCTCCTCCATCTCGAGCGCGGGCAGCATTGCGGGCTCGTTCTGCACCACCTGCCGGGCCAGCTCAATTGTTGCCCTGGCGTCATCCGCGCGGCCCAGCAGGCGCTGGCAGACCAGCAGCGCCATCACGGTCTCGGCCTTGCTCTTGTCCGGCAGGCCCTCCCAGTCAAGGTCGATCGCTGTCTGGAATTCCGAGGCAGCCAGCGCATAGAAGGCCGCCGCCGGGATGTAATAGCCATGCTCACCGGACCAGACTGAAAAGTTCGAGGCGTAGGCCCCGCTCAGTGCGGTCCAGCCGCGTTCGATATGCTCAGTCCCGGCGGCACTGGTGGAGAGGTAATGGTCAAACTGCACCAGGTCCGGTGTCCACTCAGTGGAGTCAATTCTAGCCAGGGCTGGGCTGAGCTGGGCAAGGTCCCAGTTCTCCCGCAGCTGCGCCAGGCGCTCCGGCCAGCGCAGGTTGTTGAGGTCCTGCTCCTGGTAGGTGTTGAGGCAGTCCGGGCAGGTCACCGGCAGCTGTTCCCACTGCTGCACCAGCACATCCGGCATCGCGGTGCTGCCTGCCGGCGGACCGACCGCGATCTTCATGAAGTCCGAAGCAATCCCGCCAACGGAATTGTCCATCCGCTGGCCGGCCTCATTGATCTTGGAAACCGGCAGCGCAAGCGGCGTATTGTCCAGCGGGCACTGCACCTCGCGCGTGACATAGGTCGGGGCGACTTCGGCCAGGCGCTTGTAGAACTCAGCCAACTCATCGCGCACCGGTGAGTCAAGCACGGGCTTCTGCTCAAGCTGCTTCTCGAGGTCCTTCAGCGCCTGCTCCGCCTGCTGCTCGGACTGCGTAGTGCCTGTATTCACCGGAGGATTGAATATCCGCCAGGCTGCATACCAGCCCACGACCGCCACCAGCCCGAAGATGAACAGGGCCTCCGGGGCCAGCTTCAGCGCCGCTTTGTTTTCCTTCTTGCTCATGTCGAACCGGGCCTTGCCTATTCGTTGATGGTCGCCGTGACGGTCAGGTCACAGGAATTGCCATACTGCCCGAGGCTCTGGCCATAGTAGATGTCGATCATCACTTCCTTGCCGAGGCTCTTGCGGAACATCTCCACGAAGGTGTCGTGCAGGCCGCTGGCCGCCATGTCCAGCTCAAGCGGAAAGCTCATGTCGCCGATCGTGATCATCTGCGGCTCCTCCTCCATGCTCCCGTAGTATCCAAAGGTGGTGGTCATCAGCGGCATGTACTCAACTTTCGCTCCGGCGAGCACGCTGTCCGGCATGGACAGCGCCTTGAGCAGGATCTTGACCTCGCTCGGACGGATGCCGCGGAAGCTGATGTCGTACTGGTAGCCGCCTTCCGTCTCGATTTCGTAGCCGAGCAGCAGCACGCTATTGGGGTCGTTGACCAGGTTCTCGTCGCCCTTCGCGATGCGGCCGGCATTCACCACGCCTGCCAGGTAGCTGTTGTCGTAGTCAGTCAGCTGCATGGGCAGGGACTGGCCCCACCACTCGCCGGCGTCATAGTTGTAGGGACGCTCCTGCATGGTGATCAGCAGCTGCGTGCCGAAGTAATGGTCCACATAGTCGTCGTCGGACATCTGGGCCATGGCGCTGCCGGCCAGCAGCAGCAGGATGAACAGTGTGCTTGCGAGAATACGCATATCCTTCCTCCGTTGAGGGCACGATTTTATCACCGCCGCCCTGCCGGAGGGGCAGCCGGTGCGCCTGGGTGGGATACATTAATGAATATGTCATCGAGACTGCGGCATCGATTCAAACCCGCCATCCTGGTCGGACTGGCCATCCTGCTGTGTGCCGCCTGCACACGCGACAACGTGGAAGGTGACGGAAGTGTGGATACCGTCGATGCAGTATCCGCTGCTGACTCGGGACAGCAAGCCGAATACCTCGATGTGGGATTCGCAACTGTCTATGCCTGGTCCGCCGTCGGCCCGGCCCGCAATGTACGGATCACCGGCCGCCTGCACCGTTGCGATGGCAGCGAACAATGGCTGCCCCAGTCCGCCGGAGCACCCCAGCCGGGCGACTACGTGCTGTACCGCTATGTGGTGGACTGCTGTCCCGGCCACAGCGTCCCGGCTGTGATTGCCCTTGGAACCTTGCCGGATGACACTGGCAGCCTCCAGCAGGATCGCTGGGTTGAGCTGACAGGGAAATTACGCCTGAACATCGAACCGGGAGGACTGCCGCTGCTGGACCCGGACAGCCTGCTGGACGCGAAGGCTCCCGATGAACCGCTGGAGCAGCTCAACCCACCCTCGAAGATGGGTGCAGCCTGCGCCGGCAGCCGGCCCGATGTCCCCTATCCGCCACGCTGAACCACTTAAGCGGTGTTAGAATCCAGTTGATGCAGACATATCGTCGACTCGGCCTGCGCTTGGGGACAGTAGTTGTAGTTCTGCTGCTTGGCCTGATGAGTCCGATTACATACGCTGCAACTGGAGCTTCCGCCTTCACTTTTGCAACTCCTATGCAGGACGAGCTGCAGGAACTCCACGGCCTGTGTCCATCCTGCAGGCACATGTACCTCTATCCCGGCATGTATTGGTGCGGAAACATTCGGCACTCCGGAAAATGCAGAAGGGACTGGCCTTAACTGAATCCCCACTGATTCATCAAACTGATCACGTTATAATCAACCCAGCTCAGGCTGCAGTTCCTAACGGAGGGTTGAGACCGTGATGGATATGCTGTATTTCGACCTGCAACAACGCCTGTTCTCCGCCAGCGCCGCCGGCGACCTGCCGCTGCTGCGCGAGCTGATCAGTAACGGCGTGGACATCAATTGCCGGGACCGCACCGGCATGACCCCCTTCCTGACCGCCGTGCTGCACGACTGCGCGAAGGCGGCCCGCTTCCTTTTGCACCATGGCGCTGAACTGCGCGAGGTGCTGGATGAGGATGGCAGCGTGCTGCACATCATGGTCTGGATTGAGCACCTGCCACGGGTGCGGCAGCTGGTGCGCAGCCCGCGGATGGTGGAGTCACGCGACGGCGAGGGCCGCAGCCCGCTGCTGCTGGCTGCCATGCGGCGCAATGAAACCATCGTGCGACTGCTGCTGGAACACGATGCCCCGGTGGACACGGCGGACCATGATGGCAACACCGCACTTTCCGTCTCGGCGGCCAATGGCGACATCCGCATCGTGGAACTGCTGCTGCGCAATGGTGCACAGGTGGAGGGCAGCGCCTACCACAGCCGCACACCACTGCAGCTGGCAACGGACGATGACGTGATTGCACTTCTGCGGGAGTATGGCGCGCAGGACCAGGCCTGCTGGCAGCGCCTGGTGGGCTGAGCCAGCGATCCTTCTGAAGCAGATCTGTTATAGTCTCAAGGAAGTACAAGTCCAAATCCGGAGACATGATGACAGGCCTCAAGCTGCAGCGGGAAACTGAAACATTCAACAGGATGTTGCCAGACCTGCTGCTGGAACACCAGGGCAGATGGGTGCTCATCCATGGTGCGGAGCTAATATCCATCCATGACTCTGAGGAAGCAGCCTTCATAGACGGCTACTCGAGATTCCTGCGGGACCCCTTCCTTGTCCAGCAGATCCTTGAATCTCAGCAACCAGTCAGCCTCGTCAACCTGCGACTGCCTGATGACGCCTGACAACTGGAAGACTCCAGCTTCACTCCAGCGGGACGGAGCCTCAATTGAAATGCGGATCTTCCTTCCACCGGAACTGGAATCCAGCATACTTACCTCCGGAATGGATGTTCCCGCACCTTTCTCCTGCTGCGGCCTGATTGATACAGGAGCTTCTCTGACTTGCATCTGCAGTTCACTGTTGGATGGAATAGGCTTGTCTCCATCCAGGTACATCCCGCTCAGGACTGCGAGCCATTCCGACCTCTCGATTCCAATCTATCGCGTCAGGATTGGGCTTCCCGATCAAGCCTGGGCAGCGGACCATTTCAATGTTGGTGCTCTGGAATTCAGTGGACAGGACTTTGATGCCCTGATCGGCCGGGACCTTCTGCAATACTGTCAACTCCTTTACGACGGTCCGGCTGGCCGGTTCTCATTTAGCGCGCCAGCATAACAAGTCTCATTTCGCCACAGAAATCACACAGTTTGCAGCCTGCCGCATTGATACTGGCTTCTCACCAAGGCGCTATACTCAGATCAATCCAGTCGGAACAGGTCCTCGCGGCTTGCCGGCTGGCCGGACATGCAGCTGATACAACTGGTTGAGTCCGCGGTGCAGCAGATCCACGCACCGCCCCGAGGAAGGCCCATGCGCATGCGACGCATCCGGCCGGCATGCCCCTCCGGGTATGCCCGGCTGCCAATCCTGTCCATCATGGCAATGCTTGCCTGCCTGCTGGCCACTGCATGCAATGAGGATCCAGCACCCGCTTCCGGGGGAGGAGGGGGTGGAGCATCTTCCGGTCCACCGCCTGTCAACGTGAAGACCACGACTGTTCAGGAGCTGGCTTACGCCCCGGCGATTGAGCTGATCGGTGAAATGCGCCCGCTGCAGCAGGTGACTCTGGCCAGTGAACTGAGCGGCCGGATTGACAGCATCACCGCGCGTGTCGGAGACAGCCTGTCCGCCGGCCGGGCGCTCGTGCAGATTGACGACAGTGAATACCGCGCCCGGCTCGCGATTGCAGAGGCAAATCTGAATGAGGCCGAGCTGGCGCTGGCTGAAGCCCGCAGCGGTTCACGCCCGGAGGACATCGCAGCCCAGCAGGCCGCTGTGCAGCAGGCCGAGGCCGGCCGTGATGATGCCGCTGACCGGCTGGCGCGCCTTGAGCAGCTCAGCGCCGGCAACGTCGTCAGCGAAAGTGAACTGGTGACAGCGCGCAATGCCCTGCGCGAATCCCAGGCCGCGCTTGAGGAGGAACAGCGTGTGCTGGACCGCCTGCTGGCCGGCACGCGGCAGGAACAGGTTGACAGCGCCGCCGCCCGGGTGGAGTCCGCCCGCCGGGCGCAGGAGCTGGCCGCGCTTGATGTTGAGCGCTGCAGCATCGCCGCCGATTTCAATGCCTCTGTGACAATGCTGCTGGTGGAGGTCGGCCAGTATGTCAACGCCGGCAGCCCGCTGGCCGAGCTCGTCAGCAGCGAACCGGCGGAAGCCTGGTTCAGCCTGCCGGAGCAACAGCGCGACGTGATTGGCAACGGCACGGCGGTCGAACTGCGCGCAGATGCGATTCCGGACGAGGTGTTCCTGGGCACGGTGGCCGGCATCAGTGCCGCGGCCGACCCCAGCACCCGCCAGTTCCCGCTGCGCGTCACTGCCAGCGAAGCGCGCCTGCTGCCCGGCATGAGCGTGCGCGCCCGCCTGCTGCTGACCGATCCGGCCCCGCGCCTGCTGTTCAGCCAGGATGCCGCCTACGACAGCCGCATGGGCCTGGTTGTTTATCGCGTGGCTCCGTCCAGCGGTGAGGATCCACCTGGCTTCGAGACCATCCCCGTCGTGCTCGGGGAGCGCGTGGACGGCCTGGTGGTGCTGGAGGAAGGCAATCTCAGTGCCGGTGACCAGCTTGTCACCCGCGGCAAGGAGAGCCTGTTCGAGGGCGCGAAGCTGCGCATCCAGCAGCAGTCCCCGCCTGGCTCCGGTGAAGCAGCGAAATGATCCGCGCATCGATTGGCAACCCGCACGCCGTGTTCGTCGGCGTGATGATCCTCGTGATCTTCAGCGTTCTGGCCTACATGCAGATCCCGGTGCAGCTCAAGCCCGAGGTCGACCCGCTCGAGTACAACGTGCGCACCAGCTACCCCGGTGCCTCCGCGCTTGAGGTGGAGGACCAGATCACGAACAAGCTGGAGAAGGAGCTGGCCGCGCTGCCCGACCTCTACCAGCTGACCAGTGACTCGAATGAGGGAGAGAGCCGCATCAACCTGACCTTCGCGGAATCCGCCAACACGCAGGAGATCCTGTTCAACATCATCTCCGCCGTGGAGGGCGTGCGCGACATTCCAGAAGCAGCGGAGCGCCCGCGCATCACGCGCAGCAACGCCTTTGGCGACGTGATCCTCTGGAGCGGCGTGCTTGGCGAGGGCGATGTCAACGCTCGCTTCGATGCCGTCAATGAGCTGGTGATCCCGGCGCTCCTGCGTGTCAACGGCGTGGGCGGCGCAATCCTGTCCGGCGCCGAGGAGCGGCGTATCATCGTCGAGCCCGATGTCAACGCCATGGCCGCACGCGGGATCAGCATCAGCGAACTGTCCCGCGTGCTCTCGCTGGAGAACCGCGATGCGCGCGGCGGCCTGCTGGATGAGGGCGAGCGCCGCTTCACGGTGCGCACCACCGGCCGCTTCCAGAACCTTGACGATGTGCGCAACACGGTGGTCCGCAGCGGGCTGTCGGGCGACACACTGCTGTCTGACATCGCCCGCGTGTACGATGGCCGTGACCAGTCCCGCTCGCTGGTGCGCATCAACGGCCGGCCGGCACTGAGCCTGCGCATCGAGAAGCAGAGCGGTGCCAATACGGTCAAGGCGATCGAGGGTGTGGAGGAGGTCTTCGCCCACTACAACGAGCAGTTCGCCAAGCAGGGACTGGACATCCGCATCGAAGTGCTGTCGAGCGAGCGGCGCTACGTGGAGGACGGCATCCACCTGGTCTGGCACGACCTGCTGATCGGTGCGCTGCTGGCCAGCATCGTGCTGGCGCTGTTCCTGCGCGCCGGCCGCCCGATCCTGATCACCGTGCTGTCCATCCCGATCTCGCTCGTTAGCGTGTTCCTCGTGCTGCTGGCGCTGGACCGCAGTGTCAACATCATCGCGCTGGCCGGCCTGGCATTCGCCGTCGGCCTCGTGGTTGACGACGCAATCGTGGCGCTGGAGAACATCGAGCGCCACATGACGGAGCTGAAGAAACCGCCGAAGCAGGCCGCACGCGACGGTGTGGAGGAGGTCTGGGGTGCAGTGCTGTCGATCACGCTCGTGCGCATCGCCGTGTTCATCCCGATCGTGCTGAACACCACCGAGGCCGGGCTGCTGTTCAAGGACATCGCGATCGCGATCGTTGCCAGTGTGATGGTATCGCTGCTGGTCACACTGTCCGTCGTGCCAAGCTTCGCCGCCCTGTTGCTGCGCAGTGAAAGTGCGCGCAAGCGACTGGAGACCACCAACCCGGCGCTGCACCGCACGCTGAGCGTGATAGAGCTGCAGTGGCTCGGTGAGTTCGTGCAGCGCAACTACGAGCGCTTCACGGTCTGGGCCTGCACCAGCCACAACCGGATGCATGACATCGGCCGGCTGGCGCTGCTGGCCACCGTTGCCATCCTCTGGCTGGCCAGCTTCGCGCTGCTGCCCGCCGCCAGCTACCTGCCCAACGGCAGCCAGGGCTTCATCCTCTGCCGGGCCCAGTCTCTAGTCGGCCAGCGCCCGGATGTGACGATCGAGGCCTTCGAACCGCTGGTGCAGGCCGCGCTGGCCGATGAGCGCGTTGACAGCGTGTTCAGTATCGCCGGCGGTTTCACCGCGGTCGGCGTGCGCCTCAAGGAGGAGCACTCGACACCGGCGGACATCGCCGAGGTGATCGCGATGCTGAGCAAGGCCGGCGGTTCATTGTCCGGCTTCAACTATGTGCGCCCCGGACAGCGTTCGATCTTCCGTATCGAGGACAAGCAGTTCACGCTCGAGGTGACCGGCCCTGAGCTGGAGACCCTCAACCAGATTGCCGGTGAACTGCAGCGCAAGCTTCTGGCCCGCCAGGACATCGTCGAACCGGGCCAGAGCGCCGTGCGCTCAAGCTACGTGGAGGGTGTACCGGAACTGCGCGTGCAGATCGACCCGCACCGCACCCGCGCACTGGGCCTGTACCTGTCGGACGTTGCCAGCGTGGTGGAGAGCATGGTCGCCGGGCGCAGGGTGTCAACCTACACCGAGGCCGGCCGTGAGTATGACCTCGAGATCCTCGGCGACCCGGCCGTGATCAACAGCCGCGACAGGCTCGGCGCGATCCTGCTGCAGAGCCCGGACGGCCGCCTGGTGCGCCTCGACGAGATCGCCGCCATCAGCGAGGGCACCGGCCCGACCAGTGTGCGGCACTTCAACCGCGAGCGCAGCATCTCGCTGACCGTCAACACGCGCGCCGAGCTGCCGACGCAGACCGCGCTGGAGCTGACCGAGGACGAGGTGGTGACGCCGATGCTGGCAACGCTGCCGGAAGGCTACACCATCAGCTTCGGTGAGGCGGCTGACAAGCTGCGCTCCACCTTCCAGTCTCTGATCTTCCAGGGCATCCTCGCCGTGGTGATCATCTACCTGCTGCTGGTCGCGCTGTTCCGTTCGTTCTACTACCCCTTCGTGGTGCTGATCACGATCCCGCTGGCCTGGAGCGGCAGCTTCCTTGCGATCTCACTGGCCTACCGGCTGACGGACGGCGTGGTGCAGTTCGACGTGCTCGGCATGCTCGGCCTGATCATCATGTCCGGCATCGTCGCTGCCAACGCAATCCTGATCATCGCGCAGATGCTGAACTTCCAGCAGCAGGGCCTCGGGCCGAACGAAGCGCTGCAGAAGAGCGCTGCCAGCCGCCTGCGCCCGATCATGATGACGGTGCTGGCGGCGGTGTTCGGCATGGCACCCCTGGCACTGGGACAGGGCAGCGGCTCCGAGCTGTACCGCGGCCTGGGCATCGTGGTGGTCGGCGGCCTGATCAGCTCGACGATCTTCACGCTCTTGGTGGTGCCGACGCTGATGAGCCTTGTCAACGACATGCAGGCGAAGCTGCGTAAGGGTGGAGTGTAGCTCTTCAGAGCTACAGGGCCTTGTTGGTCTAAGACCAACACTCCGTTGCCAGACTGAATCCCGGCCGCCTTGCGCGCAAGCAAGTTGCGCGCCTCCGAATATGAAAAGGGCAGGCCCTGAGGCCTGCCCTGTGTGATCACTCTTCACTTCTTCAACTATTCGCACTATTCAAACTATTCCCTCTGTTGTCAGACTTTCGTCTGACCTCCCCGGCGGCTGGAAGCCGCCGCTCCAAACTCCCCACTCCAAACTCCAACCTTTTTGCCAGGCTTACAGCCTGGCCTCCCTCAGTGCTGGCTGCGGAATCCGTTCCACTTCTCCTCAAGGTCGGAACTCGTCAGCGTGGCATGGATGTACTCCGCCAGCTCATGGCCCGTCGCCCCGGTATCGCGGCCGGTGGTGACGACCTTCTGCTCGAACTGGCCGCAGATGTCGAGTGCCATCTCCAGCTTCTTCTGCAGCGCCGGGTAACCGATGTGGCCTAGCATCATCGCCGTGGCGCGGATCATACTCGAGGGGTCGGCATACTGCGCGCGGCCCTCGTCCACCATGCGCGGGGCCGAGCCGTGGATCGCCTCGAACATCGCATAGCGCTTGCCGATGTTGGCGGAACCCGCGGTGCCGACACCGCCCTGCATCTCGGCCGCCTCGTCAGTCAGGATGTCGCCGTACAGGTTCGGCAGGATCATCACCTGGAACTGGCGGCGGCGCTTCTCGTCGATCAGCTTGGCGGTCATGATGTCGATGTACCAGTCGTCGACATTGATGCCCGGGTAGTCCTTCGCCACCTCCTGGCAGACACGCAGGAAGCGACCGTCGCTGGTCTTGACGACGTTCGCCTTGGTGACTATCGTGACCTGCTGCTTGCCCTGCTTCTTCGCATACTCGAAGGCCATGCGCGCGATGCGCTCACTGCCCTGGGTGGTGATCAGGCGGAAGTCGATCGAGATGTCGTCGTCAACGTCGAGGCCGTAGGGCCCGAGCGCGTAGAGGTCCTCGGTGTTCTCACGGAAGAAAGTCCAGTCAATGCCCTGTTCCGGGATCTGCACCGGGCGCACGTTGGCAAACAGGTCGAGCTTCTTCCTGAGCGCGACGTTGGCACTTTCGATGTTCGGCCAGGGGTCCCCCTTGCGCGGCGTGGTGGTCGGGCCCTTCAGCAGCACGTGGCACTGCTTGCACTCTTCAAGCACCTCGTCCGGCACGGCCTGGTTGACCTCGGCGCGGCGCTCGATGGTCAGGCCCTCGATGTTGCGCATCTCGATCTTGCCGCTGGCGACCTCGTCCTTCAGCACCTGGCGCATGATCCACTCCGCATCCGCGGCGATGCTTGTGCCGATGCCGTCGCCCGGCAGGATGCCGATGATGATCGGATCAAGCGATCGGAAGTCAAGCCAGTCCGGCTCGTTCTTCAGGCGCTCGGCGCGGGCCTGCATGTCCTCCAGCAGTTTGCCGAAGTGTGCTGTTGCTCTGTTGATGGCTTCGTTGGACACAATCTACCCCTGATAGTGAATGTGGCGCGCCTATTATAACGGCGCGTCCGTGGCCCGGCCGGCTTGCGGCAGGGGCTTACTCCGCCGGCTCAGCGGCCAGCTGCTCGATCCCGCCGATCAGCTCGCGCAGGTTGAAGGGCTTGTTGAAGGTCAGCGAGGCACCGAGCGCCTTCGCCGTCTCGAGGAAGTCCACATTGTCCAGCCGTCCACCGCCGGACATGGCGATGATCTTTGTGCCGGGCCTGAGCTCAAGGATTTCCATGATGGTCTCCAGCCCGTCCTTGACCGGCATCACGATGTCCGTGATCACGATGTCGAAACTGGACAGCCTGAATGCGGCCACGGCCTGTGCGCCGTCCTCGACAGCCTCAACCTCATAGCCGGAGCTGAGCAGGATGCTGTGCAGTACGTCCCGCACGTCCTTGTCATCATCTACCAAGAGAATCCTAGTCATTGGCTGGCACTGCGGAAACCGGACCCAGCACCCGCCTGATGGCGCTTGCCAGTGAGTTCTGCTCCAGCGGCTTGTTGACCACCGTCTCGATCCGCAGTTCCTCCATGATATCCCGTGGCAGGCCTTCGCTGTATCCCGTGATCATGATTACCGGCAGCATCTCCCCGGATGCCCGCAGGCTGCGCACCAGCTTCTCTCCGTCCATGCGCGGCATGGTCAGGTCCGTCACCAGCAGCTGGAAGCTTCCGGGCTGCTCCCGCAGCAGGTCAAGGGCCTGTGCCGGCTGCCGGCAGGTGGTGACGCGGTAGCCCAGCCGTTCCAGCTGCTGCACCACAAGCCGGTTGATGTCCGGCTCGTCATCCACGAACAGGATGCTCTCGCCATGCCCCTGCAGCGCAAGCTCATCCTGCTCCAGTTCAGCACCAGTCGTACCACTGCGCGATGGCAGCTCGCGGCACAGCGGCAGGTAGACCCTGAAGCAGCTGCCGCTGCCGGGGCGGCTCTCCACCTCGATCTCTCCACCGTGGCTGAGCACGATGCCGTGCACCACCGACAGCCCGATCCCGCTGCCGCCCTCGCCGGGCCGGCTGGAGAAGAAGGGCTGGAAGATCAGCTCCATGTCCTGGCGGCTGATCCCGCTGCCGTCATCCCGCACGCTGAGGAGCACATGCGGCCCGAGCTTCAGCGCTGGCAGGCGCTCCAGCGAACCGAGGTCAATGTTCACCGTCTCCAGCGCCACGCTGATGCGGCCTTCACCGGTGCCGATCGCCTGCAGCGCATTCGTGCAGAGGTTCAGCAGCACCTGGTGCAGGTGGGTGGCATCCGCCATCACGTAATGCGGCCCGCCGGATTCATGCAGCTCGAGGCGCACGCGCCGGCCGGCCCGCACACTGAGCAGCCCGAGCACCTCCTCGGCCACGCTGCGCAATGCCACCGGATTGGGCTCCTGCTGTGGTGAGTCACTGAATGAGAGGATGCGCTGCACCAGCTCGCGGGCCCGGCTGGCCCCGCGGCGCACCTGCTGCAGGTGCCGGTGCACGCTGCTGGAGCTTTCAGTCTCCTCCAGCCCGAGGTCGGTGAAGCCGATGATCGGCGTCAGGATGTTGTTGAAGTCGTGGGCGATCGCGGATGAGACGCTGCCGATGGTCTCCAGCTTGCGGATCTGGTCCAGCTTCTCCTCCATCCGGCGGCGTGTCTCCGCCAGGCTGTGCTGCTCGGTCACGTCCTGCACGGTTGCCAGCAGGCGCAGCGCCTGGCCGCTTTCATTGCGGTCCACGATGAAGCGCGCATGGTGCCAGCGCTGCAGGCCGCTGCCAGGCAGCAGGCGGTAGCTCTGTTCATGGCAGCTGCCCTGGCGGATCAGGCTGTCCATCGCCATCTCGATCCCGTCGCGGTCCTCCGGGTGCACGAGCGAGATCAGCAGGCGCATGTCCGGCTCGACCTGCCCGGCCTCAAGGCCGAACTGGTGGAACAGCTCATCAGACCAGAACATCCGGCCGTCCTGCAGGTCCAGCTCCAGGTTGCCAAGCCGCGCCAGCTGCTGGGCCTCACGCAGGCGCAGCTCGCTCTGCTCCAGCAGGCGCTCATGCATTCGCTGCGCACTGACGTCGCGCACGATCGCCAGCACACCGCGCTGTCCGCTGCGGGTCAGTTCCGCCGCGCTGCATTCCGCAGTGAACAGGCTGCCATCCCGCCGCTGCGCGCTGACCTCACGCACACTGCCGAGGAGGTCGTTGCCATTGCCGTGGACCACGCTGTTGAGGTGGCACTCTCCGTCCTCCGGCTCGGGGAACAGCTCGCGGAAGTGGTGGTTGACAATCTCAGCCGCCGAGTAGCCGAACAGTCGCTCGGCTGCCCGGTTGAAGCCGTCGATAAAGCCCTCCGGCGAGATCGTCAGCACGGCGTCCGGGGCGCTGTGCTCCAGCACGTGCAGCCGGCCGCTCAACTCCGCTTCGTTGTCATGTGATTCCTGCAGCCGGCCCCGGATCGCCTCGAGCTGGCGGCGGGAGCGGGAGAGCAGCAGTGCGAGGTAGAGGCAGCCGGCCAGGCCACAGAGGCCGATGAACAGTGCCGGGGACATCAGGTTGGCCTGCAGCGGGACGTGCGCACCGGGCTGCCCGCCAGTGATGGCAACAATCTCCAGATCCGGCCTGTTGAGCTGCATGGTCAGTATCGGTTCCCGCCGGGAATTCCTATGCTTAATAGATACCGCAGGACGGCCGGTCTGGGAATTGTCTGTGAATTGATAACCGGGGCTTAACCAGTTGTGAACGGCTCAGCTGGCAAGGTCGCCATGCACCGGCATCACTGCGATGAAGCGGCTGCCCTGGCCCGGTTCGCTGTCCACGTTGATCGCACCGCCATGGTTGGTGACGATGCCATGCACCACCGACAGGCCAAGCCCGGTGCCCTCTTCCACGCTTTTTGTGGTGAAGAACGGCTCGAACAGGCGGCTGAGGTGCTTCGGGTCGATGCCACAACCCGTGTCGCTGACGACGAGCTCCAGCCAGGCCGCCGGCGGTTCCGCTAGCCCGGTCTGCTCCAGGTCAACGGCAGCGCTGTCCAGGCGCCTGAGTGAGATCCCGAGCCTGCCGCCACCGTCCTTCATCGCATGCAGGGCGTTGATCACAAGGTTCATCACCACCTGGTGGATCTGGGTAGGGTCAGCCAGGATCTGCGGGCTGTCCGGTGCGATATCAAGCACCACCTCGATGTCCTCGCGCGGGTCCAGCTGGGGGCCGAGGATGCGCAGTACCTCACGGCAGAGCTGCTCAACGTCCACCAGCGCGCGGCTCTGCTGGGCCTGGCGGCTGAACACAAGCATCTGGTCCACCAGGCTGCGGGCCCGGTCGCTGGCACTGAGCACGCGCTCGAGGTCATGCTGGACCGGGTGGTCATCAGGCAGGCGGGTCGAGCCGAGAGTGGTGTAGCCCATGATTGCCTGCAGGATGTTGTTGAAGTCATGTGCGATGCCACCGGCCAGTGTGCCAATGGTCTCCATCTTCTGCGAGTAGCGCAGCTGGCGCTCCAGCCGGCGGCGTTCCTGCTCGCTGGCAACGCGCTGCGAGATGTCCAGCAGCGTGCCCGTCATGCGCAGCGGCTGGCCCTCCTCGTTGCGCTGGATCACACGTGCGCGGGACAGCACCCACAGGTAGTCCCCATTACGCCTGCGCATGCGATACTCCACCTCAAAGCTGTCAGTATCTCCCGACAGGTGCTGTTCCATGCAGGCCAGTACGTGGTCGCGGTCCTCCGGATGGATCCGCTCGTCCCAGGAAGCGACATCTGTGTCCTGCACGTCCGGGACGTAGCCAAGCATATCCGCCCAGCGATCATTGGTGACGAACTCCTCGGTTGCGAGGTTCCAGTCCCACATCGCGAGGTCCGCGCCGCTCAGTGCCAGGCGCACGCGCTCCTCGTTCTCGGCCAGCTTCAGTTCGTTGCGCTTACGCTGCGAGATGTCCTGCCCGATGGCCATCATGCCAAGCGGTTCATCCCGTGCATTGGTGATGCGCGAGAAGCTCCAGATCATCGGGGTTTCCTTGCCGTCCCGGCTGACCACCTGCACCTCATGCTCGCGGATCTGCCCGCCGTCCATCACGCGCTGGGCGTCCGTCTCGATCCCCGCCCAGATGTAGCTCGGGAACAGCAGGCTCAGGTACTTGCGCCCGATCAGGTACTGCCGCGGGTAGCCGAAGATCCGCTCAGCCTCCTCGTTGTAGTCGATCACTTCGAGGTCCGCATTGAAGTTCACGATCGCATTGCCCGCCAGCTTGACCATCTGGCGGTTGCGTTCCTGGGTATCCAGCAGCTGGTTCTCGAGCAGGATCTGGTGGTAGGGCTGGCTGACGAGGTTGCCGATCACGAGTGCCGCGGTCGGATAGGCGATGATGATCACCGCCATGCTGGCCAGCATGGCCTTGGGTTCAAAGTTCGGCGCACTGTGGAAGTGCGAGTAGAACAGCACGGCCTGCGGCAGGCTGAGCGCCAGGCCCAGCAGCAGCAGTACACGGCTGGAGATGAAGTCGCGGTGCAGGCCCCAGAAATGGCGCACCACCAGCCCGGCCGCCACGCTGTACAGCACCGGCAGCAGCATAACCGTGCTCAGTGAACCGTTAAGGAAGTAGGCCAGCACGGCAACGGCGACGGCTGTCACCAGTCCGTCGAGCACTCCGGCCAGCACGATTGCCAGCGCGATCACGATGGTGGCTGCACTCGGGTCCACCCAGTGCAGGCGCTCAGCGCCGCGGTTGAGGATCACGCCTTCCTGCAGCGGAATGATCACGAAGCTGGCGATCAGGGCGATCCCGGTGAACATCAGCATGCCGGTGAAACGCTGGAGGGATGGCAGGGAGCGGCGAATCGAAGTCAATGCCCAGCTGAACGCCAGCATGAGCATTGTCATCAGCAGGATGCTGTTACTGAGATTCACGAACTGCGCCAATCCTGACTCCCGATCTTTGTGCCTTGCCCCGGGGGCAGACCCCACCAAGACACTAGACCATTATTAATCAAGATCGGTTCTTTAAGTCCGGTTAAATCAAAGATAAATCACAAATCCCGGAATTCTCAGACACCGACACCCTTCTCGCCGAACTTGCTCACGTAGTTGGCCATCGACTTCTCAATCGCCGTGATCGCGTCCAGCGGGCCGAGGAAATCCTCCACCTTCACGTCCTTTTCCTCGAGCTTCTTGTAGTCCTCGAAGAAGGCCTTCAGCTCGAACAGGCGGTGGCGCGGGATCTCCTTGATATGGTCGAAGCCGTTGTACTCCGGGTCGTCCATATGCACGCAGATGATCTTTTCGTCGTTCTCGCCCTGGTCGACCATCATCATCACCCCGATCGGCTTGGCGCGCAGGATGCTCATCGGGAACACCGGCTCCTGCATCAGCACAAGCACATCAAGCGGGTCGTGGTCGTCGCCCAGCGTCTGCGGGATGAATCCGTAGTTGGCCGGGTAGAACACGGAGCTGTAGAGCACGCGGTCCACCCGCATCAGCCCGGTGGGCTTGTCCAGCTCATACTTCACCTTGCCGCCCTTCATGATCTCAATCACGGCGTTGAATTCTCGCGGGGCGTTGTCCCCGATCGGTACGTCATGCCAGCAATGGGCCATTGAAGCTACTCTCCTGCGGTGTCCGCCGCACTGCCCTGCCCAGCGGAGCCTGCTCCGCTGATTTCCGCCAATGGGTCAATCTCCTCACCCAGCGGCGTGCCGCGCCCCTCCTCCTCGATCTCGGAGGCGAAGAAGATCGCGATGCGCTGGCCGGGTTCAATGCCGAATTCCGGCAGCACTTCCCTGGCTACGCTGTCGGAGAACTCAAGCTTGTCCGTGGAAGTGGCCGCCACCTGGCCCCAGAAGCGGATCCGCCCGCCGACGCCCGTCACCGGTGCCTCAGGCTTGACCGCCGTCACCGGCAGGCCGCAGTCCAGCCAGTAGACCGTCCCGAGCGAGGGGTTCGGATCATCCCAGTTGATCGGGTCTCCCTTCTTGTCATGCACGAACAGCACCGTGCCGCTGCTTTCCGTCCAGACAGCCAGGCTGCCTTCCGGGTCGGCCACGATGGCCGCCGGATCCACCACAGTCGCCTCGTCGCGGATCACCTGCTTGTCCGTCATGGAGATCTGCACGTTCACCGGCGCCACGTCCTTGAGCTGGATGTAGCGGTGGCGCACCATCAGGAAGATCACGAGCGTCATCACCACGAGCACAGCGCAGCTGAGCACGATCATGCGCCGGTCACGCTCGGCGGTGAAGCCCGGGTCCGGCGCATACTTCGCCCGCTTCGGCTCCTGCGGCTGCTCCTGCTGTGTGTTGTCCTCGCTCATCTCTCTCCAAATGAAAAGGGGCCACCGCAGTGGCCCCGCTCATTTCAGCCCATGCACTCCCCGGCCAGGGCGCCCATCGGGTCCCAGGCCGGCAGCACGGTCGGCTCGCCCTCCAGCGCCTGCTGCAGCTCAGCGCTCAGCAGCGCCTTCGGCACGGCGATCTCGAACATGTATTCGTCGAACCAGTTGTCATTCATCACGTAGAAGCCCTGCTCGCCGCCCTCGCTGCCCCAGGAGTTCTCCACGCGCCAGCGCCGCGGGTCTTTGTCAACCACGTCCACGCCGGTGAACAGCATCGCGTGCGTCATCAGGGTCTGGTGGTGCAGCAGGCGGCCCGGCTTGTCCTGCGCGAAGGGCGTGTCGTAGATCCGCTCGAAGCCGAACAGCTCGCGGTCCCACACGCCGCGGCGGCGGTCCATCATCTTGCCCACGTCGCAGCCCATCCAGACCGGCTGGCCGTCGGTGATCTGCTTCATGGTGAGCTGCTTCATCAGCTCGATGTCAACGTTCAGGTAGGTCACGATGTCGCCGCCCACCACGTTGCCAAGCATGTCAACAGTGTAGGTGCGGCCCTGCGGGCTGCTTTCGCGCGGGTCATGCACGATGCTGACATAGTCATCAAGGTTGATCGAGACGTACTTGTCAGCGAACTGCTGCGGTGTCAGCCTGCCGTCGCGGTGGAACTTGTTGTCCTTGTCGCGCCACTCCCAGTCGAAGCCCTGCGGCGGTGTGCCGAGGTGGATGCACAGCATGCGGTAGACCACGGAGACGAAGCCGTCCTTCAGCTTGCGGACCTCGTCCTCGGACTTGCCGCTGGCAACGGCATCACGCAGCTGCTGGGCGAAGTCACGCAGCTTGGAGATCACGATCGCGTTCATGTAGCGCGTGTTGCTGGAGCTTTCGCTCTCGGGCATCGCGCTTTGCGGCACGAGGCCGTGCTTCTTCA
Organism: bacterium; assembly: GCA_020440645.1. Classification (GTDB taxonomy): domain Bacteria; phylum 4484-113; class 4484-113; order 4484-113; family JAFGCY01; genus JAHEFU01. The sequence goes on along the minus strand of JAGRNR010000006.1, from coordinate 9,375 downwards.
CGAGGTTGACGAACATGTTCCACTGCCCGCCATCCTCGAGCGGCTTGTCCAAGAGGAAGGCCACGGTGCGGTCGTCAATGTCGCGCTCCGCCGTTGCGATGATCGCCTCGAGGAAGTAGTTCGCCCGCTCGAACTTGTCCCAGAAGTGCAGGTAGGTCTGCGAGAACTCGAATTCCTTGATGTTCATCGCCTGCATCGCGCCGACGCGCAGCAGGTTCAGGCCGGCAAACAGCCAGCAGCGGCCGCTGGCCCGCTGGTTGGTTACCTTCCAGTCGTCCAGCTTGTGGCTGAAGGTATGCGGCGTGGAGGTGATGATGTCGCGGTTCTGCGCGATGTCCATCACACTCACCTGGGTGACGGCATTGCGCATCAGGCTTGCCGTCGGATGCGCCATGAACTCAGTGTGCAGCTCGGAAAGCCGCTCGTGGCTGAGGCTGCCGCCGGTGGAAGATGCGAGGCGTTCCACCACCGCCGCCTGGTTGTCTGCTGCTGTCATATCCGCTCCTGCTGCCGGCCCCTGATGTGCGGTCGGACCACGACCGGGCCGGGAATCTGGTGTGTGCTGGTCCTATGTATATCTGCGGAAGTGATTTTATCGTGTGCAGGCGGTGTGATCGTCCATTTGTGCACGATTGAACGGAGATGGTAGCGGTGGCGCCTTGCGCCAACTGGGCGTGGATGCACCAGGCTTCCTCGACTGAGGATTCAAGCAATCAGCGCAGTCCCTTGCCTTCCAGTTCAATCATCAGCGGATTGTAGAGAATGTAGCTGCGGATGTTCTGCAGGGCCCTTTCCGATGTGACTATCCGTTCGTAGTAGTTCCGTTGCCAGACCTGCATATCCGGATTCCCCGTCAACCTGCGGATTTCCTTTGTGACAACACCCTTGTAGGAAGTCACCACCTTGCTCAGGTGCACTCCCGCATCCCGTGTGCTCTCAGCGAATTCCAGCAGCAGCAAGGCATGCATGTGGTTGGGCATGAAGCGATACAGGTCATTGCTGACGGTCTGGTACACCTCATCATTTCGTTGCCAGCACTCAAGGGCAATCCTTCCGAATCGCGACAGGATTACATCATTGCCACTTTCGTAGCGGCCAAACAGGTTCCGTGAGCCAGCGGTCTTGAGTGTGATGAAGTAGTAGCCCGGATTGCGGTAGTTGTGATCGGACTTACGCATCAGTTTTGGCTGCAATGGCAACATATAGCAAATATATCACATATTTGTAAACTTCGCACCATGCACTATCAATTGGCGCAAGGCGCCACCGCTACCCACTTCCCCTACACTGCTCCCATGCCCGATCCCTCCCATCGCGACATCAATGTGCTTTGCCTCTGGCAGCCCCGCCCCGAGCTGCTGGACTACATGAAAAAGGGGCTCAACGGCTGGCCCGTGCACTTCATCTCCGCTCCCGAGGGCCATGAATGGACCGGGGCGGACGAATCGCTGCTGCTGCCGCTGGCCGGCGATGCCGATGTGTTGCTCGGCTGGCGGCCGACGCGCTCATTGATTGACGCCGCGCCGAAGCTCAGGGCCGTGATCAACCCCGGCGCCGGGGTGCAGCACCTCTACGGCATGTTCGCCGAGATCCAGCAGACGCGGGACATCGTGCTGATCAACGGGCATGGCAATGCGGAGTTCACCGCGCAGACCACGGTCACCCTGCTGCTGGCAATGCTCAGCGGCACCGTGCAGCACCATAACGCAATGCTTGCGGGGAAGTGGCGGCTGGGGGATGAGTTCCTTGCCAACACGCCGATCAGCCACCGCACGATCGGCCTTTTGGGCTACGGGCATGTCAACCGCAATGTACACCTGATGCTCTCCGGCTTCGGCTGCCGGGTGATCGCCTGCAACAGAAGCGGCATCATGCCCGGCGGCAGTCCGGCCACACTGGACGGCCTGCACTCGATTGCACAGCTTGACGACTTCCTGCGGGCGGTGGATGTGCTGGTGGTCGCCGTGCCCTTCACGCCTGACAGCGAAGGCCTGATCGGCGCACGCGAGATTGAGCTGCTGGGCCAGGGCAGCTTCCTTGTCAATGTGGCACGCGGCGGCGTTGTCAACGAGGATGCGCTGTTCGAAGCGCTTGAAAGCGGCTTCTTCGCCGGTGCGGCGATTGATGTCTGGTACGACTACCGACCGGAGCCGGATGAGCAGGGCCGCCTGTTCCCCTGGCACCGGCCCTTCCACGAACTTGGCAATGTCGTGCTCAGCCCGCACCGCGCCGCCTCGCCCTTTGACGACCTGGAGCGCTGGGATGAAGTGATAGAGAACCTCAAGCGGATCAGCGCCGGCCGGGATGACCTGCTTAACGTGGTCAACTGCCAGCTGGGCTATTGAGCAAGACTCAGAGCTGCTTACCAGGCAGCTATGTAGTCGTCATTGTCACCGCGCACACTGACAGTGAATCCGTTGAAATCAACACTTTCAATTCGCCTGAAGTCAAAGCTGAAGTCGGAGCCATCCGCGCTGAAGGGCTTGCCTGACAGCGGATTCAGCATGTCGCTTGTAACCGGGCAGAAGCCACTGTCAACGAAACTGCCCCAGTCCTCATTGCTGGGAAAATCACCATATATAGATTTGTAGTCTGACGATCCCAGCATGCACATATAGGCAATCGCCATCAGCTTGTATGCATCCAGATTGCCACTGTAACGACGCGAACTTTCCGGGAACATGGAATCGCTGTGGCCATCCATGTACCTGCGGTTCTGCCACGCAAACACCACACCTTCCTTCAGGTCCGGCAGGCTTGAAGAAGCAGTGCCATCCGGGTGATTGATGCTGGTCGCTACAGCGACAGGATTATTCTGGGCGGCCTCGGACAAGCTTATCTGTCCCTGGAACACAATCTGCGGCGGGGTTTGGGGACCGTTGTACTTGTACAGCCGGTCATATGGGCCATCCAGCACTCCGTCATCCGGTGTGATGACATGTACTCCATCGAGAGTCAGGTTGTCACGGATCAGTCCTTCGTCGATGATTGCCTGGAAGGTCTCTGGCCATTCCCCGAACACTTTGTAGTAGGCCTGCGGTGCTTCATCAATGAAGTTCTGGGATGGACAGCACCCTGCGATCATCGAACCTTCCGCAATATCCCTGATTTCGTACAGGCCTTCATCAGCTGCGTTGGCAACGGAAAACAGCAAGACTGATATGCACATGATTGCAAATAGTCTGTTCAACCCAGTATTCATAGCAGTCTCCCCTTCAAGGTAATTCAACCTTAAACTAACATGAAATCATCTCTCTCTCTCTCTTGTCAAGCCTTTCGCAGTCATTCGAGTCAAACTGAGAGACTCAGCCCATTGCTACTATAACTGCCATGCCCGCCGATCCCAAGCAGCCGCCGAGCTTCGCCGACATCCAGGCCGCGCATGAGCGCATCCGGCCCTACATCCACCGCACGCCTGTCATGACATGCGCGCATCTGGACGAACTCACGGGCGCGACGCTGTTCTTCAAGTGTGAGAACCTGCAGCGCATCGGGGCCTTCAAGTTGCGCGGCGGGCTGAACGCCATCATGCAGATCCCGGACGACATTGCCCCGCGCGGAGTGGTGGCGCATTCCAGCGGCAACCATGCCCAGGCCGTGGCCAAGGCCGCCGCCCTGCGCGGCATCCCGGCCTACATCGTCATGCCCGATGACAGCGTGCAACTCAAGGTGGCGGCCGTGCGCGCACTGGGCGCAGAGCTGCACTTCTGCACACCGGAGATCGAGGACCGCCAGCGCGTTGTCAACGAAATCATCGCAGAGCACAACCCGACGGTGATCCACCCCTTTGACGACCCGCGCATCATCGCCGGCCAGGGCACGGCCGCCGTCGAGCTGCTGGAGGACGTGCCGGAGCTGGACCACATCATCACACCCGTCGGTGGCGGTGGCCTGATGAGCGGAACGCTGATTGCGGCGGCAGCGCTCTCGCCGCGCACCGTGGTACTGGGCAGCGAGCCGGAGATCACGGACGACGCCTGGCGCGCGCTGAAGCATGGCTTCCCGCAGGTCAATGAGAACACGGACACGGTCTGTGACGGGCTGAAGGCCTGGATCAGCGAACTGACCTACCGCATCATGCGTGACCACAAGCTCCACATCGAGCGTGTCAGCGATGCCGAGACCATCGCGGCGATGCGCCTGTTCTGGGAGCGCACGAACACGATCATCGAGGCCAGTTCGGCCACGGCACTCGCCGCACTGCTCTCCGGCCGGATGGACATCGCCGGCAAACGCATCGGCGTGATCCTCACCGGCGGTAATGTGGATCTTGACCGCTTGCCCTGGCAGGCCTGAGCGTCTGATTGAGACGAAATCTGGCTTTAGCGCACGCAGTCCATTAAACTCACGTAAAATGTAGGCGGACCACCCCACAGGGGAAGGCCCTACTTACGGGTCAATACTGGACAACGATTACTGGAGAGGATTGCATGCAACGCATAGCACTTACCGGCCTTGCGCTTCTTTGCGCGGGGCTGCTGGCAAGCGGCTGCGGTGGACAGACCAGCCCCCTGGCCCAGGCCCCGCAAAGCCCCGATGGACATTCAACTAGCGGTTTCTCAATCAGCACCCCCGGTGCCCACGGGCCGGTGATCAGCGCGGATTCGCTGCAGCTCAGTACACGTACGGAAGGCAGCCAGACGGTGCTGGAGATCAGCGCGGCGCGTCCACTGAGCACGGGCAGCCTGCTTGTGGAGCTGCATTACGACAGCGCAAGTTACAGCCCGCTCGGCGTATCCGCCACGGAGGCACTCGGCCCCGGCAGTGAGGCGATCAGCATCGAGCAGCTTGAGGCCCCGGGCCTGCTGAGCTACGGCCGGGTTCCGCTTGGCAACAGCCAGGTCGCGGTCGAGGCCGGCACCGTAATTGCCACGGCGCTGTTTGACAACACTGGCATGCTGCCGACGCGCGGCATGAGCGGCGTGCCGGTGCATTCCGCCGCGCTGTCCCCGCTGTTCTGGGACGTGGATACCGCGACCCTGACCTGGTACTACAACAACCCGGGCGACTTCGACCAGAACGGCGTGGTCGGGCTGGCGGACCTCGTGCCGCTCGGCCTGCACTTCGGCGAAAGTGGCCCCTTTGACTACGAAAGCGCCCAGAGCGTGATCGACGGCAACTCCGATGGTGAGATCGGGCTGGCCGACCTGTCTGTGATCGGCCGCTACTGGGGCAACAATGTGGACGGCTACCGCGTGTTCGCCAGCAATGACATCAACGACGTGCCGGTCGGCTACGGCGAGGCCAGCACGGTCGACCCGATCGCGGAGCTGGCCTTTGGCGACAGCTTCTCCAATGCGATGGCCGAGCGCCGCAGCTGGCAGAGCGTTGTTGCCAGCCCGGCGGCGGACGAGTTCTACTGGGTCCGCCCCTACGCTGGCGACAGCGAGGGCACCCGCTCCAACATCAACGGCGGCGGGCTGGGCACCGACCCGGAGGTCGGCCCCGGTGAGCCGGACTACAACTTCCTGCCGGAGGCCAGGCTCAGCCTGCGCATCCTCGGCCAGGGGATCCCGCTGCCCGTCGAGCTTGACGCCTCCGCCAGCTCCGATGAGGATGGCAACATCATCTTCTACGAATGGGACTTCGAGGGTGACGGCCTGTTCGACGCCTATGGCTTCGAGCCGCTGATCAACCACAAGTACGGCACGGCCGGTACCTTCGCCCCGCTGGTGCGCGTGACTGACAACAGCGGCGGAACCGACACCTTCCAGGCCAACCCCTTCGAGGCGACCGTTGCCAGCGTGAGCAATGTCGACCCGAGCGCGGACATCGCCGCCACCGCCGTGAGCGGCTTCAACCCGCTGACGATCGGCTTCATCGGCAGCGGCAGCTATGACGTGGACGGCCTGCTGGTCAAGTTCCAGTGGGACTTCGACGGCGACGGCAACTTCGACCTGGACAGCGGCAGCGACAGTACGGTGCTGCACACCTACAACGACAGCGGCACCTTCCTCGCCAGGCTGCGCGTGACTGACAACAGCGGCGACAGCGCCGAGGACACGATCGAGATCACGGTGCTTGACCCGCCGGCGAACATCGCACCGGTGGCGGACGTGATCGCCAGCCCGAGCGGCGGCACGGCCCCGCTGACTGTCAGCTTCGATGCCGGTGGCAGCGATGACTCGGACGGCCAGATCACCTCATTCTTCTGGAGCTGGGACGAGGGCGGCGTGCCCTTCGGCAGCGGCAAGGACCCCAGTGTCTCGCATACCTTCAACAACCCCGGCGTGTATGACGTGGTGCTGACCGCGATTGACAACGGCGGCAAGCAGGACACCGACACCGTCACCATCACCGTGGTGCCGCCCGGCGTGAACGTGCCGCCCAGCGCGGACCTGGTGGTGCTGCCGCCGACCGGCGTGGTGCCGCTCAATGCGATCCTCGACGCCAGCGGCAGCAATGACCCGGACGGCGTGGTGACTGACTACAGCTGGGACTTCGGCGACGGCAGCCCGGTCATCTCAACCGGCACCGACCCGACCACCTTCCATCCGTACCTCGCCGCCGGCAGCTACTCCGCCACTGTCACCGTGACCGACAACGACGGCGGCAGTGACAGCGACAGCTTCCTCGTGGTCGTCAGTGCCCCGCCGGCCAATCTCGTGCCGGTGGCGGACATCTTCGCCGTGCCGACCTCCGGCGACTCGCCGCTGACCGTGGCATTTACCGGCGCGGGCAGCACCGACCTGGATGGCAACATCGTCAGCTACGTCTGGGACTGGGATGACGGCACCTCAGCCGAGGACAGCGGCGCGGACCCGACCATCAGCCACACCTTCGGCGCCAGCGGGGTGTACGACGTGGTGCTGACCGTGCAGGATGACGACGGCGCGACCGACACGGACACGATCCAGGTCAATGTGACCAACGTGAGCAACATCCCGCCGAATGCCGACATCTATGCTAGCGTGCTGAGCGGCCAGGCTCCGCTGACGGTGCCCTTCACGGCAGCCGGCAGCAGCGATGTGGACGGTGTGATCGTCAACTACAGCTGGGACTGGGATGACACGACCACCACGGACAGCGGCGCTGACCCCTCGGTCACGCATACCTTCAGCAATCCCGGCAGCTACAGCGTTGAAGTGACCGTGACTGACAACGACGGTTCCAGTGACACCGACACCATCGTGATCACCGTCTCCAGCGGTGGTTCCAACCAGGCCCCGACCGCCTTCTTCACGGCGGACACCACGAGCTACACCGGCGTGCCGCTCACCGTCACCTTCAACCCGGCGGGCAGCTCAGACCCGGATGGCAACATCGTGCGCTACGACTGGGACTGGGAGGGCGACGGCCTGTTCGACGCCACCAGCTTCACAAACGCCACCGTGCAGCATACCTACACCGTGTTCGCGGAGTACAACCCGGTGCTGGTCGTGACTGACAACGAAAATGCGACCGACAGCCACACGGTGGCGATCCTGCCGGACATCCCGCCGGTGGCGGACATCGTGACGAGCCCGAACCCCTCGGGCACCGGCGTGACAGTCACCGTGGATGCCAGCGGCTCGGATGACCCGGGTGGCTCGATCACGAAGTTCGAGTTTGACCTCGACGGCAATGGCAGCTACGAGACCGACAACGGCACCAACCCCGTCGCCACCACGAGCTTCGGCAGCACCGGGGACTACATCCTCAGGGTGCGCATCACCGACAATGACAACAACCAGGACACGGCGCAGGTCACGCACCAGGTGCGCATCGCCGAGCTGATCACGGTCACCACCGCGGGCAGCCCGGCCACCCGCATCAAGGCGGACATCATCGGCGGCAATCCGGCGATCATCTACTACGATGCCAGCGGCCAGGACCTGAAGTACGTGCGCGCCACGAACACCAGCGGCACCAGCTGGGGCAGCCCGGTGACCGTCGCCTTCACCGGTGACGTCGGCCGCAACGCGCATCTCGTCGAGGCCAATGGCCGCCCGGCGGTCTGCTACAACAACAACTCCGGCGGGCTGTTTTACCTGCGCGCCGATGATGCGACCGGTGCCAACTGGACCGAGACCAACAAGGTGGAGGTCTATTCCGGCTCCGTCAGCGACTGCGAGATGGAGGTGATCTCCGGCAACCCGGCGATCTGCTACATTGACAACGCAGCCAACGCCACCAAGTACGTGCGCGCCAGCAATGCCGACGGTTCCAGCTGGGGCACGGTCCGCACGGTCAACTCCGGCGGCACCAACGGCGGCGGCGTGCCCAGCCTGGCGGTCGTGAATGGCATGCCGGCGGTGGCCTTCTTCTACTGGAACGGCGCGGCCGGTGTGAAGTACCGACGAGCCAGTGACGTGGACGGCGCCAGCTGGGGCTCGACGGTCACCATCGCGAGCAATGCCTCGGTGAACGACAGCTATGACAACCCATCATTGCTGGTGATCAACGGCAACCCTGCAATCAGCTACGAGAGCCGCGCCGGCAGCGACATCGTCTACAAGCGCGCCACGGATGCGAACGGCACCAGCTGGGGCAGCCAGGTGAACGTGGCGACCAATGACGACAACACGGTGAGCAGCCTGCTGTGGAGCAACAGCCTGCCCTTCGTGGCATACTTCGAGAACAATGCCAACCAGGTGCGGATGGCATGGGGCAGCGATGCCTCCGGCACGGCCTTTGATGCGACGGACCTGGTGGACACCGGTGACAATGACATCGACACAATTGAAGTCGGTGGCAACCCCTTCATCGTCTACTTCAACGGCGGCGTGAAGGTGGCAAGAGTATTCTGATTGAGTTGCCACCTCGTGCAAGGGCTCGATGATCTGGCGACCCGCGAGGTACGGCGCAAGCTGCGCAACAAGCTGACAACAGGGAGGGGGGGCCTGCGGGCCCTCCCTTTTCATTCCGCGATGAATCACTCCCTCACGGCAAGGCATATGCACAAGTCATCAGCTCAGTTGCAGGCAAATGGAGGCTGCGCCGCTGCCTCATTCAGCCTGTGTTAGATGTCCCATACCGGTCCGGCATGCGGATGGAGGCCGACGAACGCTTGCGCGGGGCGGCAGGCGATTCTTGCACCTACGCCTGCAGCGCTGATGGATCAGGCTCCTGAAGTGGCTGCGCGAAGCAAGACCGTCGAGTGCTCGCACGAGACGGCTGGATCAATGTTGCCAGCAAAATGCCTGTGCCGGAACCGGGAACTTGCTTTCCGGTCCGGCGCGCGGGCTTAGACCGCCGAGTGCTCGCACGAGGCGGCATGATCCATTGGAGATAGTGCCTGCAGCGCTGAGGGAGCAGGCTCCCGAAGCAGCTGCGCGGTCTGAGACCGTCGAGTGCTCGCACGAAACGGCAGGAGAATATGGGCGAGGGGGGACTCGAACCCCCACACCGAAGTACCAGATCCTAAGTCTGGCGCGTCTGCCAATTCCGCCACTC
>JAGRNR010000069.1:0-19114 GCA_020440645.1 bacterium | reverse complement strand
CAGCGCGCGCGCTGCATGCAGCTTCATGTCGATCGCGCTGTTGCAGTAGCCTGCGATTTTCCCCTCGCGACCAATTACATATGTCACGCGAGCCGGCAGCAGGCCGGTGATGTCAGTCGCCTTGTAATCCCTGCGGACTGCATTGTCGGTATCCGCCAGCAGGTTGAAGGGGTAGCACTGGTCATCGGCAAATGCTTTGTGGCTTTCCACACTGTCACCGCTGATCCCCAGCAGCACTGCGTCATGCTCATCGAACTCGGCCTTGCGGCGGCTGAACTCAGCCAGTTCCGCAGTTCAACCCCCGGTGGCATCCTTCGGGTAGAAGATCAGCACCACCGGCTGGCTGCCCTGGAACTCCGCCAGGCTGACATTGCTGCCATGCTGGTTGGGCAGCGTGAATCCGGGAGCCGCGCTCCCCGCATCATGCAGTTTCATTCAGCTTCTCCAAACGCATCTCTTGCCATCACCCGCTCGAACCAGCGGCCGATCACATTATCCGCCAGTCGCTGGCTGTTGGCGAGCTGCTCCGGCAGCTCCCACAGCAGGCTGTCCAGCCCGATCAGCTCGTCCGCCATTTCCTTATGGAATGCGGCGGCCATGGCCCGGATTGCTTCCTCCGTCACCTCAAGGTGGAACTGCAGGGCCAGCACGCCCGGCAGCGGGGAGCAGGCCTGGCAGGGCGTCACATCCGTGGCGGCAAGCGAGGGCATGTCCTCATGCGGGATCATCCGCTCGCCATGCCAGTGGAAGCATGTGAACTCCTCTGGCACATCAGCGAACCAGCCCTCGCTGCCGTTGGCCAAGAGCCTGACCGGGAACCAGCCGATCTCCTTGTGGTCGCAGTTGACAACCTGCATCCCACAGGCAGCCGCCACGACCTGCGCCCCGAGGCAGATCCCGAGCACGGGCAGGCCGGCATCAATCGCCAGGCGCACGATCTCGATTTCGCGGCGCATCCAGGGAAACAGGTCGGTGCGATTCACACTCTGCGGACCGCCGAGGATGATCAGCGCGTCCAGGCCATTGAGGTCCTTCGGGATCTCGCCGCGGTCCGCGCGCAGCACCTTCCAGTCCAGCTCGCGCGCCGCCATCATCGTTGCCAGGTAGGCCAGCCCTTCGCAGTCATGGTGCTGCAAGATCTGGATCACTCCGATTCACCGATGCCCGTTATCCGGCCGAGGATCTCAAGCGCTGCTGCGGCGTGGGCCTGCATGTCGGATGAACTGGCGCAGAAGCCGCTGATGTAGCCGTCGCTGCCAATCACATAGCTCACGCGGCCGACCCGGCCCTCGCCGGTGATCGCTCCATATGCCGTCCGCACTTCGTTGCCAGTATCGGCCAGCAGGTCGAGGCGGTAGCCCTGGGCCGCACAGAATTCCTCATGGCTTTCCGTGCTGTCGCCACTGATGCCGAACACCCGGGCGTTGAACTGCTCGAACTCGCCTTCCCGGCGGTTATATTCAGCCAGTTCCAGCGTGCAACCGCCGGTGTGGTCCTTCGGATAGAAGGCCAGCACGACAGGCCCGCTTGCCAGCACCTGCGCCAGGCTGACATCCTCCCCATCCTGGTTGGGCAGGGTGAAGTCCGGTGCCTGGCTGCCAATCTCCAGCAGCGGCAGGCCGGTGTCAATGTTGGCCTGCAGGCGTTCGATCCGTCCCGGATAGTCCTTGCCGACCCAGCCCATCGCCTCCAGCATCGGGATCGCCGTGCTGAACTGGGCCTTGGCCCCCTCCATGTCGCCGGTTGCCAGCATGTTCTCACCCATTTCCTCGTACCAGAAACCGTTATCGCTGTGTCCGGGGAAATTGTCGGCGATGTAGGCAAGCTTCTCCAGCGCTTCGGGATGGCGGCCCAACGCGCGCAAAGCTCGGGCCACGGTCCAGTGCGCGATCATCCGGCTCTGCTCGCCATGGCCCATCGCCTCGCGGAACTCCACGCCCTTCTGGAACAGTTCCAGTGCCTGCTGCGGCTGGTGGCTGTCCAGGTAGGTCATGCCCATGTTGTTATACAGTGCGCCCTTCCAGTTGGCAGCCTTCTCGTCAGCGGTCTTCTCAGCCAGGTCAAGAGCCCTGTGGTTCCAGTCCAGCGATTCATCATCGCTCGTGACAATCCCCAGCATATGCGCTGCATCAATTGTCAGGCCATCGAATTCCGTTGTCAATCCAAGCTCGTAGGCTTCAAGGAACAGCGGCTGCGCCAGCTCCGGTTTCTTCGATGAATTGAAGGCGCGCCCCCGCTCCAGCAGGTAGCGCAGGCGGGCCTTGTCCATCCCGTCGCCACTGAGCATGCCCTCCACGCGGTCGAGTGTGGCATGTGCCTCACCAAACATCTCCTGCAGTCCATAGGTTCGTGCGACCTGCGTCAGCAGTTCCGCAAGGTATGCCGTGTTGCCACTGGCCTCAGCCTGCGGCAGGATCTCCTCAAACTTTGCCCGCGTGCCGGCGGGATCATTGAAGTTCCACAGTGTGGTGAAATCGGGCAGGGCCTGGCTGTCCATCTTGTCCTCCGCTCGCATGTCCGTCTGGGCATGTGCAGTTGAAAGGCTGCCGGCAGCGGCGCACAGCAGCAGTGCCAGCAGGATGCATCTGAACAGGGACCGTATTGTCCTCAGCCGGGATTGGCAATGCATCAGTTTCTCCGCGTCAAGGCCGTCTGGCCCGGAATCGGCCTGCGTCCTTCCCCGTTGCGACACAGACCCGGGTCGCCGGTCCTTCAGGCGACCACTGCGCGGATTATAGATGATGCGGCTGAGGGAGGCTCAGGGCACGAGCAGGCTGCCGTCGGCGACGCTTTCCGGGCAGGCACAGGCCACGCCGCTGCACTGCAGTTCCTTCTCGGGAGCTTGTGCGGGCTGGCGGCTGCGCAGGATTACCGCACTCTCAAACAAGCGCTTTGCCTCGTCCGAGCGGCCTTCCTCGGCGTAGATCCGGCCCAGCAGTTCGCACAGCGGGGCTTCCCAGCGACGGACCTGCGCATTGATGCCGGAGGAAGCATGCTTCAGGGCTCGGCTGAACCAGTCCACCGATTCCTTGCCCTGCAGTGTCAGGCCCAGCATGTGGGCGGCATCGACTGCCATGGCAATTTCCTCGGCATCCAGGGCCATTTCATAGGCCTCCAGGAAGTAGTCCTCCGCACGGTCCTCATAACCGCTGGCACGGTAGACCCGGCCGCGTTCCAGCAGGTAGCTCACCAGTGCATGCTGCAGTTCCTGCGGGTTGCCTTCGTCCAGCATGCGCTTGGCGCGGTCCAGGCTGGCGTTGGCAGCTTCATGGTTGCGCTGCAGGCCCTGGGCCCGGGCAACTTGGGTGAGCAGGGTGACATTGAAGGAAATGTTGCCGCCCGTTTCGGCACCTGGCATCAGTTCCATGAAGGCAGCCTGGCTGGCTGCGGGGTCGCTGTGCTTCCACAGTGTGGTGATGTCCGGCAGGGTGTTGATTGACATTTGCTTCTCCGTGCGGTTTTCCGCTGCAAATGCTAACCCGTTTGTGCACCTGATTGACTATCGGTTCGTCAAGAATTGCCAATCTCAACCGCGATTCAACCGCGCTTCAAACTGCCCTTAACCGGGATACTGACTGGCGGTACAGGCCCATCTCATGATCCCTTGTAGCTGATACGGTAGATACAGTTGGCATAATCGTCACTGAGCAGCATGCTGCCATCCGGAAGGAACTCGATTGCCACCGGGCGGCCGCTGACCTTGTCGTCCTTGCCGAGCCAGCCCTCGGCGAAGGGCTCATAGGAAGCGGCGTTGCCATCCTTGTCCAGCCTGACGAGCATCACCCGGTATCCGATCTTGCTCGAGCGGTTCCAGCTGCCGTGCTCGGCGATGAAGAGCTGGTTGTGGTACTCCTGCGGGAACATCCTGCCGGTGTAGAAGCGTACGCCCAGTCCGGCCACATGTGGACCGAGCTTCTGCATCGGCGCGATGTAGTCAGCCTTGCCCTTGCCCTCGCTGAATTCCGGGTCCTTGATGTCACCAGCGTGGTAGAAGGGGAAGCCGAAGTGCGGTGCGTCGTCATCAACGCCGCTGCCGGCCGGGATCCGGTTCAGCTCATCCGGCGGCATGTTGTCACCGAGCATGTCGCGCCCGTTGTCAGTGAACCACAGCTCACCGTTGACAGGGTTCCAGTCGAAGCCGACCGTATTGCGGATGCCCTTCGCCACTATCTGGCGGCTGCCTCCGCCGGCGGCGATGCTGGTCAGCGAGGCGTATATCGGGTTGTCCCTGGTGCAGACATTGCATGGTGCGCCTACCGGTACGTAAAGCCTGCCATCTGGCCCGAAGCGGATGTACTTCCAGCCGTGGTGCTCGTCACTGGGATAGCGCTCAATCAGCACCGGGTCCGGCGGGCTGGCAAGGCGTGATTCGATGTCGTCATAGCGCCAGACCTTGCTGACCTCGGCCACGTAAAGGTCGCCGTCGCGGAACTCGACGCCTACCGGCATGCGCAGCCCGCTGCCGATGCTGAACTTCTCGTCTGCGACGAAGTCTCCGTCAGAGTCGCGCAGGGCGAACACATGGTCGGAGCCGCGGCTGCCCACGAACAGCGTGCCATCCGGGCTGAGCTTCAGGCAGCGTGCACTGGTCACATCCTCGGCATACAGCTCAATATGGAAACCAGGCGGCAACTTGATGTCCCGCAGGCGCGGGTCGTCGGTCTGGCCGGCCACTAGTGCCTTCTTTGGCGCGCTCTGGTTCTCAAAGCCGGTGTACTGCTCGGCCGCTCCCGCCGGTTCACTTTCACGGCAGGCCCCGAGGCCCGCCAGCAGCAGGCCCAAGAGCAGGATGCTCAATCTGCGGTTGGTTTTCATCCAGGTTCTCCCCGCTGGCCGCTGCCAGCACCATTACCAGCTTATAGCAATACCTGCGCAGTGCTGTCCTTCATCTGCGAAACCTGCCGTCCTGCCGCGGTGTAAACAAGCCATGGATACCAATCACAATGAAATCCGTCTGGCTTCCGCCGGACGCTGTGTCGCTGAACTGTCGAAACTTCCGGGCCTGCGCTGCGTGCTGCTGACGGGCTCGGTTGCAGAGGGGCTGGCCGATGCCGCCAGTGATGTGGACATGGCGGTCTACTTCGATGAAGTCCCCAGCCGCGAACAGCTTGAGGAATTCAAGCATCACTTCGGCGGGGGGGACTGGATCTTCTTCTTCGGGGACCCGGCCGAGGGGGGCTGTGCGATCTCGTTCCACATCGATGGCATCAAGCACGACTTCGGCATCGCCTCGCTGGAACACTGGAAGGCCTGGATGGATGACATCTTCATCAACCACAACCACGAGTCGCCGCTGCAGAAGGCCGCCAGCGGCATCGTGGATGCATCAGTACTGCATGGCGAGGAGACCGCCGCCTGGCTGAAGGACTACGTTGCCAGTTATCCGCGTGAGCTGGCGGTGAAGATGCTGCAGGCGCACCTGAATTTCTTCCCGGCCTGGGTACCGCTCGAGATGGCCTGGCGGCGTGGGGACATCCTGCACTACCAGCAGATCCTCGTCGAGGAAGCCAACCACCTGCTGCACCTGCTGTGTGCACTGAACTCCGTCTACCACTTCGGCGAATTCAAGCGCATGTCCCTGTATGAAGCGAAGTTCAGCAGCGGTCCGCGCGATGTGGAGCGGCGCATCAATGCACTGTTCAGTGCCGCGCCGGAACTTGCAGTGGCTGACCTGCATGGAATGATTGCCGAAGTGCTCGGAATCATCGAGCGGGACTGGCCGGAGGTGGACACGGCGCGCCAGCGCTTCCGGCTCGCCCTGCCACAACAGCCAGCCGCCTGAAGCCCGGCAGGCCGTCGCCAATGAAACAACGCAGCAGGCTCGGTGATAGTATTAAGCCTGCCCGCGGTGGCACGTGATGTGGGATGGCCACTGCAATCAGACAGGCGGAGGAATGAAGATGACACATGTACTGCCCGATCTGCCCTACGCATTCGATGCGCTGGAGCCCTACATTGACGCCCGCACGATGGAGATCCACCACGGCAAGCACCATGCGGGATACGTTGCCAAGCTGAATTCCGCGCTCGAGGGCCATCCCGAGCTGCAGGAGAAGAGCGTGTGGGAGCTGCTGAAGAACATCAAGGACGTCCCCGAGGACATTCGCCAGGCCGTGATCAACAACGGCGGCGGGCATGCCAACCACAGCCTGTTCTGGAAGACCATGAAGCCCGGCGGCGGCGGTGCCCCGTCAGGCGACCTGCTGGACGGCATCAACTCAGTGTTCGGCTCGTTTGACGGCTTCAAGGAAGCCTTCTCCAACCAGGCGGCCACCCGCTTCGGCAGCGGCTGGGCCTGGCTCGGGCTGGATGGCAGCGGCAAGCTGCACGTGGGCAGTACCGCAAACCAGGACAGCCCGCACATGATCGGGCACAAGCCGATCCTCGGCCTCGATGTCTGGGAGCATGCCTACTACCTGAATTACCAGAACCGCCGGCCGGACTACATCGCCGCGTGGTGGAACGTCATCAACTGGGACAAGGTCGCCGAGAAGTTTGCCAAGCACAAGGGCTGATCCCCGCTGGGCTGATAAAATTCGGAGAATGATGGGATGGCCATGGTCATCCCATTTTTTTATGCCCGCCAAGCGCCCTTGATTCCGGGCCGCTGTTAGAATTAATGCGAGCGTATGTACTTTTCCTGCCGGAGCTTGACATGATCCAGCTGCGTCGACTGGCCGCCTGCGGCTGCCTCACCGCCACCATCCTGCTGTTTTCCGCCTGTGGCGGTGGCTCCAGCAGCCCCGATCCCCAGCAGCAGGTGCTGCCTGCCCCGCAGGGCGTGGATGAATCACTTTGGCAACAGATGCAGGACCAGCTGCAGCAGGTGCGGGTGGAGGCCGGTCGCGACCGCGAGGTCAGCATGGCCCCGCGGGAGCTGGGCAACCGGGTCAGCCAGATCGGCACAGAGGACAGCGGCGACGGCGGTACATTCGTCGGCTGGTACTACCAGAACACCGGGGACTATGACCTCAACGGCCAGGTGACAATCTCCGACCTGACTCCGGTCGGCGTGGGTTTCCAGTCCACTGAGGGCAGCAGCGGCTGGTTCACCAAGGGCGTGGCTGACGGCGACCACAATGGCGAGGTCAACCTGGCGGACATCACCCCGATCGGCGTGCATTTCGGCAACGCTGTGAGCGGATACATCGTCGAGCACACCACCACGCCGCAGTTCCTCGGCAGCTACCAGCCGGTGGCGGAAGTGCTTTTCAGCGAGGGCACGCCGGTCACGGCCAAGGTGCCGAGCGCGATCAGCCTGCCGACGGAGACGAAGCAGGTCTACTTCGAGGTCAAGCTGGACAGCCTGGCCCCCGGTGATGCCTATGGTATCCGTCCGTACTTCGAGGCCAACGGCGTGCGCGAGCTGGGCATTGCCAGTTATGAGACCAAGCCGCCGGGAGAGAGCGTCGGCTGGCCGATGGCCGGTGGCGACGCGCAGCACAGCGGCCTGAGCGACACCTACTTCAGCACCCACGGACAGGTGCTGTACAACACCGGCGGACTGAACCTCGGCTACAGCACCACGCCGGCCTTCGACGAAAATGACAACTACTACCTCGGCACCACCGACGGGCGGGTGCTGAAGCTCAATGAGAACGGCGGCGAGCTGTGGAGCGTGGACCTCGGCTGGCGCGTGAACGACCTGAAGTACTTCGGCGGCGAGTTCGGCGTGATGGCCCTGCATGACAACGGCTATACCTTCCTTGATGCAACCGGTGACGTGCTGGAGCAGCAGGCCATCGGCCGGGTGCTGTCCCGTCCCGCCACCTTCTTCAAGGATGCATCCACCGAGAACATCGCCGGCGTGACCGCGGACGGCCTGGTCTACGGCCTGCACCTGATCAACGGCAGCGGCGTGCAGAAGTCATTTGAGCATGACTTCGCCGCCCCGGCACCGGGCAACATCGTCTCCAGCGGGCTGCGCCTGTTCGTGGTGCTGAAGGGCACGGACGGGGCCGACGACTCAATCGTCACGCTGGACTTCGCCGGGCTCAACCCGCAGAGCATCCAGAGCTCCAGCGGCATCGATCCGCGGCTTGCCGTGGGTGCTGATGACCGTGTCTGGGCCAACCTGAATGGTGCCAGCCTGCAGTCCTGGCTGCCGGATGGCAGCATGGATGCGGCAGCCGTGCCCGCCAGCGGACTGTGGGGCGCATTCACCACCGACACTACGGAGGACCGCCTGCTGGTTGCCAATGATGACTCCGGCTCCTGGAGCATCGTGGACTGGGACACTGCAACGAACAGCGAGACTGACAGCCAGCCGGTGGACCAGCCGGTGATGCAGCTGCTGGACAGCGGGGCGACCATCGCCGGACTGTTCGGTGATGGCAGCGTGCGCTCCTTTGACAACATCCTCACACAGCGCTTCAAGGCCAGCCCGCTCGTTGACAAGGAGCGCCTGCAGGATGTGCGCATGGACTTCAACCCGGCGATCGGCAGCGATGGCCGGCTGAGCCTCATCAGCATGCCGCGGCTGGGTGGGATTGACAACGCAGACGGCACGATCCTCGTGGAACGCGGGCAGATGCTCAATGAGTCCCGGCTCAACATCGCGATGCAGGCCGGCAATGCCAGCGTGCTTGACCGCCTGCTCAGCGGGCTGGAGGGCCAGCTGCAGCTGACGGGCGAACCGCAGCTGACGCTTGGCGGGCCGCTGGACAACGACCCGGACATCCGCGCGACAAGCTCAGTGCTGACGGAGATTCCGCTCAGCCCGACCCAGAAGCGCCGCCGTGTCGGCATCACCTTCCGCACGGATGTTCCGGTGTTTGAGCCGACGCGCAAGACCGAGAGCCTGCGCAGCGCCTCCAGCGGCACCGGCGTCTGCGGCGTTGCCATGTTCGAGGACGACGGGTCAATTGCCTGGGACGAGTTCTACGACGATGAGGAAATCAGCGCACCGTCATTCAGCTTCCGCCGCCTGCTGCTCAACGGCAGCAACCTGGTGAGCGGCACGCACCGCGTGTTCTGCCTGACTGAGGCCACCGGGGCCGAGCTGTGGAGCAAGGAAATTGACAGTGCGGCGGCTGCCGTGCCGGTTTCAGATGATGATGCACAGGCCTATGTGGTGACGGAAAGCGGGACGGTGCATCGGCTCAATGAACAGGGCCAGGACGTGTGGCAGGAGAGCCATCCCCTGCCAACGAGTGGACTGGTGCTCAGTGGCAGCCTGCTGTTCTATGGTACGGCGGATGGTGTTGTGGCGATTGACATCTCCGACGGGGCACTGGCATTCAGCGAGAACATCCCGGGTGGCATCAGTGCTACACCGGCGATCGGCTCCGATGGCAGCCTGGTCTGCGTCAGCAGCGAGGGCGATCTTTACATGCTGGACATCACCGGCGCGGACCATACGCCGCAGCTGCTGTTCGACGGCGAGGGCAGCTGCCAGTCACAGCCGGTCTGCGATGGCAGCGGGCTGGTGGCCTGGCTGACAACGGACGGGATGCTGCACTGCTCGGACCTCGGTGGCAACCTGCTCTACGAGATCGACACCTACACCACATTCCGCCAGGAACTGTCGGTCGGCCCGGACGGCACGCTGTACGCGATGGATGAACTGGGCCGGATCGCGGTGATTGGGCAGTGAGGGATGAGGGATGATGGATGCGGGATGAGGGATGTGGGATGAGGGATGTGGGAGCTGCGGTGCAGGTTGCTCAACGGAGCTTTGTTGCGAAATCATGCCCAAGCATGATGCAGCTGCGCTAAAGCTACAACTAAGAACTAAGCACTGGCAACATCTTCCACTATCCAGACTAATGAAACTGTTGCCAGACATTCGCCTGGCAGCCCCTGCCAATCCATGGGATTGGCCTCCTGTCAGGCCATGGGTCTGACCTCCTTCCGTTCCGTGTACCCCGTTCCCCGGTCACTTTCCTACTACCAGCCGACGTCGGCGTAGGCAACGGCGAGGCTGTCAAACAGCTTCTTGCCGTCGGCGCTGCCAAGCACGGACTCGCTGGCCCGTTCCGGATGCGGCATCATGCCCAGCACATTACGCCCCTCGCTGAGCACGCCGGCGATGTTCTCCAGCGCGCCGTTCGGATTGGCATCGGCCGTGATCTCCCCCGCCTCGTTGCAGTAACGGAAGGGGATGCGGTCCTGCCCGTTCAGCTCAGCCAGCTGCTTCTCGGTGGCGAAGTAGTTGCCATCGCCATGCGCGATCGGCACCTTGATCACCTCACCCTGCTGCATTGAACGGGTGAACGGGCTGTCCGTGGTCTCCGTGCGCAGGTAGATGTGGCGGCAGCGGAATTCCATGCAGCTGTTGCGTAGCAGCGCTCCCGGCAGCAGTCCGGCCTCGATCAGGATCTGGAAACCGTTGCAGATCCCAAGCGTCAGCCCGCCGTTGCCGGCATGTTTCTTCACGGCCTCCATCACCGGGCTGCGACCGGCGATGGCGCCGCAGCGCAGGTAGTCGCCATAGCTGAAGCCGCCGGGCAGGATCACGAGGTCCGCCCCGCTCAGGCTGGTGCTCTCATGCCAGACCGGCAGCGTCGTCCAGCCCATCACCTTGTCGCAGGCGTGCAGGGCGTCATGGTCGCAATTCGAACCGGGGAAGATGACGACGGCGGCCTTCACAGCTGGTTCACGCTCACTTCGTAGTCTTCCGTGATCGGGTTGACGAGCAGTGCCTTGCACATCTCGCCCACGCGCTCACGCGCCTGCTCCGCGCTGTCGGCCTCGACCTGCATGGTCATGTACTTGCCGACGCGCACCTCGCTGGCACCGCTGAAGTTGAGCCGGGCCAGGCTGCGCCCGATCGCGTCGCCCTCGGGGTCGAGGATGTCGCTTCGGGGGCTGATGATGATCTCGCATGCGAACTGCATGCGCGAATTATCCCATCTGTTTGCACTGCCCGCCACAATATCAACTCGCATTTCCGGCGATCAGGCGCTTGTATCCCGCTGCGCGCTGGGTAAAGTGAATGCACGATGGCATCGGCCCTGCAGCGACTGCTCGTGATGTTCAGCCTGGGCTGGCACTTCGCACTGCAGCGCCTGAAGATGGACATGGCCTACCCCTGGGACTTCATTTCCGAGACCCTTGCCAACATGCTCTACAGCGCGATCCAGCTGTTCTTCTTCTGGACGATCTTCCTGCATGTGCCTGACATCCGCGGCTACACCATGCCGGAGGTGGTGCTGATCTGGGGCCTGGCGGAGCTGAGCTGGGGCTGGCTGTCGGTGCTGTTCCTCAACACGGCGAATAACCTGGCCGACAGCTACATCATCGAGGCCAACCTCGATCGCGTGCTCGTACGCCCCTTGCCAGCGCTGTGGCAGCTGCTCTGCGAGAACGTGAACTTCCAGGACACCACCGTGCTCCTGAAGGGCTATGTGCTGGTGATCTGGGCGATGGCCAACTGCGGCCTGCCGATCAACCCGGGCAGTATTGCATTGTTTAGCCTGCTCGGCCTGTGCGGCGGCTGTGTGCTTGGTGCGATGCACCTGCTGAGTGCCGCAATCGCCTTCTGGCTGAAGGACCGCGCTGGATTCAATGGCCTGATGTTCGACTTCGGCGAGGCCGTGCGCTACCCGATGAGCATCTACCCTGCGGCGGTGCGCAGCTTCTTCACCTTCGTGCTGCCCTTCGCCTATACGGCAGCCTATCCGGCGGACTTCATGCTGGACAGCACACGCCGGCCGCAGTTGCCACTGGAGCTGGCCACGGTGCTCTTTGTGCTAGCACTCGCCGTTGTACTGGTCTACAACCAGGGCTTCCGGCGCTACGAAAGCGCAGGCAGCTGAACCAGCAAGGGCATAAAAAAACCTCCGGTTACCCGGAGGCCGCTGTAGGGGGAATAATTACTGGTCGACAACACCATTTCAGTGTCATCGGTATGTAAGACCTGCGATTTCGGGAAAGGTTCCCGGATTTCCAGTAAACAGTAAACAGTGACGGAGTGAACAGTTAAGGCGATCGGCATTGCATATTCATACTGCGCACCTTTCTGCAGATAACTATTTGTCATTTTAGGATTTTATGTTTGTGCATTTTTAATTTTAATGGTAGTATACAAATGTTTAGGAATGGTTATGACAATTCGATCACACAGGGACCTGATCGTCTGGCAAAAGGGGATGAAGCTCGCAAACTGCGTTTATCGCCTGACTTATCTATTCCCG
Organism: bacterium; assembly: GCA_020440645.1. Lineage (GTDB taxonomy): Bacteria > 4484-113 > 4484-113 > 4484-113 > JAFGCY01 > JAHEFU01. Next base: position 6,977 of record JAGRNR010000069.1, on the reverse strand, counting down.
AAATCCCAGACATACAGCCTTTGCTCACAAATGCAGCGGGCGGCTGTTTCAATACCAGCAAACATAGCTGAAGGGAATGGCAGATCCACCAGACGTGACTACGCACACTTCTTGTCAATGGCTCTTGGCTCTGCGCGCGAATTGGACACATTGCTGATTCTTGCCCGGGATCTTGAAATGGCATCAGCAACCCAGTTCAGGGAAAGCATGGAGCTCAATGATGAGGTATGCAGAATTCTATTCCGGATGCGTCAGAATTTCGGTATTGGAAAAGGAAGTGAGGGCCAGATCTGGCAACCCAACTGACCACTCTTCACTGATCACTCTTCACTGGCAACAGCCTGGCCTCAGGCCAGGCCTCGCAGCCCCATCCACACATTCACCATCTGCCTTGCCGTGGCCACATCATGCACGCGGTGGATCATCACACCCTGGTTCAGCAGCTCCCAGATCACGCCGAGAGTCCCGCTCACGCGGTTCGCGGTGTCCTGCTCGCCGGACAGCTCGCCGATGAAGCGCTTCAGGCTCACGCCGTAGAGCAGCGGCCGGCCCAGCTCCAGAAAGCTCTTCGCCCAGGTGATCAGGTCGAGGTTGTCGCCCAGCCGCTTTCCAAAGCCGATCCCCGGGTCCAGCACGATGCGCTCCCGTGCGATCCCGGCCTGCTCCAGGCGCTCGAGCTCGCGCTCGAAGAACTCGCGGATCTCCAGGTGGCAATTGCTGTAGCAGGGCTCCTGCTGCATCGTTTCCGGCGTGCCAAGCATGTGCATCAGCACGTATCCACAGCCGCGCCGGGCCACCAGTTCGGTGAGCTTAGGGTCCAGCCGGCCGGCGGAAATGTCATTCACCGCATTGGCGCCGCAATCCAGCGCAGCTTCAGCCACCTCGGCGTGGTAAGTGTCAATCGTGACCGGCACATGCGGGTCCTGCCGCCTGAGCTCCTCGATCACCGGCACCACGCGCCTGAGTTCCTCGTCCGCGCCGACCCGCTCACTGCCGGGCCGTGTGCTCTGGCCGCCGATGTCCACCAGGTCAGGCTGCTGCTGCAGCAGGTTGTTCAGGCGGATTGACAAGGCCGCGCGGTTGTCAGGCAGGCGACTGCCGGGGTGGAAACTGTCCGGTGTGGCGTTCAGGATCGCCATGATCCGTGGCCGGCTGCAGTCGATGGCCAGCCCATTGCCCAGCTCCCAGCTGCCGGCTGCGCTCATGAGCGGCCCCCGGCAATCAGCGTGAACAGTTCATTGCGCGTGATCTCGCGGTCCTTGATCACACCGCGCAGCGCGGAGGTGGTGATCAGGCTGCCGGGAGCACGTACGCCGCGCATCTCCATACACATGTGCCGGGCCTCTACGACGACGGCACAGCCCATCGGCTTCAGCCTGTCCATCAGCAGGTCCGCCATCTCGCCGGTCAGGCGCTCCTGCACCTGCGGACGGGCGGCGAGGCTCTTGAAGCTGCGCACCACCTTGGACAGCCCGGTGATCTTGCCGTCCGGGATGTAAGCGATGTGCGCCGATCCGAAGAAGGGCATCAGGTGGTGCTCACACATCGAGAAGAACTTCACGTCGCGAAACAGCACCAGCTCCCTGAACTCCTGGTCGAACTGGGTCTCGAGGTGCACGCCGGGGTCCTCATGCATGCCGGAGAAGATCTCGGTGTACATGCGGGCCACGCGGTCCGGGGTGCCGGCCAGTCCGTCACGCGTGGGGTCCTCGCCGATGGCGGCGATCAGCTCACGCACGGCGGCCTCAATGCGCGCCTTGTCGATGGGGCTTGGGGACATGGGGAAATTATAGGGGACAGGGACCGGGGACCAGGGACCAGCTTGAACAATGCTCACCCCGGAATCCGGCTGCAAAAAAAGGGAGGCCCGCAGGCCTCCCTCATTGAATCGGGTTCGCTTCTTTGGTCCCAGGTACCTGGTCCCAGATCCCTGATTAGTTCACCAGCACCGTACGCGTCACCTCGAAGTCGGGCAGCACGTCCTGGGTCACGATGAACTTGATGTTGAAGCTGCCGGTGTTGATGAAGGCATGCTCCACCGTGGTGCCGGGCTTGTCAATCACGTTGTCACCGTCGAAGTCCCAGCCGAACTGCGGGTTGTTCGGGGTGCCGTCCACGCTGCCGTTGAACACGTTGGCGACGTTGGCGCTGAAGGTGTAGGTCACGGCGTCCTGGATCGGCTGCGCCGGGGTGAACAGCTTCTCGCCCTGGCCCGGGTCCTGCGGGTCGATCGGACCCATCACGGTCAGGTTGCTTGTGATCGCGTTGTAGACCGGGATCTCCACGGTGCGGTTGGCGCTTCTCATGTCGCCGGTGGTCTCGCTGACGGTGATCAGCACGGTCTTCAGGCCGAGCGTGTCCCAGCCGCCGGTCAGGGCCACCGGGTCATTGCTGGCCCAGTTGTTGACGACGGTCGCGGCATCACCGTTGCCCCAGTCGATGGACAGGTCAAACGGGCCGGTACCGCCGGTGACGGCAGGTGCCAGCTGGAAGGTGGTCAAAAGCGTGGCGGGCACGAGCTGGCCGGCCGGCACGGAGAGGCCCATCGCGGGACCGCTCACACCACCACCGGCAACCGCGTTGACACACTTGCTTGCATTAAGCAAGCCGCTGGAGACGGAACCGGTGATGTCCACGAACTCGTTGACATTGTCAAGCAGGACTTGCCTTACCTCGTCGTCCGTTGGCGGCGTGCCGCCATTTGCAGAAGTCAGGGCCTGGAAGGTCAGGGCCGCAGCTCCCGCGACATAAGCAGCAGCGTTTGCGCTGCTGAACCTACTGATGTTGCCATTGTAGTTATGGCCAGGAATCACACTCGCACCATCATTGAGGAACGGGGAGGTTCCGAAGCCAATTGAAGCTGAGCAGGCTGCGATGTCTCCACCGGAGTTAGCCCATACTGCCGGCACTTCGAAGAAGCGCTCTGCGAACGGAGCGCCCCAGCGCGGGAACCAGCCGGTGTTAGGATTGGCAAAATCCGGAACTTCATCACCTGTGACATCAATATCGCCTGTATACGGGTGCTTGTTGGGTCCGGTCAGGCAGACGGAAAGGCAGTTCGGATCTGATGCCGGAGAAACCGGATTAACTGAGATGTCAACCGGAGTGTCACCGCCGAAGTCCGTGCCATTGAAACTGAATACGATGTCGCCGGCCGGTGCAATGCAGAGCACGTCGTTGTCAGCCGCATTCTGCAGGGCGGTGCTGATTGGCGCACCGACGGCACCATTGCCGAACATTCCCAGGAGAATGATGTTTGCACCGGCGCTTACGGCATGGTCGATGGATGCTGCGATTTCCGCATCGCTGAATGTCCAGTTGCCACCGGATTCCGTGCCGGTCTTGATCAGCATGTAGTTGGCGAACGGGGCAACCCCGGCAATACCTTCATTCCAGATCTCATCTGCTGTCAGGTCAGTGCTGCCGTCAAGGTCGAACCCGTTGGGAGCCCAGTTGTTCGGTGGGGCGGCCATGATTCCCAGCAGGATGTCGCCAGTGGTCCGGAACGGAGTCTGGATCCCGCCGTCATCGAATGTGTCCCATGCAGCAGCCGCCAGTCCTGATGTGAAAGTCCCGCCGCCATCAACCGAACCTGAGTTTGTTGCGTCAAGCTGGCCCGCCTCATCAAGGTCAGCCCGGTCAACGGTGCTGTAGTCAAACCAGCCTGCATCGATGATGGCGACGCTGACAGGATTGACATTCACAGTGTCGCTGAAAGCCACATCCCATGCACCCTGGAATCCATTTGCATCAATCCCAGTGCGCTGGCCAATGAAGTTCGTGATGCTTGTATCCACTCCATCAAAGAAGAATCCGAAATAGACGTCACCGAACATTGGATCTACGGGCAGGAATGAAGCGCCCTTGTTTCCGCCGTACTTGCTGATGTCAAGCCTAGGCGTGTCGTAGATCATCGTGGGTGTGTTGATCAGGTGTGCCGGGCTGGCGCTGGCAACTGCGTATTCCTTCTGGAGGTCAGCAGCGGCAAGCTTGAGATCAATTTCATTGGGAACAGATATGCTGGCACGATTGCCATCACGGTTGATCAGTGAGTATCCGTAACGGTCAAGCACGGCCTGAAGCTCTGTATCCTCCACTGCTGTGGTGATTTCAAGGCGTCCGGGGATTTCCCTTACTGACTGGTCACCACGAACCGAGGATGGTGCATCCACACTGAGGATGAGGTTGTCCTTCTGGTCCCCATTGCCTCCAGCCGGAGTGTTCGGGTCCGCGACCTGGCCTGATCCGCCTCCGCAGCTGAAGGCGAACAGGCTCACGAGGATCGCGGCCATAACGAGATAGATACGCTTCATGTGTATCTCCCCTTCTTCCATTCGTTCAGATTACTTGTACGGTCCACCCATATAGTACCCGCTCGCGCCGATACCTCATGGCTTGTGCCGTATTGCCCGGCCTGCCGGCCCCACTTGCACGGAAGCCGCCTGCCTGTCCGGTTACAGTTGCAGGACCGCCGGACTCCAGGGAGCCGCGGCCATGTTACTGACCTCTCCCTATTATACGGAGTTCCCGCCTCTCGGCAGGCTATTCGCCTTCCGGCACGCTGACGAAGTTCTGCACCAGGCGCAGCTGCTCCGCGAAGAAGTGTTCGAGGTCTTCCTCGTCACCGCTGGAGACGCTCAGCACTCCGTCGCGGCGCACTTCCGCCGTGCGGCGCGTGCCTTCATAGAAGAAGGACAGCCGGATGGACTTGATCCGTCCCGGCTGGCTGGTCAGCGCGTCCAGATTGAGCTGGTTGTCCACCGTCTTCGCCTGGAAGCGGCCGATCATCTTCGGCTCCACGAAGAAGTGCTCGAAGCTGGCCAGCCCGAGCTGCGCCGTGTCGTACATCTTCAGCATCTCGCGGGTCCAGCCGATGACGTCCACCTCGAGCTCGATCATCTCCGTGCCTCCGCCGCTGCCGCACTGCTTGAGCAGTTCGGTGAACAGGCCGAGCTCGCGGCGGCCCTGCGGGGTGTAGATCAGCTCCTTCTTCACGTCAAAGGTGCAGAACAGCACCCGGTCGTCGTAGCGCTTCTCCACGACGAGCTTGCCTTCCTCATCGTCATAGCGCCGGCCCTCGCGCTCGCTGCGCACGACCAGCTCAAATGAGACCTGCGGGAATTCGCGGTCGATGCCGACTACCTGCATCCCGGGATTCTTGACGAAATTGACTTCACTGAGGCGCTTGGCCAGTGCCTGCAGCTGCCCCTCGCCGACTCCCCTGAGCCGCGCGAAACTGCACTTCATGTTTGGCATCGGAAGAGTTTATCAGGGACCGGGGACCCGGGACCGGGGATCAGGGATCGGGTTTCGGGTTTCGGGTTTCCGGTTTCGGGTTTCCGGTTTCGGGTTTCGGGTTCCGGCAGACATTGTGTTGATCCAATACTTTCTCTCTGGTGAGAACTTACTGCGAATCTGAGGATTATCCTGCTTTCTTGTTGAGCTGGGCCCTAAGTGAAAACAGCATTCCACAAATGCGGTCAAGAAGCTGCAGTGTCTTTGCTGTTTTATCGTTGCCAACTAATCCAAGCTCCACTGAAAGTGCAAGCAGGGAATCGACTTCCCTTGCACTGCCTAATGCAATTGAAACAAAGTGGCAGTAATCTCTGCGTGTTCCACGGGCATGTCCCTCTGCAATGTTTGCAGATATTGAAACGACTGCACGGCGAAGTTGTGAAACCAGTCCGTACTTCTCGGATGATGGAAAACCAGCAGTTATCGAATAAACATGTTTGGCCAACACAATTGCCAGCTGCCACACTTCTAAGTCTCTAAAACGCACAGCCATATAAATAAATTAACACATATAGCAATTACTGTCAACGTGATGTGTCAGGCATCTCGTGCAAAATCCCAAGCAGGGCTTGGTGTTGTAACTTGGTTCGCAATCATCGAAAAAGGAGTATGCCGAAACCCGAAACCGGAAACCCGAAACCAGGTTTTTAGGTTGAGCCGCTCCGCTTCTCTACATGCTTCCCAATGTAGGCAAGCACTTCCCCCCTGTTCCCGCTGAACATCAGTGAATGCCCGCGGAAGGGGTCCAGTGCGCTCGGGCGGGGCAGGGTGGTCAGGTGCACCAGGTGCTCATGCGGGTAGTAGTTGCGGTAGTGCTCCCAGCGGCGCAGGCTCGGCATACCCATGAACTCCACGCGCACACCCTGCTCATTCAGCTCATAGCGCACCGGAAGGTATAGCGAGGCGTTCATCCCCAACAGCAGCACCGCACTGACAAGTCCCCAGAGCAGCCACTGCACGGGGAAGCTCTCGCTTGCCGTGCGCACCTGAGCGAGTTGCCCCTCCACCTGCTCGCGGCTGAGCTGCCGCCCATCCAGTACGGCGAACGGGGCATTCCCCAGCTCCGTCAGCGCACCCTCCAGCTGGGCCTCATAACCCTTGGGGAAGTTCGGTACGGTCAGGCTCCAGCTCAGGATCACGGCCAGCATGAGCGACAGCGGCAGGGCCAGCTGCGGCCGCCGCCAGCCGCCCAGCCCCTGCTTCCAGGGGTTGAAGCTCCATCTCAGGATCTGCAGCTGTTCGTCAGGCACGGGCGCGATTGTAGCAAAGCACGCTCCAGCAGCCGATAGAATATGCACCTTAATCAGTGGGCAGTATTCAGTAGTCAGTGGCCAGCGACAGACTGAGAATCAGAATGAGAAGCAGCCCAGGGTGCCGGAAAGCACAACAGGTGATTCCGCTGCTTCTGATTCTGCCAACAGTTTCTGAATGACCACTGACCACCGGCCACTGACCACTCAACAAAGGTGGAACCCATGAGGACCTTCCTCGCAATCCTTGGAGCTGTGCTTTTCATGTCTACAGTCGCCTATGCGGATGACGTCCGCGAATACAAGCTTGACAACGGCCTGCTGGTCCTGCTCAAGGAGAACCACAACGCGCCGGTGATCAACCTGAACGTGGTCTACCGCGTTGGCAGCAAGTACGAGAGCACCGGCATCACCGGCATCTCGCACCTGCTT
>JAGRNR010000068.1:0-19466 GCA_020440645.1 bacterium | reverse complement strand
AGCACCAGAACCAGTCTGGGCATCAACGTAGTTACCTGCGGCAAGCGTGCCTTCGTCAGCTGCATACTCACCGTTGGCAGCGTAGTAGGCCTGCTGGGCGGAGACGAGGGAACGCAGGGAGTTGCGAGCCTTCTCACGGATGGCATTGCGACGGGCACCGAGCAGGATCGGGATCGCAATGGTGGCGATGATACCGATGATCGCGATGACGATCAGCAGCTCAACAAGGGAGAAACCCTTGCGGTTCTTCAGACGATTCATGAAACGCTTGAACATGTGCGCCTCCAAAAACTTGATAGTAACGCCAGGTCCGCTCAGCCCATCTCCTGGATGATCTGAATGATCCTGAACAACGGCATCCACAGGGCGATCACGATGAAACCGATGATCCCGCCCAGGGTTCCGATCAAAACTGGTTCCAACAGTGCAGTAAGCTTCTGCACCATTGTTTCCACCTCGCGGGTGTAGAAGTCATTCACCTTCAGCAGCATCTGGTCCAGGGTACCGGACTCCTCTCCCACTGCAACCATGGCAACCACCATGGGCGGGAACAGGGTCGGATAGTTCTCCATCGGACCGTTGATGTTGCGGCCCTCGCGGACCGCGCTCTTGATGTGGCTGAAGGCGCTCTCATAGATGCTGTTGAGCGAGGACTGCTCAACGATGCTGAGGGCCTTGAGGATCGGTACGCCCGCCGAAAGCATGGTCGAGAATACCTTTGATGTGCGTGAGAGGATGATCTTCTTCGTCAGGTCGCCGAACACCGGCAGGCGAAGCTTGATCATGTCGAGGGTCTGGCGACCGACCGGGAAGCTGGAGATCAGGTTCATGAGCCAGGGCATGCCGATGAACAGCGCCGCCAGCAGCCACCAGAAGTTCTTCATGAAGATCGCGACACCCATCACCACCTTGGTCATCACCGGCAGTTCAGCGTTCAGCGATTCGAAGATCGTGGCGAACTGCGGCACCACGAAGATCATCACGAATGACACCACGATCAGGGCTGCGCAGGCCACGATGATCGGGTAGCGCATGCCGGCTGAGATCTGCTGGCGCAGGGCCACTTCGGCCTCAAGCGTGCTGGCGAGATCCTCGAGGGTGGTGTCCAGCGTACCGGTCTCCTCAGCGGAGATCAGCAGGCTGATGATCATCGGGTTGAAGATCCGCGGGTACTTGGCCATCGCCGCGCTGAGCGGCAGGCCGGCTGCGACATCCGCCTTGATCTGCAGGAGGATATTGCGGAAGTATGGGTTCTTCGACTGCTGCTTGGCCAGGGTGTCCAGCGAACGTGTGATCGCGATACCGGCTCCAATCATTGCAGCAAGCTGCTTGGTGAAGATCGCCAGTTCATCGAGCTTGACGCGCTGGAAGAATCCGCCGCCGAACCCGCCCGCCATCACGTTCGTCTCGATCTCCTGTTCAACCAGGTCAAGCACGAACAGATTCTTGTTGCGAAGGGAATTCAGGGCGTCCACACGGCTGTCAGCAGTCACGGTTCCACTGGATGTGGCCCCGCTTGCTTCCCGCACTGTATAAGTGAAAACCGCCATTAAGTTCCTTATCCTTCCCTTCTTCTTCCTTCGTTAAATGATTGGCTCGCCAATCTTCCCTAACCATATAACTTACCCGATAGCCGCTTGGGTAAAACGGCAGGTAAGCAAAGGTTAACAAACTATAGTGTACTAATATTCATATTCATAGTACCTGAAGTTAAATCAAAGTTCAACTTTCGGCTACTAAACCGCAATTTAACCAAGATTCTTGTCCAGATCCAGCGGGTTCGTCGCATGGGCCCGGGCCTCTTCCTTGGTGATCAGACCGGCATTGACAAGCTCCAGCAGGGACATCGTCATGGTTTTCATCCCGCTGCCCTGCCCGGTTTCGATCGCGTTCACGATCTGGTGCACCTTGCCTTCACGGATCAGGTTGCGCACCGCGGAGTTCGCTATCAGCAGCTCATAGGCCATCACACGCCCGCCGCCGATCTTGCGGCACAGGGTCTGGCAGAAGATGGCCTGCAGGCTGTTTGCCAGCTGCAGGCGGATCTGGGCCTGCTGGTGTGGCGGGAACACATCGATGATACGGTCAATCGTCTGCGCCGTGTCATTGGTGTGCAGGGTGCCAAACACCAGGTGGCCGGTTTCCGCAGCTGTGATTGCCGTGGACATGGACTCTGTGTCTCTCAGCTCGCCGACCAGGATCACATCCGGGTCCTGGCGCAGCACGTGGCGCAGCGCGCGGGCGAAGGACTCGGTGTCCGAGCCCAGCTCGCGCTGGTTCACCACGCATTTCTTGTGGTCATGCAGGAACTCGATCGGGTCCTCGACCGTGATGATGTGCCCACGGCGGTTCTCATTGATGTAGTCGATCATTGCCGCCAGGCTGGTGGTCTTACCGGAACCGGTTGGGCCGGTGAACAGGATGATGCCGCGCGGGCGCAGGGCGAGGTCCTTAGCAATCGGCGGCAGGCCGAGCGCCTCGATGGACTTCTTCATGGTCGGCACGCTACGGACCACCGCACCGACACTGCCGCGCTGCATGAACACGTTCACACGGAAACGGCCGACGTTAAGCACGCTGTAGGCGAAGTCGAACTCATGTTCGATCTCGAACACCTTGACCTGGTGCTCCTTCATCATGGAGTAGATCAGGCTCTTCAGGTCCGAGGGACGGTACTTCGGCAGGTTGAGCGGGATCAGCTGGCCGTCGATGCGCACATGCGGCGGCGCGCCGGCCGTGAGGTGCAGGTCCGAGGCGCGGTGGTTGACTGCGTAGACAAGCAGGTCGTGGATCGTGTGGTGCTCATCGAGCACCCCGTCCGGTGTGGCCGGACGGCTCGGCGCATTGATGCCCGGGATGGCCTGCTTCTTCTCCTCCTCCTTGGTCGTCAGGCCGGAGGCAGCACTCATCTTCTCATGCTCGACCATCGAGGGCCGTCCGATGTGGCGGTCCTCAGCCTGGGCGCGCTGCAGGTTCAGCCGGTCGATGCCACCGACACCGACCATTCCTTCCTGCTCGTTCTGGACTTCCCGTTCTTCCAAGGGATCCCTGCCTTTGGCCCTGGGGCCGGATGCTTGCTAGTTGTACTTGCGGCCCCAACCCTCTGCGTTGACACCGTGCATCTCCATGATGAACTTGGTCACGTAGGGGAAGTAGGGCGGCGCCTTGCCGGACTGGAAGCGGTCGTCATAGGTGAAGTCCCACTCGTAGCCGGTCTTGTGGCCGTTGCTGTAGTACACGCCGGTGGTCTGGTTACGGTTCTCGATCAGGCCGCCGGTCAGCTGCAGCTTGCCCTTGTTCGGGTAGTTGTAGACGTAGTTGTTGCCCTGGATGATGCCTTCGGCGCCAAGCCCGTGGTCATTGCTGACCGCCATCATCGAGGCGTCAATGTTCAGGTTGTTCGGGCCATCCTGGCGCAGCATGATGTTGCCACCGGCGCTGAAGATGCCGAGGATGTTGTCAGCATCCGGGTTGTCAGCCGGGTCCACCGCATAGGTGATGTGGCCGCCGATCTTGATGTCGCCGGTCGCACTGACCGTGATCTCGGAGCCGGCCGCGATGTCCGGGCTGTCAACGCTGCCATCGCCGGTCAGGTTCAGGACGTCGCCATTCACGTGGATCATGCCGTTGAGCAGCTGGCCGACCGTCTTGACAAGCGTGCCGTTCTTCCAGATCTCGGTGACGCCGGTTGTCGGGCTCTCACGGAACTTCCAGTTGTTGGTGCCGCCGAACAGGCCGGTGCCGGCCATCGAGATCTCGGTGATCTGGGCCGTGCCTTCGGTGGAGAGCCTGATGGAGTTGGCATCACCGTTGATGAAGATGCCGCCGAGCAGGCTGTCACCGCGGTTGTAGTCCGGGCAGAAGTAGCAGCCCTTGTCCAGCAGGCCCGGCAGGCCGGTCAGCCCGAGGATGTCAATGTACTCAGTCAGGCTGGGCTGGGTGCCTACGTCGATGTTGGCATAGTCGCCCATCGCGGCGCGCAGCTGGGACCAGCCGTTGCTGGGCAGGTCGATCTGGTCGACGCCCCAGGTGGCACCTTCGTTGAACTGCGGGTTGGCGCCACCGGCGAGGATTGACTCCTCATAGCTGCCCTGTACCGCTGTGAAGGCACCGTTGAAGGTCGGCTCACCGTAGAAGGCGGCAACGCCCTCACCATCTCCCGCGTTGACATGCACAGGGCCGTCATAGACCTCGCCGTCGAAGAACCACAGCTGGTCATCGAACTGGTTCTGCATGGTCTGGGTGAAATAGCCGTAGGTGGCGAAGTTCGGTCGCTTGACCTCCAGCTCGAAATTTCCGTTCTCGACACGGGTGGCCTGGTTGTGCTGGTTGTTAAGGTCAGCTGCACCCTCGCTGGTCACGCTCCAGTCGTAGTGGAAGACGTGCTTCTTGGAGGCATCGCTGGCGGCCGGGCGCTCCACCTCGGTCGGCCAGATGTTGACCATCGTGTTGTAGCCGACGGTCGGCGCCACCTCACCGGTGTCAGGATCCTCCAGTGTGACGGAGGTGCTGATCTGGTTGCGCGGCATCACGTCGTCGATGTTCTCGCCGGTGTCCATGATGAGCGAGATGTCCTGGTTGCCGCTCGGGTTCTCCGCCTCGGCATCCTGGGCATACTCCTCCACATCGCCAGGAGTGGTGGAAGTCGGCATGTTCCAGGCCGACAGGGCATCCGACAGCACGCGGCGGCTGTGCACCAGGCCGGAATCGGCGGCCTGGAATGCCTTCTTGTTGCGCGTGTGGTCATGCACCAGCTCAGCGTCAACCATTGTCAGTGACAGGGTTGCCGTGAACAGGATGGTGAGCAGCAGCGATACCATGATCGCGAGGATCGAGGTTGATCCCTTCCTGCTCAAGCGCTTGTCATGCCATTCCATAGTTCTCATTTTCCGCTCCCGTCCACTTACCGGACGCTCAGTTCATCCTGCGGTTACGGATGGTCATCCGTCCGACCATCGCCTGACCGCCGATCCTGCCGCCGGTGAAGGCGGTCTCGTCATTCGTCACATCCATTGTCATCTTCAGTTCCACGGCAGTGATGGCATCCTCGTCATCCGGCACCTCATTGTTGTTGGCGTAGTAGAGGAACTGGATGCTGCCGAGGTTGTCCATCATCACATCGGTGCCGATGTTGGTCCACGTGGCACCGTCGTCCGAGCTCTGGTCCAGCTCGCGGATCAGTTCCTGGGCATCCGCATCATAGTAGTAATGGATGCGCTCCCAGATTTCGTCATTGTTCAGGTCGCCGACATACATAAGTTCCTGCGGTTCGGCGATCTCAACGAAGGGTTCCACCACACCGGAACCCATGGTTACGATTTCGTCTGTCATGTAAGAGATGCAGTCGCGCAGGTCGGCCTGGTTGAGCATGTTGCGGTTCTGCGTGGTGCTGAGCATGATCTGGCTCTGCATCACGGTCACGATCGTGCCGCCGACGATGGCCGCAATCACGAGTGAAACCAGCAGCTCAATGAGGCTGTAGCCCTGCCTGTCCATACTGAGTGTGCGGATCATGTTCATGGTGCCACCACCCCGGTCAGGTCAAAGCTGGCGGTCTGGCCCATGCGGTCCCAGGTCACGACCACCGTCACTTCCTTCATGCCGTCGTCGGGGGCATCCTCGACCACGGACCAGGAACGGCTGTATATTCCGCCGGCCTCACCGAGGTCGTTGAGGGTGCCGGTGTCAGCTCCGTCCACCACGAGGTCGAAGTCGATGTTGCGCAGTTCCTCGATTTTGACCTCCGCCAGGTTGGCAGCGGAGGAGACGTACATGTTGGACTGGGTCACGCGGCTGGCCGCAATTGACACCTGCAGTCCGAACATCAGCGCCAGCGCCAGAAGCACCAGCCCGATCAGCACGTCCACGAGGCTGAAGCCGCGGTTGCGCCCGCGCTGCGTGAGCCCACGCAATGCCTTGATGATCCTCTTCATCGGAGATTGCCTCCCTCCCTGGTGAAACGGCCCGTCGTCAGGTTACCGTTGAGTTCCAGGGTCTCTCCATTGCTAGCCGTCAGTTCGATTGATCCACCCACGAGCATCGAGCCGCGGGTCGTGTACTGGACCTGGTTGCTGGGGAAGGTGTTCGCGGTAATCGTCACGCCCTCCGGCAGGGTCTCCACCCCGCCGCCCGGCATGGAATTTGCCCAGTCCAGTGTGTCACGGTCCTGGGCCTCGACCCAGTAGGTGCCTGTGCTTGAATCAAGCAGCACCCGGGTGTTCACTTCCTCGCTGCGGGCCTGGTTGCGGGCGATCATCATCACTTCCGCCATGCGCAGCTGGGCGGTTTCCAGCCTAGAATGCGGAATTGCGGCATACAGGTTGGAGATGGCGATTGTGGCAACAATGCCAAGAATTGCCAACACGATGGCCATCTCGACAAGCGAGAAACCCTCGCGATTTCGCAGTCCCCTCTTCCTGTTGCGCGTTTCAGTATTCAAAGCATGACCGCCTTGCCATTTCCCCTCTCGGGAGACTGGCAATATTAGTTTACCCAAGCTGACAGATTCCGCCTGACTCCCGGGCAGGTTTAACCAGACATTATAACATCGTTGAAGACCGTTAAAATCTAACATCTGTTCCCCGGATGGCTAGATAAAATGTGCCTTAAACCCCGGTTAAGCCAATTCCGCCGTCAACAATTGTAATTATAGTGCAAAAGTACGGCAGTTTAAAGGCGTATTTGGGCATAAGTCCAAAAATCACAATACAGTTATATCGATTGCGTGAATTGCAGCACATGAAACGCTGCCGGTCTTCCTGCAACCTGAAGGTTGTACCCACATAGGGTCGCCAATAACAGGATTCCGGTAATAAACCGGATGTTTCTGACACGGATATATCGTGACTAATTTAGCGTTATAATCAAAATTGGATTACTCAATAACGAGAACGCATGGACGATAAAAACGACCTAAAGGAACCGATCAAGCGCAGCAGTTCGCTGTCGCGCAGCTCCGTCGAGCGCCTCTACAGCTACTACCTGCTGGCCAAGCGTGCCCGCGAGCAGGGCGATACCCACATCAATTCCCGCCAGCTGGCCAGCTTCCTGCAGATCGGTGACACCCAGGTGCGCAAGGACCTGGCCGCGATCAACCTGGTCGGCCAGCCCAAGAAGGGCTATGAAATTGGGGCCACGATCGAAGCGCTGAGCAACACGATGGGCCTTGATGAGGTGCACCGGGCGGTGCTGTGCGGCGTGGGCAAGCTGGGACAGGCCCTGCTGCAGTACAGCCGTTTCAGCGAATTCGGCTTCAAGGTGAGTGGGGCGTTTGACGTCAGCCCCGACATCATCGGCCAGGACATCGCCGGCACGCGGGTGCTGCATGTGGACCACCTCGCCAAGGTAATCGAGATCTTCAGCGTGGAGATCGGCATCCTCACCGTGAACGTCTGGGCTGCACAGGAACTGTGCAACAAGATGGTGGAATGCGGCATCAAGGCGATCTGGAACTTCGCCCCGATCCACCTGCAAGCGCCTAAGGGTGTGCTGATCCGCAATGAGGACTTCGCCGGCAGCCTGGCCGTGATTTCGCATTACCTGAAGGATCCGGCGGAACAGGATACGAAGAAGAGCTGAGAAAAACACCCAATCGCAATAAAAAAAGGCGACCGGCATGCCGGTCGCCTTTTGCTATTCAGGGATCAGTGGACGCTTATTCGTCGCCCATACCGTCATCTTCATCGTCACCGCTGCCGCCGGCGACGCCACGGCTCGGCGGGGAACCACCCTTCTTGCCGCCCTTGCTGTCACCGCCGCCGCCGCCCTGGGACTCCTCAACGGAGAGGCCTTCGCCCTCGGTGCGGCGGACCTGGAAGCTGATCGGCTGGCTGGTGCAGTAGAAACCGCTGAGCGCGATGATCTTCGGATAAGAGGACGGGATGGTCAGGTGCTTTTTGGTCTCACCGACAACCTCGCCGGCCTCATCAAAGGCCTTGATCTCCCAGATGCTGGGGGTCGGGACTTCCTCGTCGCTCTGCACTTCGAGGCGGACCTCATACTTGGCTGCCCCTTCGTACTCGGGGATGCCGTTGTCCACGCTTTCGATGGTGATTTCCACCTTGGGCCCGGTGTAGTCGTCAACCGGCTCGCCGCAGGGATTCTCCCCGCAGGGGTTCGCACCACAGGGATTCCCACCGTCGGCACCCTTCAGCAGGGCGGCATTGTCGCCGGCCGCCCCACGGGCCAGGCCGGTATCAGCCGCCGCGTCACCACCCGCGGGAGTGCTCGGGGCACTCTTGGGCTTGTAGTCACGCAGCATCGCCTCGGCGGGGTCCTCTCCCTGGTTGCAGCCCGCAGAGAATAGCAGCAGGCCAAGCAGTGCCGGGATGACTAAGAGCAGGTTGTTGGTCTGATTTCTCATCTCACATCCTCCGCCGGATGAAGATCCAGTATGGGCGGCGCGGCTAATTGCATGACTATCCCATTGCGCCACCGGTTCAACCGGCGATCCAATATTCTACAACCAGTAGCACGGTATCGCACCGGCGGGGCGGCTGGAGCTTCCCCACGCTAAGTATAGACAATCCTGCCCGGCTGAATGTTACCGTACCAGAGTCCTGTGAATCAACATTCTGCCACTCCCTGAAATGAATCGTCCTGCACTTCCGCTCATCTGTCAGCAAGAAGTTGCTCAAGTAAACTTGAATTGAAGCTTGATCAGAATATAATTCAGGTAGTCCTCGGATTTGCAGACAGACCACAGGCCCTACCGACGATATTGGCAGCACAGTAGATTGCGGAGTATTAGCTGAGGACAGAGTACGGACCTTCATGTACTTAATACAAGGATCAGGTAGAAAATGACAAGATCGTTCCTTCCGATTCAGCTATCCATGCTGATTTACCTGCTTGTTCTGGTTTGTGTGTCCTGTGCCGGCGATTGGGGACGACGCGGCATCGAGGGGACAGAACCAGAGTCCGAAGCGACTGCTGATGTTTCGGGCCAGGTGGGGCTGCCAGTCCTGGGACTGCCTGAGCTGTCCAAGCTCGACCTGTTACAGGTTGTAGTGGACTCTAATAATCCTGAAATCATGCATTCCACTTCAGGCATAACCAAGAATTCCCTCGTGGACGGAAACCTGGCGATAGCGAACAGCAGTCATGTGATCCTGGCTCCTGAGGGATATGCATCCATGGCTGCAGGCCCGGGAGAAGTTGACTGGGCGATCTACCGTGCTTTCAATTATGGTGTGACATGTTCGCATTTCAGCCTTGACCTGACAATCCTCAGCAAGAATTGTTATGTGGCTCTGCCGGACTTCGCAAGCGGACGCTGGATCCTCAATGGGCCTTATGCTGCGGGGGAAATTCCCTCCCAGTTCAGCATCCTCGATGAGAACTTTGTTTCAGCCCGCGGAAACCAGTACTTCGCCATCCTGGTGGCAGATGGAGCGCAGGTCCGACTGGATGCCTACACTTCCTACACCGTGGTGCCTGACGCCAATTCGCACGTCGTGGCTACAAATGCAGCTCTGGGAGCAGCAGCGCTTGACATGGACGGGATTCCCGGAATTGCCTTCGCAGCGGATAGCGGTGTGCTGCGACTCTCATTTGCCAGTGCAAAGGGGGACTCCCCGCAGCAGACGAGTGACTGGTTCCTGAGTGAGATCGATGCAGTCAATGAACCGATATTCATTGATGCTGTTATTCATGATGGTGTGCCGGTTGTCGTCTACAGCACCTCCGGTGGTGAATTGTGGCTGGCGCAGGCCAAGTTGCCCCGGCCCAAGCTGGACACCGACTGGGAAACCGTGAATCTGGTGAATGATCGGGAATGCAGGGGATTGAGCATCATGAGCGAGGGGCAGAAGCTGCACATTGCAGTGTTTGAAAATGACCCTCTGGATCTGGATGCTGACTTCAACTTTGGCTACCTCTACTATCTACGCTCCGACAGTACTGATGTGCTTGGAGGATTCACTGCTTACCGCATCGGCATTATGGGAGACACCACGGGAGTCAGTCCGACGGAACCGGCGCTTGCCATGATCGATGGTTCTCCCGCCATCGCCATATGCAATCGCGGGCTAACGGAGGGAGCAAAGATTCAGTTCAGCCATGCCACCCTGACTGAGCCTGGACCAGCAGACTGGGGCAGTCATTTGATTGATAACCCTGCAGTCATCACTGGAATCGGCCTTGGCGAAGTGCTCGGTCGCCCTGTGATCTTCTGGAATGGTACATTTCCCTCGCTGTACCTGGGCAAGACTTCCCGGCCTGCAGAAACCCTCGACTGGAGCTACAAAACGATATTGCTTGACTCTTCAGATTCCCGGCTGGATTTCCTGGTTCACAATGACCATCCCATCCTCGCATATTGTCATACCGGCATTGATCCGCATCCGAACTACATCTACATGTTTGAACCGCTGCTGGCCGCGGGCAATCCCAATCTGAACATGGACAATCTCGTGATCATCCAGGCCGCGCCAGTGGATGCCGGTCTGGATCCCAGTCTGGCTCGTATTGCCGGCAAACCTGTCTACGTCTGGTGTGACCAGTCCGGGTATACCCTGAACTATGCACCGCTCATCTGATCCTGACTGAATATGTGAAACGATTTTCTTCCTGTCAGCCCAGCTCGAAACTGATGCCCTGGGCCAGCGGGAGGTCGGTACTCCAGTTGATCGTGTTGGTCTGGCGGCGCATGTAGGCCTTCCAGGCATCGCTGCCCGACTCACGGCCGCCGCCGGTTTCCTTTTCACCGCCAAAGGCCCCGCCGATCTCCGCGCCGCTGGTGCCGATGTTCACGTTGGCGATGCCGCAGTCCGAGCCGCAGTGCGAGAGGAACTGCTCGGCCTCGCGCAGGTTGAGCGTGAAGATCGCGCTGGACAGGCCCTGGGGCACGTCATTGTGCCAGTCGAAGGCCTCTTCCAGCTCGCTGTAGCGGATCAGGTAGAGGATCGGGGCGAATGTCTCCTGCTGTACGACGGCCATGTCATTGCGGGCCTCGGCGATGCAGGGCGTGACGTAGTGGCCGTTGCTGTACTGCTCGCCGGTCAGCACATCGCCACCGCACAGCACCGTGCCGCCGTTCTCACTCAGCAGGCGCAGCGAGGCCATCATGTTCTGGATCGCGTCCTTGTCAATCAGCGGGCCCATCAGGGTGCCCTCCGCCAGCGGGTCGCCGATACGCACCTGGCTGTAGGCATTCACGAGGCGGTTCTTCACGTCCTCGAACTGGCTGTCGTGGATGAACACGCGGCGCGTGCTGGTGCAGCGCTGGCCGGCGGTGCCGCAGGAGCCGAACACGATGGCGGGGATCGCCATGTCGAGGTCGGCCGAGGGGCTGATGATGATCGCGTTGTTGCCACCGAGCTCGAGGATGGTGTGCCCGAGGCGGGCGGCCACCACGGCACCAACGCGCTTGCCCATCCGCGTGGAGCCTGTGGCGCTGACCAGCGGGATGCGCTCGTCATGCGTCATCAGCTCGCCGATGCCGGGGCCGTCGCCAACGAGCAGCGAGGCCAGCGCCGGGTCGTAGCCATTGCGCTCGAACACGCTGGCTGCGATACGCGTGCAGGCGATCGCTGTCAGCGGGGTCTTCTCACTCGGTTTCCAGACGCAGGCGTTGCCACAGACCCAGGCCAGCGCGGAGTTCCAGGCCCAGACGGCGACCGGGAAGTTGAAGGCGGAGATGATGCCGACCACGCCGCGCGGGTGCCACTGCTCGTACATGCGGTGGCCGGGGCGCTCGGAGTGCATCGTCAGGCCGTAGAGCTGGCGCGAGAGGCCGACCGCGAAGTCGCAGATGTCAATCATCTCCTGCACCTCGCCCTCGCCTTCCGCGCGGATCTTGCCCATCTCGATGGTGACCAATGCGCCAAGCGCGGCCTTGTGCTGGCGCAGGGACTCGCCGATCTGGCGCACGATCTCACCGCGGCGAGGGGCCGGCACCATGCGCCACTGCTCGAAGGCAGCGGTGGTGGCGGCCATCACGCGGTCGTAGTCCGCCTTGTCAGCCTGGGCCACGCGGCCCAGCAGGCGGCCGTCGATCGGGCTGTGGCAGTCGATGCGGTCACCGCCGCCGCTCCACTCACCAGCGAAGGCGCCGGGGTTGTCAGCGGCAATGCCGAGCTGGCTGAACAGTGCTGCGAGGTCGATCTCGCCGATGCCACCCTTGAATGCGTTGTCAGTCATGTGCTTCCCTGTCTCTCGTTGTCAGAATTGATCGTGCCTTACTCTTCCGCCAGGAAGGGATAGCGGTAGTCGGTCGGCGGCACGAAGGCCTCCTTGATGGTGCGCGGGCTGACCCAGCGCAGCAGGTTCAGTGCGCTGCCGGCCTTGTCGTTGGTGCCGCTGGCACGCGCGCCGCCAAAGGGCTGCTGGCCGACCACCGCACCGGTGGGCTTGTCGTTGATGTAGAAGTTACCGGCGCAGTCAGCCAGCGCCGCAGCCGCGTGGTTGATCACACGGCGGTCGCGGGCGAAGATGCTGCCGGTCAGGGCGTAGGGGGAGGTCTCGTTGCAGATGCCGAGCATCTTCTCGTAGTCCTTCTCCTTATATACATGGATCGTGAGCACGGGGCCGAAGATCTCCTCAACCATCGTGCGGTAGTCCGGCTTCTTCGCAAGGATCACTGTCGGGTCGATGAAGAAGCCGACCTTGTCGGAGAACTCACCGCCGAATTCGATCGTGGCATCCTTGCTGCGCCTGACGGCCTTGATGTAGCCGGTGATCTTGTCATAGGCGCGGCGGTCAATCACGGCGTTGACGAAGTTGCGGAAGTCGCGCGGGTCGCCGACCTTGATTTCGGAAAGCATCTTAGCCATGTGCTGGCGCACCTTCGGCCACATCCCGGCCGGGACGTAGGCGCGGCTGGCGGCGGAGCACTTCTGGCCCTGGTACTCGAAGGCACCGCGCACAAGCGCCACGGCGACCGCCAGCGGGTCAGCGCTTTCATGCACGAACACGAAGTCCTTGCCGCCGGTCTCGCCCACCACTCGCGGGTAGTTGCGGTACTTCGGCAGGTTGTCAGCGACCACGCGCTGGATGTACTGGAAGGTGGCGGTGGAGCCGGTGAAATGCACGCCGGCGAGGTCCGGATGGTGCAGCACGGCGTTGCCGATGGTCGGGCCGTCGCCGGGCAGCATGTTGACAACGCCCTCCGGCAGGCCGGCCTCATGCAGGATCTCCATGATCAGCGCCGCGCTGTGCATCGCGGTCTCGCTCGGCTTCCAGACGGCGACGTTGCCCATCAGGGCGGGGGCCGTCGGCAGGTTGGCCTGGATGCTCGTGAAGTTGAACGGCGTGATCGCGAAGATGAAGCCGTCCAACGGACGGTGCTCCAGCTGGTTCCAGATGCCGCTCGGGCTGATTGGCGGCTGGTCAGCGTAGATCTGCTCGGCGTACCAGCAGTTGAAGCGCCAGAAGTCCGCCAGCTCGCAGACCGCGTCGATCTCGGACTGGAAGATGTTCTTGCCCTGCCCGAGCATCGTCGAGGCGTTCATCTTCGCGCGGTATGGTCCGGCCAGCAGGTCGGCGGCCTTCAGGAACACGGCTGCGCGGTCCTGCCAGGGCAGTGCGGCCCAGGCCGGGCGGGCCTTCAGCGCGGCATCGATCGCGCGCTGGGCCTCCTTCGCGCCCGCCATGTGGAACTTCGCAATCACGGTGCCGTGCTCATGCGGCATCACCACCTCGCCGGTCTTCCCGGTGCGTACATTGCGCCCGTTGATGATGCAGGGGATGTCAATCGCCTTCGCACTCTGCTTCTTCAGCTCAGCCTTGACTGCGGCCTTCTCGGCGCTGCCGGGGGCATAACCCAGCACCGGCTCGTTGCCGGGTACGGGAATCTTCGGGATATAGTTGCTCATCACACAAGCCTCGTTTCTTTGGATGGCCCCGCGGGGCAGCACCAATGATAACAGTCGGGGCATGGCGGATTGAACAAAGTGCAGGCCGGACACGACTGAGCTGCCAAGCCCGGACCGCTGGAACCAGCCTCCGGCCCGGCAAGGAGTTGAAATGAAGAGAAACGCGATCATGATTGCGATTTCCGTGCTTTGTGCAGTAGTGCTGGCCAGCAGCTGCGACAAGGCTTCCAAGGCTGGCGACAACGCCGACAGCAACACCCCGCAGACGATCCCGGCCAGCGAACAGCATGCCAGCACGGCAAGTACTGACGGACACGAGCATGCTGATACGGACGGTCATGGGATGGACATGCACAAGGACATGGACCACGACATGGCAGTCACCAAGAGCACGTCTCCTGCAGTGGGCAGCCCCTACACCCTGGCAAGCTGTCCGGTGTCCGGCGAGCAGCTCGGCGAGATGGGTGACCCGGTGCACTACAACTACCAGGGCCGTGACATCGAGTTCTGCTGCCAGAGCTGCGTGCCGAAGTTCGAGGCCGACCCGGCGAAGTACATCGCGGAGATCGACGCGAGGATGATCGAGCAGCAGATGGCGGACTACCCGCTGGACAGCTGCCCCGTCACCGGCGACAAGCTGGGGGCTGAGGGCGAGACGGTGGACATCATCTTTGACAACCGGCTGGTGCGCTTCTGCTGCGCGGACTGCGTGAAGGACTTCAAGGCCGACCCGGCAAAGTACCTGTCGAAGATCGATGAGGCTCTGATTGCCAGCCAGTCCGCCAGCTATCCGCTGGACAAGTGCGTGGTGACGGGAGACGCACTCGGCGAGGATGGCGACAGGATCAACTATGTCGTCGGTTCCACGCTGATCGAGCTGTGCTGCGAGGACTGCAAGCACGACGTTGCCGCCAACCCGGCCAAGTACCTTGAGATGGTGCACAAGGCCCGCGGCGACCAGGCCTAGCCAATTCGCAACAAGATTCCCCTACATTGCCAGACGCGGGTCCCACGGGGCCCGCGTCCTGCGTTTCTGCCTCAGCGCTCCGACCTGGCTGAGTGCAGGCGCAGGGCATTGCCGATCACGCTCACGGATGACAGGGCCATGGCGGCACTGGCCACCATCGGGTTCAGCAGGTGCCCGGTCAGCGGCAGCAGCAACCCAGCGGCCAGTGGCACTCCGAGCGAGTTGTAGATGAAGGCCAGGAACAGGTTCTGGCGGATGTTGCCAACGATATCACGGCTCAGCCTGCGTGCGCGGATGATGCCGTCGAGGTTGCCACGCACAAGCGTGATGCCACTGGACTGGATGGCGATGTCCGTGCCGGTGCCCATTGCGATGCCGACCTCGGCCTGGGCCAGCGCGGCAGCGTCGTTGATGCCGTCACCGGCCATCGCCACGGACAGTCCCTGCTGCTGCAGCTGCGTGACCTTGGCATGCTTGTCCTCCGGCATGACCTCAGCAAACACCTCGTCGATGCCCAGCTGCGATGCCACGGCCTGGGCGGTGGAGCTGTTGTCACCGGTGAGCAGCATGATGCGCAGGCCGTCGGCGCGCAGGGCGCGGATCGCTTCCGCAGCCCCCTCACGGACCGGGTCGGTGATGCCCAGCAGGCCCAGCAGGCGCCCGCCGCTGGCCACGTAGACAACCGTATGCGCTGATTGCTGCAGCCCATGGGCCTCGTCGTCCAACTCCATGCCTTCGATGGACTGTGATTCCATCAGGCGGCGGTTGCCAAGCGAGACCGGCTCGCCGTCGAGACGGCCGCGCACTCCCTTGCCAGTGACGGACTCGAAGTCCTGCAATCCGGATGAGTCAATATTGCGCTCACGGCAGTAATCCAGCACAGCCTGCGCCAGCGGATGTTCGCTGCCAGCCTCCAGGGCAGCTGCCACCCGCAGCAGCCTTGCTTCCTCAACACCATCGACCAGCTTTACGGCGCGTACGGCGGGCCGGCCCTCGGTCAGCGTGCCGGTCTTGTCAACCAGCAGCACGTCCACCGCAGCCATCCGTTCCAGCGCTTCGGCGTCACTGACCAGCACACCCTCACGGGCTCCGCGGCCCATGCCGACCATCACCGACATCGGCGTTGCCAGTCCGAGTGCGCAGGGGCAGGCGATGATCAGCACGGCGATCGCGCAGAATATCGCAAGGTCAATGCGCTGATAGTACAGCCACCAGACAAGGTATGAGAGCACGGCGACGGCCATCACGGCAGGTACGAACCAGGCACTGACCCGGTCGGCGAGGTTCTGCAGCGGTGCGCGGCTGCGCTGGGCCTGCTGCACCATGGAGACGATGCGCGCGAGCATCGTGTCAGAGCCGACCCTGGTGGCTTCAATCACCAGGCCGCCGCGGCCATTGACTGTCCCTGCGCTGACCAGCTCACCGGGCTGCTTCTGCACAGCCAGCGGCTCACCGCTGAGCATTGATTCATCAACGCTGCTGCTGCCTTCGCGCACTTCGCCATCAACCGGCACCTTCTCGCCGGGCCGCACCCGCAGCCTGTCACCGACCTGCACCTCCTCCAGCGGCACTTCCTGCTCACCGCCCTCAGTGATGCGCAGGGCCGTGGGAGGAGCAAGGTCCAGCAGGGCGCGGATGGCGGACCCAGTGCTGGCCCGGGCACGGGCCTCCAGCACCTGGCCGAGCAGCACGAGTGCGCTGATAACTGCAGCACTCTCAAAATAGACGGATGGCAATCGGCCCATGAATGCATTGTCAGGCAGGGTCTGCGGGAACAGCAGGGCGTAGAGCGAGTAGAGCCAGGCGGTGCTGACACCGATCATGATCAGGCTCCACATGTTCAGGCTGCGGTTGGCGAATGATGCCCAGCCGCGGCTGAAGAACATTGCGCCGCTCCAGAAGACAACGGGCGTGGTCAGGGCAAGCTGGATCCACAGGCCGCTCATGCCGAGCTTCATCGCCAGGCCGTGGTGCATGCTGATCACCATCAGGGGCACGCTCAGCACGGTGGCAACGATGAAGCGCAGCAGCAGAGCACGGTAGGCCTGCTGCTCATGCTGGTCGGACTCGGCGCTGGCCTCCATCGGCTCCAGGTCCATGCCACATTTGGGACATGAACCGGGTTTGTCGCGAATGATTTCCGGATGCATCGGGCAGGTCCACTTGCCCTTAAATGACGTGTTGGCAGGCTTGCCGGCAGCAACCTGGGCATGCCCCGCATGGCCGGAGTGCCTGCCGTGGATATACGTGTACGGTTCAGCATCGAACTTCTGCTTGCAGCCTGCGCTGCAGAAGTGATAGTCCTTCCCTTCAAAGTGGCTGTGGTGCTGCGACTTGTGTGGGTCGACATCCATCCCGCAGACCAGGTCCTTCACACTGGCTGGCATCGCAGCAGGCTCAGCCCCGTGGCCTGAGTGGCCTGCGTGCCCGCCATGCATGTATCTGTGTGGATCAGCATCGAACTTCTGCTTGCAGCCGGCGCTGCAGAAGTGGTAGTCCTCACCATCCATGGTCGAATGGTGCTGCGACTTGTGTGGGTCGACGTCCATCCCGCAGACGGGATCCTTCACGTTCGTGATGTCTGTCATCTCATCCTGCATTGTTATTGGTATCCATGTAAATGACAATTAGCCTGATTGGAACTGCGGGCAGCCCAGCGGATGCCGACCCTGCAGTGGAATACTGCTGATACTCAAAGTAGAATGTATATGGTTGGACAAGGATCAGAAAACCCATGGCGGTGAGCACGGGGCGGGAGGCGATTCCCATCTCCACCTGAGTTTTGAGCGAAGTCTCGGCCTGTTCGATGCCACGATGCTCGGACTGGGCGTGATGCTCGGAGCCGGCGTGTTCGTGCTGGTGGGCGTGGCTGCCGAAATGAGCGGCCCGGCGGCGATCCTGGTGTTCGCCCTGAACGCGATCGTGACCATGTTCACGGCCTACTCCTACATGGAGCTGTCCAGCGCCATTCCCGAGGCCGGCGGCGGCTTCAGCTACATTTCCAAGGCCTTCCCGCCCTGGGTCAGCTTCATCGCGGGCTGGATGCTGTGGATGGCGATCGTGATCTCCTGTGCGCTGTTCTCGATGGGCTTTGGCGGCT
Source organism: bacterium (assembly GCA_020440645.1). Classification (GTDB taxonomy): domain Bacteria; phylum 4484-113; class 4484-113; order 4484-113; family JAFGCY01; genus JAHEFU01. Next base: position 1,585 of record JAGRNR010000068.1, on the reverse strand, counting down.
ATCTCTGGGAACTGGTGCACCTCTACCTGCCCGGCGTGTATGAGTATGGCAACGAACTGCTGTCATTCTGGAAGGATGGGCCGGACATCCTAATGTCAGTGCTGGTCTGCCTCGGCTTCGTGCTGATCAACATCAAGGGCGCGGACGTGACCGGCAAGGCGGAGAACTGGCTGACGATCGGCAAACTGGCCACACTGGCAGTCTTCCTGCTGTTTGGTGCACTTTCAATCGCAAAGCATCCGCAGGTAGCCATGCAGTCACTGGAACCATTCCTGACGAATGGCCCGCTCAGCATCCTGATGGCGATGGGTGTGACCTTCATCGCATTCGGTGGTTATGACCTGATCGCGGCAATGGCCGAGGAAGTGCATGAACCGCGGAAGACCATCCCGCGTGCGATCTGGTTGTCCTTCCTGGTCTCCAGCATTGCGCGCGTTGTCATCGTGGCGATAGTGATCACCTGCCTTCCGGTGATTGACGGCGAACCGGGCTGGAAGCTGATCAGCATGCACGGCAAGACCGGCCTCGTGAAGGCCAGCCAGTACATCATGTCGCCGGCCTGGGTGTTCATCGTGGCGCTCGGCGGACTGATGGCGACCACCGGTGCGCTGAACGCCGCCCTGCTGGCCGGCAGCCGTGTGTCCTACACGATGGGCCGGCGGCGGATGCTGCCTTCGCTATTCACGATCCTGCACGCAAGCAACCGCACACCCTGGATGGCGATTGCGATCACCGGTGCGCTGACAGCGACCTTCTGCGTGCTGTTCGATGTGAAGACCGTCGGCAGCGCGGCGAGCGTGATGTTCCTGTTCGTGTTCGCGCTTGCGAACGCCTCGCTGCTGGCGCTGCGCCGGCGCAGCAACTACCGGCCGTTGTACAAGGTGCCGCTGTACCCGCTGTTCCCGCTGCTCGGAGTGCTGACCTGCCTCGGGCTGGCCATCGGACAGTTCATGATGCCGCACACCGGCGCCGTGGATGTGGCGGTGACCTTTGGTTGGATCGTGCTTGGCCTGCTGGCCTTCTTCCTCTACTTCCGCCACCGGATGGACCCCGAGGAGGTCAAGGTGGCGATCCCGGACATCGATGCGCGCACCCTGCGCGGGCTGGAGCCGCGCTACCGGATCATGGTGCCCTGCCACAACCCGCGCAACGTGCCGTCCCTGATCCGGCTGGCCGCCCGGCTGGCCCAGCCCTACGGTGACAACGCCGAGATCGTCGGCGTGACGGTGGCCGAGGTGCCGGTGCAGCTTGAGGTGCACCAGGGGATGGAGATCATCTCCGAGTATGAGGAACTGCTGCACCGCGCTGAAGCCGTTGCCAGGGAACTGGACGTGCGCTTCCGCGCTGAGCTGCGCCTTGCGCACAATACCGCGAAGGCAATCACGCAGCTGGCCCGGCTGGAGCGCGTGGACCTGCTGGTGCTGGGCTGGAAGGGCTACGAGACGCGCACCGAGGCGATCTTCGGCAGCCTGATTGACGACATCATCGAGAATGCGCCCTGCGACCTGCTGCTGGCGAAGATCACGCATGACTTCCACCCGCCGTTTGACCGGGTGCTGCTGACGACGGCGGGCCAGGAGAATGA
>JAGRNR010000067.1:0-20022 GCA_020440645.1 bacterium | reverse complement strand
GATGACGTACAATAGTTCAATTGAAACGTTACCCATGTATTGAGCCTAAACCGTTACCTATGTTCTGAACCGTACGGTAGTGCCGCCGCTACTCCCCACTCCAACCTCCTACCTGTTGTTCCCTGTTCCCCGTTCCCTGTTCCCCGTTCCCTGTTCCCCGTTCCCTGCTACACTTCCTCCATGGCTACAAAGGCATTGCTCTGCGGTTCCTGCGGCTTCGGCTCAGATGAAAAGCGCTGCGTGAAGTGCGGCGACCCATTCGGCGAGATCCCGGCCAAGCTATGTGATTCCTGCGGCTTCGGCTCGGACGGGGTGAAGTGCATCAAGTGCGGCGACCCCTTCGGCAAGGTGCCGGCCCTGCTGTGCGGCTCCTGCGGCTTCGGCAGCGCGGCTGACAACTGCGTCAAGTGCGGCGGCTGGGCCAGCTGAATAAGTGGAGAGTTGTCAGTGGTGAGTGGTCAGTATCAGTTTGCAGAATCAGAATCAGAATGAGAAGAAGGAACAGTATCGAGGTTCAGGCAACAGCCTTCTGCTGATTCTGTTTCTCATTCTGTCTGCTGGTCCTCACCACTGCCCACTGACCACTGTTGCCAGACTCTCGTCTGGCCTCCAGTTAGCCCTTGTCAATCATCCCGCTGGTGCGCACGCTCAGCCGTGGCAGTTCCTTGCGCAGCACCTGCAGTTCCTGCCAGCGGATGTTGTAGGCCGCCACCACGTCCTCATCCACCATCCCGAGCTTCTCCAGCTTCGGGAAGAACAGGTACTTCATGTCGCCGATGTGCTGGAAGTGCTCGTAGCGGCGGATCGTCTCGAGGATGTCACGCTTCTGCACCCGCTTCGTCAGGATCAGGTACATCATGTTCGTGCGCAGCCAGTAGCGGTCGTCCAGCCAGCCCGTCGCGTTGACAAGCTGCTCCTGGTAGGCCAGCTCCACGAAGGGCAGGTGCTCCGTCACGTAGCCGATCGTCCCGAGGTGGTACCACAGCAGGCTTGGCCGCAGCGGGGGCGGGATGCAGTCCAGCAGTACCTGCACCTCATCCACGTTGATCGAATGCTGCATCCGGTAGTAGGCATAGCTGCGCAGCACGATCTTCTTGTAGCTGAGCACGACGGCGCTGAAGTCCCCCAGCGGAGTGCACAGCAGGCGCTGCTCCAGTTCCTCAAAGCGGTCCTGTGCGCTGCGCACGTCCGGCACATGGAAATGGCGATGGATCACATAGTCCCAGTCGGTCAGCTCCAGCATCAGCCCGAGTGCCTCATCGGGGTCGCCCGCCACCTGGCGGACGGTCAGCCGCGCCTCATGCAGCTGCTGCTTCATCTCCTCGGGCTGGCTGTAGTGCATCAGCCGCCACAGCGGCATCTCCCATTCGGCTCCCCAGTGCGACAGGTGCCGCAGGTGCGCGAACATGCGCTCGGTGGCAAGCTGGTCAATATTGAAGCTGTCAGCATATTCCATCTGCCCTGCTCCAAGGCGTAGCAATCGTCTACCTACAATGTAGTACAGGCCGTAGTCCTGCGATGCCAATTGCGATCAAATCCAGATCAAATCAGGCTCGACGGAATGAGGACGAATCCCGTCCGGAATTAGCTGCAGTGCTATAATCGGAGCGTCCGGGTGGCACACCCATGGAGGAGACATGAGCGCCGCAATCCAGAAGAACTACTTCCTGCTCAGACGGCTGCACAGCCTGTCGGGGATCATCCCGGTCGGTGCATTCTTCCTGTTGCACATGTTCCTCAACAGCCGTGCCGCACAGTCCCCGCAGCAGTACCAGTGGGTCCCCGATTTCCTCGACCAGATCCCCTACCTCTGGGCGCTGGAGATCGGCGGCATATTCATCCCGATCCTGTTCCACGCCATCCTCGGCGTGGTGATCGCGACCAAGGCGGAGCACAACGTGACCCGCCCGAAGCACGGCTGGGCCGAGAACTGGGGCTACACCTTCCAGCGCATCACCGGCGTGCTGTTGTTCATCATGATCATGGTGCACCTCTGGCAGACCTGGTGGGTGCACACGCGCATCAAGCTTGGCAACGCCCAGAACGGCACGCATACCGAATTCGAGATCTACAGCCTGATGAACGGCCTGCTGAAGGACAGCTGGGTGATGACTACGCTCTACGCCCTGTTCGTGCTGATCGCGGCCTGGCACTTCGGCAACGGCATCTACAACTTCGCCTGCAAGTGGGGCTTCTCTACAAGCAAGGAGAGCCAGCGCTTCGCCCTCACGCTGGGCCTCGGCATCGGCGCAATCGGCGTGCTGCTGGGCTTCGCATCGATCTGGGGCCTGACCATGGCTCCCTGGGCCTCGGCGGCCCAGTAGGAGGAAATGGCAATGGTCCAGCAGGGCAACAGTCGCAAGCACCCGGTCTACTTCTGCTTCCATGCGGAACGCGACCGGCAGCGCGCACTGCATGTCTCGGCCCTGACCGGCACGGTTGACCAGAACCGCCTCAGTGACTGGACGGACGAGAGCTGGGAAGCGGCAGCGGAGCTGGGTGAGCAGGGCCTGCAGGAATTGATTGACGAGAAGCTCGGCGACAGCGCGGTCACCTGCCTGCTGGTCGGCGAACGCACCTTCGAAAAGCCCTGGATCGGCGCGATGTTGCAGCGCAGCCTCGAACTTGAGCGAGGCATCCTGGCAATCCATGTGCACGACATACCGGACGAGAATGGCAATACCGTGAAGAAGGGGCCGAACCCGATGGGCCGCCTGACATACCCTGGACGCGACAGGCAGCAGTACCCCTTCACATCTGCCTACCCGACATATGACTGGAAACATTCGGACGGCGACAGGAATGTCGCAGCCTGGATCGAGAAGTCAATGGACCCGTCAGGGACGGGCATAGATTAGGAGCACCACGGTGCCGCCTGGTGGCTGCACCACAGGAAACTGGCAATGAGTGATGAAAAGAGAGTGATCATCGTCGGAGGCGGGCTGGCCGGCCTGATGGGGGCCATCACCGCCTGCGAGAACGGCTGCAGCGTGGACCTCGTGAGCTACGTGCCCGTGCGCCGCAGCCACAGCGTCTGCGCCCAGGGCGGCATCAACGGCGCCGTCAACACAAAGGGCGAGGGCGACAGCCCGGAGTTCCACTTTGACGACACCATCTACGGCGGCGACTTCCTTGCCAACCAGCCGATGGTGCGCGACATGTGCTATGACGCGCCGAAGGTGATCTACCTGCTGGACCGCATGGGCGTGACCTTCAACCGCACGGCCGAGGGCCTGCTGGACTTCCGCCGCTTCGGTGGCACGCTCTACAACCGCACGGCCTTCGCCGGCGCCACCACCGGCCAGCAGCTGATCTACGCGCTGGACGAGGGCGTGCGCGCCTGGGAGGCCAGGGGCAAGGTGCGCAAGTTCGAGCACCACTCCTTCCAGTCCATCATCAAGGATGGCAACAACAACTGCCGCGGGATCGTGATGACCGACATGCACTCGATGCAGAACATGGCGCTCAAGGCGAACGCCGTGGCGATCTGCACCGGCGGCATCGGCAGCATCTTCGGCAAGACCACCAACTCCGTGATCTGCACCGGTAGCGCCGCCGCGCGGCTCTACCAGCAGGGAGTCTGGTATGCCAACGGCGAGTTCCTGCAGATCCACCCGACTGCCATTCCAGGCACCGACAAGAACCGCCTGATCTCTGAGTCCGTCCGTGGCGAGGGCGGCCGCGTCTGGGTGCCGAAGAAGGCCGGTGATACCCGCAGGCCCGCGGACATCCCGATGGCTGAGCGCTGGTACTTCCTCGAGGAGAAGTACCCTGCCTATGGCAACCTGGTGCCACGCGATGTGGCTTCGCGCGAACTGTTCGACGTCTGCGTCAACCAGGGCATGGGCATCGGCGGCCGCTGGGAGGTCTACCTCGACGTCTCGCATATCCCGAACGACGTGCTGCACCGCAAGCTGGCCGGCGTGCTGGAGATCTACGAGAAGTTCATGGGCGAGGACCCCTACAACGGCCCGATGCGCGTCTTCCCCTCGATGCACTACACGATGGGCGGCCTGTACATCGGCTACGGCGCGGAGACCAGCCGCAAGTCCGACCTGCCGGAGAACTGGGACCATTACCAGCACATGTCAAACATCAACGGCCTGTTCGCCGGTGGCGAGGCTGACTACCAGTACCACGGCGCCAACCGCCTCGGTGCCAACAGCCTGCTGTCCTGCCTGTGGGCCGGACGCGTGCTCGGCCCGCAGATGGCGGCCTACATCGCTGCCAACAGCGCGCTTGGCGAATGCAGCGACGCCGATGCCAGTGCTCATGTGAAGCAGCAGGACGATGCCTACGCCGCCGTCAGGAAGATGGATGGCAGCGAGAATGCCTACCGCCTGCAGGCCGAGCTGCAGGAGAACATGACGAAGTTCTGCACGGTGGTGCGCAACAATGACGACCTCCAGAAGCTGGATGTGAAGCTGGACGAACTGCTGGACCGCTGGGACAGCATCAACCTGCACGATGCCAGCACCACCTCCAACCAGGAGATCATCTTCATCCGCGAGCTGCGTGACCGCCTGCTGCTGAGCAAGGTGATCGCGCGCGGCGCGCTCAACCGCAATGAGAGCCGCGGGGCGCACTACAAGCCGGCCTTCCCGGAGCGTGACGACGAGAACTGGCAGAAGACCACCATCGCCAGTTACGACGGCACCCGCAACCCGCAGTTCAGCTATGAGGACGTCGACATTTCCCTGATCAAGCCGCGCAAGCGCAGCTACAAGGCTGCCAGCCACGGCGGCCAGGAAACGAAGTAAGGAGGTGCGGCGCAAGTCGCACAACGGAGGCCCGGTGTCAGCCGGGCAACGGAGGCCAGACGAGAGTCTGGCAACTAAGCTACTTGTTTAAATGGTTGCGGGGGATACCCGTTGCAGTGCTTGTACGGAGCTCTGCTGACAACATGGTCAAGCAGCTGCCTTCCGGAGTGCATTGCACCCCGGGACAGGCCGTCCCCATACAGGCAACCAGGCTGGATACGATTTGCAGCCTGACCCTACCTACTTCAGGATGCTCAACTTAAGCGGGTCATTCAGCCTGGAGGTGAAGGCGGCAGGCAGACCACCCAGTGTTCCCGCCTCCACCATCGAATAGGAGTAGGAGGAGACATTCTCCGTGACTGAGGTGATCACACTTGCACTCGCCGGCCAGCTGCTGCCGCTGCTGTCCAGCGCGCGGATGTACTTCGCCTCCGCAATCGTATAGGGAGTCAGCGAGGACCAGCTCAGTGCCGGATGGCCAAAGCTGTCATGGAAGGCCAGACTGAAGCTGAAGGCAGTGCTGGCCACAACCTGCGGGCTGTCCCAGGAGCTTGCAGTGCCATCCGTTGACCGCACGATGTATACATTGCTGAAATCCAGGTAGGCTATCGCCAGCTTCCCGTCAAGCTCTGCCATGGCTGGCGGACAACTATCAAACAGATCAGTCTGGATTATCAGTTCATCCGCCTGCCAGCTGCCGCCCTGTGGATCCGCAGCACGAGCCAGTCGCAGCTCTGTGTCGGGTGATCCCAAAGGTGAATGGGCAAATGCCACGCAGGGGACACCACCAAACACAAGAAGGTTGGACTGTTCCTCAATTGTCACATCGAGCTCGCTGACCTTCACCGGACTGCCCCATGTATCGCCCAGGCTGTCGCTGGCCCTGTTGTAATAAAGGTAGGACTTGCTATCGGCGTGCACGAATTGCTGGAACAGAACAGCCGGGTTTCCGTCAACGATTGCCAGACCGACCACTGATTGCATCAGCTCCGTTTCAGGAAGCGTCACCGGGGTGCCCCAGGCGGTGCCTGCCGCATTCTGTGCCAGAACGAACCTGAGTTCGAGGTCTTCCGGCGATCCCTCGTCAATGTCCATGGAATAGGCCACACATGGCCGGCCCTGAAGCTTCGCAATGAACAGGTTCTTCAGGTAACCATTGCTGTCAATTGCGGTCGGACCCGCCGGCCAGCTTTCGCCACTTCCATCCAGTGCACGGGTATGGCTGAGGCCGAAGTCATTACCAGTGTGCACAATCAGCGGCGCTCCGTCCGCATCGAAATCCACCCTGCCCACGACATAGGTATCTGTGCTGATGGTCGCCCCGCTGTCCTGCCAGCCGGATCCTGCAGTTACAACCACGGTTGTCAATGCACTGGCCCCGCCATCATCCGTAATGCGCAGCTTAATGGGGTAACTGCCTTCAGTGCTGATCTCGAAGCTTCCAGCCGGCGCTGTGTCCTGGCTGGTCTCGTAAGTCCCGTCGTCATCCAGATCCAGCTCATACAGAGTGATGCTCCCGTCCTGGTCTGAGCTGGCACTCGCGTCATAATTGACCGTGAATGGCGCTTCGCCGAAGGCATTGTCAACATTCAGCACTGCCAGCGGCGGCTTGTTGCCGGCAGGAGGTGTACCGATCGCAAGCCGCTCAACCGTGGCCTGTGCATCTGCCGCGATGAGCACTGCCACCAGGAACCCGCCGTCAGCCGCAAACATCCCCGTCGGATTGCCGAATGGAATGTTCTGGATCGGCGCGCTGCCCGCCTGCACGAATTTCCAGCGGCCGCTGCCGTAATCACTGAACCCGACATACAGCCCGTTCACCGCTGCACTGCACTGCAGCTCCAGTTCAGGGTCTCCTGTGTAATCCGGCAGGCTGAAGCTGTAGATCACATAGGCAATCTCGCCTCCCATTGCTCCGCCGGCGGTAAGCACACCGCAGTTTCCTTCGATTGCCGCGTTCTGGCTGGGCAGTATCGCTGAATACTGTGCTCCGTTCAGCTCTGCACCACTTGTTTCACTGCTGCTGCGCACCAGGCTGCCCAGCGGCGGGAGTTGCTGATGCAGCGATGCCGGTGTCATTGAGTGGTTGCTGCCGGACTGCAGGCCGGAGCTGCATCCGGCGAGGATCAGAAGGATTAGTAAAAAAGCTGCTGGCTTCATGAATTGAACCTGTCTGGCTGGATTGGCACAGATATTCTACTACGTCAAGCGCCCTGCAGGGACCAGCCGCCTGGCCGGACCTTACGCTTTGCGGGCACTTTCCATCAAAGAAGCCGTTCGAATTCCCTGCGGAAGTCCTCCTGTACCTGCTTCGAAAGCAGGTATGCGCTGTGGTTGACAACCCAGGGTGATGGCAGCGGGTACTTCCTGTTCTCCGGCACGCAGGCCCCGGCATGCCACAGTACCTTGGCACTGACCACATCCCCGTGGTGCCACCAGTTGACCCAGCGGCAGTGCGCGAACACACCGGGTGAACCGTGCAGGTAGCGCGCGTTGCTGACAACGCGGTCAAACACCGGCTTGCCGGAATGCAGGGCGTTGAAGGCCATCCCGATGGTGTCCAGCGGCGAGCCGAAGGTCACGAACAGCTTCAGGCGCGACTGCATCTCTCCGGCGAGGCGCATGCCCACACGCCGCTGTCCGCTGCGAAGCGTGTTCAGGTCCTCAATGCGGTCAAGCTCCTGCAGGCGTTCGAAGTAGCGGCATAGGGCCTGGTAGGCCACCACCGTGCCAAGGCTGTGGGACAGCACGATCACATTCGGTGCCCGCCGGCGTACGTCCTCACTTGCTTCATAGCGGTCCGGCAGCTGGTTTGGCATCAGGTCGCGGCCCAGCACCTGTTCCAGCTTCTCCTCGCTGAATTGCAGGATCTCGCGGCGCAGCCGGAACATGTCGTCATTTTCATTGGTTGACACGAAGGCTGCGACATCGCCGAGGTACTCACGGAAGAACAGCAGGCCGCGGTGGATCAGCGCCAGCCAGGTGCCAGCCAGGATCAGCAGCACAGCCAGCGCGGCTCCGGTGCTGTCGCCTGCCAGCCAGCCCCTCAATGCCATTGCGATCAGCACAAGGCCTGTGCCGAATCCGAGCAGTCGTTGCCAGCTGCAGCCTTCCCTGAGGATGCGCAATCCCATCATGGCCAGCAGGGCGAGGAGGCTTGCCAGCGGAAGGGAGAGCGCCAGCCAGGCCCAGGCATGCAGCCGTGGCAGCTGTCCCAGGGCATCCGCACTGGCCTGCATCTGCGATGTCAGCACCTGCCAGTGCTGATGGCAACCCCCGGCCACCAGCCAGTATGCGATCGCCAGCAGCAGCAGGAAGCAGCTGAACACAGCCGGCCTGGCCCGGCGGTGGCGGTCGTTGCGTTTTGTGTCATTGCCGGAATGCGGAGTGCTCACGCTGCCAACAAGCACGGCTGTGCCGACATAATGCACCAGCAGCGGTAACAGCACTGCAAGCAGTGCCAGCCAGGTCGACTGCTGCAGGAGCGGCGAGTCCCCCAGCATCCATGGGTTGGCAACCACGTCATGCACACTGGCATGCAGACCTTCCCACCAGCGGTTGATCTCCATGATTGCAGGCAGGCGGCTCGCCAGGTGCACCGCCCAGCCCGCCAGCCATCCGAGCACCACCACGCTCAGGGACATCACGATCAGCGGCAGCACGATGATTACCACAGCCAGCCTAGTCAGCAGTTTAATCAGCCGCCAGACCTCAGCCAGGCTTTCCATCTGGCCATAGGCCTGCCCACGGTCCTCCCCCGCTTGCTCGCCACTGCGGCTGCGGCCCCGGGCCCGTGCCGCTTCCTGCTCATCCTGCTTGTCCGGCCGTTGCCAGCGCTGCATCGTCACAAAGGCGCGCACCACTGAGCTGAGCCCTCCCAGCAGCCACAGGATGGTCTTCCAGGCCTTGGCCCGGCCACTTGTGATTGGCGCCCAGTAAACTTCGGAACAGCGGATCACCAGCCTGCGTCCGCCGAGCCTGGCTGCGATATCGGGATGCAACTGCGACGGCTGCAGTGAAAGTACGACATCGCGGTCGCGGCGTTCGCGGTGCGTATGGGTGGAGACGCGGATCTGCCTGCCATCCTGCATGATCCGGTCCGGCTCGCTGCAGAGGCTGCGTATCATGAACTGGACCAGCTCATCAAGTGTGGCATAACGGTTCTGCAGCCCCATGCCATGGAACAGTGCAATCACGAATTCACAGATCCGCTCGCCGGAATGCTGCACCTCCGCCCCTGCCGATTCATCACTGGCTGCTTTCTGCCTGACCATCCACTGCTCCAGGATCGGATGTGTGCCTGACTTTCGGTACACAAATCCTTAGTTCGTCGAGCATATCACAGCGGTTGCCCAAGATCCTCAAGAATCGTCCAGGCCATCATCAGGCCGCTGCCTGTCCTCGGACCGACTTCCGGTGTTAAGCTATTACTCACTCCGGAAGGGCCCGCGGGCCATCCGGGCCAGACAAGGACGTTTGCAATGGCACAGACAGTGAGAGTTAAGGTCCTCCGCCAGGATGAGCCTGGCGCGAAGTCCTACTGGCAGGAGTTCGATGTCCCCTGGACGCCGGGCATGAACGCGCTTTCCTGCCTGCAGGAGATCCAGAAGAACCCCGTCACCGCGGATGGCAAACCGGTCGCCCCGGTGGTCTGGGAAAGCTCCTGCCTGGAGGAGGTCTGCGGTGCCTGCAGCATGCGCATCAACGGCATCCCCCGCCAGGGCTGCAGCTACCTCGTCAGCGAGGGTGAGCACATCAGCTTCGAGCCGATGAGCACCTTCCCGGTTGTGCGTGACCTGCTGATCGACCGCGACCGGATGTTCCGCGCCCTGCTGGAATCACACTCCTGGATCGACATCGACGGCACCCATGACCTCGGCCCCGGCCCGCGCCAGAGCCCGAAGGACCAGAGCTGGATGTACGTGCTCAGCCGCTGCATGACCTGCGGCTGCTGCCTGGACGCCTGCCCGCAGGTGAATGACAGGTCGGACTTCGTCGGCCCGAGTGTGATCAGCCAGGTGCGCCTGTTCAATGCGCACCCCTCCGGCAAGATGCACGAGGACAAGCGCCTCGAGTACCTGATGCAGCCCGGTGGCATCGTGGACTGCGGCAATGCGCAGAACTGCGTGAAGGTCTGCCCGAAGGAGATCCCGCTCACCCAGGGCATCGCCGAGATGGGCAAGGCCACAATGGCCTATTCCCTGAAGCGCTTCTTCCGCAAGGCCGACCTCGAAATGTAGGAGGCCAGGCGCAAGCCTGGCGCGGTATGGCGGCGCAAGCCGCTCAAAGGATACCGGACAATAGTCTGGCAACAGTCGACGGAATAAGAAGCATCAAACGGAGGCCGGGCTGTCAGCCTGGCTATAGCCGGATCAACGTTCAGGCCTCATGTCAACAAGTCAACTTCAGCAGCTTGCTGCCATACATTGACTTATTGACTCAATGACTACTTGAATCTGTGTCTCCTCACCCCTCCTTCACATGCCATGCAGACGCTGCCAACAGATGTATCAGACAGCACTCTCATCCCTGATGTCAGGCTTTATACAGTTTCCGACAGGGGCTGGCAATTCAGGCTAAACTAATACGCCCTGCCCTGCCGGGCCGGCGAACCAGATAGATAATCCGGAGACAGCCATGCGCACCCGCACTGATGTCTGAACCGGCGTCCTGCGCCTCATTTCGATCCTCCCAGCCTTGCTGCTGGGGATTGCCAGCCTGTCCTGCGGCGGGAAGCAGCAGTGCCTGGAACCTGCAACGGAAACCGCACTGCAGACCGGGCAGCCGCTCGAAGGAATTCCCGGCTGGCCTTCCGCTCTACCAATTGACAAGGTACAGCCCTGGGAGCAGCTTGACGGCAACGGCCAGGTCATTCCCGCACAGCGCACAGCCAGCGCCATCAACCAGCAAAGTGAGTTCATCCCCGGTGTGGAGCGCTTCAGCTCCTCCGGCGATGTGACTGACAACGGCGAAGCCAGCCGGATTGCCAGTACCGCTGGCACCACAGCGCAGGCCACCTTCCGCATCCCGCTCGCTGGCGGCCATCCCGGTGTAGTCAGCGTGGATGCCAACCTGCTGGCCGGCAAGGGCTACTACCTCGGCCTCGCCGATTATGGCAGCAGCCGCTGGCAGTGGCACGGCCCGTTCACCGACAACCATGTGCGCATCTCCACCGCCCTGCAGGGCCCCTACACTTCCAGCCTCGGCAACCTGTTCATCAGCGTGCTGGTGCACGGCGGCAGTGCGGCTGACATCGTCGGCATCGGCATGAACCCGGAGGACCCGGCGGACAGCAGCGCTCCACCCCAGCCCAGCGGCCTGTCAGCCACTGCGCTCAGCGGTACCCTGCTGCTTGACTGGGACAGCGTGATCGCAGGCGACCTGGCCGGTTACCGGATCTACCACTCAAGTGCTGAATTCATCAGCGGCGACGAGGCGGGCGTGCTCCGGCTTGACAGCCTGGAGGGCTTCAACCAGCACCTGCTGGCCATGCCGTCCGGCAATGCGGCGTACGTCCGCGTCAGTGCCGTTGACATCTCCGGCAATGAGTCCCCGCTCAGTGACATCGCTTCCGCGATCCCGCTTGCGGGAACTCCGCCGCAACTGGCAATAAACGTTGACAAGCCCAGCGGGATCCTGTCCGAATCCGTATCCCTGACAGCCATTGGTGCAGAGCAGTATGACTTTGATCTGGACGGCGACGGCATCTATGACATCACCGGCAACTCGTCAGGCATCGCCCAGGTTGATACAACCAGCCTCGGGATCATCCGCCCGCGCGTACGTGGCACTGGCCCGGAGGGCACGGCGGTGGCGCTCGGCGCCGTCAGCCTGGTGGTCACCGGCAACAGCCGCCCGGTGGCTGTCGCCAGCTCCGACCTGTCAAGCGGGGCCGCCCCGCTGGATGTCAGCTTCAGCGGCAGCGAGAGCACGGACTTTGACGGCACGGTGGTCGGCGGCGGCTGGGATTTCGACGGTGACGGCACATACGATGTCTGGGACGACACGGACATCGTACACGTCACTTCCGCCATGCACACTTACTCCGCAGCCGGGGTATACAACGCCAAGCTGCGCGTACTGGACGACCAGGGGGCATGGGACGTGGACACCGTGACGATCGTTGTCAGCCAGGAGCCCGATCCTGACAACATCGATCCGTCCGCACACCTCTACGTTGACCCGACATACGGCGACACGGGAGTCCTCGTGACACTGGATGCTTCCAGCTCCGCAGACCTTGATGGCAGCATCGTTCTGTACGAGTACGACTTCAATGGCGACGGCCTGTATGACGGAAGCGGCGCCGTCAGCAGCATCAGCCGCAAGTACGATGAGATGGGCGTATTCAATGTCGGCGTACGAGTCACGGATGACAACGGCGCGCAGGACACAGCAACTGCCAGCCTGCGCATCAACGAAGTGCCCAGCCTGCACACCTCCTGGCCAGGCCTTCGGCCGTGACAGCCGCAACACCAGACGCAGCCCCTACACGGGGGCTCAGACCAACTCACTGAAATGGGCCTTCAGCACCGGCGGTGCGGTAATTTCATCACCAGCAATCGCCGCTGACGGGACCATTTATGTCGGCTGCTATGACGATAAATTCTACGCCATCAATCCGGACGGAACGCTTAAGTGGAACTACTCGGCACCGGGCTCCTTCGTTTCCTCACCCGCCATCGGTGATGACGGAAAGGTCTATGTTGGCAGCGCCGCCTTCCACAACGTCATCTACGCCATCAGCCCCGGGGGCCAGCTCCTCTGGAGCTACACAACCGGAGGGAATGTGGAATCATCACCGGCCATCGCACCGGACGGCACTGTCTACATCGGCAGCGATGACAACAAGCTGTATGCACTGAATGCGGACGGCACAGTGAAGTGGACCTACAACGCGGGCAGCAAGATCCAGTCCACGCCCGCCATCGGAACTGATGGAACCATCTATGTCGGCAGCAATGGCAACAAGCTCCATGCCATCAACCTGGATGGCACCCAGCAGTGGACTTTCGACACTGGCAATGCAATTTACGGCTCGCCGGCCATCGGACCGGACGGCATGGTGTACTTCGGCTGTTCCGACTGGAAGCTCTATGCTGTCAACCCGGATGGCACGGAAGCCTGGGCCTACCAGACCGGTGAGTATTTCCAGTCCTCGCCGGCCATCGCCAAGGATGGGACGCTGTACATCGGCGGCGGTGACGGTAGTCTCCATGCAGTCAATCCGGACGGCAGCGGGAAATGGACCTATGCAACAGGCAGCGTGATTGATTCATCCCCGGCCATCGATGCTGACGGCACTGTCTACATCGGTGGCTGGGACAAGAAGGTGCATGCCATCAACCCTGATGGGAGCCTCAAGTGGGAGTACCAGGCCGGGAATGTCATTCGCTCCTCCCCGGCCATCGGGGCGGACGGCACGGTCTACATCGGTGGTGGCAATGACTTCAAGCTGTACGCCTTCGGCGCTCCGCAGGGCAACCTGCCTCCCACAGCGGACCTGCAGGCCGATGCCTACAGCGGCAATGAGCCGCTGACCGTGAACTTCAGCGCCCTCGACAGCAGCGACCCGGACGGCAGCATCGTCAACTACGAATGGGACTTCAATGGCGATCTTACATTCGGCGACACTGGAGACGAGGCCTTCAACAATGGCGAGGCCGCGCCGCAGGTCGACTTCTCCGCCGGTATCTATGAATGCAGCGTGCGCGTGACGGATGACCAGGGTGCCACGGCCATTGCCACAGTAAGCATCACCTCGCACGGGGATGCGGATTACACCGTGGACCCCGCTGACTTCGTTGGCTATGACTGCTCGATGGCCATCGTGGCCGGATTGCCGGCGATTGCATATTACGATGATGCCAATGGTGCACTCAGGTATGCCCGTGCACAGAACGAACAGGGCTCGTCCTGGACGATTCAGACCATCGACTTCTCCGGCAGCACCGGCCACAACCCCTCGCTGGCGGTGATCGACGGCCGCCCGGCGATTGCATATGCCGATTACTCAACCCCCTCCCTCTCCTACATCAGGGCGAATGATGCCGTCGGCAACAGCTGGGGCAGCCCGCAGTGGATAGACCAGCAGGACACGGGTTATGCCGCCGACCTGTTCGTCGTGGATGGCTTCCCGGCGATTGCCTACATGTACAACGCTGACCAAGACCTGATGTTCATTCGCGCCAGTGATGCCCAGGGAACAAGCTGGGAAACACCGCTGACGGTCTACGCCCCCGGCATGAACGGCAGCTACCTGTCGGCCGAGATCGTGTCCGGCAACCCGGCCATCGCCTACTATGAGGATGATGCTGACGACCTGATGTACGTGCGCGCCACTGACACACTCGGTACCGGCTGGTCAGCGCCGGTCACCGTAGATGCAACGGACATGGTGGGCAAGCACTGCTCTTTGGCAATCGTGAACGGCTTCCCGGCCATCGCCTACCACGATGAAAGCAACCTTGACCTCAACTACGTACGTGCCACGAATGCCCAGGGCAGCGCCTGGGGCACGCCCGTGATCATCGGTGGAGCCAGCCAGATCGGCACTGAAGCCAGTCTGGCGGTGATTGCCGGCCGGCCGGCGATCGCCTGCCACAAGCTGGTGGACTTTGACCTGATGTACGTTCGTTCCGATGACAGCAATGGAACCAGTTGGCCGGCACCGACTGCAATTGCTACCACGGATTCATCCGGTGAATCGACTTCCCTGCTTGAATACCAGGGTGACCCGGCGATTGCCTACCGGATAACCGGTGCGACTCCCTACCTGCGTTACTTCAGACTGTACTGAGCCGTGTGATTGACGACAACCACAGACATCACATAGGGGCTGCTTATGCAGCCCCTTTCCTTTTCCTTCCTCAGATTCTCATTCTGCTTCTGATCCTGCCTACTGCCCACTGACCACTGACCACTGACTACTGCCTGCCACGCCGCAGGCGTGGTTGCCAGGCTGAAGTCTGGCCTCGCGCCTACAACCCGTTGGCAAACGCCAGGCTGGCCCGGCCTTCCTCACCGCTTTCAATGTCATAGGGCACGACGAAGTAGCGGTAGGTGCCCGCCTCCGTGGCAATGTCCTCAAAGCTGTAGCGCACCACCTGCTTGCCGCCGCCGCCCGACTCGTAGCGGCCGATCGAGAATGGCAACCACGGGTCCTGCGGATGCGGCATCATGTAGTAGACGATCGAGCCCGGACCGAGGCGGTAGACCCGGTAGCCGTCGATGCTTTCGCCGAAGTGCTGCGCGATCACCGTCAGGTCCGACAGCCCGATCTCCCCGCTGGCATCCCCGTCAATGCGGGCCATCCGCCAGTTGTAGCTGCTGACTGAACCCTCGGGGTAGAAGCCGGGTTCACCCGTGCTGGAAGTGTTGCGGTAGCTGACGGTACGGCCGAAGTTCTGCGCCAGCGCCGCCAGGTCACTGGCCAGCACCTCGCCATTCTGGTCGTAGTCACCAAGCAGGCGCTCCGTCCATTCCAGCCGGATGTGCGTCGGCTCCGGCCCGTCCGGGCCATCCGGGTCGTAGGGCTGCGCGCTCAGGTCGAACACAGCGTTGCCATCCCCCTGCGGCGGGCTGGATGCACTGCGCTGCGGGTCCACGCCGAGGCGCTCGAATTCCGCAGTGAGCCTCTCGTGCAATGCAGTGCCGTCCACCCCGGCGCTCCCTTCTCCGGTCGCGAAGGTTTCGTTGCCTGTCACGCTTGGCGCCGGTCCCCCGGTACAGCCCATGCCAGCGAACAACAGCAATCCGGCCAGGCCGGTTGGCAACAATCTCCCCATGCAAGGTCCTCCCCTGTGGCAGCCGCAGCTGCCTGTCCCATAATACGCCGGTGGTCCCCTACACATGCAGCATAACCTGCCAGCCAGCCGTTGTCATCCAACACTTCTGCCGGCTTTTGGGGAAACAGTCAGGAATGTCGCCAATCCGGTGACCTGCCAACTTCGCCAGCGGCATAACCCGGACTTCACTGCAGTGGTTCATCAACTGAACTGTCAGTCAACTGAAACCACGGTATCACTTAGCAATCCAGAGATTAGCTGTCTGAAATGCCCAATATAGGCAGTGCATGAGGAGTGACAAATGACATTGATCAAGTGGGGTGACGATCTCGCCACCGGAGTCGGATTTGTTGACAACGAACACAGGATGCTCGTCAACATGATCAACGAGCTGAATGATGCAATGCTCCAGCAGCATGGGAAGGATGTCGTGGGCCGTATCATCGCCCGCATGGCCGCCTATGCCAAGACGCATTTCGCCCATGAGGAGAAGGAGATGCTGGCCTGCGGCTTCAGCGGTTACAAGGCCCACAAGCAGGAGCATGATGACTTCATCGAGAAGGTGGCGGACCTGAAGCAGGAGCTCGACGAAGGCCGCATCATGGTCACCACCGACACGATGAAGTTCCTCAAGGGCTGGCTGACAAGCCATATCCTCGTGACGGACAAGCTGTACGTTGACAGCTTCGTATCCCACGGAGTGCACTGAGCTGGATGGAGTCGAGTGATCACTAATGGGCGATGTTGCTCAGATCGGGT
Organism: bacterium; assembly: GCA_020440645.1. Lineage (GTDB taxonomy): Bacteria > 4484-113 > 4484-113 > 4484-113 > JAFGCY01 > JAHEFU01. The sequence continues at coordinate 3,716 of JAGRNR010000067.1, read as the reverse complement.
GCATTGCCCATTACTCGCATCCGTTGCGGCGGTATCCTGCCGCCGGCCATCCAGGCTGTCGACGCATGACGTGACTGGTATTGGTCAGGACAGCAATGAGAAATGAGCAATGAGCCTCAGGGAAATCGAAGTATCCGCCATGCCTCATGGCACTCATTGCTCACTCTTCATTGCTCATTGCTGCAGGATCTTCCGGCCGACCCGCTGGCAGCGAATGCGCCAGCGCAGGCCCAGACTGGATTCATCTGCCGCCTCACGCAAGCGCTCGGCGGTCGGCAAACCGGAGTGAAACAAGTTCCACTCCTCTTGCGCGATGCACCCTACAAACTCCTGTATCTTCAGCGCGACCGGGCGAAACTTGCTTTCGCCCCAGCGCTAGACTGGCGAAGCTTCAGCTGAGCCAGAAAATCAAAAGGGGCCGCAATTGCAGCCCCTTTTATCCACTTATCTGATCCCGGGAATCAGGAGATCCCCATTGCGTCGGCCAGCTCATCCTCGGTCGGATCGCACAGCAGGCGGTCCCCGACGACGATGGCAGGCAGGCTGATCGCCTCCTGCGTACCGACCAGTGACCTCAGCTCCATCGCGACCTGCTGGTCACTCTGGACATCGAGGTATTCATAGTTGACTGCGTAGCTGTCCAGCAGGAACATCCCGACCTGGCACTCCACGCATTCGCCTGATCCATAGAACTTGACGTTCATCGCTAACCCACCTGCGATTAAATTCCCATCAACCGCACATATTATACGTGGATTGAACCCTTTGTGGGCTGCCAATTTGGCGCAATTTACCCGTCAGTTTATGACATACAGCAGGCCTGGGCCCTGTGTGGGACTGACTTCCGGCTTAAACTGGCCAGCGCTTAGTACTTATGGAAGCCGTGGCGGTTCTTGCGCCCCAGCCTGCCGCCCTTGACGTACTGCTTGACCGTGCGCGGGGTCTTGAAATGCTGCCGGCCGGTCTCGCGGTAGATGCTGTCACAGGTATGCTCGTATGTGTCCAGCCCGACGAGGTCCGCCAGCCTGAACGGCCCGAGCGGGAAGCCCGCGCCCAGCTTCATCGCTGTGTCAATGTCCTCGATGCTGGCCGCCCCCTCCTCATAGAGGTTCATCGCCTCGTTCATCATCGCGGTCAGGATGCGGTTGACCACGAAGCCAGGAGTTTCCTGCACGCGGATGCTGGTCTTGCCCATCTGCTGGGCCAACTCCTCCGTGCGGCTGGTTGTGTCCTCGCTGCTGTTGAGCCCCGGGATCACCTCGACGAGTGCCATCGCCGTCGGCGGGTTGAAGAAGTGCATCCCGATCACGCGCTCCTGGCAGTTCGTCGCGGCGGCGATCTGCGTGATGCCGAAGCTGCTGGTGTTCGTCGCCAGGATGCAGTCCTCGCGGCAGATGCCGGCCAGTTCGCTGAAGATCGCGTGCTTGAGCTCCAGCACCTCGGGGGCGCTTTCAATCACGTAGTCGCAGCCGGACAGGCTGGACAGCTCGGTATGCAGGTGGATGCGCTCGATGATCGCCTGGCGGCCCTCGTCCGTGGCCAGCTGCTCGCGGGCGAAGTGCTTCTCGTCCCGGGACAGCATGCGCAGCACCTTGCCGAGGCGGGCCACGACGGGCTCCATCTTCTCGACATTGCGGGCCACCGCGTGCACTTCCCAGCCGGCCATGGCACCGAGCAGTGCGATCTCACTGCCCATCAGACCGAATCCGATTACCCCCAGATTGCGCGACATCCAGCTTCCTCCTTCATGCGAAGTAGTAGTCTAGCATCCAGCCCCTCGCGCATTGCAGCAGCCAGCACCGATGCCGATAAACAGGACATGCAGCGCATGGGTTGTATAATTCCAGTGATGGCTAAGGATGACTCTGATAAGTTCGGCGGCGGCGTCGCTCTGGGCTGGTTCTGGATCGGCGCTGGTCTGGGAGTAGTGCTTTCCGCCACGGCGGTTGTCGTGGCGACCGAGTTCCGCGAGGGACGGCGCAGTCGCCGCCGTGGACAGCTGCTTGGTTACGAGCAGGGCGAAAGCGACCTGATCGAGGACCTGACCTCCGCAGTGAGCGGTGGCCTGTCCGCCCTTGCTGAAACCGCCGACATGCTGAGCAACACCTTCAATGCCGCGCGCAGTGAGCTGATCAAGTTCAACCTGGACAGTTCCGGGGCCGGACAGGGTTCCGGGGCCAGCGGCTGGTACGACGGCGAAGATGTCGAATACCCCGTCAACGACAACCAGCGCGAGGAAGCCTGAGCTCAGCGCTCTAGCTTCAGTGACTTGCGCAGGTTGCGCACCTCTGAGGCATTAAGCGCCCGGTATTCCCCCGGGCCCATCTTGTCCAGCATCAACGGCCCGAAGCGCGTACGCTTCAGCCTGCGCACCTCATAGCCCAGCGCTTCGCAGACACGGCGGATGACCCGGTTGCGCCCCTCGGACAGGGTGACCTCCAGCCGGCTGCGGTCCTTCTCGAGGCTGACCAGCTCGATCGTGTCGAAATGCGCCTCGCCATCCTCCAGCCGCACGCCGTCCACCATCCGCTGCGCATCGCTCTCGCTCAGGCGCGGGCTGACTGTCACGCGGTACTGCTTGCTCACCCCATAGCGCGGGTGGGTCATATGGTTGGCAACCTCGCCATCCGAGCACAGGAGCATCAGGCCCTCGCTGGCACGGTCCAGCCGGCCGACGGGCCGCGGGCTGCCCGGCAGCGTGGCGCACAGTTCGCCGACACTGGCGCGCCCCAGTTCGTCATTCATCGTGCTGACAACGCCGCGCGGCTTGTAGTAGACATAGTAGTGGTGCCTGAATTCGAAGTGCAGCAGCTTGCCGCGCACCTTGATGCGGTCACGATGCACATCGACCGTGGTGGCCAGGTCCGTCACCACCTTGTCATTCACCCGCACCTGCCCGCTGCTGACCAGCTGCTCGGCCGCACGGCGGCTGCAGACCCCGGCCTGCGCAATCGCACGGTTGATTCGCATGCTGCTCATCTATCGTTTCCCGCTGCCTAGTGCAGCTGGCCCTCGCGCAGGATCTGGTTCATGGCCTTGAACTGCGGATGCTCCTTCGTGCGGGCCCATTCAAAGCAGACGGACTCATGGTTCGTGATCACCGCGCCGGCCTGCTGCATGCGCTCCAGGCCATGGCGGCGGTACTCCTCGCCGCGGCCGCTGACCGCCTCCCAGCAGACGTGCACCTGCCGGCCCATTTCAAGGCTCGGCAGCACGGTCTGCATCACACAGACATGGGTCTCGATGCCGGCCACCACCAGCTGCAGCTCGGAGTCCGGCAGGCCCGGGCGAAGCTCGTCCACGGCCTGCTCGAAGCCGCTGTCGCCGCAGCAGCCGAAGGCCAGCTTCTCCACGAAGCGTGTCGGCACGCTCAGCCCGTCGAATGCCTGGCGCACGTCCTCATGCGTGGTGCCCAGTCCCTTCGGGTACTGCTCGGTGAGGATCACCGGCACCTCGAAGATCTCCGCCAGCTGCATCAGGCGGATCGTGGCCTGCTTGACCAGCTGCGGACGGTAGACCATGTCCATCAGCTTGCCCTGCAGGTCGATCACGACCAGCAGGCTGTTCTCGGGACTGAGCAGTTTTGTGAAGGACATCATCGCTCCTCGGGCATTGCGCCACGCCCAGATTATATGGCACAAAAAAAGGTTCTTCTCCCATCAGCGGGGATGGGAGTGAAGTTGGTTCCACAAGAAAAGTAAGGTGGGCATCCCAAC
>JAGRNR010000066.1:0-20069 GCA_020440645.1 bacterium | reverse complement strand
ATGATGGCCCAGATCACGAACCCAGGCAGCTTCACACCTCCTATGTTATCTGATCGGAGCGCTGCGGGCAAGGATCGGGCCGCAGCAGTTTGCATGCCGGGCCCTGATCTGACATAATCGCCACATGGACAGAGGGGACTATTCAGCAAAAGTGTCATACAGCGGACCGCCGGTCAGGCCCCCGCGGCCCTGGTTCCTCCATCCGGCCTTCTTCGTGCTCGTGCTGCTGGTGCTCGGCGGCAGCGGCTGGGCCCTGAAGGACCGGCTGAAGGCGATACAGCTGCGCTCCAAGGGTGTGAATGCGAAGTATGTCGACGGGCAGCTGGTGGTTGAGCTGCCGGCGGCTGGCACCCTGATCGGGGAGCAATGGGCCTGGCGGGAGCTTGACAACCCGGAGCAGCATGGGCTTGAATCCGGGCAGGAGCTCTGGCAGCGAGAGCAGGATTTCACGAAGGAAGTCCTGGCCAAGGGTGAGAACCCGGAGGACTATCCCTGGCTGAAGGACAAGACCGAGGACATGTACGACTTCATGTACTGGGGCTACAAGCCCCAGGCTGATGTCGATGGCGACGGCGTGATGGAAATCGTTGAGCTTGACGGCAAGCAGCTCAGTTACCTCGATGCGGAGGACGGCTGGCACTCTGTCGGCAGCCGCCCGGTCAAGGCCCCCTTCCAGAATGACGACGTGCTTGGCACTGCCGTGTCCTGGGACTACAACCGCGATGGCACGCCGGACCTCGTGGTGAAGTACTACGAGGAGTACAGCTCACGCAGGGACTGGGAGAACGAGGACCTGGTTGTGATCGACGGCAGGAGCGGCAAGCGGGTTGTCACCTGGCATGCGAATTTCCTCAGTGATTCCATGGTGGCTGACTTTGACGGCGACGGCGAGGACGAACTGGCCTATGTGGAAAGCACGGACGAACAGGGCCGCTTCGTGTATATGGTCCGGGGAAAGGATGGCGCGGAGGTCGGTTCCATGTTCATGCAGAAGTCTTATGGGGTCCCGCTGGTGCTTGACAGTGACGGGGACGGCCGCAGCGAACTGCTGATGAGCACACACGAGGTCATTGAACTGGCGGCGATCGGAATGCCGACCCGCAACGTGCTGCAGGGCATGGAGGCGAATACCTTGGTCGGCGTCCTGACAGATCCTCAGGGTGGTATCCCGCGCGTGCTGTTGGCAAGCACGCCGTTGACAGACAGCATGGCTGGAATCTTCGGTGGTTACTCAGACTTCGACTTCGAAAATGTCGATGAAGCGGAATTCACCAAGCAGATGAAGGAAATGGAAAAGGCCAGCCAGGAATTTGACAAGCTGATCAGGCCCACAAGCAACCAACCGACTGAGAGCCCGGCCTACGCACTGGACGAGTTCAGGCATTTCCAGTCCCTCAGCGCGGAAGAGCGCAGCCGGCTCACGTGTGAAATGCGGCTGGCTGACCTTGCCAGCGGACAGCTGAGCAAGGTGCCGTTGCCGGAGCAATACCTGCGCAATTCAAATTCCATGTTCTCAGAGTACGCAATACAGCTGGTCCGCCTGCCGCAGTACGGCGGGGACCTGGTCTGCGTCCCGCCGGAGCGCTGTGGGTCACTGCTGGTGACATCGTACGACGGGAAGTACGTGCACTATGAGGAATTCGGCGAGATCCCGCTGCACTGTGAAGTGCTGAAGGGAGACCTGCACGATTACATCGTTGTCATTTTCGAGGACAGGATACTGGTGTATCCATAATCCCAGGGTGCAGGTTGCCGGGAGCAGGTTGTCAGACTTTCGTCTGACCTCCTTCCTTGATGTCGAACTGCACGCCGTAGTGCTGCATGCCGCGGATGATGTAGTTCAGCCGCGTCTCGTCGAAGCCGATGGTCTCCGGTGCCGTCACGCCCGGCTCCACGCCGAGCTTGCCGGCCAGCAGCATCCGTGCACACAGCACCGCCGGCAGGCCGGTGGTGCGCGCCATGCTGAAGTCGCCCGTGTCCGGGTCGGTGTGGTCCAGCAGGTCACAGCACAGTGACAGCTCGCGCCCGTCCTTCAGGCCGCTGGCCTCTACACGCATCACCGTCAGCTCACGCATCCCCGGCTCGAGCTTCCAGTTGTCAAACAGCAGGCGGCTGGTCAGTTCCAGCGGCACCACGCTGTTGCCACGTACGGTCTCGACCGGCTGCTCGCCGAAGAAGCCCAGCTCCCTGAGCATGCGCATCTTATCGGCATGCCCCGGGTAGCGCATCGTCTTCTCTATCATCGAGGGATAGGGCAGTGTTGCCATGATGCTGCGCAGCCCGTCCGTGTTAAAGGCCTCCAGCGTGCCGATCCCGGGGAAGTCCAGCGGCTCCACCTCGCTGAGCGCCGGCATCGTCACCAGTTTGCCGTCCACAAGGTACCGCGCCGGACGGACGTATTCCTCGATCACATCTGACGGAGAGAAGGGTGCCTTGTACTCGAACGGCCAGCTGCGTTCCTCCGGCAGTCCGCCGACCAGGATGCGCATTGACAGCGGCTCGTCAAACTGCCGCGAGAAGCGCGCCGCCAGCATGCCGCCCAGTCCCGGCATCACGCCGCAGTCCACCACCACGCGGCTGCCACTCTTTGCTGCTGCATCGTGCAGTCCGCTGGCCTCCTCCGGGAAGAAGGAGATGTCAATGCAGTCCGTGCCCGTGGCAATCACGTTCTCCAGCACGGCGTAGCCGAAGCTGCCGGGCACGGCCCCCATCACGAGATCGGCTGCCCCTGCAATCTCCCGCACCCGGGCCATGTCGCGCAGGTCCGCCGGCTGCGTTGCCATTACGCTGCGTCCGGCGCTGAAGGCCAGCACCGCCTCATCGCGGTCGTACAGCGTCAGCTCGATGTCGTCATACTTGGACAGCTCGCGGGCGATGAAGCCGCCCACCAGTCCGCCACCCAGCACTGCCACCTTCGTTGCCATCAGTTCCCCTCCCCGGCCAGCCTGGCCGCTGCCCTGACGAATGCCTCTGCTCCGCGCCGGCAGTCATCCTCCGTCACGTCGAGATGCGTCACGCAGCGGATGCGCCTGTCGTGCAGCGCAAACGCCTGCACTTCATCCGCGGCCGCTTCCACCAGCTGGTGAGCATCGTAGGCCGGGTTGTCAACCGTGATCAGCGCCATGTTGCTCGGCGGCTGCGGGCAGGACAGGTGCGGGCTCTGGCTGACGATTTCCGCGATCAGCCGTGCATTGGCATGGTCCTCGCCGATCCGTTCATAGTTGTTGTCAAGCGCGAAAATCGCACCGGCGGCGATGATCCCTGCCTGGCGCATCTGCCCGCCGAAGCGCTTGCGCACATGCCGGGCCTCCTCGATGAACTCCGCCGTGCCGGCCAGCGCGCTGCCCACCGGTGCGCCCAGGCCCTTGCTGAAGCAAACGCTGACACTGTCAAGCTGCTGCGTCCAGTCCGAGGGAATCTTCCGTGCGGCGTGGCAGGCATTCCAGAGCCGCGCCCCGTCGAGATGCACCTTCAGGCCCTGTTCGCGGGCGAAGATGCACAGTTCCCAGAACCGGTGGTGGTCCCAGACCACGCCGCCGCGGTTGTTGAAGGTATTCTCCAGTGAGAGGATGCGGTTCCTGGTGAAGTGGATGTTGACCGGCTTAAGCAGCGCCTGCACCTCCTCCGGTCCGAAGGTGCCGTCCTCGCTGTCAATCACCCGCGCATCAAGCCCGCTCAGTACGGCCGGGCTGCCGGTCTCGTAGTAGAGCACGTGGCTTTCGCGATGCGCAATGATGCTGTCACCGGGCCGGCCGTGGATGTTGAGTGCGATCTGGTTGGACATGTGCCCACTCGGCACGAAAAGCGCGGCCTCCTTCTTCAGGAGCTGCGCAACCTTCTCTTCCAGCTCGCGCACCGTGGGATCCTCACCGAACACATCGTCACCGACCTCAGCCCTGGCCATGAACAGGCGCATGCTGGGCGAGGGCTTCGTGAAGGTATCACTGCGGAGATTGACGGGCATGGGGGAGATTATAGTGCGGGCCTGGGCTCAGTGTTCGCCGGCGTCTGGCCAGCTGCCCCAGTCCACTGAATCCTGATCGCCGCTCTGCTCCAGCAGCATGTAGTAGTAGCTCTTGATGTCATCAGCGGGACCATCCGCCAGGCGCTTGAACACCTTGCTCAGCGGTGCAATGTACAGGCTGTCACGGAACATGTACTCACCTTCGTCAAAGTCATCCACGGAATGCCTTACCGTCCAGCTGAATCCGTGATGCAGGCGCAGCACTTCACCGAGGTAGGCTCCCCACTGCATTGCCATGCCGTAGATCTGCTCCTCGCTGAGCAGCTTGCCCCGCATTTTTGCAATCAGTCCACGCGGTATGTCCCGGTAAATGGTTGCCAGCACGCGATCCAGTTCCGGCAGGCTTGCTGGGCTGAAGTCAATCATTGCTCCGAAGTTTGAACCGGCATCGACCACAGCCTGCGCTGCCAGCTCGCCCATGTCATAGGCGAGTCCTTCGTCAGCCTTCAGGCTGAAGCGGTCCAGTCCCGGGACTTCCTGCCAGCGGCCATGCTCATCATAAAAGTCTGGCATGAGGCAAGTGTAGCGGCAATCAGAACATCGTGTTGTCATTGGCAGCTTCCTCAGGCACCGGCTGCACCACGTCCCAGTGCTCGACGATCCTGCCGTCCTCGAGGCGGAAGATGTCCATCACGGCGGTGCCCGTATCGCCAGGAAAGAGTGTCTGGTGGCTGTGGGTCATCACGAGGTCGCCCTCGGCAATCGTGCGCACGAACTCCATGTGCAGCTCCGGATGCTCGCCGCGGAACCAGTTGACGAAGCCGATGAAGGCTTCCGCACCGTCCGCCGCATGCGGGTTGTGCTGGATATAGTGGTCGCCCTGGTACAGCTCGCAGGCCTTTTCCGGCTCACCCTGGTTGAAGGACAGGTCGTAGTAGGCCAGCACCGTCTCGCGGTTGGCATCCAGCCTGGCCTGCTCTCCCGTGCTGACAACGCAGCCGCCGGGCAGGATTCCCTGCTCCTGCTGCGCCTGGCTGACATTGCGGCCCAAGATGAACATGGTGCCAATCATCACGGCAACGGCCAGAATGATGGCAATGAAACGATGGCTGATCCTGATCACGAACATGTGCAACTCCCTGGACAGTGATTCGGCCCTGTTGCTTGTACCGGCATTAGCCGCCCATTCACTCAGCTGCGAGACCGGTTACGCTCAATCAGACGGATTCGCCCTCCGGTTCCGCCTCCGCTTCATCATCCCAGTCATCCAGCGCGGCCAGCTCGTCCTCATCGAGGCGGTCCAGCTCCTCCTCGGTCAGCTCCGGCATACTGGACAGGCCGAGGCTCGACCCGATGTCTCCTGCCGCATCGCTGTCCGTGCCCTTCTCCAGGGCGGCCGGACGCGGCGGCAGGTCGATCAGCCCCGAAAGGCCGAACATCTCAAGGAAGGCGTCCGTGGTGCGGTACAGGAAGGGTCGGCCCGGTGATTCCTCGCGGCCGGCGACTGTGATCAGGCGGCGGTCCAGCAGCGTGCGCACCGTGCTCTCGGAAGGCACCTGGCGCAGCTCCTCGATCTTCGCGCGGGTCACCGGCTGCTCGTAGGCGATGATCGCCAGCACCTCCAGCGCATTGCGGGTCAGGCGGGCGCGGCGCACCTTGCGGTTGAACAGGCGCAGGTATTCGTCATGCATCGCGCTCGTCAGCAGCTTGTAGCCGCCCGCCACCTTGAGGATGTCGAGTCCCAGCGGGCGCAGTTCGCCGCCGGCCTCATTCGCCATCAACTCCAGCTCCTTCTCGGAACAGGCAAGGAACTCGGTCAGCCGCGCCAGCTCGACCGTCTCCCCGGCGCTGAACAGCACAGCCGTCAAAAGCGAGCGCTGGTCACGCGAATCCAGCTCCGCCGGCGAGGGGAGGGATTCACTGTCCGGCTCGGGCTGCTCCTGCTCATCATCGGCAACGCCGGCCACGCCGGAGTCCTGCAGTTCGTCGTCCAGTTCCTCTGCCGCGGGCACGGAGTCGTGCTCACTGTCCTGGGGGGGCTGATGCTCTTCCACGCAGGAATTCTAGCAGCTACTGGGCAGGCTCGCTCAGCTCCGAGATGCGCCTGCGCCAGGGCAGGTCGGGCGAGCCGTTGTCCTTCACCTCACGGCGCTCGAAGAAGAAGTTGACCGGCCCCTCGGACTCGTCGGTCCAGATCAGGTGGCAGCGCGCGAGCTGCGTGCCGCCATCCGTCAGGTGTGGCAGCATCAGCGGCCCATCCACCGGCAGCTCGCCGAAGCCATCGCCCGGTGACATCGTACCCGGCGCGCCGATCACCACCGTGAAGCGCTTGTCCTTCTGCAGCGCCTTGTAAACAGTGCCGGTCTGGTCCGCCGCCAGCAGGATCGAGTACTTCGCCCCGCTGATCGCCAGCTCGGCGGCACAGTCATCCAGCAGTGCAAGTATGTTGCGGTCGTACAGCTCGCGTTCCGTCTCCGGCAGGCGAGGCAGGGAGAGCACTGCCCAGTCCGTGTCCTGTGCTTCACGGACCAGTACGCGGGACAGCTCGGAAATGTCCCCAGGCTGCGAACCGGGTGTGTTGAGGAACAGCGGCCGCGGCTGCATACCGCCTACAAGCTTGAGCTCATCGGGGCTGAGCAGCTGCCAGTCACGCATGGCGACGGCACTGTACTGCATCGCTGAGAATGCCTCCAGCACCAGCGCTGCCTGCTCGGGATGCTCCAGCAGGTCCGGGTTGTACCAGCCGCCGTAGTCCAGCAGCATGAAGGGGTTGTCACCGATCATCCCGCTGTCGAGTTCGACCCGCACCGTGGAGGCATCGCCCCCGCTGTTGGCAACGCGCATCCGGTTGTAGTTCAGGATCTCCTGCTCGACCGCAGTCACTTCCGCGGTCAGGGCACTGAGCCCGCCGGTCAGGTTGTCCATTGCCACGCTGCCGGCCGGCAGCAGGCGTCCGTGGATGTTGCCCGAGTAGATCAGCACAAGCTGCTTCGGTGCACCCGAGTCAGTGGTTCCAGCCGCTGTTAATGCGTTGTCAGTGGATTCCCCAGCGGGCTGGGATTCCGCTGCCTGCCCTTCCACATCGCCAGCGCCAGCGGTTTGCGCAGCTGGCAAGCCTGTGCCAGCATCCGTAGCGGCGGGTTTCGGGCAGCCGCCAAGCAGCAGCATGAAGCACAGCAGGGCAGCAATTGCTGTCAGTCTTTGGATCATCCCGAGGATTTTATACCCGGCCCGGCAGCCTGGGGCTCATCAGCCGGCGCTGCCCGCCACCTTGTCCTCGTCGCCGCCCTTCTTCTTGCCCTTGTCATCGAGCTCGATGGTGGACTTGTCACGCGGCGTGGGCAGGGTCAGCAGCTTGCCGGACAGCAGCTCATGCACGTCATCGGCATCGATCGTGATCTCGCCGCCGTCCTTGTTGGACGGAGCGTTGTACATGATGTCCAGCAGCATCTTCTCCATGATGCTGCGCAGCGCCCGGGCACCGGTCTTGCGCTTCAGCGCAATGCTCGCGATTTCATGCAGTGCGTCGTCAGTGAAGCGCAGGTTGACCCCGTCCTCCTGTAGCAGGTACTGGTGCTGCTTGACGAGCGCATTCTTCGGGCGGTGCAGGATCTCCACCAGGGCATCCGTCGAGAGGTTCTCGAGGTAGGTGATCACCGGCAGGCGGCCCACCAGCTCCGGGATGATGCCGAAGCGCACCAGGTCATCGGGCTCGACATAGCGCAGCAGCTCATCCTCGGGCACGGCGGTATTGCCCGCCTCAGAGCTGAGCTGGCCCTTGTTGAAGCCCATCACATGGCGCCCGAGGCGCTTGGCGATGATCTGCTCCAGCCCGGCGAAGGAACCGCCGCAGATGAACAGGATGTTCGTCGTGTCGATCTGCAGGAAGTCGTCGTTCGGATGCTTGCGCCCGCCGTGCGGGGGCACGTTGGCGGTGGTGCCCTCGAGGATCTTCAGCAGCGCCTGCTGCACACCCTCGCCGGACACGTCACGCGTGATGCTCGGGTTCTCGCTCTTGCGCGTGATCTTGTCGATCTCGTCGATGTAGATGATGCCGCGCTCGCAGCGGGCGAGGATCTCATCGCTCGTGGCCTTCGGCCCGGCCTGCTCGGCCGCCACCTGGTAGAGGCGCAAAAGGATGTTCTCCACATCCTCGCCGACGTAGCCGGCCTCGGTCAGCGCCGTGGCATCCGCGATCGCGAAGGGCACGTCGAGGATGCGCGCGATGTTCTGCGCGAGGTAGGTCTTGCCGCTGCCGGTCGGGCCGATCAGCAGGATGTTGCTCTTGCCGATCTCGACGATCGGGTTGAGCAGGGAGTTGATGCGCTTGAAGTGGTTGTACACCGCAACGCTCAGCACCTTCTTCGCGTAGTCCTGCCCGATCACGTAGTCGTGCAGGAACTCCACGATCTCCTTGGGGGTCAGCAGCTTGTCCACATGGATCGTGGGGCTGCTCTGACGGTAGCGCGGGCCATCCAGCAATTCCTTGCAGATGTTGACGCACTCCTCACAGATGTAGATCCCCGGCCCCTTGATCATCCGCACGCTGTTGCTCTGCACTTCCTTGCAGAAGCTGCAGCATGGGCTCTGCTCATTTCCGCTTCTATCCTTGGTCATGTTCGCTGATTATAACATTTAACCTATACAAAGGTTTGGATGATATTGTCTGTCCGCCACTGGATTAATACCCACGGACTGACAAAGGAATCTATCGCCCCAAAAGGCTCCGCGCGTAAATAATAACGGCAGAACTGTTGCCGGACTTGACCGGAATCAGCTGTGGGACGCCCTGTTTGACGGTTTTCGGTTCAGCTTCCGCCGCAACCTGCCCTAGAATCTGCTGGTGAGGATCTACAGGTACAGGCTGGGCACGAGCACCCACTACGGAGAGATGATCGGCGAGGACCTGCTGGCGCGCTGCGTGCGCCTCAGCCCCTACAAGTTCGAGCTGAAGCGCACCGGGCATGAGGACCGGCTCAGCGAGGTCGAGCTGCTGGTGCCCGTCAAGCCGAGCAAGGTGGTCTGCGTCGGGCGCAACTATGTCGAGCATGCGAAGGAGCTTGGCAATGTCTCCCCGCTGGACAAGCCGCTCCTGTTCCTCAAGCCCCCCAGCTGCCTGATCCCGCATGGCGCCGAGATCATCCTGCCCGTCGGCAGCGAGCGCGTCGACTACGAAGGCGAGATTGCGCTCGTGATCAGCGACCGCTGCTACAAGATCAACGCTTCCCGGGCCTACGACTACCTGCTTGGCGTAACCGCCTTCAACGACGTGACCGCGCGTGACTGGCAGAAGAGCGACGGACAGTGGACGCGCGCCAAGGGCATGAACACATTCGGCCCCTGCGGTCCGTACATCGATACCAGCTCAGCCGAGGCCCTGCGGATCGGCGGGCGGCGGCCGGTGGCCCTGACGGTGACGACGGAACTCAATGGGCAGCGCGTGCAGCATGGCAGCACCGAGCAGCTGGTGTTCGGCTTTGACAACCTGATCAGCTACGTCTCCCAGCTGATGACGCTCGAGGCCGGGGACATCATCGTGACCGGCACCCCGGCCGGCGTCGGTCCGCTGAAGCCCGGTGACAATGTGAGCGTGGCGCTCAACTGCGGCCCCTGCCTGGAGAACACCGTGGTGGCGGACACGCCCTACGAGGGCCAGCCGCTCGAGCACTGAAGAAAATGGCAACGGGCGAAGCAGCGCTGCTCCGCCCGCCGCCGGATTACCGGCACATCCCTCTTTCATACCCTGACCGTCAGGCTCAGACCTTGAAGTGGTGCACGAGCTCCTGCAGGTCCGCGCTCAGCTTGGACATGTTGATCGCGCTGGATGCGATCTCCTGCATGCTGGCGCTCTGCTGCTCGGTGGCCGCGCTGACCTCCTCGCTGGCTGAACTGTTCTCCTCGGCAATGGTGGCAACCACGTTCATAGCGTCCACGATCTCGGTCGAGCTGGCATTGATCTGCTGGCTGGCGGCACTGATCGACTGGACCTTCTCGCTGAGGGCATCGACACCGGTGACGATCTCCGCCAGCACGCGGCTGGCACCGGAGACAGTCTCCGCACCTTCGGAGACCTCCTGGTTGCTGCGTTCCATGGCGCTGAGCGCCGTTTCCATCTGCTCGGCAATGTCACGTACCAGGCGGGTGATGTTGCCGGCGGCTTCGTTGGATTCCTCCGCCAGCTTGCGAACCTCCTCGGCCACGACCGCGAATCCGCGACCGGCATCGCCGGCACGGGCCGCTTCGATCGCCGCGTTGAGGGCCAGCAGGTTCGTCTGGTCCGCAATGCCTGTGATGATGCTGATGAACTCACTGATCTGCTGGGTCTTCTGACCGAGCCCGCGCACGACCTGCGCGGTGTCCTGCACGCTTTCCGCGGCACGGTTGATGATCTGCACCGCCTGGTCCGCGCTCTGCTTGCCGTCGCCGCCCTGGGAGGCAGCCAGTGAGGCGTAATGTGCAACCTCGTCGATGTCATGGCTGACGATCTGGATCGCCTTGGCATTCTCGCTGAGGTTCTCCTGGGCCTGGCTCAGGCTGCGTGTGGTTTCCTGGCTGCCCTTGGCAACCTCCTGCACGGTATCACTGACCTGCTGGATCGCCCGGCCGGTTTCCTCCGCACCGGTGGATAGCTCCCGGCTGGCGGCGGCCACTGAGTTGGCAGCGCCACCGACCTGGCTGATCAGCTCACGGGTCTTCTGCTTCATCTCGATGAAGGCCCGAGTCATGTTGCCGATTTCATCCTTGGTCGCATTCTCCGCGATCTCAAAGGAGTAGTCGCCTTCGCTCATGGTGTGTGCGGCAGTCACGAGGATGCTCAGTGGCTTGCGGATGGATACAACAAGCACCAGTGCGATCAGCATCGAAGATACCAGCACGAGCGCTCCGGAAACGATCGCGGTGACGGTTGCAGAACCGATGATCTCGCGGCGCTGCTCCCGGGTGTGCTCAACCAGGGCTTCCACTGTAGTGTCCGCCTCTCGCGCCGCCTCGTCAGCATGGGCACCTTCGACACTCAGTGACTCATTGCGGATGCGCATCGCCTCTTCCCAGTCCCCGGCCTGCGCAGCCAGCAGCAATTCATCCGCCGAGGACATATAGTCGCTGACTTCATCCTTGTAAATGTCGAATTTCTCACGCAGTTCAGGAAGGATGGACGGGTCAAGTTCCGCCATGCCATCCTCATAGACCTTGCGCGCTTCCGCCAGCTTCTCCAATGAAGCCTCGTCGCGGTCCAGCAGGACCCTGAGCGTAGCCATGCGCACATCCCAGAGCAGGTATTTGTTGTAGTTCATCTCCGCATCATTCTCACCGGCAGTAGCTGCAAGTACGGAAACTTCCTGGATCACGTGCAGGCTGTAGACGGAATAGACGGCCGAGGCGAGACTGATCAGGATGACCAGTCCGAAGCCAAGGACCATTCTTCCGGTTAATGTGGTTTTCATGCTGAACCTCCTTGCAGCTTCATAGCGCGGAAGAAACCGCGCACCATATGCGCCCCTGGATTGGGATTTGGATAAGGGGTGCTTAGGTTATGGTCCCGGCCATTCCTGGTTGAGCTGGCAGTTCTGGCAACGCAGTGCCATATGTGCAGCATTCCTGGTTCAATGGGCCAGGTGGACGGGAAGCGGGGATCCACTGCAGTCGTCAGCATGCCCATTCCCGCCCTTCGTCGGCAATCTGAATGATGGATTCATGCCTAAAGATCAACACTGTTCTTCCCGTGTGTAGTGGTGACTAGATTATCCCCAACCCTTGTCTCAGTAAGCCAAATCCAATAATAAACGCTATTAACTATATGTGTTATCGTAATTGAGACTCAGGTTCACCACCGTGACCGAGAAGAAAATGCAAAAGGGGCGGAGACATGCTCCGCCCCTGATGTTTCCTGCACTTGGCCCTTGCAGGCCGGTCCTAGCTGAGCTTGAAGCCGCTCACCATCGCGGTCAGCTCCTGGGCCAGGGCGCTCAGGTGGCCGGCGTTGTCAGCCACGCCTCGGATGTTCTCCTGCTGGCTCTGGGCATTGCTGGCAACCTCCTCGCTGGCAGCGGAGTTCTCCTCACTGACTGCCGCCACGTTCTGCATCACGTTGACGACCTCACCGGTGGAGGCATTGATCTCCTCCGCAGCGGCGGAGATGTTCTGCACCCGCTCCGTCAGGTCCTGTACGCCCTTGACGATCTCATCGAGGATCTCGCTGGCCTGGGCGACGATTGCCGCGCCTGCGCTGACCTCCTCGCTGCTCTTGTCCATCGCATCCAGTGCGGTGGTCATCTCGCCCTCGATGCTCTTCACGAGGCTCGTGATGTTGCCGGCGGCCGTGTTGCTTTCCTCGGCCAGCTTGCGCACTTCCTCTGCCACGACCGCGAATCCGCGTCCGGCCTCGCCGGCACGGGCGGCCTCGATCGCCGCGTTGAGGGCCAGCAGGTTGGTCTGGTCCGCAATACCCGTGATGGTGCCGATGAACTGGCTGATCTGCGCCGTCTTCTCACCGAGGGACTTGACGACGTCGCCGGTCTGCTGGACGCTGGCGTTGGCACGGCTGATCACCTGCACCGCCTCATCCGTGGCCTTCTTGCCATCGCTGCCCTGCTGCGCCGCCTGGGTGGCGAAACTGGCAACGTCCTCGATGTCGCGGGAGATGTTCTCGATCGCCATCGCGTTCTGGTTCAGGCTCTCCTGCGCCTCGCCGAGGTTCTGGTTCGTGTCCTCGCTGCCGCGGGCCACCTGCTCGATCGTGCGGGTGATCTCCTGGATGCTGCTCTGGCTGTCACTGGAGGCCTTCGACATCATCTCGGAGGAACTCATCACCTGCGACGTGGCGGCACTCAGCTTTATGATCACACTCTGCATGCTTTCAATCAGCACGTTCACGTAGCCCGCCATCTGGCCGATTTCGTCATTATTCTTCGATCCGACGCGGCTGGTCAGGTCGGCCTTGCCGGCGGCCACGTCATTGGCGAGGATCTCCACGTCACGACTCATGGCGGCCAGCGGCTTGCTCATGGTGAAGGTGGTGGCCACGCCGACCAGCAGCGCGCTGATCAGGATGATGGCTACAGCGGCCATCGCAATGCTCTGGTTCTGGGCGGCAATCGCGCCCTCAAGCACGGAGCGGTCCTGCACGACCTCGAACATACCGTGCACCATGCCGGGCTTCCAGCCCTCCATCTTCATTCCCAGCGGGTCATAGCCGTCGCCATCCGGGTCGTCAGCCGTGGTGCCGTGGCACAGCATGCAGGACTCATCCAGCACGACAGCACGGGCAAACCGCAGCTTCTCGTCCTTGGGGGCCGCGGCGACTCCCTCGACCCGGGATCCACGCTTCCAATGCCCATCCTCGTAGACGGCGTCATAGACCTCGCCGTTGTCCATGTATCCGATCGCACTGTCTGCGCCGCCGTCGATCAGGCCCGTCAGGTACTTGAGGAGGACATCCTCACTTTCATCCGGGTTGTTCTTTTCATTGCGTGCGGAATGGGCCGGAGTATGGAACTCGTAGCCGGATTCCTCCGACTTCGTTCCACCGATGGTCCAGCCGGCCACCACAGGGATGGTCCAGAAGAACCTGTCAGTGATGTCCTCTTCACTCTTGAGCAGGTCCTCATCGTTGAACACGGTGTACTTGGCGCGCAGGTCGCCGATGTAGTTTCGTCCGTTCTCGGCTTCCTGGGTGATCGCCACGGCCTTCGCCACAAAGCTATCCTGGATGGACTTGCTCACCCCGGTGCTCACGACGAATCCGTTGACGACGAAGGCGATGATCAGCAATGCAATGATCACCATGATCAGTTTGGCCCTGATGGTCAGGTTCTTTAGCATTTGGACCCCCGAGGTCACTAGTATTTCCGCCTTTTGTCCGGCGGCGCTCTTATTGAAGGATGTTACGCGGATTGGGGCGTCTCATCTTTAACCTGCGATGCAATTGGGGTGCAGATTTGGTTGCGGCCCGCCATGTCGAGGCAATGATGCTATCGTCGGACGGAACCTGTTCTTGAGCGGGGTCATGCAGTACCTTGCAATCATTCGGATCAGAATAATCCGGTCGTACCAAGTAAACAGAGGATTCGGCTGTACAACAGGCCGGAATCGTAGGAAATGTCCGCAAACTGTTAACGGAATTTGATAGTTGAGAATATATTTTCAAACCAAATAATAATGTCTTCTTCCAGTGTTAATCAGACGCGTTAGCTACTTGATAACAAATTACCACTTGAAATTTTCGTAATATGTGCTATATATGTTCGTTCTTAAGAGGTGGCCAGCTGCCACCCGGCGAATGGACAGACCTGACGGCTGTTATTCGCAATTTCCAATTTGGGAGTTTAACATGCGTCTAGTAGTAGTTTTGATGGTGGGTCTGTTCCTGATGGCTCTGTGTGGCTGTCCTGCATCCGACAACGGTGGTAGCGATACCCCCGCCGTGACCGGTGGCACCTCTGATGCCGGCACCGATAACCCCTGCATGGGTGGTGAGGCTGCTGATGAGCATGCCGGCCATGACCACGCCGCCGGTGAGGGCCACGATGACGGAGGCGAGAACCCGTGTGGTGAGAACCCCTGCGCGGGCGATAACCCCTGCAACCCCTGCGGTGGCGAGAATCCCTGCGGTGAGAACCCCTGCGGTGAGAATCCCTGCGGCGACAACCCGTGCGGTGACAACCCCTGCGGCGACAACCCGTGTGGCGACAACCCGTGCAACCCCTGCGGTGGCGGCGAGAACCCCTGCGGCCACTAGTCGATAAACGGTCTACAGAAACGAAACAGGCCCGCCGATCCGGCGGGCCTTTTCATTTTCTGATTATGTTGGTGCAAGGCAGATGCAGCCTGCTTTCCCCAGACTAATAATTGGGGCTGTGCACTTTTGAAGGATCCGCCTTGCGACGGTCCTTCACAGGCTCATCATTGATGAGCAGGCCATCGCGGAAGCGCAGGATGCGCTTGCAGCACTGGGCCACCTCTTCCTCATGGGTCACGATCACGAGCGTGATGCCACCGTCATTGAGCTCCTGGAAGATCTTCAGCACTTCCTCACCACTCTTGGTGTCGAGGTTTCCAGTCGGCTCATCGGCGAGGATGATCGCCGGCTCGTTCACCAGGGACCGGGCCACGGCTACACGCTGCTGCTGACCACCGGACAGCTCGTTGGGCTTGTGGTGGATGCGATCCCCCAGCCCGACACGCTCCAGCGCACTCTGGGCACGCTTGCGCCGGTCTCGCACGAAACCGCTGTAGACCATCGGCAATTCGACGTTCTCTATCGCGGATGTACGGGGCAGCAGATTGAAGTTCTGGAACACGAAACCGATCTTGCGGTTCCGCACGCGGGCCAGCTCACCGTCGCGCATGCGCGAGACGTCCGTCCCTTCCAGCCGGTAGGTTCCGCTGCTCGGGCGGTCCAGGCATCCCATGATGTTCATCGCGGTGGACTTGCCTGATCCGGAGGTGCCCATGATCGCCACGAACTCCCCCTCTTCGATCGTGAAGTTCACGCCGGCAAGGGCGTGCACCTCATGTGTGCCCATTTTGTAGATCTTCTCAATGTCGATGAATTCAATCAGCTTCTTCATGACTTCAGAGCAGGTCCGCCAGAACCAGGATACTGCGGTAGGTTTCCTGGAAGGAAACCCGCGCCTGCAGGAGGGAAAGCTCGGCCGCCAGCAGGTCGTCCTGGGCATCGATCACGTCCAGGGTGGTTGCCAGGCCGACGCGCTGGCGCTCCTCGGTGATCTTCAGGGTCTCACGCAGGACCTGGACGTTCTTGATCTGCAGCTCAATGGTGCGGCTGCGTGTGTCGAGTTCGCGCTCCAGTGAACGCAGGGACTGCTTGAGCTGCAGCAGGGTCTCCTCGCGGTTGAGCTGCAGATTCTCCAGGTCGAGCTGTGTCTGGGCCAGGTTGGCCTTCAGGTCGCGGTTGCGCCGGTCCAGTGACCAGCTGATCGAGGCCGTGATGCTCTCCTCATCCAGCCCGAGGATCGCATCGGCGAACTCGGCCTCGGCGGTGTTTCCGCGGCCGATGCTCAGCCCGAAGTCCACGCGCGGTTCCATCTGGTCCAGGGTGGCTTCACGGTTGATCTTGAGGTTGGCGATCGTGGTGTCGATGCTGCGCAGGGTGAAGCTGGTGGCCTTCACCAGCTCCCACAGGTCCGGCGGCAGCTCGTCAAAGCTGCTGTCCTCCAGCGCCCCCATGTCGAGCTCAATCTCGAACTCCTGTGGCAGGCCGACGAGCACGGTGAGCTGGTCCAGGCTGTCATGGTAGCCCTGGATCGCCGCAATCAGGGCGTTGCCCTGGCTGATGACGGAATTCTCCGCCTGCAGCACATCGAGCGGGATGCCGAGGCCGACCTTAAGCCGTTCCATCGCGCGGTCAAGCTGCAGCAGCGCGGTCTCGAGGTTCGCACGGCGCACGTTTATCGATTCGCGTGCCGCCATCGAGCGGTAGTAGCTGTTGATCACATTGAGCTTCAGCTGGCGGATGTCATTGTCCAGGCTGTCGTAGCTTAGCTGCAGGCTGTTGCTTGCGCTGTACAGCGACAGGTTGTTGATGAAACGCCCGCTGCCGCGGCGAAGCGGCTTCGTGTAGCTGAAGTTGAAGTTCTGGCTGTAGCTGTTGGAGAAGCCACCGCCACCCTTGGCACCGCTCAGCCCGTAAGACACGGACATCGCATCGCCATTATCAAAGGGCTTGCTCCAGGTGGTTGAGGCACTGTAGGACTGGCTGTCAGTCCCGCCGGCGAAGGGCCATTCATCAGTGCTCGACCGGCTGGCACGCAGGTCGCCACTCCACTGGGGATCCCAGCGGTAGTAGGTGCGGTCCACGCTGAAGTGGTTCTTCTCGATCGTGTTCTGCTGGTTGCGCAGGCCGTAGTTGTTGGTGACGGCAAGCTCCAGCAGTTCCTCAAGCGAAACCAACATCGCGCCGTCATCGGAGAATGGTTCAGGTGTCAGGCGGAACAACTCAGCGGTTTCCATGCCGCTGTCCAGCGCATGCTGGAGTTCCTCGCCCCATGCCTTTCCCGTTTCCCCGGGTACCAGTCCAAATTCCTCTCCTGAAACCGTTACCGCCGCGTTCACAGACTCTTCCCCAGCCAGCTCTTCAGCCCCAGCCGGCAGGGCAAGAATCAGGACCGTGGCAACGGGCAGCAGGCGCAGCGCAGTGCGCGTTGCTCCGTTCACGGGTTGCCTCCTCCACTTATCCTCGTTCTAGGGGGACGCTAATCCACCTTTCAATGTTTCGCCTAAGGGCCTTCAGTTCCCGGTAGCTTGTAGCCGCTCTTGCTGAAGTCCAGCGAGACGACGTCTGAAGCAAACTTCTCCACGGCCGGAGTGATGATCTTGCTGGTGACACCGTAGTAGATGCCGCCCATGATCAGGCTGTAGAGCAGGTAGCCGACGATAAGCTGACCGAATCCAAGGTCTGTTGCCTGCATGAAGGCGATTGCATACAGGATGACCGCGTATAGCATGATCACCGAACCCACTATGTAGAGAACGCTGTTCCCCATCAGTGAGGCGGGCTTGAATCCATCTCCGAACACCGCGAAACTGGAGAAGCTTGCGGCGGTATAGCAGCACCAGCCGATGGTGTAGAAGAACATCGGGTAGGCGGTGGTGCTCATCATGTCGCTGAGCGAGACGGGGGAACCGAACATCTTCGCGGCCAGGAAATACACCAGGCCCGCGATCACCCAGATGAACAGGCCGAACAGGCCAAGCCACAGCAGGTTGCTGTCGACCATCGTCTGGTACAGCACGTCCAGCTTGCCGGTCGCCCAGTTGGCCGCCACGTCGCGGTAGTTGCCATTGGGGTTGCTCATCGCAAGCTGCTTGCCGAACTCGACAGCGAACTCCTGGTAGCCAGCGCTCATCTGCGCACGATTCAGCACGAGCACGATCGAACCGATCAGATGCCCGAGGAACACCACCGCGAACGAATAGAACGCGGTGTCGCTCTGGCCGTGGTGCTTCAGACTGGCACCGGGTGCAGTGACAACCTCAAAGAGATTGACAAAGAATTTCAGTCCGAGCACGACGAAGCTCACGAGCGTCAGCACGACAAGTGCTATCAGCATCATGCCGGTTGTGTCGTCACCCTGCAGCATTGCTAGCGCAAACATCGCAACCCCTACACACTAGGCCGGAATAAACGTCAATTATAGCCTAGTTCAGTTTTATTTGAATGGTCTCATAGGCGTCGACACGCTTGACGCCTGAGTAATTGACCACTACAGTGCCCGCTGCATAGTCATGCAGGCCGCGGAAGGCGGGGAAGAACCAGCTCAGGAATACCGCCGGCCCCTCGAACAGCACGATGAAGATCAGCGTGCGGATCAGCAGGCTGCCAAAACTGGCAAATTCACCCCACTCAGTCACGACCCGGATGCCCACCCAGCTCATGCCGATGCTCCTGTTCCAGAATGCCAGGGAAAGGAAGTAGTACAGGTAATCGGTGATCGCAAACAGGATCAGCCAGTACGGGATCGGCTTCAGGTATATAAAGGCATCGATGATCCTGCCCAGCTGGGTCCCGCCGCTGTCGTCATTGAAGAGGGCGAACAGCGGACTGCTGTTGCCTCCGGCGCCACCCATCACGAACAGGGCGCAAAGGACCAGGAAGCGCGTGATAGTCCAGTCAATGCCTAGCGCCAGCAGCTTGCGCAGCGGATGGGCCGGCCGGCCCTCCATCCCGAAGGCACTGTTGCCGAGCTCGAACTCGGGCGGCTCCTCAGGCGCGATGTCCGGACCGTAGTCCTCGCCACGCTCTGCGGCATCGAGGATCTCCTCCTCGCTGCGCACGAACATCGCCTCAGCGCAATCCACGCAAAGCAGCTTGCCGCGCCGTACGGTCATTGCCTTCTGGCAGAAGAATGCCTGGCAGACCGGGCACTGCGTGGTGGCCACCTGGTCGGGGTACTTGCGGCACATCACCTCGACCTGGCTGTCACGGTAGAAGTCACTTACGGCACTGTCAGCATCGCCGGGCTGGTCGGACTGGCGGCCTGAACGGCTGAAGTCCACATCGCCGGGCATTGCGTCAGGGTTGCTGAGGACCTGCTGCAGCAGCGAGACCTTCTCCGTCTCCGGCAGCTCCTGCCACTCCTCAGGCTCGAAACCGTCAGGGATGTCCTGGTCGAACTTGCGCTGCGGGCGCTGGTCCGGACTGTCAGGCGCAGGGCCTTCCCCACGCGACGGACCGTCCGGGGGATTCCCGCTGCTGCCTTCCCGGCCGACCGCTGGTTTGTCCCCTTCGCCAGACTGGCCGCCCTGGAGCAGCCTCCAGAGCTGGTTGTCCTCGTCGGGATTGCTCCCGGCGGGAGGTTGGTTGTCAATCATTGGTAATGCGACCCTCCGGCACCCTTAGAGTGCGTCAATCCGCTTCTTTATCTCAGCCTGCTCCGCCGTGTCGCGCGTGATCCGGTGCAGGCGCTCCCATGCATTCCTGGCCCTGTGGGCAAAGCCCTGCTTCTCAAAGGACTCCGCCAGGAAGCGGTGGGCTTCATGGTACTGTGGGTCCTTCTCCACCGCCTTCTTGAAGTATTCTTCCGCACCGGCATAATCGCCGCGCGTGAAGGCAGTCTGCCCTTGGTCAAAGTACATCCTTGCGGTCAGGTCACTGCTTGGCATAGCTACTCCCACAGACTTGCATGTGCTGGTGGAGGAGATCGGATTCGAACCGACGACCTATTGCGTGCAAGGCAATTGCTCTGCCAGCTGAGCTACTCCCCCAGCACATGAACGGCCATAATTATACCGGAGTTTGCCTGCTTTGCCAGTCACCGCAGTGTGCGCTGGCGATCAGCCCTGTGCCAGTCCCTCGGGAAGGAGCAGGACGCTCAGTCGCCCGTGACCTGGTGCACGGCTTCGATCAGCTGTTCGTTATCGATCGGCTTCTTCAGAGTGAGTGCCGCCCCGAGCATCCGCGCCATCGGCAGGTGGTCGAGCGAGATCTGCAGCCCTCCGCCGGAAATCGCGATGATCTGCACCTGCGGATACTCAGTGCGCAGGCGGTTGATGGTCTCGAGCCCGTCTGACTCAGGCATGATGATGTCCGTAATCACGAGGTCCGGTGCGAATTCCTCCATCACCTCGGAGATATGCAGCCCGTTTG
>JAGRNR010000065.1:0-20241 GCA_020440645.1 bacterium | reverse complement strand
GGCCTTTCCCCGGCGTGCTGGCACTCGCGCTGCACAGCATCGGCATGCTCGGCAAGCTGTTCAGCGAGGCCATCGAAAGCGTGGACCTCGCGCCTGTCGAAGCCGTGCGCGCCACCGGTGCCAGCAACAACCTGATCGTCTGGTTCGGCATCCTGCCGCAGGTGCTGCCGCAGTTCGTGGCCTTCTCGCTGTACCGCTGGGACATCAACATTCGCATGTCGATCATCCTCGGCATCGTCGGCGCGGGCGGGATCGGCTTCCTGCTCGACCAGTACATCCGCCTGTTCCAGTACCAGAAGGCCAGCACCTGCTTCCTGATCATCCTCGTGGCGGTGACCATCCTTGACTGGGGCAGCTCCTGGCTGCGCGAGCGGATGGGCTAGAATCATTTCGTTAGCAATTAGTGAGGCACTAGAGTGAGTGAATTGCAGTTTTACATTCCCGAGAAGATAGATCTAAAGAGCCACCCTGATTACAATGAAAAATGGTTGCAGGAACGTATAGCTGATGATCCAACGATTCTTGGACTTGGAGAATTAGTTCTGATTGACAGAGAAAGGAGGCAGGAGAAAGCTGGCCGCTTGGATTTGCTGTTTGCCGATGTTCAAGAACAATCCAGATACGAAGTAGAGCTGATGCTTGGCAGGACTGACGAATCTCATATCATCAGGTGTATCGAATACTGGGACATTGAAAGACGTCGATTTCCTGGACATGATCACTACGCGGTCCTGATTGCCGAAGATGTGACTACTAGATTTTTGAACATCCTCGGTTTATTCGTTGGAACAATTCCACTTATTTGCATTCAGCTCAATGCAATCAGAGTTGACAACAAGATAATACTGAATTTCGTGAAGGTTATCGATAAAACAGAATTACGAAGAGATGACTCAACAGAGAAACAACTAACATCGACTGACCGGGCGTATTGGCTGAACAAGGCAGGGAACACGGCAATGGATATTGCCGATCAGATACTGGCAAAGGTGCTCTCTTTCAGCAACAAGAGATTAGAGCTTCAATACAACAAGTACTACATTGCCATTTCTGAAGAGACGAGTTTTTACAATTTCATGTCAATCCGCCCCAGAAAGGATTTTTTATATCTGCATGTGACAGTTGAGGATGTAGATCTGTGGGTCAGCAAACTCGAAGATTTCGGTTTGGCTGCGAGCGACGAGAAAAGAGGTCGCATGAACCTGAAAGTCAAAGTGGGGAAGCAGGACTTCAATAAAAAGGAAGCAGCACTCGGCGAACTCTTGAAATCAGCATGTGAACATAGCTTTGGTGACACTGCTTTGTAACTCATGGATTAGGGTTGAATGCGTATCCGCCCGGTTTCACCATAGCTTGCCCCTTTGCAGTACTGAGTGTCAGTTCCACAGCGTTAGCCTCTAGGAAGAGGTCGCATGGAACATTGCCTGCCATGGAAGGTGCATCTGTCCAGCCAGCTGTTGGCGCTGGCCCTGCTCGTGCTCGGCGGCAGCACCGGCAGTGAGCAGCCCTGGCAGGAGCAGCGTGAATACTACAGCGGCCGGGTGCGCACGAGCATCCCGGACAGCCACCTGTTCCTCGACTCCGATTTCCTGCTGGTGCGCAGCATCGACCCACAGGCCGGCATCATCCGTGAGGACATGACGCTTCTGGAGCGCGGAGGGGCCTGCCGGATGCTGCACCGCGAACTGCTGGTCAGTGGCAGTGAATTCTCCATCAGTTCGGATGCCGGTGACGATTCGGCTTGCGGCGTACTCGGCGGTGCGGACTGGCAATGGACCTATGTGGGCTACAGCCAGCGCACGGCGGATGGCCTGCAGCTGGAATGCGACTCCACCATTGATGCCGGCGGGATCTTCCGCGAGTCGCGCATCACTGATGGAAGCGGCAAGGTGCTGGTTTACATCGACGAAAGCGGCAGCCGGCTGGATGATCAGCAGTACGCCGCGATGCTCACGCGCTGGGCCGGAATGAGCGACAGCATCTCGCGCATCTGACCGCCCCCCGATTGCAGGCGCAGCCGATTTCTGCTATCAATTCCATATGACCAGACTTTGCCTGACAGTGCTCGCCTGCATGCTGCTCCTGTGCGGCAGCGCATTTGCCCAGCAGCAGCAACAGGGTGGACAGCAGCAGAAGCTGCCTGACCGCACCTTCGGGGTGCACATCTCCGGCACCCTCAAGGTGATGGACGCCAGGGGCAAGGAGATCGAGAAGCGCGAGTACATCTGCCAGCGTGTCTGCGACCCGGCGAACAACAGCTTCACCGAGCATTACATGAGCTGGATCGGGATGGACACCAACAGCCTGCGGGAGTGGGAAGTCAGCTACGAACTGGATGGCAACGAATTCACGATGGCGCGCGAGGATTTCTACGAGGGGAAGGGCAAGCTGACCGGGCGGGCCTGGTCCTGGGATGACATCGAGTACAGCTACGTTGACAAGGACGGGCTGAGCGTCAGCCTGAGCGGGGATTTCAGTGGCAAGAACTGCCAGCGTGCAGCCGTGGTGCTGGACAAGCAGGGCAATGTGCACCGCCTGATCGAGGATGTCAGCAAGGTCGTCACCGAGGAGGACTACGCGATCATGCAGGCGCTCTACTACCGCATCAAGGCCGGCTTCAACTAGGCTGCCAGGTTCAGCTGATCAGCTTGATCTGCTCGTCAATGAACCTGCGGCGCTGCTTCTCATCCTTCAGTTCCAGCAGGCAGTGCTGCTGGTCCTGCACCTTCGTATTGCAGGTGATGTAGTCAAACGGCAGTTCCTTCAGCGCCGTGAAGCTGGCAATCAGCTTGCTCCTGCCCTTGCTCGACGGGAAACTCATCCAGCGCTTGCCATCGAACCACAGCGCATCCCCGGCGAACAGCACCTTGCCATCCGGCAGGTCCACGAGGAAGCAGACACCGCCGGGCCGGTGCCCGGGCGTCGGGACCACATCGATGTCGCTGGCCAGACGGCGGTGCTCAAACGGGAAGGCCGTCACATTGACGCACTTCTGCTCGACCGCCTCGCGCTCAGCCTCACTGCAGTGCAGGCTGCAGCCGAAGTGCTCGCCCACCTCATCGCAGTGCGCCGTGCGGAAGTGGCTGTCACCCAGCAGCTGCATGCCGACGCCGCCCATCGCCTCAAGCTCGCCGAATCGCTCCGTGATCGTGGACTGGTTCGAGAAGCAGGGGAACAGCAGGTTGCCGCGCTTGCGCTTCACGAAGAACGAAATGTACTTCAGCGCGGTGGCCTTGCTCGGTTCCACCACGTAGAGGTTCTTCAGCAGCTCTCTCATTCGCCCTCCGACAAACCAGTCGCTTCGCCGACCCAGGCGCAGCCGCCGAACTGCTGCTCGCCGTGGATCACGGTGGCGATCATGCTGGAGTAAGCACCGGACATGCTGTCATGGCAATCGCCGCTGGCGAATTCCATCGTGATCTCCGCGCCTTCACCCATCGGCACAGCTGAGATGTTGACAAAGGTCTCGTCAGCCGACATCTCTGAGACGCTGAAATTCCACTGCTCCTCCGGCGTCGTCAAGGTCAGCACGCCGTCGCTGAAGACGGTGATATCCCAGAAGGGCTCATTGCCGGAGGCGCGATAGACCACGTTCGACAGGTCCTCCTCGCAGCCATTCGTCTCACCGATCGGTGCCGCATGCCACAGCCGCTCAAGGTTCATCGCGGCCTCGCCCATGCTGACATCCATGATCGCGTAGAATTTGCCATCCGGGCCGACGAGGTCCGGCGCGGCAGTGCGCAGCGAATTGGCAGCGTCGTCATTGATGCTCATCTCGCTCAGTCCGCAGGGGGTGAAGAGGAATGCCGTGCCGGTGGCGGTGATGATGCCGCGCATGCGCCTGACCTCGCCTTCATGTGACATTTCACAGGGGTTGGCTTCCGCCATCTCATCTGTGGCGGTATCGGTTGCATCCCCGGCATCTGCGCTTGTTTCGGAATCCGGAGGCTCGCTGTCGCAGGGGTTGACTTGGCTGTCAGTGGCGGGTTCGCTGCTGGCATTGCTTGCCGTAGCGTTGCTCCCGTCTTCTCCGGATTTGTCGACGCAGGCCGCCAGTGTCAGGATGGCCAGCAGCAGGCAGCTGCTCATCAGAATTCCAAAGTGCTTCATATTGCTTTCCTTCCTATTGCCAGATGGGGACACGCCCGGTCTGGCCTGATTCTAGCACCGTGACATTACAGCCAGTGGCCTGAGCTATTCGCCTGCCACTGCCGGATCGAGCTGGGCCTCCGGCATCTCGGCAAGTTCCCCCGGCCAGGCCACGCCGCGCAGCGTGCCGCCGGAGTAAGCCAGGCTGGCCTGCATGCCGAACCAGTCGCCGCTTTCCGCGTCCACGCTGCCAGCTTCAGTGACTTCCAGCTCAATTACGCTGCCGTCGGCAGGATTGCTGCCGGAGTAGATCGTCCTGTCGGATTCGCGGCGCAGGTCAGTGAATGTGTAGAGTGTTTCGTCAATCCCGCTGCCGTCATCTGTCGGTTTCAACAGTGCGATCACCCGGCTGCCGCGCACTTCCACGCCCCAGTAGGGTTCACTGCCACGGGCCAGCAACAGCAGGCCGGACAGATCCTCGCGACAGCCCAGGCTGCGGCCGGTCGGGGATGCGCGCCAGAGCTGCTCCAGCTGCATTCCATCGTTGTCAATCATCACATCAAGCTGTGCGTACAGGCTGCCGGTTTCGTTGCCCATTCGCAGCAGCTGATCCGCCAGCAGGCCGTCGGCGTTGTCATTGATCGGCAGGGCGTCGCTGGTATTGCACTGCGTGAACAGCAGCCCGTTGCTGCCATACTGAAGCGTGCCGCGCATCCGCAGACGGCCTGCATCCGGCAGCATCGCGCAGGGATTGGCAGGGGCTTCGCTTGTGACCTGATCCTCTACGCCAGCAGTCACCTCATCGGACGCACTGGAGACAGCTGGGGCAACGTTCGATGACTCGCCTTTTGGCGCATCGTTGCATGACAGGCAGGCCAGGGCCATGCATAGGAGTGCCATACCGATCTGGATTCCATGTTTCATTCGTTGTCATCCTCTGAATCCGATTCATTCTCGGCAAGCTCACCCAGCGTGCCCAGAAATCCGCCGATTTGCTCGCGAGCACGACCCTCATCCTCGGCGAATACGAGTACGTGACCGGCATTAACGCGCGGGCCACCTTCGACAACCTGGTCGGAGTGAATCATGCAGGAAATTTCATTTTCGATGAGAAGATCCATGACTGACTGCGCCATCAGCTCACTTTTCGTCCAGTAGACAGAAACTTTTGCCATACAGAGAATTATTGCTGAAGAGCCGGGTTAGCGTGAAGTTGTCTGCCAATTATCATCCGTTGACATCCTCGTCAGTGGTCTCATATTCCGCCAGCTGTCCCAGCGTGCCGCGGAAGCCGCCGATCAGTTCGAGCGCGCGGTCCTCATCCTCGGCAAACACCAGCACATCACCGAAGTAACCACGCGGCGCGAAACCGTAGCCGGCGATCTCGTCGGAGCGGATCATGCAGGGGATGCCGTTCTCATCGAGCAGGTCCCGGATTGTCATCGCGAGGAACTCTGACGGGGCTTTGAATACTGATACTTTAGCCATACCTTGATTATAGGCAAGGGAACGGGCGGAGGTGCTGCGCAGCTGCACCATCGGAGGTCTGGCGCAAGCCAGGCGCGGTTCTGCGGCGCAAGCCGCACCATGGAGCTACCAGCTTCAGCGGTAGTGATTCGCTTCGCTCTGGAAACATCGAGCAAATACAAAAGGATTTCTTCAACGCTAAGGCGCTAAGCCGCTAAGGAAACGAAGGACAGGAAAATCCCATAGAAGCCTGGTACCGGCGCGGCCCCGCCGCGATTGCACGCGAGTGGTAGCTTCGTGCGCAATACGTTAGCGTGTGAAGATATGTTGCCAGAATTTCTCTGTGTACTCTGTGGCTCTGTGGTCATACAGAAGTGCTGTGGAACCGCGCCGCTACTTCATTGTTAGTATGGATGTAACGCGATTGCCAAACACAGAGATCCACAGAGGAAGAAGATGCTAGCCAGGCTCATTGCTTATTCTTCATTGCTCATTCTTCATTGCTCATTGCTTCCAGGCATGCACTCCCAATCGCGCCGGGGGCGCGCCGGTACACATTTCAATCGATAAATCGTGTTTGAAGGTCAACCACAGAGCCACAGAGATCACAGAGTAAGAATCAGAATGACAAACAGTACCGGCGTTGCCCCGCAACGCCAGCACGCGAGAGGCAGCCTCGTGCGCAATGCGTTGGCGTGTGAGGGTCTGTTGCCAGAATTTCTCTGTGAATCTCAGTGGCTCTGTGTCTCAATGACAAACCGGTCTTGTCATGGAAGATGAATGTTTATTCATACAAAAAAAGGGGAGGGCCGTGGCCCTCCCCATGTGCTTCACATTGCAGCCTGGCTTGCGCCAGACCTCCTGCCTAGCTGGCGGGACCGATGTTGATGTCCAGCGGCGGGCCGAGGATCGGGTTGACCGCGGGCACACCGAACTCCTCACCCCACATCAGGATGAAGGTCGAGCTCTGCGGCCAGCGGATCGCCTCGCTGTTGCTGCCCTCGGCGATCGCGCGGAACTTGATGTAGCCCACGTTGCCACTGCCGTCCACCACCGGGGTGCCCTTCTTCTGGGTGTCATTGAAGCCCAGCAGCACATAGGGGCTGTCCGCCGGGGCGACATTGTCAATTCCGATGAACAGCGGGTCTGACAGCAGGTTCACTCCGCTGAACGCTCCGTCGGTGTACTCCGGCAGGATCTGGTCAGCGCTGTCCACCTCGACGACTTCCAGGATGGAGCCGTCGTACTCAAGGCGCATGTTCGCACTGAACAGGCCGATCACGTCAGTGATGCGCACCGCCACCCAGAACTCATCGCCGACGGTCAGGCTGCCGGTGGCCGGGTCCTGGATCACCAGGTCTACCGGAGCGCCCTTCGGGGAAACGCCGGACTTGGCAATGTTGCTGACAGGACCCTCATGCGGGGTCTGGCCCTGGCCGGCCAGCGGAACCACCGCCCAGGCGTAGTCACCGCCGGTGTCCGGCACCGTGTCGTCAACGAAGGTATAGGTCAGGCGCACACCGGTTGTGGGCACCTCGCTGCGCGGAGCACTCGGCAGGCCCGGGTCGGCCTTGTTCTCAATCTTGCTCCAGCGCGGATCCTTCACATCCGCGGTCGGGTCCTCACTGGCGGAGGACAGTGCGGTGCGGTAGACGTCATAGCCGGTGATCTGCGTATTGAAGTTCTGGCCGATCGGCGTGATGTCCGCCAGCGTGATCAGGCTGTTGAAGTCGCCGTCCACGATCTCGATCTTCGGCGATGCATCCGGGTCTTCCTTGTCATAGCTCTTGCCGAGGTTGATGCCCAGCGGGGTGATGTCCGCGATGGTCACGACACCGTTGATGTCGTAGTCGCCAGTCAGGCGCTCACGCCAGCTCAGGGTGGCGATCGCCTCGCCGTTGTCCTGCGCGATCAGCTGCTGCTGGGCCACGATGCCGACCTTGTTGTTCGGGGTGTCGATCGCCATCGTGCTGCGTTCAGGAACGGCAGCACCGGGAACGATGCTGAGCGTTGCCAGCGGACGGTCCGTCGCTAGCAGGGCGGTGTTGCGCCCGCTGATGCCGATCGCCTGGGTGCCGCCCTGCATGTTGACGCTGATGCCGATCGCGGCAGCGTCGCCGAACTCGATGCCCGCCGCATGCTCATCGCCCTCTGTGCTGCGCAGGTAGAGCAGCGCGGAGCCGACCGGCTGGCTGCTGCTGACCACGAGCTCGTTGCCATTGCGCTCAAGCTTGATCGATGCAAGCAAGCCGCGATCAGTGCGGTTGAAGCTGTCCAGCGCGGTCAGGGAGAAGCCGCCGGCCTCGACCCAGGCTGCACTGCGCAGGGCATCGTCCAGCGGGACCACCTGGTCCATCGACTGTTGCGGCTGCCAGTTCTCATAACCGGCAGCGTTGCCATTGTCCTGCGCTGCCTGCTGCAGCTCCTGGCCGCCTCCGCAGGCGCCAAGCATCATTGCGGCGCAAAGCAGCGCGGCAAAGTTCACAGATGAAATGCGCACTAGGAATTCTCCTTCCTGTAATAGCGGGAATCGCGTGGAAACGCTCCCAGCCAAGCCCAATACCGATTATACAGTGATCCGCCCCCGCATAAAAGCACCCGCGGTCCAATGACCAGCCGGGGGGCATCTGCTGATATCCTTCAGTCGTGTCCCAGCCCGGGATCAGCAACCAGCCGGCCCTGCTAGTGGGCACCCAGCCGCGCGCGGAGGCGGACAGCCTTGTGCGGCTCTTTACGCCGGGTTTCGGTGCCCTGACACTTGTGGCCCGCAGCCTGCGCAAGCCGGGCAGCAAGCTCGCCGGACAGCTCAAGCCGGCGGATGAGCTACTGGTCAGCGCAGCCGGTGGACGGGGCGGGGGGCGGATCCTGACTTCCGTCAGCAGCCAGCGTGACCACCGCATCTGGCAGCAGGACCTCAACTTGCTGGCGCTTTACTGGTTCATGCTCGAATGCTCCTGGCTTGCCAGCGCTGATGAGTCCAGCAATGCTGACGGCTTCCGGCTGCTGGTGAACCTGCTTCGCTCCGTGGAGGGAGCTGAGCAGCGCAACAGTCTTGCCGCAGTGTTCTGCATCCGCTTCCTGGCCCTGCATGGCATGCTGCCCGACCTGCACCATGATGAGGACAGCGATGAGCCACTGGCCGGGGATGCCCTCTGCCGCGCATCCTTCAACGGCCTGGTGGATGCAGTGCGTGCGGCCAGCGCAGGGATTCCACCATACGGCCTGCTGCGGATCAGGGCGGAGCGCCTGCAGCGCTGGCGCAGGCTGATGTCCCGGCCGCTGCTGGAGTATGCGGGGCAGGAGGCTGATGCAGCCGATGTGTCGCTGCTGGTTGGCTTCACACGCAACCATGTTGCTGAATCGGCGGGAACGGCTGTGCGCAGTGCGGAATTCCTGCAGCGCCAGTGGAAACTCAGCAGCCTGCAGGACATGGCCGGGGGCTAGGCCGGGATCTGCTTCTCCAGGAAACGGATCACCTTCACCAGCCGCTGGTCTTCGATAAGCTCGCGGGCCTTTGAAAGGGCGGCGAGTGCAACTTCATATTCCCCCTTGCGGATACGCACGGCGGCAGCGACCATCGCAACGATGCCGGGGAACTGGGCCAGGGTCTCGCGGGGCAGGGAGGTCACGAGCTTCTGGGCCTCCTCGCTGCGCTGCTCCGTCAGCAGGCGGATCGCCTGCAGCAGTTCGTGGGGGATTTCCTGGCTGCTTTCATCTGGTGCCCCACTGTCCTCAGTGGGAGATACGGGTTCCGGGCGGGCGGCCACACTGCCATTCTGCTGGGACACATCGCCGGACATCACCTCGCGTACGACCTTGGTCAGCTTGCCCAGCTGGGAGACGAGGTTGCCGATGCGCTGGGACAGCTCCTCCACCTGCATCTCAAGGTGCTGCACGCGCACACGGGTCGCCTTGAGCTCCTCTGCGAGATCACTTTCGGAGGATGAATAATCCACTAACCGGTCAATCCTTGTCTAGTTCTGTTCGTCTTCGTCATCTTCATCACCGAGCATTGAGAGGATCTCGTCAAGCTCGTTGATCATGCGCGACTTGTCCTTGGTTCCCTGGGCAGCCGGTGCAGTCGCAGGTGCCTCTGCGGGGCTGGAACCGGTCTGATTGTACAGTGCGTCAAGTCGCTGGCGGCTGTCCCTGTAGTTCTGGCGCAGCACGAGGATCTGCTCGAGGTTGCGGATCGCCTCTTCACGGTTGTTGAGGTTCTCCTCAACCTGGGCCAGGCCGTAGAGCGTGCGCAGGCGCAGCTCAGGATCAGCGTCATCCAGCTTGTCATTGCGCAGCAGTTCAGCGAAGGCCCGGCGGGCGATGTTGTAGTCACCTGACAGATTGAAGCATTCCGCCAGCACCAGGTATACCTCCGGTGCCACCTGTCCGCGGCCGATGCCGGCCTGCAACTCGTTGATCGCTTCCTCGACATCCCCGTTCTGCAGGGCCAGTTCCGCAATCCGCAGGGTGCGCTGGACATTGTCAGGCTCACTGCGGGTCTCATCAATCCGCTGGCGGTTGATGTCCCGCTCCAGCTCGGAGATGCGCTGGGCCAGGCTCTCGCGCTCAGGCAACAGTTCGTGTGCCGCCCGGGTGAACTCAAGCGCCTGCACCAGTTCATTTGCTTCCTGGTGGATCATGCTGAGGCGGGCATTAAGCGCCGCCCTGGCCAGCTTGTCCTGTGGACCGGCCGCCAGTGCTTCGTTGTACATGCTGAATGACTCATCCTTGCGGCCCATCCGCTCGAGCAGCATGCCATAGCGATACTTGAGGTCCCCGCTCTTCTCCGCCACCAGCCAGTCAAAGGGTTGGGGGTCGGCGGTGGCATAGGCCCACACGAGGTGGTCGGCAGCCAGGTCCATCCGGCCATTGGCGCGGTACCACTCAATCAGCCAGGTTCGAGCGCGGGCCTGCTGCGGGCTTGTCAGCAGCATCTCAGCCAGGTTGACGGCCAGTCCGCTGCGTTCCCCGATGGAAGCAACATCGATTGCTTCAAGGGCCGCTGCAGCATCCTCGAAATCGCCACGCAGGGTGAGGATCTCTACCCGGGCCAGTTGCTGGCCAATGGCGTACCTGTCTTCAGCCAGGTCTGCAATCACCGCCAGTGCAGTGGGAGCCGGGGCTTGATCGCCCTCCACATAAAGCATGGAGAGCTGCCAGGCACGCGCCTGGTCACCAAGCTTCCCGAACAGCTGCAGCAGCAGCTCGATCAGTTCAGGGCTGTCCGGCGATTCATGTACGAGGTCCAGCACGATGCTGATCAGCGAGCGCACATGCTGCTTGGGCAAGTTGCCCTGCAGGGCATTTAGCAACTCGTTGACGAACAGTGTGCGGCCCTCGGCACTGGCAAGGTCAATCAGCTTCAGGCGGGCCACGATCACCGGCAGGCTGTCACCGGATTTCTGCTGGTACTCGCCGAGGATGCCGACTGCCTGGTCGCGCCCCTCAGCACCGGTCTGGGCCAGCAGTCCGGCAAACTCGACGACGCGGTCCTCGTCGTCCTCGACCATCGCGCTTTCGAGCTGGAACATGCGGATCTTGTAGAGCAGGTCCTCATCTTCCGGCAGGTCAGTCAGGTCCAGTTCACGCAGCGCAGCGATCAGCTCCTCATTCATGCCACCCGCCAGCTTGCGGGCCTCGTTGAAGTAGTTGATCGCATCGCCGCGGTTGCCGACCTTATTGGCCAGCCGGTACAGGTGCAGCAGCAGCTGTGGGAGGTCATCCTCCTCGATCTCGACATTCGGGTAGTTGCGGTAGAGGTCCTTGGCCAGCTCGTAGAGCTCCTCGGCACTCCAGCGCGGCACGAGCCAGTTCAGCGCACTGACGGCCCAGCCCCAGTCACTGACCCGCTCGCTGTGGGCCACGGCCTTCAGCGCCAGCAGGTGCAGCGGATACTTCATTGGGTTGGGCACCAGTGCATGGTGGTGCCTGAGCTGCGTGAGGATCGGCTCCGCGAGACTCGGGTCCTTGTCCAGTGCGGCGGCATACTCCTCAGCACTGCGCTGCCAGAGGTGCACGCGCAGGTAGGCCTCGCCGAGCTGCATGCTGGCGCCCGGGCCTTCGGCCTTTTCCTTTATCTCTTCGAGCAGCTGGATGTATTCGGGGTATTCACCGACGGCATCGCGCAGGCCGGCCAGCCGGTCCAGTGCTTCATCGATGCGTCCGGCATTGAACAACGCACGGCCCCAGCTGACCTCGATCGCGCTAGGCAGGTCGGTGTCAACGAGCGCGAGCTGGTCGAACAGCTCAAGCAGCTCCGGGCTGCCCTCGTCGCCGTTGGCATTGATCTCGCGCACGAGTGCGGTGGCGCGCTCCTGGTCTCCGGAAATTGCAGCCAGCGCCAGGTTGAAGCGCATGCAGTCCGAATGGTCGCTGCAATCCGCCAACTGTTCAGCGGCGTACATGCGCAGCGGGCGCAGGGCCTCGTTGGCATGGATCTCCTTCTGCTGGAACTGCTGGCGCAGGTTCATCAGGCGGATGGTGGCCTGCTTCAGGTCACGGCCCGGCGGCACCAGCAGCGTGCGCACGAGGGTGATCATCGCCTCAGGCGAACCCTCGTTGACACTGACCAGCCGTGTTGCCAGTTCACGGGCCTCAAGCGGCGCATTGCGGTCAAGCAGGTGGCCGGCGATGGTGATGCCCTCGTCGAGCTTGCCGTTCTCCACGGCCAGGTCGCCGAGCCGCACCAGCCCATCCACATCCTCGGGCACGAGGTTCAGCTCTGATATCTGCTTCAGGGCCCATTCAGGGTTCTCATTCTTGTTGCCGGCGGCGGTCAGGATGGCAATCGCCCTGTCCGGGCTGTCCGCGCTGTAGGCGTTGGCAAGTACCTCGGCGATCTCGATCACCGTGGTGGACTGCTCCGGCGCCTTGACCATCAGGAAGAAGGTCTCCTCCAGCTCAGCCAGCGCCTTCTCGTCGCGGCCGCGGGCCAGGGCCAGCAGGTCGCGGGCGACATTCTCGAGGTCGCCCATGTCACGGTTGGTCTGCAGGCGGTAGCGCAGCGCCGGCTCGAACTCCTCGCGGCAGAGGTCCATCAGCGATTCGTCCAGCAGGCTCTTCAGCGGTGGGTTGGAATCAAGGCCCAGCCCACCGGATTCGAAGCGCTCGCTCATGGACTTGATCAGCCCGAGGCGCGCATCACTGTCGCCACGGCTGCCAAATGCGCCCAGCAGCTTCTCGGTGGCGGGCAGCAGGGCCTCATCAGGCAGCTCGCTGCAGATCTGCTCGATCGTCA
Source organism: bacterium (assembly GCA_020440645.1). Classification (GTDB taxonomy): domain Bacteria; phylum 4484-113; class 4484-113; order 4484-113; family JAFGCY01; genus JAHEFU01. The sequence goes on along the minus strand of JAGRNR010000065.1, from coordinate 7,448 downwards.
TCGAATCGTTGACAATGAACTCGTCCGGCGAATCGAACAGGCTGATCGCCTCCTGCCACTTGCCGGCATGCACAAGCGAGCGGTAGCGCACGGTGAAGCGCACCCCGGCGGGCAGCTTCTCGCCGTACTCGTTGATCAGGTCCATCGTCGCCTCGGGGGCGATCAGCGATGCGGCGTGCTGCAGCACCTGCTCGAACTGCTGGTGGTTGCCGATGCGCTGGGTCAGGTTCAGGTAGATGCGGGTCCAGCGCATGCGGTTGCGCGCCGGGTCGTCCTCGCCCAGGTCATCCAGCAGCGGGCGCAGGTCATCCAGCCAGCGGATCGGCTCGCGGCTGATTTCCTCATCAAGGTAGTTGTCAAGTGCGTCAATTTCATCGAGTGCGATCGGCAGCAGCTCGGTGTGTCCCTTCTCAATTGTCAGGTAGCTGGCCTGCCTGGCGCGCTGCATGTGCACGTCGCGCGGGTTGATCGACTCGACCCAGATGCTGTAGCCCTGCTGGATGTTGCCATTGTTGAGGTCCAGCAGGCTGGCCGCGGTGGCTGCCTCGAAGCCGGCCAGCGGGTCGTCCGAGGACAGGCGCTGGGCGTTGGCAAGCGAGAACAGCATCTCCGGCGGGATCTCGTCCTGCGAGTTGATCCACTGCTCGATTGACTTCAGCAGGTTGCGGCGTTCCTCGCTGTCCTCCGGCAGGGCGGTGGCCCGGGCCAGTGCCGCCTGGTAGTCACCGGTCTTGAGGGACAGGCGGGCGATGTGCGCCGCGATCTCAGGATGCGAATCAAAGTCGGAGAACATGCGCTCGATGCGCTGGCGCAGGCGGTTTGCATGGTCCTCGTCCGGCACCCTGATCGAGCGCAGCTCGATCGCGCAGGCAGTGCCATCGTCCTTCAGGTACATCTGCTCAGCGAACCACAGGTGCGATTCCTCAACCAGCCAGGGTGCAAGCCCGGAGGTCGCGATCGTACGGCTGATCGCATGCAGTTCGCCTACGGTCTGGTTGTCAGGATTGACCTGCTTGTCCAGCACCGCACTCACCTGGTTCGGCCGCTCGCAGTCAGCCAGGCTCTCGATCAGGCGGTCAATGTCGAAGTCGGCGGAAACTACCGCAGCCACGTGCTGCAGCTCATCCTCAGCCTCTTCGCCGGCCTGTTCTGTAGCTTCACCGCCGTCAGTTTCATCATCCTCATGTTCGGCAACCAGCTCGCCGGAATCCAGTCCATGGTCATCGTCGGATTCATCCGCGGCTTCGTGGCCTTCCAGTTCATCATCCTCGAAGCTGGCTTCAGCGGGTTCGGTGGACTCAGTCTCCTCTTCGTAAGAACCAGCTTCATCGGTGGAATCATCATCTGCCCCGGCTTCCGGCGCCGGCTGGGCGGCCACATCAATGATGCCCTCCTGGTCAAGTTCGAGGCTGGCATCAACCACCGGTCCGCTGCCGTTGACTGAGGCATCCGGGGTCGGACGGCTGTCCGGGATCACGTGGTCCGGCAGTTCCGGGAAGTCGATGTTCGTGACCTTGCCGGCCGCGATCTGCAGGAACTCATTGGCCGCGCTGGGCGGCTGCTGCTTGGCCTGCTGGAATGCACGGAACCAATTGCCGATCTTGTCCTTGATCAGTTCGCTGTCCAGCTTGACGATGCGCTTCAGCGTATATACGGCCAGTTTCTCGTCGCGCACCATCTCCTTGTGGTTCGTCAGGTAATTGGCAATCTCAACCGGATGCTGGTGCGTGCGCTCAAGGCGCTCACTGAACACATTCCAGCCGATGCGACCGTTGCGGTACTCCTTGATGGAGTTGTCCATCACGATCTTGTGCAGTTCCCAGCAGCACTGCGGGCGGTGGTCGAGCAGCGAATTGGCCAGCTGGAAGAAGTCATCCCCCACGCTGCGGCCCTCCGCGATGATCTCAACCAGCAGGTCCTCCGCCAGCCGGTCATTCTTGCGCAGGATCTGGGCCTCGGCCATCATCAGGGTGACTTCGACGGCCTTGTCCCCGAGGCTCTGGCGATTATCGATCAGGGTCTCGAGTGAGCGTACGGCAAGGTCATCGCCCTGCTTGACGGTGCCCTTGCTGATCATCTGGCTCAGGCCCCAGGCGAAGTCCTTCCAGTGCGAAACCTCATTGGTGAGGCTGGCGCGCTCGCTCAGGTAGGAAAGATGGCGCTCCGGACGCATGTTGCCTGTGGTGATACGCCAGTTGAGCAGTGCCAGGCGGTTATCCCGGGAATCGCTTTCCAGCTCCAGCATGCGGTCCACGAGGCCGGCCAGGCCCGGCACCACCGGGACCTTGCGGCTGCGGGCCACCATGTCGCTGAATGTATCGAAGGCCACACGCGTGTCATCCAGCACGGCGGCGGCTTCCACCAGGTTCTCGGCACCGCTCTTGAGCTGGCCGGGATTGGCGGCATTCGGGTTGATCACTTCCTCGAGGTAGCGGCGGGCATAATCCTCCAGGTTCTTGAGCAGTGCCGGGCGACGTTTCTGCTGCTGCTGGGGATTGAGTCGCTTGTAGGCTTCCACCTGCCGGTTTAGGGATTTGCCGAAATCAAACCTTTTTAACATTTATGCCTATCCTGCCCAACTCAGCTGATTGCCTGCAGGTCCGCGGTCACGGAACTGAGGAACTGTCGGCGAAGCATTCCATGAAGCTCATCCATGCCGTTTCGCCTGCTTTCCACCCAGGCGATGCCGTACTCGACGATCTTGTCCTTCAGCTCCTCCGCATTGGCACCACGGCCAAGTAATTCACTGAGCAGGTTGAGGGTCTGCTCCCTGTCCGCAAGCAGTTCATTCTCTTCAGTAGAACGGACTGCATGTCCGAAGCTGGCCAGGCGCACCCAGCAGGTGCTGGGCGAGACCCAGAGGTTCTCGGTGTTGATCCGTCCATGTACGACGGGTTCATCCTGGCCCTGCATGTAATCAACGATTTCAAGGATGCTGAGCGCCAGCCGGATCCTGTCGGCACCGGACATTGCATCAGCATCCAGATCCGCCAGCGGCTGCTCAGCCAGCCAGGGGAATCCGATGAAGGGCACCTCGAAGTCGCGCTTGTCGATCTTCAGGGATAGGACATGGGGATGCGCGAGGCTGCGCAGTATGTCCGCCTCGACGGCCAGTCGCCTGAGCGACTCATCAGTGCCATCCGAAAACTTGACCCACATCCGCATGCCCGAGGACTGTTCCCGGGCAAGGAAGACCGGCTCTGTACTGAGCGCGAGGGCCAATTTCTGTTCGAGCAGGAAATACTGCTGGATGCCTTCCGGCACGCCCCACAGTTCGCTAAGCCTAGCTCCGTGCATGATGGACAACTTACCCCTGGATTTGGTACTGGAGTTCAGGAAAACCCGCCTATAACTGTAATCCTGAATCCCGTCTGCTTACTTAAATCCCACTTAACGACAATCTTAACTCGAACCCTCTGGACAGCATCCTCCATTTGACTCAGATTTGACCCCCGGAATCTGGACTTTCCCTTAGCCTGGAAAGTTGCAGCCTCCCGGTGAAACTGGACCAACGGTCAAATGTTGATTTAAGGTGCCTATATATTACCTTATAAGAATTCAAATATTCAATCACCCTATCTATCGCTGACCTAATGCTGCCTTTAAGCAAAAAGGGCGGCCCCTGAGGGCCGCCCCGGAATCGTCAGTTACTGCTCAGATTACCGCTTCAGGTTGACGATCTCGTTGAGGATCTCGTCCTGGGTGGTGAACACCCGGCTGTTGGCCTGCAGGCCGCGCTGCGTGATGATCATGTTGGTGAACTCCTGGGCCAGGTCAACATTGGACTGCTCGAGGAAGCCGTTGAACACCACGCCGCTGCCACCGCTGCCCGGACGAAGCTGCACCGGGCTGCCGGAGTTGGTGGTCGGGATGAAGGCGGTGTCACCTGCGCGCTCCAGGCCCTCCGGGTTGCTGAAGGTAGCCAGGCTGAGCTGGGCGATCGGACGGCGCTGGCCGTTGTCGTAGAACGCGATCAGCGTTCCGGTCTGGTCCGCCTCGAAGTCGGTCAGCACTCCCATCGGGTAGCCATCCTGCTCGCGGGCGGCCGTCGTGCTGGTGGAGGCGAACTGGGTGATGCCGTTGATCGCCTTGCCATTGCCATCGAAGGTCAGGTCGACGCTTGTCGGCTGCGCACCGGGGGCCGTGAAGCTGAAGGCATCGATCGGGTTGCCGCTCGTGATCAGGCCGCTCTCGCCGAAGCTGATGCGACCGGAGGTGTTGAGCAGTTCGATGTTCGGCTCCTCCGGCATCGAGATCTCGTAGTCCCACTCGTTCTCGTTGACATGGGTGAAGGTTGTCACCATGTTGTGCGGGTTGCCCAGCGAGTCATACACGATGCGGCTGGTGCTGTGCATGAAGGCATCCTCGGTGCCGAAGGTGGCAACGCCGGGCATCAGCTCGTCGATGCTGATGTTCACGCCGGGCATCAGCGGCATGTCCGGGCTGCTGCCCTCGATGCTGTTCTGCACATTGCTCAGTGAGCTGGCGCTGTAGAAGGTCGGCGACCAGGCGGCGGGCACTGTGCTGCGGTCGTAGGCCCAGTCCTCGTAGTAACGCACCAGTTCGGGGCTGCCGTTGTCGGGGGTGAACACCAGTTCGGCACGGGCGTTCTCACCGTTGTCAACGATGCCGGCATCCGCGCCGAGTGCGCCGATGCCCCAGTCGCTGAAGGTGTTGAAGCCGTAGCGGGCGGCCAGGCCGGGGGTCGCCGTGCCATCGATGAAGATGTCGGCCTCGGCGGCGTCGAGCGGCGCACCGGCGGGCTGGCGCTGCTCACCGGCATAGTTCTGGATCAGGCTGATTGTGCCGTTCGGGTTGGCAATCGCCGTCACCTGGATGTTTGCGGTGTTGTTTATCGCATTGGCGACGAGGATCGCATTCTGCTCCGCCGTGTCGGTCAGTCCGGCGCTGGAAGTGAGCGTGACGGTCACTCCGTTGACCACGAAGCTGTCACCGGCCACCGGGCGGTTCACTCCGACACCCATCGGCACGGAGGTGGTTTCAGTGGCGGCCTTGGCGTCCGTCACGGTCACGGTGTTGGTGCCGACGAGGAAGCTGCCGGGCTCATCAGGAGCCTCATACAGGTTGACGAGCAGGCCGCTGGAGGCCGGGTCGCTCACCGCAGAGATGTCGATGCTCGTGCCGCCGTTGCGGCTCTGCAGCACAACCTGGAACTCGCCGTTGACCTCACGCACCGTGGCCTGCACCTGCAGGCTGGCGACCGGGTCGATGTTGATCGCGTCGGCCACCATGTTCGCGGCCTCCTCGAAGTCGGCGGCGGTGCTGGTGTCATAGGTCACGGTGTTGCTGTTGATGTCGATGGTCTCCGGGCCGGCACTCAGCGCGGTGATGGTGTCACCGACTGCGATCGCCCAGGGCTCGGCGGCACCGGCGACGGTCAGGATGCCGGTCGAGCCGAAGCTGGCGGTTTCGTTGTCAGCGCTGCCGTAGCGGAAGCTCGAGCTGTCCAGGTTGCTGGCGTAGTTGAGCATCGTGGTGGCCCGTGCGCTGAGCTTCTGGCCGAAGTTGATCACGATGTCGCTGATCTTCGAGCCGGGGTCGATCTTTGAGCCGTCCTCGTTGAGCTGGGTATAGCCCTGGATGCGCCAGCCGTTGTTGGCGACGAGGCGCCCGTCACGGTCGACGTTGAAGTCGCCGGCGCGCGTGTACATCTGCGAGCTGCCATCGGACAGTGTGAAGAAGCCGCTGCCGTTGATCGCGAAGTCCGTCGGGCGTGCGGTGTTCTCGAGCGCGCTCTGCTGCATCAGGTTGTGGATCGCGGCGATCTGCATGCCGAGGCCGACCTGCTTGGGGTTGATGCCGCCGAAGTTGGAGGTCGGCGCGCTGGCGCCGCGCAGGGTCTGGCTCAGCACGTCGGAGAAGATCACGTTCGAGCCCTTGAAGCCCGTGGTGTTGACGTTGGCGATGTTGTTGGCAATTGCGTCGATGCGCAACTGGTGGTTACGGAGACCGCTTGCCGCGGTGAAGAAGGCACTACCTGCCATTTGACGATTCCTCCATGATATGTGAGTGCATGGAGGAGCGGCCCGCCGCAGACGGCGGCGGGTCCCTGAGCTTCCATCCCTGGGGATGGTCCGGCTCTCCGCTCCTTGTGGTGGCCCCTGCCGGGGTCTTCCTACCGCGTTCCCTGCAGGAACACGGCGCTGTCAACATTCGTGATCACACCCTCGCGCATCGCGCCACGGTCCATCGCCGTGATCACCGTGCGTGACGGTATGTTGACAACCAGTGCGTAGTCCTCAGCCATCAGCAGGCTGTCCCGTGAGCCCTTGGAGGCTGCCCGCCTGACGGCGTCCTCGATCTCACTCATCTCCCGGTTGCCCAGTTCGATCCCGCGGCTGCTGATCCGCTTCAGCGCATGCGCGCTGAACTTCACACCACCCTCGCTCCTGAGCGATTCGTCCAGGGACTGCCGGAAGGACACATCCGGAAGTTCCTGCCTGCGGGCTGCAGGCCCTGCCTGCTGCCCTGTTGCCACCGGGCGGATCTGGCCCGGCAATAGTCCCTCAACCATCCTGCTCTCCTCTGCAATCCATCCACTTACTCCGCTTCACGCACCGAGATCACCTGTCCCGGCAGCAGCAGCTTGTCTCCCACAAGCAGCATCGGCACTCCCTGGAGCACTTCCACGCTGTCCGCGTGGCCCTCAATCAGATCACCGTTGGCATCCACGCCCTCGATTGTCTTGCCCAGCAGCGCAGTGGCCTCACCCAGCCCGCCGCTGGTGGACTGGTCCTCGATCAGGCCCTTGATGTCCAGCAGGGCCTGCAGGCTGTTCATCGTCGCCAGCTGCTGGGTGAATTGCGCACCATCCGCCGGGTTGAGCGGGTCCTGGTGGCGCAGCTGCTCCATCATCAGGCGCATGAAGTCCTGGCCGCTGTCGGTGGTCTCCGGACTGGCGATCACCGGGTTCTCCGGGTCCGGCAGGTTGACAACCCGCTGGTTGACCCCGTTTGACATGTTTGACGGAAGCGTCTTGAGAATCTCCATCACATCTCCCTTGTTGTCAGCCGGCAGCCTGCTGCTGCCCGGCTCCGCCACTGATGTCCAGCACACGCATGTCCACCACGCTCAGGCCATCCTCTTCGAGGCTGTCCCTGAGGGCGTCGAGGCTCCTCTGCAGCTGGTCACGCTGGCCGCGGTTGAGCACCGCCACCTGCATCGCCACGTTGTCACCGCGCACCGCGATGTTCACGATCATCCGCCCGAGTTCCTTCGGGTAGAGGTCAAGCTTGAGGTTGTACAGGCCGTTGCCGGCATTGCGGAACTCACTCACCTTGTCCATCAGCTGCTGGCGGATCTCATCCAGCGCATAGCCGCTCACGTCAGTGCCGACCTGCGGCGTGCTGAACTGCAGCAGGCGTTGCGGCACGTCCTGTCCGACCTGCGGATGGGCCGCCAGCTGCGGTCCTCCGCCGGGCTGGATG
>JAGRNR010000064.1:0-21281 GCA_020440645.1 bacterium | reverse complement strand
AAATCAGGCTGTTCATGTCTTAATTGATCGGCATGGCTGAGACTGGCTGCAGCCAGCCCGGGTGATGCGGGGGTAAATTCCAGTGAACAAAGCCAGTTCTATAATTTCCCCGTGGCAGTGAAGCACAGACAGCCCGATGAGGCCCTGCAGCAGCTCGTTGACAGCCTGCGCGAGGAAGCGCGCATCCCCGGCTGCGTGCTTCTTGTGGACGATGGCTCAGGCCAGCCACCGCTCGGCATCGAATCCGGCTACAGTGATCCTGCCAATGGCCGGGCTGCCACACTGGGCGAGTATTACCCCATCGGCAGCGTGACGAAGACCTTCGTCGCCGCGCTGACGATGCGTGCCTGGCAGGCCGGGCTCCTGGACCTCGACGAGCCGCTCGGGTTGCACCTGCCGGAGCTGGAGGAGCTGCTGCCGATCGCTGGCGAGGTTCCGGTGCGCCTGCTACTGAACCACAGAAGCGGCCTGCCGAATTATTCGCTGCTGCTTGAGGGCCTGCCGCGCATCGTGGATGAGAAGCTGCTCAGCTGCCGCTGGCGCGAACCGGAGATCCTCGCACTGCTGGAGAAGGCTGAGCCGCTGTATGCGCCAGGCGCGGGCTGGAACTACTGCAACACCAACTACCTGCTGCTCGGCATGCTCTTGGAGCGCGTGCACAGCCGGGATCTGGCAACGCTGCTGTCCGAGGAGATCAGCGGCCCGCTTGGCCTGGCTGACACTGTCTACATGGCAACGCAGGATGTGCCAGGACCGCTGGCGGTGCCGCATCTCTCCGCGCGCGAGGGTTACCGCGCGATCCCCGAGCTGCACGCGCCGACGCTGTGGCGCGGGGCCGGGGCGATCGTGTCAACGGCCGCCGACCTGCTGCACTACTCGCACGCGCTGTTCGGCGGGGACCTGCTCGGGCACCAGCTGACGGCGGCGATGCAGGACTGGGAGGATGTCGAGCTCTCGCGCGGACCGGATGTCGGCCTGTACAACATCTCGGAGCTGGCCTTCGGGCTTGGGCTGCTGCGCTACGTGAAGAACGACGGGCTGGAGTTCATCGGGCACCACGGCGGGATCGTCGGCTACCGCGCGGAACTTCTCTGGCTGCCGCGCGCCCGGATGCACATCGTGGCCCTTGGCAACCGGCACAAGTCTGACCTCGGCCGCATCGTCTACGCCGTTGCCAGGCACATGCTGGGCATGCCGCAACCGCCCCGCGGCGCGGGCTAGGAGGTCAGGCCGGGAGCTGCGGCGCGAGTCTCACAAGGGAGGTGGAAGCTTGCTTGCACAGGCGACGGCAGTCAATAAGTCACATAGTCAATAAGTCAACATGTGGCATCCCGACCCTTCGCTGTTGACTAAGTGACTACCTGACTTCTTGACTTGACAGGCGCCGAGGCGCAGAGATATTCAAGGAGAAGAGTACAGGAAGGACAGCTAGTACCGGCGCTGCCCTGCAGCGACTGGAAGAGAATGTAAGGACGCAGTTAGCACTTCACGGCATGACGTAGGGTGGCGGTAACACCGCCACCGGGATGGGGTATTACCCCATCCCTGCTTCCCTGCCCATCCCCCATCCCACATCCCTCGTCCCGGCTGCGGATCGTTGCCAATCCTGGCAACGCGGTAGTCACGGTAGCTTCGTACCATTTGCAGCAGCCGGGAAGTAGTCAACGGGATCCTGATATTCGATGATTTCCAGAAACCCCATCTGCTTCCTATAGCTGGTCTTCGGAGCAAAGACCAAATGCACCCTGTGGAGGTAGTCCTGTGAGTAATACCAGACACTGGCCATTTTCGTTGGATTGCCATCGGAAACACTGTTATTGCCAGAAGCTAGCCAGCCCTTTCCTCTGAGCTTGTTTTCAATGTCATCGGCAGCTTCTCTGCAACTTCCTGAGTAACGGAATCCTACTAACCAGCTTCGCTTTCGGTTGCTGCGCTGCATTGTGTTTTCCGGCTCCCAGTCCCTGACCACTATCTCGTCCAGCTCATCGCCCATCGGCACTTCTTGAAATCTACTGGCGACCGCCCCGTCTGGAACCGTTACGTAATCCAGTGGCCAACCATGGGGATACTCAACTGGATCACCGCTGACAGCTCCCCCTCCGTCATTGCAGGCTGACACACCAATCAGAATCGCGGCAATCAGCATTGCCAGAATCAGTCCCCAACTTCTCATGCACTGAGTATAACTCAGTAACCAGTGTTTCAACGCTGGGTCGCTGAGATGTGTGTCTAATCTCTGTGATCTCTGTGTCCTCTGTGGTAAATCAGAACTGTCACGCATAGCACGCCGAAGGTCCCGCCGCAGGCGGGATTGCCAACCGAGCGCAGCGAGCCTTTGACTTATTGACTGATTGACTGGGTGACTCCTAATCAGTCCAACGCCACCGCATCCTTCGCCGCCGGCAGGTAGTCCACCGGCTGGCGGTACTCATGCACCGACAGTTCCCAGCTCTCGGGCCATTGCCTGTCAGCTTCAGTCCGTGGGGGCAGGTGTGACAGCTCAATCCGCCACAGCCTGTCAGCCGCGAACCATTCGCAGATGCCAGTGCCGGCATGCTCGCTCCAGCCCCGGCCCCTGAGCTGCAGGGCGATGTCGCGCTGTGCCGCGTCGAAGCTGCCGGCGTAGGCGAAGCCGATGTGCCATGAGCGGCTTTCGTTGGCAACATCCATGCTGTCGAGCGGATGCCAGGGGTGGCTCTCGGCCAGCATCGTGCGATTGAGCTCCAGGCTGGCCGGCAGCGCAGCCGCACTGGCCCCGCGCGGTGCATGCAGCCAGCTAAGCGGCCAGTCTGGCGGATACTGCACAGGCGCCGGGTTGCGTGACAGGGCGAATACAGCCGCCAGCGTGCCCAGCAGGGCCAGCCCGACGACAAGCGGCAGCAATCGCATCCATTTCATCCCGACTACTATGACGCCTGCGCTGGCGGAATTGGTTCGCCGGGGCGAACTGCCCTGCGATCAGCGGAACTTCAGACTGCCAGGCCGGTGTAAATCAGAACTGTACCTTTGCCAGCATTGCATCAAGGTCGCCCGCATCCGGTGTGTCATCCGTGCCCAGAGGCAGGTCCTCGAAAGCAAGGCTGATGTCCAGCACCCCATTGGCGCTGTAGTTGCTGACCGTGATGTTGTTGTCAAGCAGGTTGAACACCGTCGGCACACTTTCCAGGGAGAGCGGGTAGAGATTGACATCACCCACGACCTGGGACCCACCGCTGATGTACAGTTCGCCTGACGGACCGGCCAGCAGCGAACCGAAATCGCCGAGGGACAGCAGGGTCCTGTCTCCACCGGTTCCGGCCATATGGAATGAACCCTCTCCGGCACCGTTCCTCACGCGCAGCAGGCTGATGCCTGTGTCGTCATCACCGATGCGCGGGGTTTGCAGTGCGCAGATCGCACCCGTGCTGTCAATCAGCAGGTCGCGCAGGCGGATGCCTGTTTCAGCCGTCGGGTAGCGTAGCTGCTGATGGCTGCTGAGTTCCATGGAACTGTCGAACTGCAGTAACTCAATGTAGTTCTGCAGGATGTCATTCTCGGTCCAGATATACTGCGAAACGAACAGGATTCCGCCGCCATGCGCGATCATCCTGGCCGAACGCGGCCCTGACTTTGAGCTGGTTTCCCACGAGGTGACACCCTTGGATGTACCATCCAGACCGAACTCGGCGACGAGGATCTCCCAGGGTTCAATGATCCCTCCATCCAGGCGGTCATACACGAAGACACTATCGTTAGCGACGCAGACCTGGCTGTCCCTGAAGTCGATGTCGGCTCCCCAGGTCCTCCCCCATTCAAGCGTGTAGTCAGCATTCACGCGCAGCAGGTAGATGTCAAATCCGCCGTGGCCGACCAGGTAGAAATTGCCACTGCCATCCATTGCCACCCCGCTCAGGAAGCTGAGCTGGCAGTCAATTTCCTTGTGAGCCACGATGTTCAAGTCGCCGTCAAGCTGCATGATGTGCGGGTCAGAGCCGTTCATGCCGGCAATGAAGATGTTGCCTGAAGCATCAGTGAACATGAAGTCGGCGGTCGTGCCTGATGCGAAGTGCAGGCGCTTGGCAGCCGTTCGCGTCCCGTCGGCAGAGTAGCGCAGCAGCGTCAGGTAACCAAGCTCACCTGCATCCTCGTAGGTTCGCAGGCCGACAATGATGTTCCCCGCGGCGTCGAAGGTGCTGCATTCCACGACCTCATGCAGGCTGTCAACACCGAATGTGTGGATCCAGTCCGGCGGTTCCGGACCGCTGACATTCAGCCTGATGCTGGCAACGCTCGCCGTGTCCCCTCCGTGACAGAGCACGGCCGCAAACGCGTGGTCCAGTCCGCTGGCATAGCGTCCGGCGACCATACCGAGATCGGCCGTGGCATCCGCATCGTAGCTGTCAATGAAGTTCCAGCGGCCGTTGTCATAATCAGCAATTGCCAGCCAGTACTCACCTGAGAGGGCGCCGAGGTTCACATCGAGCGATTCAACCGGATCGCCGGCGGACAGGTCAAAGCGGTATATCGCCCAGGCGCTGGCAGAGGAACTGGAGACAAGCTCCAACTCATCCCCGTTGACTGTTGCATCTCCGCCGCTGGCCTGCGCATCCTTGCCGGGCAGCTCCATTGATGCGCTGGCGCTCCGCGCGTCACCTTGCAGCAGGTCCAGTGCTTCCACTGAGGGCAGCAACCCGGTCGGATCGGCTTCATTCAGATGGGAATCCATCCCGCGCCCTGTACAGGAAGCAAGGATGAATGCAACCAGGGTCAGTAGAGTGCCTATCCGGATATGTTTCATGGCAAACGGTCCTTTTCGTGATCGGGTTGTCATGGCTTGCCGGCTGTTCACCGGCTCATCCCAGCAGTATATACCTAACGGGCGCCGCCCCGCAGCAGCCCAACACACCGGCGATTCCTCCCGGATGCTCTGCTGACTGTGCTGGCCTTATCTCCCGGCAGGCGACAAACCATATGGCGGAAATGGCAGATGGCGAATCCCTGTGTTTGTTAAATCGGGCTTAAACTCCGGGGCTGCCCTTGCCCGCGTCACTGACCCTCTGCCATAATCCGGCCCTATCAATTGCGGCCGGGCCAGTTTGGCTGCTCTACCAGGTTGGAACATGCCAATGTACAGATTCAGATTGACAGCCTTGCTGCTTGTTGCCACGATACTGCTCAGCAGCGGGATCTCCCAGGCCAAGGGCGCTACGGAACACCCCGTGATCAAGCCCTTTGGCGGGGCTGAGTTCGTTGACGGGCCAAGCAAGACCACCAGTTTTGATACTTTCGACTTCCTCGTGACCACGGCAGATGGCAAGAAGACCGACAAGGTCACAAAGAAGGGCAAGTACTGGTACCTGCGCTACCGCATCACGGATGCCTCCGGCCAGCTTGACAAGAGTGTCGGTGCTGAGGAAATCCTCGAGAACTATCGCAATGCCTGCCTCCAGCGCGGCGGCACGATCCACTACGACTATTCCCGACGCCTGGTGTTCTCACTTACCCGCGATGACGGCGGCGAGACCTGGGTCAACCTGCAGGCCAGCGACGGCAACTACGACATCACGATCGTTGACGAGAAGGGGCTGGACCCCACGCTCGTGTTCGGTGCCGAGGAAATGGCAAGCGAGATCGACATTGACGGCGACGTGGTGGTCTACGGCATCAACTTCGCCGTTGACAGCGACCGCCTGGAGCCCGGCAGCGAGAAGGTGCTCACCGAGATGGTCAAGCTGATGCGCAATGAGCCGCAGCTGCGCATCGAGATCCAGGGCCATACTGACAACACCGGCAGCGCCGACTACAACCTGAAACTTTCCGACCGGCGTGTAGCCACCGTGCGCGAGTTCCTGATCCTGTTCGGCATTGACCCCGCGCGGATGATCTCGAAGGGCTATGGCCTGAGCCGCCCGGTTGCCACGAATGACACGGAGGAGGGACGTGCGCTCAACCGCCGAGTGGAACTGCACCGCATGAACTGAGCTGCACTGCAGCCTGCCCAGCGCATGCCGGGAGAACAGGGAAGCAATGTGGGAAACTGGCAACGGAAGTGTGCCCGGCCGCCAGATGGAGTCCAGGCAACTCTGCAACTTTCCCAGCAGGGCCAGCCCGACAATCAGCGGCAGCACTCGCATCCATTTCATCCCGGATACCATGACGCCTGCGCGGGCGGTATTGGTTCGCCGCAGTGGTTCAGGGCTGCATCACCTGCGGCACTTCTCCCGAGGGATCCAGGGCGACGACCTTGCCGTGCCGCTCCACATCGACAGGCTGGCTGTATTCATCGATACTCAGTTGCCAGGCGTATCCACGAAAGTAGCCGGGACCGACACAGGACTTCGTGGACAGCAAGAGCGTCGGCTTCTCCCTGCCAATCAGGATGATCCGGTAATGGCCATCGCTGGAATAATAATGATGCAGTTCCGCCATTGGCCGCCAGACCCGCCAGCCGCGCCCGGCAAGCTGTGCCTCCAGCCCTGCTGACACTTCACTGAAGGTGCGAGGCGTATTGAACCCGATCCGCCAGCTCCTGCATGTATTGCTGACCTGCCCGTCCCTTTCAAGCTCCCGCCAGGGGCTGTATTGCGCCTCAATCACATCCGGCAGGCCGTCGAACCCACGGATCTCCCCTGCGGTGGCATATGGCGGGGCCAGCACATACTCCAGCGGCCATTCCGGCGGGTAGTGCACCGGGCGATGGGCATGGTGCCAGTCCCTGCCAAGCGCCAGGCCGCATGCCAGCACAAGCGCAAACAATGACTGCCTTCCCCGCGACCACATCTCCCATGCAGACCAGCCAGTGGCAGCTATGTTCCGTATCAGGCTCATTGCCGGGCGATGGCCCGGCAGCATCCGCCCACCTACTCCAGCACTTCACCCTTTGCCTGATCCAGGTAATCCACCGGTTTCTCGTACCGCTGGATTTCCAGGTGCCACTTGTACGGCTCGCCCAGGCTGGTCAATTCATCCTTGTGCAGGAAGTAAATGCAGTACATGTAATCCGTGGAGTAGTAAACGTTGTAGCCGTCCTTGCTGCTGTCCGAGCGGATCCAGCCCCGACCCGCCAGCTCGCTCTCCAGCATGGCCACCCCATCCGCAGTCTTGCCATCGTAGCTGTACAACATCACCCAGCTTGTGACCATGTTCTCGTGCGGAGCGCGGCCGACTTCCTTCTCCGGAACGAACCAGACACCCGGCAGCACTTCATTCTCGGAACCGGGAGTGGATTCAGTGGCGAGTGCCCCCTCGGGTGCCCTGACATACTCCAATGGCCAGTCCGCCGGATACTGCACGGGGACGCTGGCCGTGGCTGGCTTCGGAGGGCTGCCGGCCCGGGACTGCTCGCGCTGGTCAATGATTGACAGCATCGAGGACAGGATGACGGCAATGGCAATGATGCCGCCTGCGATGAAGAAGTACGGTATGGCTCCGCGCATCGCCTGACTATGACGCATGACTGCCCGATTGCGAACAGGATGCCGCAGCTCCGTTGTCATGCAACAAAGCCGCCCTGATCCTCGTCCAACTGGCGGGTGCGGCAAAATTGTTTTTTAGGTTGCAAAGCGTTAGCCGTTGATAGGGAAGCTTCACCGAGTATGTTTGCAATGAAATGTTGCGTTATTGAGATGTTTCACCACAGAGCCACAGAGGGCACAGAGGAAAATGACAATGGCAATCACACGGGATCCACTTACCGAGAAGATCATTGGCGCTGCTATCGAAGTCCATCGCGCGGTTGGCCCAGGCCTGCTGGAGCAGATCTATGAGGAATGCATGTGCCGTGAGCTGGCTCTGCAGGAGTTGTCATTCCAGCGCCAGCTTCCGGTGCCTCTACATTACAAGGGCGTGAAGCTGGAAAACAACTTACGGATTGACCTGCTGGTTGAGGACAAGGTGATCATAGAACTGAAGTCTGTCAATAAGCTGCTTGGCCTGCATGAGGCCCAGTTACTGAGTTACATGAAACTGACTGGCAAGAGCAGGGGTCTGCTGATGAACTTCAACTGCGAGCGCTTGACTGACGGACTGAAGCGAATGGTGCTTTAGATACACGCCCATGGAATTCTCTGTGTCCTCTGTGGCTCTGTGGTTAAAATCAACTGGTCGCATTTTGCAAAGGCTCCAGACAGCGGTTTCGACCCATGCATCATGGCTGGGAATTGCGAATACCGCACAGGCAGCGCACTCCATCTGGATGCAGTGAATTCGTTCCATCCAATTCCAGCACTGCTATGTTTGTATTCAACCACAGAGCCACAGAGGGCACAGAGGCATATGGCATTGACTATTCCGTCAACCACTGACTGAGAAGTCAATTGGGCTTCGCGCCAAAGTTCAGCAATCCATTTCTGCGGCTGGCCGGTGAAGTATCCAGGGCTTAGATCGGATGAAACGAGCACCAGATTCACGGTGGAACTCGTCCAGTGTTAATTCCTCCTCTGTGTCCTTTGTGGCTCTGTGGTGAAATTCAACTGGCCGGGTGCTGAGCGTAGGCTTCAGCCAATGCAACACGACCCGTGGATGCGGCGTCCTACTGCATGGGTGCGGCAAGCCTGGGATTCCTTCAGATACGCCTGCTTGCACCCGGGGAGACATAGATGGTATGCGCCTGCGGCGCATGTATAATCGTGGGAGTATTCGCCACAGGGGCAGGAAGACATGATCAGAGTGAACAACCTCGTCAAGCACTACAAGCGGGTGCAGGCCGTCGACGGCATCACCTTCCACGTCGAGGAGGGCGACATCTTCGGCTTCATCGGGCCCAACGGCGCCGGCAAGACCACCACCATCAAGATGCTCGCCACCCTGCTGCTGCCCACCAGCGGAAGCGCGCAGATCGGCGGCTATGACGTGGTCAGCGAAAGCGACAAGGTGCGCCAGATGCTCGGCTACATGCCCGACTACTTCGGCGTCTACAACGACCTCAAGGTCTGGGAATACCTCGACTTCTTCGCCGCCGCCTACAAGATCCCGCGCACGCGCCGCGTCGGCATCATTGACGACGTGCTGGTGCTGACCGACCTGACCGTCAAGAAGGACGCCTTCGTGGCCGAGCTGTCGAAGGGCATGAAGCAGCGCCTCTGCCTGGCGCGCACCCTGATCCACAACCCGAAAGTGCTGATCCTCGACGAGCCGGCCTCCGGCCTCGACCCGCGCGCCCGCATCGAGATGCGCGAGCTTTTGAAGGAGCTCAAGCGGATGGGCAAGACGGTGTTCATTTCCAGCCACATCCTCACGGAACTGTCCGACTTCTGCAACAAGGTCGGCATCATCGAGGCCGGGCATATGGTGGTGTCGGGCGCGGTGGATGAGATCCTGCAGGCGGTCAGCCAGGGCCAGCTGGTCACGATCAGCGTGCCGGCGGAGCAGCTTGAGGCGGCCGCCGCGGCCGCCCAGCGCCATGCCAAGGTGCTCAACGTGGAGACCAAGGGAAGCACCGAGCTGGAAGTGCACTTCGACGGCCACCTGGACGACCTCTCCGAACTGATGCAGCACATGCTGGCCGAAGGCATCAAGGTCCGCTCGATGAAGGAGAGCGTGAACAGCCTCGAGGATATCTTCATGAAGGTGACTAAGGGCCAGGTGAATTAGGGGGGAGAAGTAATGATTCAGACAACTATTGCAAAACTTCAACTCTGATTCACATACAACGTGTAGAATGAAGCGGTGCCAAGAACTATTCGAGTCCAAGTTCCACAGGTATCTGATAATCCAGATGGATTTAATGTCATTTTAAATTTTTATAATCAAATGCTAGCATCGAGCAACACTATTGCTTTAGATTTCCGGCAAACAACATTTATTGAACAGCATACGATAAATCTAACTTTGGCATTAATGTATAGACTTTATAAACTTAATAGATTGGGAACAACAATATGGCCAGATAGGAGCAATCCTATTATAGGACATTTAAATAATATTGGATTCACTCGATTGCCGATGAACTTACGAAATGCTTCGTTTGGTCAGCAGCAAACTTTTCAAGTTTATAGGCATCGCAACGACAGGCAGTTATCAGATTTTTTAAAGGATTTATGGTTAGGTGAGAAACGATGGAATGCTAGCCCTGCACTGCAAACTTATATTATAAGCAAATTGCTTGAAATATTCTTAAATGGATTAGAACATTCCGACTCACCTTTGGGAATAATTGTCTGTGCTCAATTCTATCCAAAACTTAGAGAACTAAAACTGAACGTATTGGACATTGGTATTGGAATTCCTAATAACGTAAGACGTTATAAAATGGATGAATCGATGACTGCGGAAGAAGCCTTGGATTGGGCTTTTGTTAGCGGGAATACTACAATAAAAAAGGGTTCGTTACCAAGAGGCATCGGATTAGATTTGTTTTCTCAGCTGATGAGGGTCAACGAGGGACATTTAGATTTAATTAGCAATGAGGGTTACTTAATTTTTAGAGGTAGTGAAAAATCTTATAGTGAGTTAAAGAGTGGTTTTCAAGGAACAATGTTTCATCTTGTCATTAAGTGTGACGACGCTTATTACAAGTTACAAGGAGAGGCCTAATGGAAACCAAAGACAAGTTCGAGCACATTCATGTGATTGA
The DNA here is from genome assembly GCA_020440645.1 of bacterium. Lineage (GTDB taxonomy): Bacteria > 4484-113 > 4484-113 > 4484-113 > JAFGCY01 > JAHEFU01. Next base: position 10,729 of record JAGRNR010000064.1, on the reverse strand, counting down.
AGCCATTGGATCCAGAGATTGTATTAGTATCAAGGACGGAAACTCCCTTCGAGACCACATTAGAGATGGACTGGGCCGGGGTAAAGTAACTGTGGACTTTCTAGGTGTAGAACTCGTTGCCTCACCATTTTTTAATGCAGCTATTGGCGTTTTATTCGAATCCATGAGTCATAGTGAATTTTTGCAGAATGTAAAAATCGTCAACAGCAGCCCGTTAATAAATGATATATTAGAGAAGGTGATTTCTAACGCAATAAGATACTATAGCGACTCACAATACCGAGAGTCAATTGATGAAATGAACGAAGAGGAGTAAGGTTTGAGCATTGCATATAGTATTCAAGCAGAAATAATTGATGTTGCTACTGATTCACCTTCAGCTTCTGATAGTTTCTTAGTTGACACAAATGTTTGGTTGTTTTTCGGTTATTCGAAGTACACCCCTCATAAAAGAGGCGTTCATGTTTATCCTCCATATATCTCATCAGCAATGAGAACCGGTTCTAGATTAGTTGTAAGTGGGTATAATTTTTCGGAGATATCCCATGTAATAGAGCGACTAGAATGGGAAATTTATAAGAAATCAGCTTCTGATTGCAAGACTATTAAAGAGTTTCGTTGCAATAAGGGGGCAGAAAGAGCATCAGTCTGTAAGGAAATTCAAAATTGCTGGAATCTTGTTAGTAGTGTCGGCACATTTGAATCTCATAATTTGAACATGGCGTGTATCACAAATTCACTTGCTTATATGCATGCACATGGATTGGATGCATATGATGTTTTCTACTTAGAAGTTATGAAACAAGTAGGGATTGATTGCATTTTAACTAGTGATGGAGATTTTTGTCAGGTTCCTGGCATAAAAATGTTCACAGATAATAGAGATGTTATAGCACAAGCATCAAGGCAAGGAAAACTGATTAAACGATAGTTCTTTGTTCCAAATGGAGATATGGCCGCTATTGGTGCAGCAACTTGCGGCTCTTCCAAAGCATCAGATTATTGAGCACCTTCATAATTTCGATCAAATGTTCCAAGTTCATCGATTATCATGGAGATGGTTCATTGAAACTTGAACTTCACAATCTGGCACGAATAGGTGATGAAGCAGAACTAGCTAGTGCGATTTCCGCTGGACTGAAGCTAAATGAACGCAATAAAGCCAGGCGAACTCCAATATGGATTGCCGCTCGACATGCAAACGTCTCTTGTATTCAGATATTGCTGAATGCTGGTGCTGATTGCAGCATCACTGATGGGAATGGGCGAACATGTCTTTTTGCAGCCGCTGCTGCCCCAAGCAGTGATTCCATCAGATTGATATGCAAAATTTTGTCGCCAAACGATCCAGATCCGTATGGCAAGCGGCCTCTACATATTGCTGCTCGTCATGGACTTCTGCAGAATGTGTGTGCATTAATTGAATGTGGAGCAGATCATTTGATTAAGGATAAATATGGAAGCTTACCGCTAGATGAAGCCCGTCGAGGTTGGAATTCTGTCAAGGGTCATGGTAAAGAGGATGACAGAATTCGATACCAGGATGTGATAACTGTGCTGTCATCGGGATTACCAATTGATTAGTGGATTTCGTTAGTTGTGCGGTAACAATTGCCGTACCTCCCAAATGGGACGCCGGACATCCCGGGTGGGGTGCAGGTTTAGCGCGACCCGAATGCGCGAATGCGCAGCCGCAGCGCCGGACCGTCGAATGCTTGCATGAGACGGCAGATCAAACAGGGCGGGGATGTCAATCAGGCCGGCGGCTGGTGAAGAATGAGTAAGTGAGTGAGGAGCAACGAGTCAAAGCCAGCTCGAGGTAAGCTCGCTGCATGTCGGGCTCATTGCTCACTCTTCATTGCTCATTGCCTGGCTCGGCCGGCAAGGTGCCGAAGCTACGGGTTCAAGGTTCGGCGACTGGAAGCAGCCGCAACTGATTTCACTTCTTCCACTTCCACCACTATTCGCACTATTCAGACTATCCAGACTGCTTGCGGCAAACGGCTGGCAGCGATGCCAGCCTGGCAGGGCACGGTGGCCCTGCCCTACGCGCTTCATTGCCAGCTTTACAGCTGAGTTCCGTCCCTGACCAAGGCTACCTGCCAAGAAACTCTGTGCGCTCCGTGCCCTCTGTGGTGAAGTCTCTGTGCGCTCCCATCCCGCATCCCGCATCACGCTCTCTTCCCGCAGAGCCACTACTGCTAAAGCAGGTAGCTCCCTTCTGCCCATCCCCCATCCCGCATCCCTCATCCCGCAAGGCGAGCCACTACTGCTAAAGCAGGTAGCTCCCATCCCGCATCCCGCATCCCCCTGATCCCCGGTCCCTGATCCCGTTCCCCGTTCCCAGTTCCCGGTTCCCCGTTCCCTGTTCCCTGTTTTATAAATTAACATGCCTATTCCTTGACACGGTATTTTGATTAAGGTACACATTTGTACCGTACTGTTTGAGGTGAGTTATGCAGATAGTCAAGGAAGGCCCGCACAACTGGGATGACCTGGAGAGCCGCAAGCCGCTGGAGTGGCTGCTGGTCTACAGCATCGAGGCCAACGGCGGCATCGATGATGAATGGCTCGAGAAGGGCGGGATGCAGCGCGCCGAGGCCGAGAAGCTGCTGAAGGAAGACCCGCGCCGCCGTGAGCATATCCGCGGGCTGCTGCGCATCGGCCGCCTGTTCAGCCTGCAGATGCTGTTCCAGCTGCTCAGGCAGCGCGCCAGCGAGATGCTCGCCACTGTGATGAAGCCGGCGGAGATCAAGTCACTGCTGGGTACCCTGCGCTTGCTGCGCACGGTGGAGCAGGATGAGCAGGCCTTCCAGATGCGCCAGGCCAGCTCGATGCTGCAACTGGCAACGGCTGGCACTCCGTAGTAGCAGCGGCGCCCCCGCCGCTGGCAGCAGTGGTCGGTGGTCAGACTTCAGTAGCGGCTGCTTCCAGCAGCCGGACATACAGTCTTAGTAGCAGCGGCGCCCCCGCCGCTGGCAACAGTGGTAGGTCTTTGCCGCGCGGCTCGCATGCGCTCGGGTAGATTCGAGCTAAGGATGCGACGGTCTTGACAACGCGAAGTCGCGGAGGAGTAGAAGTTGCACGGCTCATTGCTCATTCATCATTGCTCATTGCTTCGCGGCATGCTCTCCCAGTCGCACGGAGCGTGCGCCGCTACGGATTTCATTTGATGATTCGTGTCTGGAGAATGACCACAGAGGCACAGAGCACACAGAGAATAATGGCTTGAATTCTCCGTGCCTCTCTTCAGTCTCAGCGACTCCGCGTTGAAGAAAACCAGACTGGCGAGCATGAGGCTGCCCGCGCGACTGCGCGGCTCGCATGTGCTCGGGTTTATTCGAGCTAAGTATGCAGCGGTCTTGTCAACGCGAAGTCGCGGAGACGCGAAGGAGTTGAAGTTGCACGGCTCATTGCTCATTCATCACTGCTCATTGCATCGTGGCATGCACTCCCAGTGTTACGAAGCGTGCGCCGCTACTGCCAACTCACTGCAGGGTGGACTTGGGAGTCAGCCTGTGCAGGATCAGCCTGGTCTGGTCCGGGGCGGCGTTGAGCTTCACGCAGGCGAAGGTCTGCAGGAAGTCGTCAAACTGCAGCAGCACCGGTGCACAGGACGCCGCCTCGTAAGGATCGGAGACCCCGGAGGCCGGCGACTCGAACCACTGCCGGCCGAGCAGGCCTTCCCCGCCGCCTCGCACAAGCGGTGTCAGCAGGCGCGGCGCCGTGGCTGAGTTGTCGGAAATGGCGACAACCGGCATCCCGTCCCACCACTGCAGGGCCACGCCGCTCACATCGCGGTTCGTGAAGTCCAGCAGCACCTCGGAGCGCCAGTGCGCTTCCTTGTAGGGCAGCGGTGTCACGCTGCCGATGGCAAGGAGCTTCGCATCACTCTCGGCCACGCCGGTCGCGGCCACCACATGGGGCAGGCCGGCCGGCGAGAAGCCGATCTCAATCCCCTCACCCTCGCCGTAAAAGGGCCGCGCATCGAGGTAGAAGGACTGCCAGTCCTCCGGCACAAGCGGGCTCGGTATGCTGGCATGCAGCAGTTCAATGACGGTGAAGCCGTTCTCGGCATACATCAGCACGATTGCCGGGCGGCCGTCCAGCTCGATCATGTCGAACACGTTCGGCAGGTTCATCCCGGACAGGTCGAACTCGCGCACGATGCTGTAGCCAAAACCCTCCGCCGGGCTGTCCATCGGCACATCGGAGAATCCGTAGACCAGCTCGCCGATGAAGGTCTCATAGTCCGCGCGCAGGAAGCCGATCGCCAGCCGGCCGTCCACCTCCGCCAGCTTGATCTCATGCCCCTGCACCTCATTGCTGGATACGAGCTCATCCGTCCAGTCATCCTCACTATCGGGGAACAGCGTATTGGCACCCGCCAGGTGGATGCCCAGCTCATCCAGCAGCTCATCCGTGTTGCACCAGGCCACCCAGGGCAGGCCATTGTGTTGGATCACCGCCATGCGGGCCGTCGGGTCCGCCGTGCCGATGCGCGTGTCGAACGGGATGCCGAACATGTCAGCGCTGCGCGAATTGAAGTAGATGCCGTCATCCGTCCCGTTGTAGTAGGCAAAGCCCAGCTTTCGCGTGCTGTCGTCTCCAAAGTGCATCGCATCCGCGTGGAAGTCGTAGTTCGTGGCATTGACCGACTTCAGCAGGTCGAAACTGGCCTGTCCGCGGCAGCCGCTGGCCGTCGGGCTGGGCGGGCTGGTGATGCCGACCACGTCCGTCAGCACGAAGTACTCATGCGGATCGTTGTCAGCAAGCGTGGTGTCCGCGAAGCTGTGCAGGCCGTTGACAGGCGATCCGGCGTCGTAGCCGATCTGCAGCACCTCGCCGTCTCGGTAGATGTCGAACAGTCCGCCGCCCCATACCCAGGGCCACTGCAGCACGACCTTGTCAGTGTACAGGCCCTGCGAGGCATACAGCGCGGCCGGGGCCGGCGTGCGGCGGATGCCGTTGTCAACCTCACTCCAGGGGCCCTGCTGCTCGTTCTCGTCTATGGCACTGACCCGGTAGCTGTATTCCGTGTTGCTCAGGCAGACCGGCACGGAATCGTAGAGGTGGTTGACCGGCGAGCCGCTGGTGATCAGCACGCGCTGCCAGGCCTCCTCATCCTCCGCCGGCAGCTTGTACTGCAGCTCATAGTTCACGGCACCGGGCACGGGGTCCCAGCGCAGCTCGATGCGGTCCGGCGCCAGGCCGTCGCTGGCAGTGAAGTTGCGCACCTGCGCCATGTCGGAATCGGCAACCACAAGCAGGCGGTCAAGCTCCACATCCGGCTGGCCCTCCGGCAGCAGCACGGCGAGGTAGCTGTTGCCAGCCGGGCTGAGGTGGCGGGAGATATCGTAGTTGTCCACCAGCTCGAAGGTCGGCTGCGGGTCTTCGCTTGTGAGTGGTCCAAAGAAGTCCCAGCGTCCATTGCTGTAGTCGGAGAAGGCGAAGTACAGCGGCGTGCCGGCCTCGTAGTCCAGGCAGTCCAGCTGGATGAAGCCCAGCCGCGCCTCGGGAGCGATGCCGGGCAGGCGGTAGATGGCGAAGCGATAACCGGGCTGGCCGGCGGACTGCAGGCCGTAATCATCCGGCAGTACCTCATAACCATTGCCATCCACAACATCGTGGCCTTCCACTACTTCCGTGAAGACTACGCGGGCTTCGCGCAGCACGTCGCCGGGGGCAGTGTCTGCCGGCAGCGGAGGCAGCTGCACTTCAGGAAGCAGATCCGTAGCAGGCGCGGATTCCCGCTGCAGGGTGGATGAGGTCCGCTCAACGGTGGAGCATCCGGCGAGCACCAATGTGCCGCCGAGCGTGGCAAACAGTAGTCTCAGTTTCCGCATAGCATGTCCAGCCTTGTCGTGATCAGTAAGTGGGCCGCGCGGACACGGCCAGACCGATTATAGCCGCATGGCATGCGGCCTGGCGAGCATGGCGGGACAGGCTTGGTTGTGCAAATAGGGCAGAAACAGAATGAGAATGAGAAACAGAATGAGAATGAGAAACAGAATTAGAATGAGAAACAGATAAGGTTGCAGCAGCATCAGCCTACTGCCTTCGCACACTGCCTACTGGCTACTGACCACTGCCTACTGAACACTTCGATTCCGAAAGGAATATTCCGGTCACGCCATGCCGATTTTGCTGTAAGATTCCTTTCGCCGCCAGTCAACCAGCGGCCCTTGGGAGTTGCCATGTCGAATCCGATTGTTCGTTTCGTGGTGCTCGCAGGCTGCCTTGCACTGGCATCCTGCGGCCGTTCAGGTTCCGGGCTCGAGCAGGCCGGGACTGCAGTTCCGGACAGCCAGCAGGCCCTGCGTGAGCCGCAGTTCAGCCTGCGCCAGCTTCCCGCTGACCCGGCACTCGGCACTGCCGAACTGGCACTCAGCACCCGCGAATTGTCCGACGGCAGTGTGCTCGCCAGCATCAGCGTGAGCGAGGCCGAGGGCCTGCGCGGCCTGTTCTACGAACTGGATTACGATGCAGAGCAGTACAGCCCGGTCACAGCGCAGTTCAGCAGCGGGCTGGCCCCGGCAGACCAGTTGCTGACGGCCACCGACATGCAGACCGCCGGCAGCCTGCAGCATGGCGCGGTGATCATCCGCGCGCTGGAGCAGGACGGCCTGACGGGCAGTGCGAGTGTGGCCGAGGTGCTGTTCCGTGCCCAGCCATTTGAGGAATCACGCGCAGCCAGCAAGGCGCCGAAGAGCCGCTTCAGCCAGGCCACACTCAACCTTGACGTTACCGCGAAGACGCTGAGCTGGGGCTATGCCAACGAGGGCGATTACGACCAGAACAGTGAAGTCAACGTGGCCGACCTGGCCCCGCTGGGGACATTCTTCCAGGAGAACACCGGCGGCAGTGGCCCCTTCCCGGCGGGCAGCCGCTTCTTCATGATTGACGGCGACCGCAACGGTGAGCTGAACATCGCCGACCTGGCCCCGATCGGCACCAACTTCCAGCGCAGCTGCGCCAGCTACAACGTCTACCGCAGCCTCGACCCGGCGGACATCCCGTCCGGCGAGGACCAGAGCACGATCGAGCCGCTGGGCTTCGTCAACCTCGCCGACGGGGTCAGTGCCGAGACCGGCAGCCAGCTGCAGTTCAGCTTCGCGCTGGAGGCACTGAACAGTGGCTGGTTCTACTGGGTGCGCCCCTGTGACAAGAAGGACGGCGCCGGACTCGAGGGCGTGGCCAGCAATATCGTCAGCACCGGCGGCAAGCCCGACAACGAGGAACCTACTGCGCAGTTGAGTGCAAATCCGCTCAGCGGCAACGCCCCGCTCGCGGTCAGCTTCGATGCCTCGGGCAGCACTGACAGCGACGGCACGATCATCCAGTTCGCCTGGGACTTCGATGGCGACGGCCTGTTTGATGCGACCACCACGGTGCCGACCGTGAGCAACACCTACCAGAGCGCCGGTGTGTTCACCGCACGGGTGCAGGTGACCGACAGCGGGGCCGCCACGGCTTCCGCACAGGTCGAGATCGTGGCCTCCACCGTAAACAATGAAGCGCCGAACGCGGTGCTGCAGCTCAACCCGGCCAGCGGCACCATCCCGCTGGAGGTGACGCTCGATGCCTCGGGTTCGACTGACGACGGCGTGATCTTCAACCATGTCTGGGACTTCGACGGCGACGGCGACGTGGAAGCCACCACCGGCAGCAACCCGATCGCGATCAACACCTACACCGCAGCCGGCAACCTGAGTCCGAAGGTGACGGTCGTTGACAACTTCGGGCTGGAGGACAGCGCCAGCGCATCGCTCAGCCTGGTGCTCGGGCCGCAGGCGCCGGTCGCCGTGCTGGTGGGCCAGACCGAGTTCGTGAACAGCCTGCAGTTCTACTCCGCGGAGAACAGCACGGATGCCGACGGCACGATCGTACGCTACCAGTGGGACCTGGACGCGGACGGCCTGATTGACGGCGACACCGGGGACAGCCCCTTCATCAACATCACGGTGCCGCCGGGCCTGCATGAGCTGAAGCTGATCGTGACGGACGACGACGGCCTGACCGGTGAAACCAGCCTCATCCTGCGCTCGCGCAACAACAACAGCGATCACATGCCACCCTTCGCCAGCTTCACGGTGGACCCCCTGCAGGGCTCAAGCGGCATCAGCCGCACACTGGACGCCAGCGCCAGCACTGTGGGTGATGGTGAGGACGGCACGCTGGAATTCCACTGGGACTTCGATGGCAACTTCGATGTGGACCTGGTCACCAGCAACCCGGTCACGCAGCACACTTACATCGGCGGCGGCCTGGTGAGGACGATCCTGACGGTGCGCCAGAATAACAGTGACGGCACGACGGATGACACCACTGTGTCCCAGCGCATTCCCGTTGGCAACATCGGCATCGAGCCGCTGGCCAAGCTGACCGCCACACCGCGCATCGGCGTTGACCCGCATACGGTACTGTTCGACGCCTCGGAAAGCATCGACTTCAACGGCACGATCGAGAAGTTCGAGTGGGACATTGACGGAGACTTCGTGGTTGACATCGACGGTGGCACGAACCCGCTGCTGGAGCAGGTATACACCACCTCCGGCACAGTGTTTGTCAACCTCATCGTCACTGACAACGACGGGCAGAACGACTTTGCCGGCGTCACGGTGGTGACCAGCGACCCGGACAACCCGCCACCGACAGCGGTCCTGATTGTCAGCCCGGAGAACGGCAGCGGCCCGCGCGAAGTGACCTTCAATGCCACGGCCAGCACGGATGATTCGCAGATCGTCTCCTACCAGTTCGACATCGACGGTGACGGGGACACGGACATTTCCTCTGAGGATCCGTTGGTCACAGTCCCGGAACTGAACATCAACGGTACACACACGGCCCGGGTGACTGTTGTGGATGACGACGGCGGTACCGCAGTGGCGACTGATACATACACGATCACCGGCGGCTTCGAGAAGGGCACGATTGAGGAGCGGTTCTTCCCCTTCGACACCGTTTCAGCCAGGGTGAACGGCTCCGGTTCGGCATCCGTTGCCAGCCTGATCTACTACAACGGCTCCAGTGACAAGGTACACTTCAGCAACAGCGCTGACGCCAGCGGCACGGAATGGGAGAGTCCCGGCGTGGTCCTCAAGGAGGACGGACTGCGCAACAGGCTCTCGCTGAAGAACGTTTTCTTCGCACCCTCCACCGCCCTCACGACCGGCGGCGGTGTGCTGTTCGCGCAGGCCAGTGACACCAGCGGATTCGACTGGACGGACCCGATCACCGTCGCCAGCCGCAGCAACCTGTTCAGCGCGGTGCTGACCACGGCCAGCGTCAACCCGGCGATCCTGTTCATCGACCGGGGCCCGGCACCGGATGAGATCCGCTTCATACGCTCGACCTCCGCCACCGGCGCGACCTGGCCGGCAACAGAGATCACCGCCGCCGTGGCTGATTCCAGCTTTGACGACCTGTCGGACATGCAGACCCTCTTCGTGAACGGACGCCCGGCGGTGTTCTATACCCACGACTCTGATTTCGACAACCTGCGTTACGTGCGGGCGGCTGCCGCTGACGGCAGCAGTTGGGGCACGCCGGTGGAGATCCCAGGCAGCCGGCATGACGACGGCTACAGCGTGGCGATCATCGACGGCCGCCCGGCGGTCACGGTCGGCGGATTCTTCGAGGCCCCGCGTTTCATCCGCGCCAATGACGCCGACGGCACGAGCTGGGGCAGCTCCGTGCTGGTTGATCCGGACAGCGGGCACCTGGAGCGTTCGGTGCTGGCCGAGATTGACAACCGGCCACATGTGTTCTGGGTCGACCGCCTGGGCCGCTACAGGATGGCGGTGGGCACAAGCAGCAGCGGCAGTTTCTTCATCGACACCCAGGTGATCGGCTTCGGTAGCGTGTTCGACTCCCCGCAGGCGCTCCTGAGCTTTGACAACCGCGCGATGGTGATCGTCACCGACCGGGATGGCAACCTGTTTTCAGTGACGGAGCAGTAGGCCCGCTTACTCGGTCTTCAGGCCGAGCCTGAGCAGGTGCAGCTGGTACTCCGACTCTCCGGCGGTGCTCCTGCTCTCATTCAGTGCATGCACCTGCCCGTCGAACATGACAGCGTGGATGCCGATGTCAAGGAACTGGTTGATGTTGCGATCCAGCTCATTGGGGAACATCTCCCCGTAGCTCCAGGGCTCGAACTTGATGTTGCCATTCAGTGTCAGCCTTGGCCGCAGCAGTTCTGGCCAATCCACGTCAGCATTGCGCAGCAGGATGAGCGGCACCCCGTCATCTGCGATCACGAGTGCCAGGTCGCGCACTCGCTTGTCATTCGAGTCAAGCACGGTGAAATGATCCCAGCCGGCAGCGGAATCAGGTATCTCCGCGTTGTCCTGCAGCAGGTAGCCGACCTGCACGAGCTCCTCAGTCTCACCATACAGGTATGCCGCCTGGAATCGTTCATTGGCAACCAGTACATCCACTGCCTTGGCGGGCGGCGTGCCGAAGAAACCGACGGCGTTGTGGATACTGAAATCAAGGGATGTTTCCGGGAATGCGTCGTCTGCAATGAAGAACCGCACTGAGTCATCCGCCAGGTACATGCCGGCCGGCCGGCCATCAAGCTCGGTGAAGTCAAAGGCCAGCGGCAGGCTGCCCTTGGGGGAGCTCAGGAATTCCACCACAGTCCAGTCGGATGCCTGCTGGGGATCCGGCACATTTGCATAGGCGTAATAAAGTCCATCAGTGGAGATGTCGATCTGTGCGGCGAACA
>JAGRNR010000063.1:0-21641 GCA_020440645.1 bacterium | reverse complement strand
CGACGTGACGGCCAAGCCGATCCAGACCAACATCAGCACAACCCCGCGCAATGCGGTGGTCGTGAAGGGAACGCCGGACGAGATTCGCTACGTGGCCGCCGTGATCAATGACATTGACCGCAAGCCCAAGCGCGTCGAGCTTGAGGTGAAGGTCTGCGAGGCCAACGAGAGTGCGCTGAAGAACCTCGGACTGGAGCTCAACCCAGGTTCCGACGGTACCGTCAGCCAGATCTGGACCGAGCAGTTCGATACCATCGACTACTGGATTGACCCGCTGGGCGCGATCGACGAGAACCCGCAGCGCTTCCAGGACTTCTCGATCGGCAGCTTCGACCGCACCGGCCTGCAGTTCCAGGCCACGCTGAACCTGCAGATCCAGAATGGCAACGTTGAGACCCTGGCCCAGCCGACGCTCAACACCGTGGATGGCAAGCAGGCGATCTACTTCGCCGGCGAGCGCATCCCCTACATCTCTAGTGTGACCCAGGAACAGGGCGCCATCACCCAGGAGATCTCCTTCCTGCCGGTCGGTGTCACCCTGAACTTCAAGCCCCGCCTGGACGCGGAGGAGCTGATCACCATCGACGTCAACCCGGTGATCTCCAGCCTCACAGAGTTCAGGCAGATCGGCGGCGTGGAGGCCCCGCGCACTTCAAGCCGCCAGCTGGCCACCACCGTCCGCGTGATGGATGGCCAGCCCTTCGTGATGGCCGGTCTGATCACCAGCACGGAGCGGGAGACGATCACCAAGATCCCAATGCTCGGCGACCTGCCGCTGCTCGGCAAGCTCTTCCGCAACAAGCGCAAGGATGGTCAGCGGACCGAGATCATCATCGTAGTGACGCCTCATATTTACGACTAGCTCTCTGACACAGAGCACACCACCAACGGCGAGGGCTTCCCGGCTCTCGCCAATTTTTTTCTGGCTCGCTCAAGAACTCGCCAGTCTGACCCTGCGGCTGCGCATTCGCGCATCCGGGTCGAGTTGAAGGTACAGGTGGTTGGAAGACGCACCGCGCAATCAGCGAGAGGCTTTGCCTTGAGCTGCATTGCAGACCGCCGAGCGCTTGCGTGAGGCGGAAGAAGAATTAGGCTAAAATCTCCGCATGCCGCAGCCCAAGACCGACCCCCACGACATCTACCGCATAATGGAGCTCTTCAGCGACGAGGAGCGACTGATCCATGACTCCGTGCTCGACTGGGTGAAGGAACGCTTCCTGCCTCTGATCGAGGAGCACTACGAAGCGGGCACCTTCCCGCTGGAGCTCGTGCCCGAGCTGGCGGAACTGGGAGTGTTCGGCCCGACCCTGCCGGAGAAGTACGGCTGTGCCGAGGCCAGTTACACCGCCTACGGCCTGATCAACCAGGCGCTGGAATATGGCGACAGTGGCCTCAGAAGCTTCGTTTCCGTGCAGAGCGGGCTTGTGATGTACCCGATTTACGCCTTTGGCAGCGAGGCCCAGAAGGACCGCTGGCTGCCGCAGCTAGCCAGCGGCAAGGCGATCGGCTGCTTCGGCCTGACGGAGCCGAACCACGGCTCCAACCCCGGCGGGATGGAAACGATCGCCACCCCGGTTGACGGCGGCTACCGCCTGAACGGTGCCAAGGCCTGGATCACCAACGGCTGCCTGGCTGACGTCGCTGTCATCTGGGCGAAGGTCGGTGACGGCGATTCGAAGAGCATCCGCGGCTTCCTCGTGGAGAAGGGCACGGAGGGTTTCTCGACGGCGGAGTACAGGAAGAAGCTCAGCCTGCGCGCCAGCGTGACAAGTGAACTGTTCCTGAAGGACGTGTTCGTGCCCGAGGAGAACATGCTCCCCAATGTGCAGGGCCTGAAGGGCCCGCTGTCCTGCCTCAACCAGGCGCGCTACGGCATCGCCTGGGGAGCGATGGGTTCGGCGATGTTCACCTTCGAGACCGCGCTCAGGTACGGCCTGGAGCGCGAGCAGTTCGGCCGCCCGATCGCCGGTTTCCAGCTGCAGCAGCTCAAGCTCAGCGAAATGGCAACGGACATCGTGAAGGGCCGGCTGGTGGCCTGGCGGCTCGGGCAGCTGCGCAATGCCGGTGAAGCGACGCCGGTGCAGGTCAGCCTCGCCAAGCGTGACAACGTGAACACGGCGCTGCGCATCGCGCGCGTGGCCCGCACGATCATGGGCGGGATGGGCATCATGCTGGAAAGCCACGTGATGCGCCATGCCAACAACCTCGAAAGCGTCTACACCTACGAAGGCACGCATGACATCCACCACCTGATCCTCGGCGAGGCATTGACGGGACTGGCGGCGTACGAGGGGTAGGGGAATCCGGTTTCGGGTTTCCGGTCTCTGGTTTCGGTGGAAGCGCGTCACAACTTCAGAGTGAATTGCGCGCATCGACTGTGCGATTGTCGGCGGCGCATCCGGCCTGCGCGACTGGCCGCCGTCTGATTCATTTCTCTGTGCTCTCTGTGCCTCTGTGGTTGAACAAAACCGCTCCGCCTCACCGCGTTGCCACCAGAGCGTATGCGAGGCTGGATGCTCCATTTGAGGCCTGAGGTCTGAAGTCAGGAGTCTGTTCTAACGCTAATGCGAGTAGCTCCGTTACCCCCGACAACCCAGCTCCCATATCCACCCTTTTCGCAAGTTCCGTCGTCACCACCCTCGCCCCGCTGCTACCATTTCCCTATCACCGCATCGCAGGAGTACTGACATGGATTCAGCAGCACAGGGCCACCGGATCGAGGAACTGACCGCCTGGACAGGTGCCGGCCTGATGATCGACTGCCCCGGCTTTGATGGTTCGGGCATCGCCCCGCTGTGGGAGAAGTTCTCTCCGTATATATATGGCGGTACGGAGCATGACGGCATCTTCGGCATTTCCATGCCGCTGCCGGAGAATGCACCGGGTTTCCGCTACTGGGCCGTGATGAAGCTGCGCCCAGGCCAGGCAGCTCCCGCCGGGCTCAAAACGGTCGACTTCCCCGCCCTGCGCTTCGCCGTCTGGCACTTCCATGAGCACCCGAGCCAGCTGCCCGTTCACTTCCAGGATATCTACAACAATCGCCTCAAGGCTGCCGGCCTGGTCTCCGCCTCGCCCTGGATGAGCATGGAGCACTATGGCCCGGAATGGCATGACGAGGCTGCCGGCAGATTCCGCCTCGACCTGTGGATCGCCATCCGCTGATTCCCTGCAGGACCGCTTCAATCGCGTTAGAATCCAGTTAGGTCACAGCGTCCGGTTTCGGGCGCAGGGAGGCTGTCCGGCCGGGTTGCAGGAGTGTAGCCATGGACACAGTCGCACTGAAACCTCGCATCGTGACAATGGGAGAATGGACGGCGGTCGGGCTGGCGCTGGACTGCCCGAACTATGACTGCCAGGGGATCAGCGAACTCTGGCAGCGCCTCAACGCATTCCTCGGCCGCATAGATGCACCGCGGGACCGCTACGGGATCAGCATCCCGATGCCCGGTGGCAAGGGAATCCACTACTGGACGGCGGTCCGGCTGATGCCCGGAGATGCTATCCCGGCCGGGCTGGACAGCATCGCCATCCCCTCCAAGCGCTACGCCGTCTGGCATTTCCATGACGACCCGCACAGGTTGCCACGCGCGATGGGGGACATCTTCAGCCGCCGGCTGCTGGATGCCGGACTGCACCACGACCCACACTGGGTCGCGCTCGAGCATTACCCGGCGGGCTTCCTCGATGAGCAGGGCGGCAAGCTGCACTGCGACCTGATGGTTGCCATCAGCTGAAATGGAAAGGCCGCCATGCAGCATCTCCACGGCGGCCCTCTGTCGACAGTTTGGATGCCCTGCTACAGTTCGGTCTCCAGTACGCTGACAACCCCGCGGTCCCAGCTTGCGTTGTGGTTGTAGACAACAGGGAAGCCATTCAGGTCTTCCAGGTCAATCCGCTCATGCATGTTGTCATTGATGTCCGTATTGGACCCGACCCGCATCGGATCGCCCCATGAGGAACCGTTGGCATCATTGGCCCGCCGGTATGTAGTGGCAACGCTGCCGTAGCGGTAGTCAGAATAGGCGATCGCCGGCCTGCCGGAGATGATTGCCAGGTCATGCCAGTCGTAGCCGTTGTTGAAACCATGGCTCAGGGAAACGGCCGCTGGCCAGTCAGCCATGTCAGTTCCTGTCGAGGTGCTTGCCCGGGTGTACTGGATATCACTGTCATCGGAGCTGTCAAAGAAGCTGATCGCCGGTGCACCGTTCACCTGCAGCAGGTTTAGGCGTCCGCTGCATTTGTCACTGCCGTTGACGATCACCGGCGTGGCAGGCCAGTCCAGCGCGCTGGCGCCTGTGCTGGTTGTGGCACGCAGGTATGCGGCATCACTGGTGTCGAACTTCCTGTATGCGATGGCCGGGTTGCCGGCGATCATGGCGAAGTCCGGGAGGATTCCGACACTGGAGGCGGAAACAATGTTGAAGGGCGCATCCGTCCAGTCTCCGGCAAAGTCGCCGGTGCCGTTGCCGCCCGTGGCACGGACATACTTGATGTTCGTGGTGTCGGTCCACATCACGGCCGGATTGCCGGATACCTCAAGCAGCCTGACCTCTTCAGTGACACTGAGCACGTCGGAAATCGCAAACCCGGGGTTGCTCCAGTCTGACGGGGTCTGTCCGGTGCTGCTCGTCGCGCGGCGGTAGTGGACCTTGTTTTCACTGAACTTGTACCAGGCGATCGCCGGGTTGCCCGCGATCACCGCCAGATCGAAGTAGTCGCCGTAGTTGGCATTGTCAGCCAGCATGACCGGCTCGCCCCACAGCCTGCCACCGTCATCCAGCGAGCGGCTGAAGAACAGCCCATCGCCTTCCGGGCCTGGACCGAACTTGCGAAACAGCACCGCCGGCCGGCCGGCCACCACCGCCATGCAGCCATAGATGCCGTTGTTGAAGCCGGGATAGACTACGTAGTTCTTGAAGCCGGTCACCTGCTCGACACGGATCGGCAGCAGCGCGAATGCCTGCTGGCCGCTGCTGTCCTCCACACGCATCATCGCCGTGTACTGGCCGGAGCTGGAATAGCCCTGGTTGTAGTTGGCATTCGAACTCGGCGCGGAGAAGCTGCCGTTGCCCAGTGGGCTGAATGAGAAGTCCAGTGTCGGGCCGTCGTCATAGCTGTTGCCACCGTCGAACTGTACATTCAGCGGATTCACCTCGCCGTCGATGATTGCCCCGCTGGTGCGGTTGGCTGTCAGGATGGCAACCGGAGGCAGGTCCTGGGAGACGATCAGGCTGACGGCACCGAGCGCCACCGCCGTGCTGCCGTCAGAACCACGCACCGCCGGGCGGAGGATGCCCGCTTTGCCGGTGTCGGCGAACTGCGTGCCGCTCACATCGCCTGTCACTTCAAATGTGCCGTCGCCATCGAGGTCCCAGTCGAAGGCCGGGGAACCGCTGGCAGTCAGGGTGATCGGCTGACCGACGATGCCCTCGTTGCTGTCCGCCAGCAGTTCAAGCACGGGACCGTCACCGGCAAGTGCGGCGGTGCTTTCCACGCTGGAGATCTCGCTCTCGTTGCCACTGAGGTCCACTGCACTGACGGCCACGAACACGCTGCCACTCACGCCGCTGAGCAGGTGGCGGGTGCCGCCCTCAAGGTAGCTGATCTTCTTCACTCCGGCACTGCCCGGGTTCACGAATGCCTTGTTGCTGTAGTAGATTGCGTAACCGGCGAGGTCAGCCGCGATCACGCTGTTCCACTGCATCTCGATCGCGCCGATGCGCGCTGCCACTGTCAGGCCCCCCGGAGCGGGGGGAGCACTGGCATCACCCGGGTCGAACTGGTTCAGTGAGACACCGACGATGTCGAAGCTGCTGCCGTTGTAGGCCACCACGCTGATGAAGGCGTTGCCCAGCCCGGAGATGTAGTCCCCGGTGGCAGCCTCGGACAGCGGCAGTCGGATGCGTCCGTCGCTGTAGGGGCCGAACCAGTCCCAGCGGCCAGTGCTGTAGTTGGCAATGCTGATGTAGAACTCGCTGGCGCTGGCATCATCGCGCTTGCGCAGGTTGATATCAGTGGACAGGATCGCCGGGTTCTCCCCGGCCAGCGGGATGCGGTAGGTGGCGCTGCTGCGCTCACCGCTGCCCGCACTGCCGCTGTCCATGCGCAGGGCCTGGCCGCTCGATGAGGTCGAGCCGGCTGTCTGCCAGGCATCCACCCCACGCCAGAATTCACTGTTCTCGTTGATTGCGGTGGAGCGCCGCGCCGTGGCGGGATCCATCCGGCCGTTCTCGTTGAGGCTTTCCCAGGGCAGCAGGCTGTCCTCGGGAAGCGCGCCATTGTCGTGTATCTGGATCGGATTGATGTTTTCGCCGGCCTGCTGGACAGTGCCGGGATTGGCACTGCCGCCGCATGATGCCGCCAGCAGGGCGACGATGATCAATGTGATCAGGATTCGGTGCATGGAATTCTCCTCGAGGATTCTCGCTAAAGAATTTAGCATGCGCGCTTCCCACCTTGCAGCCAGTCACGGTTCCGGACAAATGAAGCAGGCCGCCATGGGAGTGAATCCCACAGCGGCCCTCTGTTGCCAGTTTAAGGGCCCGGCCTACAGTTCTGTGTCGAAGGTGTAGAACGAAGGCCGGTCGTAGTTCTGGTGGTGCACGTAGATCGCCGGGAAGCCGTTCAGGTCCTCCAGGTCGATGCGCATGTAGGCCGAGTCCTGCCAGTCATTCTGCGGGGCCACATGCCACTCCTCCCCCCAGGAACTGCCGGTGGAATTGTTGGCCCGGCGGTACTTCGTATGTGAACCGGACTGGAAGTCCTCGTAGGCGATTGCAGGACGTCCACCGACCATCGCGAGATCATGCCAGGTCGTGCCCTGGCCGAAGCCTTCGTCGATGATAGTTGCCAGCGGCCAGTCGGCGGCGAGTGTGCCGGTGCTGGTGTTGGCGCGGGTGTAGCGCAGGCTGTTGCCGCTCTCGTAGTAGGAAACCGCCGGGGCGCCGTTGACGAACTCCAGGTTGACCCGCCCGGTGACGGAATGAGCTGCACTGACCACGACTGGCACGCCCGGCCAGTCCAGCGCGCTGGCGCCGGTGCTGCTGGTGGCACGCAGGTACATCGCCTGGTTGGCGGCCGACTGGCGGAAGGCCACAGCCGGGTTGCCGTCAATGATCTTGAAGTCCGGCCGCACATCGGCATTGCCGGCGTTGTAGATCTCAAAGGCCGGGTCACCCCAGTCACCGGCGTTGTCACCGGTTCCGGCGGCGGATGTGGCGCGCTGGAACCAGATGTCACCGCTGTCGAACCAGACCACCGCCGGGTTGCCATTCAGGTCCAGCAGTTCCAGCTCCTCGGAGGGGAAGGCCGGGGTGGTCAGCGTGACCGGTGCATTGTTCCAGTCCGCGAGCGTCTGGCCCGTGCTGGAGCTGGCGCGGATGTAGCAGACACCCGGTACGTTGCCGTTGTAGTAGGCAATCGCCGGGTTGCCGGCGATCACGGCCAGGCAGGCGAAGTCGCCCCAGTCCGGCTGGGTCACGATCGGCACCGGCTCACCCCACAGCTTGCCTTCGCTGTCCAGCGCACGGTTGTAGAACAGGCCGTCCAGCGCGGCACCGGGGCCGAAGCGGCGGAAGGCCACCGCCGGGTGCCCGTCCACGATTGCCAGCGAGCCGAACAGGCCGGCCGGGTTGTCACAGAGGAAGGAGCCGCGGAAGCCCGTCACCTGCTCGACGCTGATCGGCAGCTGGGCATAGGCCACCTGGCCCGCGCTGTCCTCGGCGCGGATCATCGCCACGTACACGCCGCTCTGGGAGTACTGGTAGGAGTTGCTGTCGGCTGGGCCGGCCGGGCCGAAGCTGGCATCACCGGCCAGTGCCCAGGCGAAGTCCAGCGTCGGGCCGTCGTCATAACTCTGGCCGGCATTGAAGTTCACACTCAGCGGGCTGCTCTCACCATTGATGATCGCGCCGCGCAGGCGGTTGGCAGACAATACCGCCACCGGTGGCAGGTCCTGGGCGATGACCAGGCTGACCGCGCCGAGTGCCACAGCCGTAGCGCCGTCGGAACCGCGCACCGCCGGGCGGATGATGCCCGCCTTGCCGGTGTCAGCCATCTGGCTGCCGGACACATCGCCAGTCACCTCAAACGTGCCGTCGCCATCGAGGTCCCAGTCAAAGGCCGGGGAGCCGCTGGCGGTCAGTGTGATCGGCTCACCGACGATGCCTTCAGTGCTGCCGGCCAGCAGCTCAAGCACCGGGCCGTCACCGGCGATCACGGCAGTGCTCTGCACACTTGAGATCGCGCTTTCATTGCCGCTGAGGTCCACTGCACTGACGGCCACGAATACCGTCCCGCTCACACCGCTGAGCAGGTGGCGCGTGCCTCCCTCGAGGTAATTCAGCTGCTTCACCCCGGCACTGCCCGGGTTGACGAAGGTCTTGTCACTGTAGTAGATCGCATAGCCGGCGAGGTCAGCTGCGATCACGCCGTTCCACTGCATTTCCACCGCGCCGACGCGTGCCGCCAGGCTCAGTCCGCTCGGGGCAGGCGGTGCCGTCGCATCGCCCGGGTCGAACTGGTTGAGCGAGATTCCGACGATGTCGAAGCTGCTGCCATTGTAGGCTACCACGCTGATGAAGGCGTTGCCCAGCCCGGAGATGTAGTCCCCGGTGGCAGCCTCGGACAGCGGCAGCCTGATCCGGCCGTCGCTGTATTGACCAAACCAATCCCAGCGGCCCGTCTCGAAGTTGGCGATGCTGATGTAGAACCCGCTGGCACTGTCGTCGTCGCGCTTGCGCAGGTTGATGTCGGTGGACAGGATCGCCGGGTTCTCACCCGTGAGCGGGATGCGGTAGGTGGCGCTGCTGCGCTCACCGCTGCCTGCACTGCCGCTGTCCAGCCGCAGCGCCTGGCCCACATTTGTTGTGCTGCCGGCCATCTGCCAGGCATCCACGCCACGCCAGAATTCACTGTTCTCGTTGATCGCGGTGGAGCGCCGCGCCGTGGCGGGATCCACGAATCCGTTCTCGTTGAGGCTTTCCCAGGGCAGCAGGCTGTCCTCGAGAAGTGCCCCGTTGTCCGCAGGCAGGTCAGTCAATGATCCCTGTCCGGCCTGCTGGACCGGTACGGGAGTGGCATTGCCGCCGCAGGAAACCGCGAACAGGGCAATGATCATCAGGGGAATCAGGATGCGGTGCATAGGAGTCTCCTCTGCCAGAACTGGAGATCAATGTAGCATGCGCCTGTTCGGGAAAGCTGCCAGAGGGAAGCTCCCCGGAAATGAAAAGGCCGCCATGGGGGCATCCCACGGCGGCCTGTTGTTGCCAGTTGGACCGGTCGCTACAGCTCACTCTCCAGCACGCTGACGACCCCACGGTCCCAGCTCTGGTAGTGGTTATAGACTACCGGGAAGCCGTTTAGGTCCTCCAGGTCGACCCGCTCGTACATTGAGTCGTTGTAGTCGATGTTGGATCCGACCCTCATCGGATCGCCCCAGGACGAACCGTTGGCATCATTCGCCCGGCGGTACGAGGTCGCTGCTCCGGAGCGGTAGTCAGCATAGGCGATCGCCGGCCGGCCGGAGATGATCGCCATGTCGTGCCAGGTATTGCCACTGCCAAACCCGTGGTTGACGGAAACCGCCACCGGCCAGTCCGCCGTGTCGGTGCCGGTTGCCGTGGTGGCACGGGTGTAATGGATATCGGAATCGTCGGCGCTGTCAAAGAAGCTGATCGCCGGCGCACCGTTCACCTGCAGCAGGTTGACACGTCCAGTACAGGTGTCGCTGCCATCCACAACCACGGGAGTGGCTGGCCAGTCCAGCGCACTGGAACCGCTGGCGGAAGTCGCCCTCACATAACAGGCTTCATTGGTACTGAAGTTCCAGTAGGCGATCGCCGGGTTGCCGGCGATCATGGCGAAGTCCGGTCGCGAGCCGATGCTGGAAGCGGCGACTATGTTGAAGGGCGCGTCCGTCCAGTCACCGGCGAAGTCACCGGTACCGGAGCCGCCGGTCGCGCGCACGTACTTGATGTCAGAGCCGTCGGTCCAGATCACGGCCGGGTTGCCGGAAACCTCCATCAGCCTGACCTCGTCGCTGACACTGAGTACCCCGGAGATCTCGAATCCCGGGTTGTTCCAGTCGGACAGGGTCTGGCCGGTGCTGCTGCTGGCGCGGCGGTAGAACACCTTGTTCGCGCTGAACTTGTACCAGGCGATCGCCGGGTTGCCTGCGATCACGGCCAGGTCGAAGTAGTCACCGTAGTTGTTGTTGTCAGCCAGCTTGACCGGCTCTCCCCACAGCCTGCCGCCGTCATCCAAAGCACGGCTGTAGAACAGGCCATCGTCGTCCGGGGTCGGGCCGAACTTGCGGAACAGTACCGCCGGGCGGCCGGCGACCACTGCCATGCAGCCGTAGACGCCGCTGTTGTAGCCGGGATAGACGATGTAGTTCTTGAATCCCGTCACCTGCTCCACGCGGATCGGCAGCAGGGCCAGCGCCTGCTGGCCGGAGCTGTCCTCGATGCGCATCATCGCCGTGTACTGCCCGGAGCTGGAGTAGCCCTGGTTGTAGTTGGCATTCGATGAGGGAGTGGAGTAGTTGCCATCACCGAGCGGGCTGAAGGAGTAATCCAGTGTCGGGCCGTCGTCATAGCTGTTGCCACCGTCAAACTGCACGTTGAGCGGATTGGTGCCGCCGTCGATGATCGCACCCTTGGTGCGGTTGGCGGTCAGGATTGCCACCGGGGGCAGGTCGCTGGCCACGATGAGGCTGACCGCGCCGAGTGCCACCGCCGTGGAACCATCGGAACCGCGCACCGCCGGGCGGATGATGCCCGCCTTGCCGGTGTCGGCAATCTGGCTGCCGGACACATCGCCCGTCACCTCAAAGGTGCCGTCGCCATCGAGGTCCCAGTCAAAGGCCGGGGAGCCGCTGGCGGTCAGCGTGATCGGCTCACCGACGATGCCCTCCGTGCTGCCCGCCAACAGCTCGAGCACTGGGCCATCACCGGCGATCACGGCGGTGCTCTCCACGCTGGAGATCGCGCTCTCGTTGCCGCTGAGGTCCAGTGCACTGACGGCCACGAATACCGTCCCGCTCACACCGCTGAGCAGGTGGCGCGTGCCACCCTCGAGGTAGTTGAGCTGCTTCACCCCGGCGCTGCCCGGGTTCACGAATGTTTTGTCACTGTAGTAGATTGCGTAACCGGCGAGGTCAGCCGCTATCACGCCGTTCCACTGCATTTCCACCGCGCCGACACGTGCCGCCAGGGTGAGTCCGCCCGGGGCAGGTGGTGCACTGGCATCGCCCGGGTCGAACTGGTTGAGCGAGACGCCGACGATGTCAAAGCTGCTGCCACTGTAGGCCACTACACTCACGAAGGCATTGCCCAACCCGGAGATGTAGTCCCCGGTCGCAGCATCTGACAGCGGCATCCTGACCCGGCCGTCACTGAAGGGGCCGAACCAGTCCCAGCGTCCGCTGCTGAAGTTGGCGATGCTGATGAAGAACTCACTGGCGCTGTCGTCGTCGCGGCTGCGAAGGTTGATGTCGGTAGACAGGATCGCCGGGTTCTCGCCGGCCAGCGGGATGCGGTAGGTGGCGCTGCTGCGCTCACCGCTGCCCGCGCTGCCGCTGTCCAGCCGCAGGGCCTGGCCCGTGGCCGTCGTGCTGCCGGCGGTCTGCCAGGCATCCACTCCGCGCCAGAATTCACTGTTCTCATTGATTGCCGTCGAGCGCCGCGCCGTCGCGGGATCCACGAAACCGTTCTCGTTGAGGCTTTCCCAGGGCAGCAGGCCGTCCTCCGGCAGGCTGCCGTTGTCCGCCAGTTGGCCAGTCAGCGGGCTTTCAGCCGCCTGCTGGACAGTTCCGGGAGTGGCACTGCCGCCGCAGGATGCCGCGAGCAGTGCAATGAAAATCAATAGGGTAAGGGTACGGTGCATGGAATTCTCCTTGCCGAAGGTCATCCCAAATTTAACATCTGCCCACCGGGCCGCCTGGCGGATGTACATTCATTTGATCAGTGTTTCCCCATTTCCATGCAGCCCTGCACCGGCCTCCACTGAACACCTCCGTGCGCCACTGCGCGTATCATGTTGCATGCCGCAAGGTTTCCTGACCCGCCTCGGTGCCATCCTCGGCTTCGGCCTCGCCTGGCTGCTGGCCAGCCTGCCGCTGGTGGCTGCCGCCGGCCTGCTGCAGGACGGGGTCAGCTATGTGGCAGCCGTGTTCAACAACATCAGCGCCACCCCCGGGCTCATGCAGCTCATCAACCTGTTCGGCACCCTGCTGCTCTACGTCGGAGCCAGCATGATCATCGGCCTGCTGGGCGGCATGCTCGTGCTGCTGCCCATGCTTTCCCTCGTCTGGCAGGCCCTGCTGGGCATCCGCCGCAACCCCTTCCTCGGATTCAGGCGGATGCTGCCGCTGGCCATCCTCCACAGCCTCATCTCCGGCCTGCTGCTCAGCGTGTTCGCCCTGTTCTACATCATGGTGCAGGGCATCTCCGGCATCAGCGGGATCCTGCCCGTCGAAATGCTGCTGTTCTTCACCTGCGCGATGGGCGCCTGGGTGGTGCTGCCGCATGCGGTTGACAACCTGCCCGGTGAGTGGGGCCTGCTGATCGGCAGCATCGGCGGGATGCTCGGGATGCTGCTCATCGCACCGTTCAGCCGGGTGGCAATCCAGTCCGGCAGCATGCTGAAGCTGTCCATCTGCATCCTGCTGGCGGGCTTCATCGCGGGGATGTTCATCGGCGGCTTCCTGCCCTGGCTGCTCAGGCGTGACCGCGCCTTCTGGCTCGAGCTGGAAAGTGGCGGGCGCCAGCAGCAGCTGCGCCTCGGCCCCCGTCCGGTGGAGGCCGGCAGCTACCCGGCCGCCCAGTTCAGGCTGAGCGATGCCAGCCTGCCGGGCCTGCGCTTCAGCCTCAATGGCCTGACCATCTTCCTTGAGTATGCCGGAGGCGGACGGCCGCTGGTGGTGCAGACCCCGCTGGCCATCCGCCATGGCTCCGCTGTTGTACGAGTGCGCAGCTTTGATGAAAGCGACAACTGGCATGAGCTGGAGGTCGGCCTGCTCAGCGCAGGATCGATCAACCTGGAGGAGCTTTCCGGACTCGATGAAATGCCTGCGCAGGAAGGTGGATCCGCAGTGGTTGAGGCTCCACCGGCCCCGGCTGCGGACAGTAGCAGCAGCGACAGCGCTCAATGAGCTCCAGTGTCACGAATTGATCGCATGTCCGCTTCTTTTAGCGCTAAGACGCTGAGTCGCTAAGTTATCTCGCGCTCATCTTTCTTCGCGTCTTCGCGCCTTCGCGTTGAATTTCCAGTCAATCAGTCACGAAGTCAAACAGTCAATAAGTCAATTGCAGGCTGAGGAGGCTCCCACGGCCTTGCATGTTGACTGAATGACTTAGTGACTTGCTGGCTTGCATCCCGGAGCCTCGCAAGAACCCATCTGGCATTTCCGGCGTCTGATCCCTGGCGCCAGCGGCCGGCCTTCCGCCTCTTAGCTTCTGGCGTCAGGTGTCTGGTGTCTTGTTTAGCGCCGTCTATAATGGATTGAACTAGTGGAGAGGACATGGATCTGAGCAATATTTCCCCCGCTGATGTACAGCGTATCTGCCAGGAGTTCCAGACGGACTACCGGGCCATTGAGTCAGAAGTCGGCAAGGTGATCGTCGGCCAGAAGGCCGTGATCGAGGAAGTGCTTGTCACCCTGTTCGCCGACGGCCATGCCCTGCTTGAGGGTGTTCCCGGCCTGGCCAAGACACTCTTGATCCGCACGCTGGCTGACGCGATCGACCTCGACTTCAACCGCATCCAGTTCACGCCGGACCTGATGCCCGCGGACATCACCGGTACGAACATCATCGAGGAGGATGAGCACGGCCACAAGGCCTACAAGTTCATCCCCGGCCCGATCTTCGCCAACATCATCCTCGCCGACGAGATCAACCGTGCCACGCCGAAGACGCAGTCCGCCATGCTCGAGAGCATGCAGGAGCGCAGCGTGACGGTCTACGGCGAGCGCCGCGACCTGCCGCCGCCGTTTTTGGTGCTGGCAACGCAGAACCCGCTGGAGCAGGAGGGCACCTACCCCCTGCCGGAGGCGCAGCTCGACCGTTTCATGCTGAAGATCAACGTGGACTACCCGAGCGAGGACGAGCTGATGGAGGTGATCGACCGCACCACCACGGCGAAGTTCGCCACGGTCAAGCCGGCGGTGAAGGGTGCGCGCATCATCGAGATGAAGCATCTGGTGCGCCAGGTGCCGGCGGCGGAGCATGTGGTGCGCTATGCGGTGCGCCTCGCGCTGGCCACGCATGTTGACAACGTGCGCGCACCGGAGAGCGTGCGCCGCTACGTGCGCTACGGCGCCAGCCCGCGCGCCGTGCAGGCCCTGATCCTCTGCGGCAAGGTGCTCGCCCTGCTCGACAACCGCTTCAACCTGAGCTACGACGACATCCGCCGCGTGGCACTGCCGGTGCTGCGGCACCGCACGATCCTCAACTTCGAGGCCGAGGCTGAGGGCGTGAGCAGCGACAAGGTGGTGAAGGACATCATCGCCAGCGTCCAGACGACCGCGGAGTAGGGGGGGGAGAGGGGACTATAAAGTCAAGTGAATAAATGGATGTGATAGAACTAAAAGATTTCCTTTCTCTTGTTCAATACTGCAAGCAGGTAAGCACTTTCTTTGGTGAATCCAAACAAGCACATATTGCAAATCACTTTGACAAGTCTGGAGAAAATGAACTAGGTAGCCTCATCAATAAGATAAAAAAAACTATACCGATCAGCTCGGTAATGTCTGAAACTCACCTCGTAGATTCCACGATTGATTTGCTATTTAGTATTGAGAAGGCAAATTGTAATAGTCAGATACACAACTTGTATCTGGATTACGTAGATAAAGTAATCAATTACAGTGAAGAGTTTTCGCATCACGTTCCGGTTTCGGGGATTGTAGTTAATTTTCCATTCGTAATCGGTAGAATTAAATTTGTGCCGATACATGATGGTTATTACGAGTACATGCAGAACTACTCGGATCGTATTAAGTCCGCTAGTGATGTTTCTTCGGGTGGAATAATAAACCACCTAACCAATGAAGCAACCAAGAAGTCCATTGGCAAATCAATAGGTATTGTGGAAATAATTGGGTCCTTAGATGAAGGGTCAATATTGGCATTAGATTTGGTTCGGCAAGCACTTGAGGTTTTGTTGTTCTTAATTAGACCTAGTATCAGGCTGCCATTTATTCACCGCTTAATGCTCCGTACTGGAAATGCTATGTCTGAAATCACAATGATTGCATTAGGGGTATCTAATGAGAGTATGCATTTGAATCAAACTGCAATTAGTGGTTACTTAGAGTACACGTTTGACGTAAACACCCAGCAGTACTTTGAGGGAATAATTCCAGAGAGAATTAATGATATTATTCTAGCTAGTCCAAGTACAAGAACGGATTTTGAAAAATCAATTTTATATGCACTGCACTGGTACTATGAGGGTTGGCATGCTGATTTGCCTAGAAATAAATTATTGTATTTCACAATCGTAATGGAGATTCTGTTAAAGAGATCTTCTGAATATGCAATTAGTCGATACATAAGTGAAAATGCTGCTCTGATACTTGAGACTGATCCAACCAATCGTATTAGCTTTTCTGATAAAGTAAGGAAGATTTATGACTTGCGGAGCAAAATTGTTCATGATGGATATAATGATGTGGAAATGGAAGAAATTGTATTCTCTGAATCGGTCGCATATCAGCTGATAAATTTCTCCATCAGTATTTCGGATGAGATAAAATCAACAAAACAGTTCAGGCATTACTTGTTAACGCTTAGAATGCAACGTGGTAGTGAATAATCCACTTGATAGCCGATGCGGAAGCAACGACAGTTAATAGTTTTAGTCAACTTCTCATAAGTATTTCAACCACGCTGTAAGATGCTTGTCCTCAATCGATTTGCTTTGGAGATTGTCAATGAGTGTGAAAGTGCTGGCGAACCACAGGATTTCGCCCGAGATTATCGATCTGATAGATGATGCGAGAGAACATGTTGTGTTGATCACACCCTACGTCCAGCCTTGGGGGCATCTGGAAAAGTCAGTAATGGCGGCGTGCAGACGCAATGTAAAGGTCAGTCTGTACTTCCGCAGTGAACTGGAAAAGGAATACCAGAAGCACATCACCGCTTTTAGGAAGTATGGAGTGTCCGTCTATGCTGTTGACAGCCTGCATGCCAAGCTCTATCTAAGCGAGAGCATGGGCATTGTCAGTTCCATGAACCTATACCAGTATTCGACTGACAACAGTGAGGAAATCGCTCTGGTCTCCAATGATGAGCAGGTGATTCGGGAGCTGCGCAAGTTTGTCGGCAAGCTGCATGCCAGAGCACGAAGCACTGAGAAGACGGCAACTGCGCCGAAAACGCCTGCGCCCAAACAATCTGCACCAAAGAAGGCGGTTGAGAAGGTGCCGGAGAAGAAGCCTGCCGGTGCCTTCCAGAAGCTGGTGGGGAGTATCAGTCAGGTGCTGTCAGGTTCGGAAGAACTTGCATTCTGCATTCGCTGCAAGGCTGAGCTTGACTATGACCCTGATAGGCCGCTCTGCCCGAAATGCTATAAGAGCTGGAGCCAGTACGGTGATCCTGATTACCAGGAGAAGTACTGCCACTCCTGCGGCCGCAAAGGGAAAACCAGTTTGGCCAGACCGGAATGCCTGGCCTGCTTTCGTGAGAATACTCAGTAATTGCTCGACCAGACATTATGCAATCAAAAGCTGCGCATCACTATGTCTCAGATTACGCGGCACCGCCCACTAGCCGCCGGACATCCCGGGTGGGGATCGAAGCGAAGCTGAGATCCACAGGGCGGGGATGGCGATTTGGCCGGCGGCGCGTGAGGAAGTGGGAGCTTGGTTGTAGGGAGTAGTGGAGCGGTGAGTCGCGGGGAGGATTGCCCGGTTGCCAGATTGAGGACATTCATTGCAACGCATTGTGCGCAAATCACGCCGTGGCGTGACGCACCTCCGTATTCCTCCGCGTCTCAGCGTCTCAGCGTCTCAGCGTTAAACAGAACCGCCACGCATATCTCATTGCTGTTCGAGCGTATGCGAGGCGATGATCAGACAAAAGGTCTCAGACCTCAGACTTCAGACTCCAGACTTCAGATTGGCAGTTCGGGGCATTGAAGCTGCAAGGTGCGCCCGAAGATCTGTAGTCTGGAGTCTGCCGTCTGGAGTCTGTAGTAATGAGTCTTTCCTGCGACTGAAGTCGCAGCTCCAGTCAGTAGTACACTCATCACGCAGAAATGACCACCATCCTCCTCACCGCGCTGGCGATGCTGGCCTTCGCCGGCAACTCGATCATCTGCCGCCTGGCGCTCAGCTCCGGCAGCATCGACCCGGCATCTTTCACCATGCTGCGCGTGCTGTCCGGCGCGGCGATGCTGTGGCTGATGATGCTCGTTCACCGCCAGCGTGTGCAGGGCAACTGGCCTTCCGCCCTGGCCCTGCTGGCCTACGCCGGTTTCTTTTCCGTCGCCTACATGCAGTTGTCCGCCGCCACCGGCGCACTGCTGCTGTTCGGCGCCGTGCAGGTGACGATGATCGGCTACGGCCTGTCCCGCGGCGAGCGGCTGTCCGGCCTGCGCCTCGCCGGTTTCCTGCTGGCAGCCGCCGGCGTGCTGTACCTGCTGCTGCCGGGCCTCAGCCAGCCGCCGATTGTCAGCTCGCTGTTCATGCTGGCCGCCGGCGTCGCCTGGGGGATCTACTCCCTTCGCGGCAAGGGCATTGCCAACCCGGTGGCTGCCACCGCCGGCAACTTCATCCGTGCTGCCCTGCCGGCCCTCCTGCTGTGGCTGGCGCTGGCTCAGTTCACGCCGCAGAAGCTGGATGGCTGGGGCTGGGCGGTGCTGTCCGGCGCACTGGCCTCCGGCATCGGCTATGTGCTGTGGTATGCCGCACTGCGCTCGCTGGCATCCGTCACGGCGGCCACGGTGCAGCTCAGCGTACCGCCGATCGCCGCGCTGGGCGGGGTGCTGCTGCTGGGCGAGGTGCTCACGCCGAGGCTGGCAATCTGCAGCGTGGTGATCCTCGGCGGGATTGCGCTGGTGGTTCTGAAGAAGAAGGTTGGAGTGGGGAGTGGGGCGGTTGGAGGGAAGTCCTGAATAGTGGGAATAGTCCTGAATAGTAGGAATAGTCCTGAATAGTAGGAATAGTCCTGAATAGTAGGAATAGTGGGGACAGTGGTAATAGTCTTGAATAGTATTTGTAGTTGAGTGGGCAGTTGGCAGTGGTCAGTAGGCAGTAGTCAGGTAGAACCAGTCGTATTGCCAACCTGGAACAGGATTGCACCATCAGTTGCCAGACTTTCGTCTGGCCTCCCCGCGGCGAAGCACCACGGCTACGAAGAACTAACAACTAACAACTTCTTCCACTATTAGAACTATTCAGACTATCCAAACTACTCGTACTATTTGGACTTCCCCTTTTCCGCGGCGTCGCCTGGCGACGATTGGCAGGGGAGGCCGGGAAATGAGCGGGACATCCCAAGATGGAGTAGGGCGGCAGTAATACTGCCGCCGGGATGGGGTGTTACCCCATCCCTAAGTCATCGGATTGCCAACCCGGTTCAGTCTGACAGCAAACCTTGCCAGACTTTCGTCTGGCCTCCCCGCGGCGAGGCGCCGCGGCTACGAAGAACTAAGAACTAACAACTTCTCCCACTTCTTCCACTATTCAGACTATTCAAACTATTCAGACTTCCCCCACTTCCCTCCACTTCTTCCACTATTCAAACTATTCAGACTATTCAGACTTCTTCCACTTCCCCTCACTGCTCCGTCGCCACTGCAATCGCCACGTGCCGCACGCCGTTGATGTTGTCATACTCCGTGAACGCGATCACCGGCAGGTAGTCCGACACCACGATGCTCGTGGCTCCGATGCCGAAGTTGACGATCCCTTCCTCCATGCCCTGCTGCAGCAGCCAGTCATCCGGCTGGTCCGGGATGCCGCGCCGGCCCCAGGCGAAGTTGATGTCACTGCGGCCGAAGCAGGCCGCCGGTTTGCCGTCCAGCAGCACACTGTCCGGGTTGATGAAGTCCGGCGAGTCCGTTGCCACAGAATGCACGAACCAGCTGGCGGCGCTGGTGGGCTGGGGCTCGGATGAGTAAAGGAAGTCCAGCTCACCGTTGTCCAGGTCCGGTACCAGCATCGCCGGGTAGCCGCCGCAGGCCAGCACGCTCGGGCGCTGGGCCTCGATGCCGATGGTCCAGACCGGGAAGCTGTCGAAGTCAGAGGCATTCACCGGGTGGCTGAACTTGGCACCGCTGAAGAAGGCCTCACCCGTTCCGCCGTACTGGTAGCTGCCGACGCAGACCCGGTTGCCAACGAGGGCCAGCTCCGGCAGGTTCAGCGTTTGCGCGCCGCTGACGTCCACATCAGTCCAGTCCAGGTCGGATGAGGGGGTAGCCGTGGCGCTGACCCCGAGGAACACCCCGCCGCTGCCATTCTGCACCGTCAGCACCGGCAGGCCGTCCTTCTCCAGCAGGCGCACGCTATGCAGCGGCAGCCCGCCTTCGATCCCATGCGACTGCCAGTCCGCGGTTGCGCCGGGGTTGACGATCAGTGCGCGTGCATAGCGTACTTCAAAGGCAAAGCTGGAACTGGTGCCGCAGTAGGCGATTGCCGGACTCCCGCCGATCATTGCCAGGCCGGGCTGGCTGGCCTGCACCCCGCCTGCATCGACTATATGCGCGACCCAGTCCGCCGCTGCCAGCGGATGCAGCTCATTCGTGCCGGCGAACAGCAGCCGCCCGGCATCGTCATCCACCGCCGCCAGCATCAGGCCGCCGTCGCGCAAGGCAATGGCCGGTTCCAGCTGCGATGTGCCTGGCAGCTCCAGGCGGTACACATGCCAGTCGAACTCCCGCGTCCTGCCGACGGGTGAGACGCGGTAGTCATCCGCATCGGACCCGGCCGGGGCACTGAAGTTGAACTCGCGGAAGCTGCCGTTGTCAATGCCGTCTGCGAAATCCACGAAGCCGTAGTCGCGGTAGTCACTGCCCGGCGTGTCACGCACCTGGATCACATAGCCGCCGACCTGCGCGCCGAAGTTCTGCCCGATCGGGGTCACGTCGGCGATGTTGATCTCACCGTTGGCATCGCCGTCCGCGGTCTGCGCCGCCGCCCAGTCCGGGCTCGTTGTGTCCTTGCCGAGGTGCACGCCCACCGGGGTCAGGTCCGAGATGTTCACCTCGCCATTGCGGTCATAGTCTCCCTGCTGGTAATGCCCCCAGCTCAGCTCCGCCGTCAGCAACAGCAGGTTGTCGAAGCGCTGCGGGTGCCGCCAGACGCGCTTGGGCAGGGAGGAAACGGCGCGCGTCGGCCTGCCTTCCGCGTCCAGCTCGATGCCCCGTCCAGCCAGCACCCGCTCCAGTTCCGTGCGCAGCATGATACTGGTGTCAGCGGGGTTGCTTGCCTGTGGCGCGGCGGTCTCTGCTTTGCCACCACAGCCTGCCAGTAAGGTGAGCAGCAGCGCCGCTGCTGTCAAGCGCATTGCCTTCATCCTTGCACCTCCCCGCGGCCTAGCGCCGCAGCTACTAAGAACCTAGCACTAACAACTTCCCCAACTTCCCTCACTTCTACCACTATTCAAACTATCCAGACTTTCCCCACCCCGGCAAGGCACGGTGGCCTTGCCCTACTAAGAACTTACAACTTCCCCCACTTCTTCCACTATCCAGACTACTCAAACTCCCCATACTATCCAGACTTTCCCCACCCCGGCAAGGCAAGGTGGACTTGCCCTACTAAGAACTAATAACTAATTACTAACAACTTCCCCCTACTGCATTTCCCTGAAATGCCCCTCCGGCCTCTGGTGCAGCAGCTGCCCGGCCTTGTAGCGCCGGTACAGGAGGATGTTGTCATAGAACTCCTCGACCTCGATCGCGCATTCGTCGCTCCAGCCGCTCCTGACGAGGTAGCTGCTCAGCTCCTCCGGCGAGGGCAGGGGCACGTCGTGCTCGAAGTGCATGTCGATCAGCTCGTCGAAGAACTGCGCATACAGGATCGCATCGAGCTCGCTGGCGAGCCCGTTGTACTTGTCCACGCTTAAGCGCACATCCTGTACGCCGCGCTGCCAGAGATGGTCTGATTCAAGCCGCATGTGCAGATTCTAGGGCATGCTGCAACTCCAGCGCACCGGCCGCCACTCCCATTGCCACAGGTTCCCTTCGGGCAGTTCATCTCAGGAGGACGGATATGAACAGGAGCATACTTGTATTGCTGGCGGTACTGCTGGTCAGCCTGGCGGCTGCGGTGCAGATCGGCTGCAGTGGCGGCAGTGCGGCGGCGCTCCCGCTTGACAACCAGCTTGATCCCCAGCCGGGACAGCAGGTGATTGGCGACAGCCAACAGCAGGAGGCTGCCGGAGACCAGTCCAGCGCTGATGTGCTGCAGGAGGACAGTACTGGCGGAGACAGTGTCGGCGACCTGCTTGACGACGGGGCGGGGCAGCAGGACAACGGCCCAGCGGACGGCGGACAGGTGATTGCCGACAGTGGTGAAAGCGGCTCCGGCAATGAGCTGACGATTGACGACTGGTTCGAGCAGGAGTACGGCTATGACCCGGACGAGATCAGCTACCCGGACCCGGTGGACGACAGCGGCAGCGACGATG
>JAGRNR010000062.1:0-21653 GCA_020440645.1 bacterium | reverse complement strand
ATGATATACAATAGTTCAATTAAAACGTTACCTATGTATTGAGCCTCAACCGTTACCTATGTTCTGAACCGTACGCCGATACTCCAAGTCTGCTTTCCGCTTTCTGCTTCCTACTTTCTGTTGCGCGGGCGTTTACGCCCGCCGCACCACGGGTATTACACATGGTTTGGAAAAACCGGGGCATCCAGGGGCTCCGGTTCTTCCAGGCCGGAAGTGTAGATTGACAACCTGTCAACGGCACCCGGTGCGTCCGGGCGATGCCTGAATGAGCGATTCCCATATCCCATCATTCCCATCAATTTCCATCTGCACTGGCCCCGGTCCCCATGCCGGGGCCATTGTGATTTTCTGCCTCACGCAAGCGTTCGGCAGTCTGGCGCTGGCCGGCGAATTCATCGCCGGCGGTCGCGCTGAAGTTACGGGCTGAGCCGTAGGCGAAGTCCCGCCGTAGGCGGGATCGCGCTGATGGAGCGGAGGTCTGGCGCAAGCCAGGCGTGGAGGTCTGGCGCAAGCCAGGCACGGAGGCCGGATGTCAGTCAGGCAATTGGCAAAAGGCAGAAGGCAAGGGGCAGCAGTCGGAGCTGCGCAATCACGCCTGCGACGTGACGCACAATGCAATGCTGGAACAGTCTGAAGAGTTTGAATAGTGCGAATAGTTGAAGAAAAATCAGTACCGGCGTCGCCTCGCGACGACTGGGAGTGAATGCATCGAAGTGAGTATTGCCAAGCAGCTGGACGTAGGGCGGCAGTAATACTGCCGCCGGGATGCGGTATTACCGCATCCCTACTTCATTGCATTACCGCTCGCAACCCCTCTGTGCCCTCTAGGGTCAATCAAATCCGCCACGCATTGCATGATGTTGCACGAGCGCAAGCGAGCTGCTGCGTTCGAATAATGATCTGGAGTCTGAAGTCTGTTGTCAGGTTGTGCGACTCGCGCCGCACATTCCCCTACTTCGCGGCGAATTCGAGGCGGATGCGGTTGAATTCGCCGGCGCTCGCGAGGAAGCTGTCCAGCACGTCCGGGTCGAAGCGCTTGCCGCGGTCGGCGGTCATCATCTCCACCGTGTCCTCATGCGAATAGGCCGGCTTGTAGGGCCGCGAGGTCGTCAGCGCGTCATACACATCGGCCACGCTGAAGATGCGCGCCGCCGCCGGGATGTCGCGCCCCTTGAGCATCTCCACATAGCCCTGCCCGTCCCAGCGCTCATGGTGCGAGCGCGCGATCTCCTCCGCCATCGTGAGGAAGCCGCTCTCCACCTGCATCTGCTGGCGCGCGGCGCGGATCGTGTTGGCACCGATCAGTGTGTGCGACATCATGATCGCGCGTTCATGGTCATCGAGGCTGGCCGGCTTGAGCAGGATCACATCCGGGATGCCGACCTTACCGATGTCATGCAGCATCACGGCGTCGTAGATATCGCGGATGAACTGCTCGTCGATGATTTCCTTCCAGCCCTCGCGGTCACTGAGCTTCGTTGCCAATAGCGTGGCGTACTCACGTACGCGCAGCAGGTGCCCGCCGGTCTCGTTGTCACGCGCCTCCGCCAGCTTGGCGAGCGCGAACACGGCAGTGCGCTGGCTGAGGCTGATCGAGGCATCGCGCTCCTGGATGCCCTGCGCCATCTGGTTGATCGCCTCACACAGCGTTGCCAGCTCGCTGGTCTGCGGGTTGTCAACCCGCGCACTGTAGTCACCGGCGGCGATTGCGTGGCTGACCTTGATCAGCTCGTCCACACGGGTCAGCAGCAGGCGCTTGAGCGTGATCGTGATGATCACACCGAGCACGATGCACATCACGGCGACCACGACCCACTGCTTCTGGATCTGCTCATCCACCGCCAGCTCGATGTCATCCAGCGGGGCATCCGCCACCACCACCCAGTCGTACTCCGCGAACACCGTCGCATAGGCCAGACGCGGCACGGCCATCCCGCCCTCGCCGGCCCAGTCCATCTCATATTCCACGAAGCTGGCATCCTCGCGAAAGTAGAGCTTCATCAGCTGGGCGATGAAGCGCGTGCCGTAGGCATCGCTCAAGGGGCTGACATCCTCGCCGACGAGGTCGCTGCTGAGCGGGTGCATCAGCATCACGCCGTTGCGGTCCAGCACGTAGACAAAGCCGTTGCCAAACGGGCCGAAACGCAGGTCCTTCATCAGGTCAAGCGCGGTCTGCTTGGCCTGCCGGTTGCTGAGCAGGCCCTCGCGCTCCTTGCGCTCGATGCCGCTGAGGATGGTGACCGCCGCATCCGCGCCGTCCACGATCTCATCCTCGCGCGCGGACAGCAGGGCGTCACGGTTGCTCTGGGCCAGCCAGAAGAAGGTCCAGCCGATGAAGATGATGAGGATGGTCAGCAGCACGGCGAGTATGCGCGGCACCTGCCCGGTGCGCGACGGCTTGCCGCCCTTGCTCTCAATATCCGCCAGCGCTGCCGTAAAAGACATCAGCCTACCCGCGAGTTACCAATCCTCTGTGATCCCGGCTTTGCGTGTCCGGATCATTCGGCCGGAGGGTTAGTATAGTCATCCAGCGCCTGTTCCACAAGTACCAGCTCCGCCTTGACCTGCTCCATCTGCTCCACACCACCCTCACTGAACAGGTCGAGGATCGCGCTCAGCAGGCGGTTTTCCCGTTCGAGGATGTCCTTCAGGCTGCCCAGCTCCTGCTGGGCCAGTGCGTCCTCAGCCGGGGTCAGGGTCTGGATTTCAGAGATGCTGTCATAGGTCACGCTGTGCAGCAGGGCCACATGCTCCATCGAGTTGATCGCGGTCTGGCCGTCGATCACACCGTTGAGGAAGTCACCGAAGATGAAGCCGGAGGTGCTGTAGACGCTGAAGCAGCTCACCGCGGCCATGCGCAGGTAGCCGTCCTGGTAGGCATCCGCCAGCTGCAGCACGCGTCCCTCCCCCGTTTCAGCACCGCCCTGCTGGGCATCCGCCGCTAACGGAAAGATCAGCAGGATGGCACAGGCCAAAAACATTGCGATCACGCGCATGTTGCTCCCCTAAAAGCAAAGCCGGACCACCCGCAGGTGACCCGGCTTCTGGATTACCTAATCTGGTTTACTTGACGGTGAGTGTCCCATCAGCGGCGCTGGTCGACTGCACCACGGCAGCCTCCTCGCCACTGGCGGCTTCACCCACCTCAATCGGACCGATCTCGCCTTCAATCAGTTCAAACAGGCTCAGCTCACCGCTGCGCGGGATGCTTGATGCCACCACCACTTCCTGCGGGGCAACGAAGGCCTCGGTCTGCCACTGCGGGAACAGCGGGTTGTCCTTGATGTAGTTGGACAGCACGGTGTTGTTGTCCGTGATCTGCTGGTTGATCAGTGCCACCACGTCATCGGCGTTGCCGGTGATCACGCGGTACGGCAGGGCCCCGCCGTCGCTGCGCTCGCCCGTCTCCGTATTGAGGAAGTAGCTGTAGACCACCTCGCGGCGACGGTTGGAGTTGCGGTGGCGGTTGCGCTTGATCTGCATGCGCTTGTAAAGCACGCCGTCGCGGCCGAGGAAGATGTTGTAGTCGATCACCTGGCCGAACTGGCGGGCCCAGCCCTCCAGCACCTCGCCCTGGAAGGTCAGGTTGGCGTAACGGTAGTTCACCGGGCCGGGCTTCCAGTAGCCGCTGTACACGTCGTAGTAATAGGGGTCACGGTTGTAATAGCCTTCCCAGTAGCCGAACAGGTCATCCTGGTACCAGCCGTTGACGTACATGTCACCGATGGCGGTCTGCCCGTTGTAAAGCGTGATCAGGGCCTTCATGGTGTCGCCGGCCTGCACGGGGGCAGTGCCGACCCACTCAAGGCCGCTGGACTGGTAGATGTAGCCCGCCTGGGCAAAGGCGGAAGTGCTCATGGCGAACATCAGCACGAATGCCGCGATCAGGATGCGCATAACTTGTCTCCCATATACATGGTTCCCTATATTTTACCCAAATGAAGGGGGAAGTAGCTTACAGGGCGGAGTGTTGCCGGAGTGTAGCTCTCGGAGCTACATGGCCATGTGCCTCTTAGAGGCACAACTCCGACATCCGGAGTGTAGCTCTGGGAGCTACAGGGCTCTGTTGGTCTGGGACCAACATACCTTTACAAGTCACAAGCGTCACACTTGCTATATTATGTTATTTAATGTACTATTATTGCATGACTAAGACTACTTCCTTCGGCAATCACCTTGGTTTCTACAAGGCCACAAAGTTACCGCACTATGACGAAGCTGGATTGATCCAGTCAATAACCTTTCGTCTCGCAGACTCTCTTTCGCCTGATCATGTATACAGTCTCACCCATGGGCAGCCTGACGACTCCACTCTGGCACTCTTCAGCGCTATTGACGACGAGCTTGACAGGAACTTTGGGGCCTGCTGGCTCAGGATCCCGGAAATTGCCAATCTGGTCCGGAATGCATTGCGGCACTTTCACGGTGAAAGATACAACCTCATATGCTGGGTCATCATGCCAAACCACGTGCATTGCATCATCCAGCAGAAGGAAAACTACCCGCTCGCCGGCATCGTCAAGAGCTGGAAGGCATTTACTGCTACCCGGGCAAACAAAATCCTTGGGCGGGAAGGCAGATTCTGGCAACGAGATTACTTCGACAGATATGTACGCAAGCGCAGCCAGCTTGAAATGGCAGCGGATTACATCCACTACAACCCGGTGGCCGCCGGACTCTGCAAGCGCATGGAGGACTGGCCATGGTCGAGCTATCGCGAGCTGTCCGGTATGTAGCTAAGCGGTGTGTAGCTCTTAGAGCTACAAGGCCCTGTGCCTCTCAGAGGCACACTCCGCAAACACTCCCTCACAGCGTCAACCGGTACACCTCTTCCTTGGCCGGGTCGAGTACGGCGTAAAAGCGTACTTCCTCCTGACGGCCCTTCACCTGCTGCGAGCCAACGAAGCGGAACTCATATGTGCCGCTGGCGCCGTCCACCACGGACTGAGTCACGAGGACGCTCCAGCCGTACTCCTTCGTCTGGCTCTCCACCCGGCTGGCCACGTTCGCCGCGTCACCGATCACCGTGTACTCCTGGCGGATGTCCGAGCCGATGTTGCCCATGATCACGCGGCCGACATTGATGCCGATCCCGATCTGGAATCGTGGCAGGCCGCGGGCGTCAAGCTGCGGCCAGAGTTCCTCATGCAGGCGGCGCACGATTTCCAGCGCGGTCTTGACCGCATCATCTACTGGCTTCTCGGTCGGCACCGGCCCGCCGAAGCAGGCCACCATCCCGTCACCGAGGAACTTGTTGATCCAGCCGTGGTTGTTGATGACGATGTCGTTCACCACGCCCCAGTAGAGGTTGAGGAATTCAACGACCTGGGCAGCCGTCAGCTGCTCGCTGAGCGTGGAGAAGTTGCGGATATCATTGAACATCACCGCCGCCGTACGCTCCACCCCGCCGAGGTCGGCCAGCGCCGGGTCGCGCACGATCTGCTCCACCACCTCGCTGGCAACGTAGCGACCGAACAGGCTGCGGATGCGGCGAGCCGCCAGCTCATCCGAGATCGCCCCGTGGAAGAAGCAGGTCAGGAGCGGCAAGCCGTAGCCAAGCGTAGTCATTGTCAGCGAAAGTTCGATCGCGCTGCGGGAGAACAGCAGCAGGTCCACCAGAACGACGAGCCCGGCGAACACGAGCGCCGCCAGCCAGACATTGCGCACCGGCTTGAACTGGTTCGTCAGCCAGGCCAGCAGTGCCAGCGCGAAGCAGGCCATCAGCACCTGCACCGGCGGCAGCACCCGCACGTAACGTCCGCTGACCAGCGTGTCAAAGGCGCTGGCATTCGTGTCAACGCCGTACATCGTGCCGTAGGGTGTCTGGAAGTAGTCGTTGTCAGCCTTGGCCCGGCTGCCGATGAACACGTAGCTGCCGGTGTAGCGCCGCTCCAGCCGCGCGCGCTCATCCTCGGCGAGGTCATTACGGTCGCGGTGCTCGAACAGCTCGTTGGAGAAGATGCTGGACAGGCTGGCGGAGACCTGCGCGTCCGGCTCCAGCGGGCCGCTGTAGTTGATGCGGAAGCTGCGGGTCTGCCCGACGGCGTTGTCAAGCAAGGCCTCGAACTCCCCGCCCTCCTGCTCACAGTAGATGCGGAAGGCCTGCACGGCCTGCGAGTAAAGCACTTCCTCGCCGTCCTGCATGCTGTCCCAGGCGGTCTCGTCCGCGCGGTAGCCCAGCTTCTGCGTGGTGTTGGACAGGCCGAGCAGCGGCTGGGCCTCCATGATCACAGGAGCAGGCGTGACCTTCGTGCGCACGCTGCCGCCGGGCACCACCATCGTCTCGATCGCCGAGGCCAGCACCACCTCGCAGTGCTTCGAGCGGGCATAGAGGATGGCATCGCGCAGGGCCTCGTCCTCAGTGGCGTCCCAGCTGTCCTCACCGGCGAACAGGATGTCCATCACGATGATGCGCGCCCCGCTGTCAGCCAGGCGGCGCACCAGCTCCCCGTGCCAGTCACGTGGCAGCGGGTACGGCACGCCGAGTTCCTCGCGGAACAGCTGGATGTCATTCTCGGTGATGCCGATCACGCGCAGCCGGCTGTCCGGCTTGACCACGCCGCGGAAGGCGTAGAGGAAGTCCATCGTGAAGGTGTCAATGCCGTTGATCACCGCGCGGCTGGCGGGCGTGACGTAGAGCACGAACAGCAGGGCGAAGCAGGCCAGGGCGAAGCCCAGCGAGATCCACAGGCGCTGCTGTTTCATGCCAACCTCCGGGAACCGGCCGGGCTCAGCGCCTGAACCTGTCCTTCGCGCCAGCCACAGCACCGGTCACGCTGTCAACGCTGACATCCACGTCGTCACCGGGCTCGGCATCGATCGGGTTGTCAAAGCTGTCTTCCAGTTCGGCCTCGTCAACCTCGACCGTGGTGAAGCCCAGCTCAGACGGGCGGAACTCCAGCACGAAGATCTCGCCGTTGCCACTGATGCCCGGGTCGCCGGCGGGCACCTGCCCGCTGATGGTGACCACGCCGCTCGAGTTG
The DNA here is from genome assembly GCA_020440645.1 of bacterium. Lineage (GTDB taxonomy): Bacteria > 4484-113 > 4484-113 > 4484-113 > JAFGCY01 > JAHEFU01. Next base: position 14,670 of record JAGRNR010000062.1, on the reverse strand, counting down.
TTGCTGAAGAACACGGTGGAGCCGCTGAACAGCCCGCTGCGGCGGCCGCGGTCGAACTCGAGCACGCTCGGGTCGAACAGCACGGTGATGCTCCAGCGGCGCAGGTCGCTCACGTCGCTGATCAGGCCGCGGATGCGGACCGTGTCCGGGCTGAACAGCTGTCCGTCCCAGGTCACGTCGGTGCGGCCGATGCCCTCGAGGTCAATGATCACTTCCTGGTCGATGAACGGGGCTGTGATCGTCAGTTCGCGCTGCTCACTGGCGATGGTGCCGCCGAAGGCGGAGGCGAAGTCCGGGTTGGCCGCCGCGATGCCGGCGAACAGCTCGTCCTCATCCACCTTGGCAACGATCTGCCAGCTCAGCTCAAGCGTGCGCCCACTGGAGTCCGCCACGATGTCGTCAGCGAAGATCCCGCCGTTGCCGAACAGGAACTCGGTCTCGACCGTGGTGTCGTTGTCCACATCGCGCGCCACCCACTGGCGGCCGCGGCTGCTGGTGAGCACGAGGTCATACTGCTCGATGAAGTCGGTGTCCAGCTCCTCGAAGCTGAATTCCACCTCGCTGTCATCCGGGTAGGCCAGCTCCTCGCCGTCATCCGGGTTGAGCAGGGTGATGAAGCCGTCTGAGTTGTTGTCAAACGGGTCGAGCCCGAGCATGGTCTCATCCACGTCGGAGATGCCGTCGTTGTCAGTGTCGAACAGCTTCCAGCGCAGGGAGAGCGCCGGGTTGCCGCTGGGCTCGATCAGGCCCTGCAGCTGGTCGATCAGGTCCTGGTTGGTGTCGATGAAGGGTTCCGCGTCATCCATGAAATTGCGCAGGATCTCATAGGCGTCGCGGTTGTCACTGGCGATCATGCGCAACACGCCGCCGATGCCCTGGCGCAATTCCTCGGAGGTGATACGGCGCAGCAGACCGAACTGGTCATCGTAGTAGTCGAAGTTGTCACCCGGGTCCTCGGAATCGCTGAAGCTGGTGAAGGCAGAGTTGGCAAGGCCGTCCGGCACGGGCACGATCAGGCGGGGCTCGGCATCCTCCAGGAAGGAGGCGTAGTCACTGCCCAGCTCATCAAGGGAATCCCAGGCGTAGAGCACCTGCACGTAGAGGTACAGCATCTGGAAGCGCTGGTCATTGCGCTCGTAGCGGTTCCATTCCTTCTCGTAATCGCTGAGCTTGTCCAGCAAGTCATCCGCGCGCTGTGCGAAGGGACGCAGGTCACTGGCCAGGTCCTGCAGGGCCTGCTCGTAGGCATCGAAGGCACTTTCGTCCTCCATCTCCTGCAGGAACAGCAGCGCGGCACTGCCTGCCGGGTCCGGGCCCTGCAGGTTGCCATAGGCGGCAACTACCTCGGTGTCGATGGTCAGGTCGACCTGGCTGGCCGGGTCGGGGTCGCCGAAGGTGTCAATCGTGAACAGTGCCACCGTGCCGTCGTAGCCGTAGCACAGGCAGTCGAACTCGTCGATCTCATCCATGCCCCACTTGGTGCCACGCACCACGGCGAGAGCCGTCGGGGTCTTGACCTCGAACTGACTGCCGGGGGACAATGCATTCTCGATGTTGACGAGGATCCCGCCGCTGAGCGCTTCGAGGCTGGCGCCTCCGTCAGCGGACAGCCGGTCTACGACCAGCTCGCTGTTCTGGCGCAGGATCACCACGTTGTCCTCGGGGAAGCGCAGCTGGACCTTGGACTCCTCACCGGTGCGCAGGCTCCAGCCCGCGCCGATGTTCTCGCCCTTCTCGGCCTGGCGCCACTGGTTCTCCGTCAGCTCCGTGTGGCGTACTTCTACGCTGCCCGCGATGCGCTCCACGACGATGCCGAAGGCATCATCCTGCGCATGGGCGGGCACGGCCAGCAGCAGCATGAGCGCTGCCAGCAGGATGCCGTTAAGCCTGAAATTGATGTTCAGTTTCATTGTTCTCTCCAGCACGGGGCTGCCCAGGAACATCAGAACCTAAAGGAGATGATTGCCTGCAGCCGGTTGTCTTCCTGTTCGGGCTGGCTGTCGTATTCACGCACGTTGAAGTCGTAGCTCAGGCGCAGCTGTGCCTCCTCGCTCAACTCATAGTCCCAGCCTGCTCCGACACGGGTCTCGCTGTAGTCGTTGGTCGATGCCGGATCAGCCTGGTCCAGGTAGCCAACCCCGTAATATACCCGCACGGAATGGCGGTCAAACCGGTAGTCGAAGTCCAGGTCGTAGTCGTCACGCGTGTAATTGCGCAGTGCATCCATCGCGTAGTCGTTCTCGCTGCGCGAGATGTCGAGGTTCAGCGAGATGTTGTGGTGGCGGTAGCCGATGCTGCCACGGTGCCCGCGGGCCTCGTATTCACGGACCGGGTCGCTGTAGCCGTAGTCGCGGTTGTCAAACGAGTAGGCCAGGTTCCAGTCCTCATCCGGGTTGTAGTTCATCCCGAATCCGTAACCGCGCTGCAGGGTGTCGCTCAGCGGGTCGATGTCGAACTGCTTGTCGCGGTATGACCAGTTCACATCGAAGTCGAACTCGTCACTCAGGCTGCGGCGGTAGCGCGCATCCGTCGCGTTGTCCTCATAATTCTCACCCGGGTCATAGAAGCGGTCGTGGTCGGTGAAGCCGTGCTTCAGGCTCAGCTGGCTGTGGTCATCGGGCTTCCAGTCAAGGTCGACGCCGTACTTGCGCTCCTCGTGGTTGCGGTCCTTGCGCACGTCGTAGTTCTTCGACTCCTGCTCAAGGTCGACCCCGATGCTCAGGTCGTTCGTGATGTCCCAGTCCATCCCGCTGCCGTACTGCGTCTTTGAGTTGCCGCGGTCACTGCCGATGCTGTAGTTGTAGTCGTCAAATGCGCCGCGCACGTTGCCTTCCAGGTCCTCGCTGAACTCATGCTCGAGCTTCAGCTTGCCGCTGTTGAGCTTGTAGCTGCGGGTGGAGAAGGTCTCATAGACCTTCACGTTGTAGCGGTACTCGACGTCCGCCTCCCACTTGCCGTCGCTCCACTCCGGGTCGAAGCGCATCTTGAACTCGCCTTCCTGCAGGTCATTGGCGGAGTCGTCATGGTCACGGTACTGGCTGAACTCCTCCTTCAGGCGCAGGTCGCCCTCCCAGAGGATGTCCTTGATCTTCTGCTCAGCACCGACTGTCCAGCTTTCACTTTCGACGTAGCTGATGTCCTTGTTGTACTGCTGGTAGAACTCGAACTCGTTGCCACCGGCGGCGACAAGGCGCTCGACGAATTCTGCATTCCAGGCCTCGTTCTCGGCATAGGTGCTCTGGCCGGACTGGAAGCCGAACTCAGCCTCGTACTCCCACTCTTCCTTCGGTTCCGGCTTGCGGGTCTCGCCGCCCCAGAACGTGCTTTCCATCGGGGATTCGCTCACGCCGCTGCCGAAGGCGTCCTCGTAAACATCGCTGGACAGGCCACCGTAGAAGCTGGCCTCGCGGTCCAGCACGATCACGTCGTTGTCAAGCATCGCGATCACGCGGTACAGGTCGTCATTCCATGAGCTGTAGGCCTGGCGCTCCGTACCGTCCTGCATGCCGCCGTCGGCAAGCCGCCCGGCGATCAGGTGCCGCATGTCATTCAGCCTGTTGCGGGCATCCACCAGCAGCGGACCATAGCGTTGCCAGACTGCCACCCGGCTCGGCGGATCATCACCGGCCAGTTCCAGTTCGTGGCGGATCGTCGCCAGCAGCTCACCGGCCATCCGGTAGTTGGCGGAGATGTTGCGCCACAGTTCCAGTGAACCTGCGCTGAGCGCATGTCCATTGCGATCGACCGGGACTTCCAGGGCCTGGCTTTCGCCGCTTTCATCACTGTGCGCTGCAAGGTCGAGGCTGCCTGATCCACCCGGATCAACCTCAAGCGCCCTGGTCTGCTGGGCATGTGCGCGCGCGGGGAGGGCTGCCATGAACAGCAGCAGGACCGCAATCAGAGCGTGTCTGCGATATACCCCGGACATTGGAAGTGCTCATTATATTGTATTGAGGCCCTAAAGTCCATGTGTATAACCTGTGGATAACTTTGTAGCATTAACGGTTCTGCTTGAGACTGGCCGTGTGTTTCCTGTGAAGCCAGTGGAATTCAGGAAATATCGCTCAAATGAAGTTGACACCTACCGTGATAACTGTATAATCGTATGCTCTAATTCGGCGGTCCAACCATGCCATTACCAAAGTACAAAACTCGACGTAGCCATACCCGCAGCAGGCGGGCGGCAAACTTTCTCAGCCAGATCAGTAAGCCTGAGATGAACAAGTGCCCTCGTTGCGCCGCGACGAAGCGCATGCACTTCGCCTGCCCGGAGTGTGGCTGGTACAGTGGACGCCAGGTATTCGTCAAGCGTGATCGCGTCAAGCGTGAAGCGGACGACGAATAAATCACCTATTCTTCTGCCAGGGGAGTAACTATGGCTACTTTTGATGATGTCCAGCAGCTGATCTCGGAGAAGCTGTCCGTTGACGCCGCCGATGTCAAGCCTGAATCCAGCTTCATCGACGACCTGGGAGCCGACTCCCTTGACCTGGCCGACCTCGTGATGGCTATCGAGGAGCAGTACCAGATCGACTTCGCGAATGAGGACACCGAGCAGTTCAAGACCGTCAGTGACGTCGTGAACGCGATCGACCGCCTCAAGAGCTGAACACGACCAGAATCAGCCGGCACCCGGCTCCGTGACCGATAATGTTACGGTGCTCCGGGTGCCTTTTTTTTATGCGTTTTCCCTTTTGATCACGCTGCTTGCAGCCCTGTCGCTGCCGGCCGGATCCGCCCTCGCGCAGGGTGACGTGACGGAGGTGCTGGACAGCCCACCGCCCATGCAGGATGGGCGGTTCGCCGCGGTGACCGAACCGCAGTTCCGCCTGATGGACCGCATCACCTTCCCCGGTGAGTTGATCCGCAATGCCGCCTGGCTGGATGACAACCACTACCTCTGCCTGACCGCCGGACCGGAAGGCGCCTGCGTGTGGACAGTAACCTACAACAGCGGCGAGCGTTCGATGTACATCAGCCCGCCCTTCTTCAACGAGCACATCGCCCGCTTCCCTGAATGCCTGAACCTGTCCTGGAGCCTGTCCCCCAGCCACCGTTACATGTTCCTGCACTGGCGGGACAGCGTGGGCCAGTTCCAGTGGCGCCTGCTCGACATCTCCGATCCGCCGTTCTTCGTCAGCAAGAGCTTCGAGCCACCCGGCGGGATGCATGTGCACGATGTCCTGTTCAGTGATGATGACCGTTATGCCGTATTCAGCAATGACGCCTACAGCGAGGGAAGCGAGATCAGCCTGCTGGTGCTCGACCTGCTGAACGGTGCGGAAGCCTGGCGGGTCAGCACGCATGACCTGAGTTTCCTGAAGCGCATCTGGTGGTCAGGCGAAACCGGCGCACAGCACTGCCTGGCCAGTGCTGAGCTGCAGAACGGCGAGTTCCGCAGCCGGCCCGGGCTCGCCATCCTCGATGTTGCCAACCAGACCCTGAGCTATGACAATGAGCGCAGCGGGCTCTTGATGGCGGACAACGCGGAATGGGGCAGCGTCGGCTGCCACATCGCCAGCCGCGACCAGGAGGCGCCCTACTACATCCGCGCCGACACCTGGCACCTCGGCAGCAACCTGCAGGTGCCGCTCAGTGATGCCCCGCTCGACATCGCCTGCCTGTCCGAGCCTGGCCTGATCCTCGTGCGCAATACCGACAACTACACCGTCAGCCAGCTCTGGCTGATCAACCTGCAGACCGGGGACAAGCACCTGGTGTCGCGGGACTGCGAGCATTTCCAGGTCTCGGATGATGACCGGCTGCTGGTGGTGCCGCGTGGCAGCAATGAACTGCACGTGATGCAGCTGTTCATGCCGGATATCACCGGGGCTCAGTAGCCGCCGCTGTTGGCTCCCCCGCCCTCCAGCGAATAGCGCTGTCGTACCTCGTAGCTCACCACACGGCCGACCCAGACGGTTTCCATCAGCATGAACTCGCGGTGCACGGTGCTGAATTCGATCTGCACCGGCTCCGGCCCGATGCGGTTGTGCTCCCGCAGGCGGCGCAGCATGTTGGCGTTCATCACCTTGGTGTCAGGCTCCATCTGCTTGCGCGCCTTGGCCAGCGTGATGTGCGGATGGAATTCCTTGCGGGCCCGGCTGGTGGGGATGATGTCCGCGATCCGGGTGGTCAGTTCCGTCAGCTCCGGGCAGGGATCCGCCCCGACGAACAGCACCCGAGCATTGTCCGGCTCGCCGAAGAAATCCACGCTGTTCCATTCAAGAGTGAACGGTGGCATCTGTGAACCGAGCCTGTTCATCGCCCGGTCAATTTCCGGGATCTGGGATTCACTGACCTCGCCAATGAAATGCAGGGTGATATGGAAATTGGTGGGCGGGATGAAGTGCCAGTTGAATAGGTGCTTGCGCACCTCCGCCTGGCAGGCCTCAAGCTTGCTCTGGACTGTACGCGAAGTGGTCAGCCCGATAAACAGCCTTGGATCGTAGCGTGGTCTCATCGTGCACCAGCAGGTCTCATCCCTCCTGAATTATAGCGACAGGAAGACTGGCGAAGCCCCCGCCGGGTAGTACTATCTCGCGGTGCTGAAGTACTTCCTCAGGCAGGGCATGGTCCAGATCAGGCGTTATCTCGTGCAGAGCAGCCTGGCGATCCTCGGCGTTGCGATCGGGGTTGCCAATGTGATCATGCTGATCAGCATCACCGACCTCGGACGGCGCCAGACGATGGGCATGATCAACGAGTTCGGTGCGAACGTGTTCATGGTCTCCCCCTACATCGACTTCAAGGCCGGGCCATTTGCCAATATGAAGGGCGCCAGCGTGCAGCTGCCGGACGAAAGCTGGCGTGTGGTCGAGCCGCTGCCGGAGGTGGAGAACGTGGCCCCGGCACTGATGCTGCCCGGCTACATCCTCAATGGCGAAAAGCAGTCCTACACGACCCTGTTCGGCATCAACCAGTATTTCCTGGAATCCCGTGGGCACGAGATTGACAAGGGCCGCTTCCTGCAGGATGGGGACATTGAAGAGCAGTCAAAGGTACTTGTGCTCGGACCCAGTGTTGCCGCAGCGCTGTTTGGCGAGGATGAGGACATCATCGGGCGCGAAGTACAGATCAAGGACGAGCCCTTCAAGGTGGTCGGCCTGCTGAAGACACGCGGCCGGGTCGGGATGGAGGACATGGACAACGCTGCCTACATGCCGCTGGAGGTTGAGCAGGAGCTGCTCGGCTTTGTCGGCGTGACAGGCTTCTTTGTGCGCTACAGCCAACAGGTCGGTGAGGAAAAGGCCATGGCGGCGGTGCGGGATGCACTACAGACGACCCTCAATGAGGGTGAAATCCTCGAGGAAAGCTACTCGGTATTCACGGTGAAGGACGCCGTCAAGCTGATGGACAAGGCGCTGGAGATCTTCAAGGTGGTGCTGCTGGGCGTGTCCAGCATAGCGCTGCTGGTGGCCGGCATCGGCATCATGAACGTGATGCTGATCCGCGTGATCCAGCGCCGGCCGGAGATTGGCATCCGCCGCGCAGTCGGGGCCAGCCAGTCGCAGGTTGCCATCCAGTTCCTGATCGAGGCCTGTGTCAAGGCACTGATCGGGGCGGTGATCGGCATCGGGCTCGGGGTGCTCGGAGTGTTCATCTACTGCAACTACACCGAATGGGAACCCTGGGTCAGCCCACGCACCATCGCGCTTGGTGCGCTGTTCAGCATTGCGGTTGGCCTGATCTTTGGCTCCTGGCCCGCAGCGCGTGCCGCAAAGCAGGACCCGGTGGCCTGCCTGCGCAGCGAAATCTGAGCCAACCTGTAGGATTGACAGGATGACGGCAGGAAAAGCAGCACAACGGATCAGCCTCGCCCAGGCAAGGCGCATCACCGTTGACAGCGCATTGCTCGGGCCACGCAAGGGGCTGGGCAAGGGCACAGGCGCGGTCCTTGAGACTGTCAAGCGGCTGGGCTATGTGCAGATTGACAGCATCTCGGTTGTCAACCGTGCGCACCACCACACCACCTGGACGCGGGTGCCGGCCTATCGGGAAGGCGGCCTGTATAGCCTGCTGAAGCAGCGCAAGCTGTTTGAATACTGGGGGCACGCGGCCTCCTTCCTGCCAATGGCGGACTACCGCTTCTACCTGCCGCTGGCCCGCAGCTACCGCGAACGCCCGGGCGTCCCCTTCGCACGCGCACTGAGGAAGCATGAGCCGCTGTTCCCGGCGATCCTCGAGCGCATTGAGCAGCAGGGCCCGATGAGCAGCGCGGATTTTGGCGACGAGCATGGCTCACGCGGCGGCAGCTGGTGGGACTGGAAACCGGCCAAGTCCGCGCTCGAGCTGCTGACGAGCCTCGGGGAGCTAATGGTCAGCGAGCGGCGTGGCTTCCAGCGCATCTACGACCTGCGCGATCGCATTCTGCCTGGCAGTGTTGACAGGACGGAACCGGACGAGGAAGAGCTTGCCGACTTCATCGTGCGGCGCACGATCGGGGCCTACGGGATTGCCAGGGAGCGCGAGGTCCGCGAGATGCTGCGCACCAGCAGGCTGGTGCCAGTGAAGGAAAAGCTCGCATCAATGCTGGCGGCGGGGGAGATAGTTGCCATTGAGGTTGACGGCCTTGATGGGCATACTTGGTATGCGTTCCCAGAGCTGCTTGAGGGCCTGCCTGCCTATCGCAGGCGTCGGGAGCAGGTCTCGATCCTCTCCCCATTTGACAACCTCGTGATCCTGCGCGACCGCCTGCAGGTGCTGTTTGGCTACGACTACCTGATTGAATGCTACGTGCCCCAGCCCAAGCGGCAGTACGGCTACTTCAGCTTGCCGCTCCTGTTTGGCGAGCGCTTCGTCGGCAGGCTGGATGCCAAGGCCCGGCGCAGTGAGAAGCTGCTGGAAGTGCAGTCCCTGCACCTGGAGGATGGCTTCAGGCCGAGTGCGGAATTCGAACTGGAAATGGCACGGGCGCTGCGCGACTTCGCCAGCTTCATTGCCTGCGATGCCGTGAAGCTCAGCGGGCGGGGATACAATCTGTCAGCTGCCATGCAGAAGCGCATCGCCAGCCAGCTTGGCTAAAAAAAAATGGCGGGAGAGTTCCCGCCATCTTTTCCTGTTCAGCTAAAGCCAGTTATTCAACTGAGCCACCCTCATCGGGCGGATCATTCAGCTCGACATCCACCGGACGCGAGTCACCGTCGGCAACGGTCACGACCTTGATCGCGGAGAAATAGGTGTCATCGTGGTTCTTGAACTTCAGGGTGTAGGTGCCTGCCGGCAGGTCGGTGACGTATCCGATGCCACCCTGGGTGCTGACCTGCTTGACCTGCACGCCCTTGGAGTTGTAGACCTCGACCCAGACGTTCTTGGACTGTCCACGATCCTTGCAGATCACGTTGATCTCAGCGCTGCCCTCGTCCTCGCACCCTGCGAACAGGATGGCAAACAGGAACAGACCGATTAATGCGATTTTCCTCATTTTTCACCTCTTGCGGTTGGAGACCAGATTCTAGCCCATGCTGTTTTGCAATGCAAAACAGCGCTCATGCCTCGTCTGAGGCAGCCTTTTCGCGCTGTGCTTCGGCTTCCGTCAGCTCAACACGGATTGGCAGCACCTCGCCCGACCTGACGCTCACCTCGCGCACCGCAGGCCAGGCCTTGTCCTTGGTGTCAACGAACTTCAGCACGTAATCCCCGGGCAGGATGTACTTGAATTCGCCGATGCCGCGGATGTTCGTCGTCGTGCGGCGCGTCACGTTGCCGTCCTCGGTCTGCAGCAGGATGTCGCACTTGCGCTGCAGTCCCTGCAGGGTGCAGGAGACCGTGATCGTCGCCGGCTCAGGATCAAAGCAGGACGCGAGCATCAGCACAGCCATTGCCAGGCATGCGAGCTTGACTGTCCTGCCGAGACCCATCTTCATCCTCAGGCCAGGCTGGCGAATGCCTCACGCAGCAGGTCGATCGCCTTCTGGATGTTCTCACGGCTGTTGGCATAGCTCAGCCGCAGGTAGCCTTCGCCATTCTTGCCAAACGAGGTGCCGGCCAACAGGGCCACGCCGTAGTTCTGCAGGATGTAGCGCTGGACGTCGAGGCTGGTACGGCCGGCCTTCTCGGTGTATTCCTTGATGTTCGGGAAGACGTAGAACGCTCCCTTTGGCATCGTGCAGCTCACGCCGGGGATGCTGTTCAGGCCTTCCACGATCAGGCTGCGGCGCGCCTTGAACTCCGCGATCATCGCCTGGCTGCCGCTCTGGTCACCGAGCAGCGCCTCAATACCCGCCACCTGGGTGAAAGCCGCGGTGCAGCTGAAGCTGTTGGTTGCCAGCAGCGTCAGGCGCTTGGCAAGCGCCGGACTCGTCACGCTGAAGCCGAGGCGCCAGCCGGTCATTGCATAAGTCTTGCTGTGGCCATCGAGGAATATCAGCTGGTCGCGGAACTCAGGCACCTTGAGCATGCTGGCATGCTCACCTTCGTACACGAAGCGGTTGTAGATCTCATCGCTGAGCACGTAGAATCCGTACTCGCGGGCCAGCTCGGCGACGAAGTCCAGGTCTCCCTGGGTCAGTACGCCTCCGGTCGGGTTCTGCGGGGTGTTCAGGTAGAACAACTTTGTCTTGCTGCTGACGAGCTGCTTGAGCTGCTCATGGTCGAAGCGGAAACCAGTGTCCTCAGTCAGCGGCAGGCGCTTGATCACGCCGCCCATCAGCTGCACCGCAGCCTCATAGCCCGGGTAGGTCGGATCGAAGATGATCACCTCATCGCCGGGGTTAACGAGCGCCATCGCAGTCAGGAACACGATTGGCTTGGCGCCGGGGTAGATGATCACGTTCTCGCCGGTCACGCCCTCCACGCCGTAGCGCTGGCAGACGTACTCGGCATACTTCTCGCGATGCTCCATCGCACCGGCGGAACCGGTGTAGTGGGTGTATCCGTGGTCCAGCGCCCAGTGCGCCTTGTCGATGATGTTGCGCGGAGTGTCGAAATCGGGTTCACCGATCTGCAGATGCACGATGTCGCGGCCCTGCGCCTCAAGCGCCTTGGCCTGGGCGAGCACGACGAACGCATCCTCCGTACCGCAGTCGTCCAGCCGCGAGGCGAAACGATCAGTGAAATGCGGTTTTGCAGAGCTCATGGGTCCTCCAGATGACTGCAGCAGGCCATACCCGTGCACACCCGCTGCTGATACCGAGAAAGTATAGCGCCAAAAGCAGTGTTAAAATCTGCACGCCTTGAAACATCCGAGCTCCCAAGGGACCCCAGTATGAGTGAGAACACCCTCGACTACCAGGCCAGTGGCGTAAGCATTGAAGCGCAGGATGAAGCAATCGCGGCCTTCCGCCAGGATGTGGAATCCACCCATGGGCCGGAGGTTGTGGCAGGCGTCGGGGCCTTCGGGGCGGCCTTCGCCCCCGACCTCACGGGCATCAGCAATCCCGTGCTCGTGAACAGCACGGACAGCCTGGGCACCAAGACCATCGTGCACAGCCGCTTCGGCACATGGGAAAACGCCGGCCGCGATGTGGTGGGCTGCGTGGTGAACGACATCATCGTGAGCGGCGCCCGACCGCTGTACTTCCTCGACTACCTCGGCATCAACAAGGTGGTGCCGGAGCAGATCCACCAGATGGTCGGCAAGGGCATCGCCGCCGCCTGCCGGGAGATCGGCTGCGCGTTGATCGGCGGTGAGATCGCTGAGATGCGCGACGTCTACAAGCCCGGGGACTTCGACCTGGCTGGCTTCGCCGTCGGCCTGGTGGACCGCGGCCGCATGCTGGACGGATCCGGCTGCCGTGAAGGCAGTGTGCTGATCGGACTTGAATCAAACGGCGTGCACTGCAACGGCTTCTCGCTCGTGCGCGCCGCCTTCAGCGAACTGAACCACGACCAGTGGACCAGCTACAACGAAGACCTCGACTCCTCCCTGGCGCATGCCCTGCTGCAGCCGACGGTCTGCTATGCAAACGCCGTCGGCCGCTGCTTCAATGCCGGCCTGCTGCAGGCTGCGGCCCATATCAGCGGCGGCGGCCTGCAGGACAATGTTCCGCGTGTGGTGCCGGATGGGCTGGATGTGGAGGTGGACCGCTCGGCGATCTCCATTTTGCCCGTCTTTGATATAATTCAGAGCCACGGAAACATCTCCACCGCGGAGATGTGGCACGTATTCAATATGGGGATCGGCTTTGCATTGATTGTGTCCCATGAATCGGCCGGGCCTGCAATGGAGATCTGCGCGGAGCACAACCCGCGTTTGATCGGCAGGCTGGTGAAGGGTTCAGGGAAGTCAAAGCTGGTCTTCAGGGACTGACCCGGAGGAAATGATGAAAGCAACACTTCTCAAGCTGGTTCTGCTTCTGGCAGCCCTGTCCATCAGTGGCCAGCTCTTCTCCTGCGACAAGCTCGAGCAGATCACCGGCGCCATCGCCGGACAGGTGATCGACGACAAGGGTGTGCCGATGGGCTACACCTCCGTTGCCGTTGTCGATGCTGAAACCGGCGCTGAAGTCACCCGCCAGACCACCAACAACGAGGGCGGTTACTTCATCAATGAGCTCAAGTCCGGCACCTACAACCTCGAGGTCTACGTGATGGGCACCGAGAAGATGGAGATCACTTCCGGCAACGACACGAACATCAGGCTTGGCATCGGCAAGACCGAAACCATCGACCTGACGGTCAAGCTGCCCGAGAAGAACTAGGCCCGGCATAAAGTCAGGGCGGTCACTGCCGATCTAATCCGCAGTGACTAGCAAACTTACGAACTCAAGATCCCGCATGGCCGGTACAATGCCGTCCCTGCGGGATCCTGCTTTTCTGGGCCAGCGCTTCAGGCGTCGCGGCTTCACGAAGCTCAGCCTGATGCTGGCGCTTGCCATCTTCGCACTGGTGTCCCTGCTGGCTGGAATCCAGGCTGGTGACATCGAGCTCGGTGCCATACTCCCGGCAGGCAAGCCCTCGAAGAAGGCTGCGAAGAACGAATCCCCGCTGCTGCTGGCAAAACCGGCTGAAGCTGCTGCTGGCGAATCGGCTGATCCAACCACGTCAGCTGACCCGGCTGATGGCGGTGCCCTGGATGGAACCGCTGCCGCAGTTGTCGATCCGGAAGGCGCGGCCAGAATAGACGGGCGTACCCGCCAGCTGATCTGCAAGGCGCTCGGCCGGATGGACCCGATGCTGGCCGCGGAGCGGATCACCGCACTGAATGACAATGACGCGACGCTGTTGCTCTCCTGCCAGAAGAAGCGGGAGCTGGCCCATATCCTTGAATTCGCATCGCCTGAGGATGCCGCCAACTGGATCAACATCCTGCTGCAGATGGATGATGCGCAGGCCCTGCTGCCCCCCGGTGAAAGCATCCTGGACCAGGTGAATGAATCACTGGCAACGCCTGACCCGGCGGATCCATCAGCTGACCCGGCTGTCCAGCCCACGGCTGGCAGCGGCATGGCAACTCTGCCGGACTTCATGCTCAGCCCGGAGGAACATGCGGCCTTCCTCGCTCAATTCCCGCAGTACCGGGCCGATATTGATGGAAGTGACAACACCGTGATCCCCGCGATCTCGGACTTCACCATTGACGACTAGCGCCAAATGACGCGCAAGAGACCGCACTGTAAGGAGGTGCATTGATGAACCAACTGGCAATGATGCTGCCCGTTGGCGAGCAGGGACTGGCCGGGATGCCACAGGCAGCAGCGGCGGTCCCACGTGGAGCCCCGCCGGATGGCACAGCGTTTTCGCTGATGCTCGGTGAACATCTCTGGACCTTGCCCCAGTCAATCGGGGCGGGAGGGGATGAAGCGGAAGGGATGGCAATGCCCACGGCGCCTGCGAGCTACGACCCGCAGGCCGTGATGCAGGGCCTGCTGGCGGAGATCGTCAACCTGGCGGTTGACAGCGCCGGCGGGGCGGAGCAGCTGGCCGGGAAACTGGCAGCGCGCATCCGCCAGGCCTTGGCGGAACTCGCCAGCGGCAAGCCCGCGCAACAGCAGCCACAACCTGCAAGCGTCAGCGTTGACGCTGCCACCGTGGAAACCGCCCCCCTTGCTGCAGGCAGCCCAGCCGACAACAAGGACCAGGATGCGGCAGATGAGGGCCAGCAGCTCCAGCAGCTGATTGCCAGCCTGCTGCAGATGGCGAAAGGCGCAGGCCCTGCCCCGCTGACAATGGACAAGGAACATGGCGTTCCCGCCGATACCGCAAGCAGTGATGTGACAGCACCGGTTAAGGCGGCCCAAGGCATCGAACAGCGTGCGACCCCTGCCCTGCTGGCCCCGCTGGTGCGCCAGGTGATGCAGCAGCTGTTTGCCGAGCTGAACCCGGCGGGTGGCAAGGGACAACTCAAGCTGGAGGAAGTCGCCACTGGCCCGGCACAGCCGGCCCCGGTGATTGAATACTCCGGTGCCCCCGAGAAGCAGCTCAGTCCCCAGCAGCCGGATGCAATGATTGAATTCGGCAATGGCGCAAGCCTGCCGGACGAGCCTGCGGGTGGAACCCGGGCAGTGACGCGGGAGGCCATTGCAGCGCCGCTGCTTGGCACCACGCACACAGCCAAGAGCCCTTCCGTCGACTGGTTCAACAGCCAGGCGGCGGGCAGGCCTGATCTGCAAACGGCTGAGCTGAAACCGCTTGCCCAGCTGGCAATGCCACAGGCAGGCCTGCGCTTGCAGTCCCCGGAGACGATCACCCAGCTGGCTCCGCAGGGACCGGATCAGCTGGCAGCCCCGGTTG
>JAGRNR010000061.1:0-23020 GCA_020440645.1 bacterium | reverse complement strand
GACCTGATCAAGGACGGCGCCAAGGGTGCGATCGTCGGCGGTGGTATCGCCTACCTGGTGAAGCAGAACGCCAAGGACATCGACAAGACGATCAACAAGCTCTACAAGGACAACGACTTCCCGATCGGGGCCGCGACGAGGGTCGTGCCGATCGTCGATGCGCTGGGCACCAAGCACGTTGGTGCCGCCCAGATCGTCGGGCCGCAGGCTGCGGTGGATGAGGTATCCAGCGTGGTGCTGCTGGAGACAAGCTTCCTCGACAAGGTCTTCCGCATCAACGGTTACGTGCCGGTGAAGGGCAACGTGGACGACCTGAAGCGTGTTGCCGGAGTCGGCGTGAGCGCGGTGATTGACGTGAAGGTAGCTCCGTAGGCATGAAGCGCTGCAGCTGCCTGGCAAAATGTAACCGATAGGCCGCGCAGTCGTCCTAGAAAAGCAACGAGCGACGGAGTCCTGGAACTCCGCCGCCTGCTTTGGGGAAGCAACTTGTTCTACCCTGTGCAAAGGGCAGGATAAACAGGCGGTTGGTCATTGGCCATCCGCCGTTGCTTTTTTTCTGGGTAAAGTGAGCTCCACATCAGAACAGCGATATCTCCACCAAGCATTCATGTGTAGCGTTGCAACCATTGGGGCAACAATCCTGTGCCTTTTTCCGGAAGTAAAGGTGCCGTGATTTTCGACATTCCGGATCTACCTCTTTCCACCAAGCAGGTTTCCTTCGTGTCTTCGTGACTTCGTGACCAAGCTATGTTGACTACTGCTAGTTGATTCCGGCTTAGCCAAGGACTTCATTTTTGTTTTCACCACGAAGACACGAAGACACGAAGAAATTTGACAAATAGACAAATAAAGCTACTATATTTACATGTCACATAGTGAGATAGTTGAAGACGTACTTTCTAACAAGGTGATAGGTGCAGCCTTGGAAGTCCATCGAAATCTTGGACCTGGTCTATTGGAATCTGCTTATTCGGCCTGCATGGCAAGGGAATTGTCTCTACGGGAAATCCCCTTCGCGAAGGAAACGGAATTACCGCTTGATTACAAAGGAATTCAATTGGCAACAGGTTATCGGGCGGATATGATTGTCGATGAAAAGATTCTCCTGGAGTTCAAGGTTGTCAGAAAAATAGAGGATGTGCACGTTGCACAAGTGCTGACATACCTGAAGGTTTCCGGGTTGAGAACTGGATTAATCATCAATTGGAATGTGTCGATTCTCAAGCATGGCATTCAGCGCGTCGTGCTCTAGCATCAACACAGAATCATCATTCCATTCATGGAGCGAAGGAATGTAGCTCCTACCCGATCCGCAGGCTGCTGCCGAGGTTGCCCAGCACGGCAATGGCGCTCAGGGCCGCCAGGTAGCTCGTCTTCGGGTTCTCCGGGAAGGGTACATTGCGGGATGTGAACTCCACTTCGCCCGCCGCGCCGCGTGCCACCAGGTGGTGTATATTACGGTCGATCGCCGGGTCGGCGATCAGGCGCATGCGGGTCCTTTCCGGCCCGAAGCCGGCCAGGCTGAGCGCCACCGCCACATTGGTGTTCTTCGGATAGAGCCGGATCACTTCGGCCGCCGTACCCTCAAACACCACAGTCTCCTCAGTCACATCCAGCCCCAGACCGGCAGGTGGCTTGCGGCTGGTCAGCTCAACTGAGTCCAGCCCGGCCTGCCGCAGTGCCAGCACGGCATCCAGGCCGCCAAGCGCACCGCTTGGCACATGCACCGCCGGTTCATGCGCGGGCCGGTTATGGAAGTCCACATCCAGCAGACCGCCGACCGACAGCACCACGATGTGCTGGCCACCACTGCGGTTTGCTGACAAGTTTCGGGCGCATTCGACGAGCGGGGCCACAGCACAGGGATGGGCACATTCGACAATCACGTCGCAGTCGCGGCATAGCTCCTCGAGTGTCGCGGCTCGTGCTGCTTCACCGGCCCGCTCCATCAAGGCCTCGGCGCACGGGACATCGTAGTCCAGCACATGCGCCAGCCGGTAACTGAGCCGGCCATCCAGCAGCGCATTCACGATGGCCGTTCCGATGCAACCTGCACCGAGGATCCCCAGCCGGGCTGTCTGCGATTCAGTCTCCATTTCCGCTCCTCAAAGTGAAACGGGACACCACCAGGGTGTCCCGTTGTCATTTACCATTCCGTTCAACTCGAGCGTCTATTCGCCCCAGGTTTCGCTGGAGCCGGTCTCCTCTCCGCCCGGCGGAGTGTCCGGTGCCTGTTCCTCGCCGCCGCCGGCGGGGATCACGTCCACTTCCTTGGCCATGAACATCTTCAGGTTGCTCAGCTGCTGCATGTCCTTGTCATCCACCCCGGGGATGGCAGAGAAGTCCATCACGAAGGGCTTGCCATATGCAATGATCCTGTCGCCGGGCTGGGCCTTGGTCGGTGCGTTGCTGCTGTCGATCACCATGAAGCCACCCTCCACCAGGTACATCGTGCCCTGCTGGCCGGAAGGGTTCTGGAAGTCATTGGAGTTCCAGTCCCCGGAGCCGCTGCCGCTGAAGTAGGTACGGCCGAATTCCTCGGGTGACATCACCGTGCAGTTCATCGCCACCCACTGGCTGGTGTAGCCGGAGGGGTTGCCGGCCACGACGGTGGCATCCTCACTCTGGGCCTGGGCACGGATCGTTGCCGCATCAGTGCTCTCCAGCTCCATTGCCACCTTCATCGCGCCACCGGCGATCTTGTTGACGAAGTTGAAGCCGGCAAAGCCCATGATGATGGCGATGATCACGATCACGCCGCAGCCGATTCCGCAGCAGGCCAGCCAGTTGAAGCCCTTCTTCTTGGGCGGCGGGCCGTACGTCGGTTCCATCGGCTGATAGCCGCCGCCTGGATCCTGGCTTCCCTGGTTGTAGCTGTCCATATCAGTCTCCCAATTCCCTGATTGCTTGCGGCATCCGTGCCTGCATCTATTTTACAGGAAGCACGTCGCAAAGGTTTCAGGGCAGTTAGCCCGGAGCCTGAAATGGAAACGGCCCGCCGTGGCGGGCCGTCGTCCTTCCTCAATCAGCAGTTGCCGTCAGCGCTTGATCACACCGTCAAGGTTGCTGCCGGCAACTTCGGTCTTCGGCACGTCAAGCTGCTCGGCGCCCTTGGACAGGAAGAAGATCACTTCCTCGTTCTCATCCAGGCTGCCGCCGAATTCCTTCTGCAGGTCCTCGCCGAGCACCGGCACATTGAACAGGTCGCCGACGCGCAGCACGAACACCTTGCCGTGCCCCTGGATGTGGTCGCCGTCGCTGAACTGCTTCTTGCCGCCACTGATGTCGACGAACACAACCTGGTCGTCAAGCACGTAGCTGCTGTAGTTCTCGCCGTCAAACACCTCGCTTGCCATGTTGGTGGACACGGCGATCGACTGCTCCTTGCTGACGAAGCCATCAAGCACCACGAAACGGTCGTCAAGCCCGTGCGGGCTGGCAATCAGGTCGGCTGCGGTGGTGTGGTGCGCCTGCGAGCTGATCTGGGCCAGCGTCAGCTCATCCATGGCCTTGACGCCCTCATACAAGCGCTCGGCCTGCTGGATCAGCTTGTTCTCGCGGAACTCATGCAGCAGCATTGAACCGAGGATGCCGCCGCCGATGAACAGTGCCAGCAGCACCGGCCGCCACCAGCGGATGCGCTCGGGCTTGCTGGTGCTGGTGTTGATGTCTGCGTTGTCTTCGTGGTTAATGGACTGACCCATCACATTCTCCAGGCTGGGGTTTTCCTGGAAGTGTAACGGGATGGCGGGCCAGGGGCACGGAGTTCACCGCTATTTGACGACGGCAGCCCGGATTTTACTCGGCAATCCCGCTGCGCTGCTTGACCATCACCAGTGCACGGCCGCCATCCTCGAACCACATCTCATCCATCAGGGAGCGTATCAGCAGCAGGCCGCGTCCGCTGCTGCGGAACAGCAGCTCAGGTTCCACGTCCTTGAAGTGGTTGTCAAAGTCAAAGCCGGTGCCCTGGTCGCGCACCCTGAGGCTCATGCGGGTCTCGCTGATCTGCAGGTTGACCTCGATCTGCTTCTCGCGGTTAACAGGGTCCTGCATGCGCTCCATCAGGAAGTCCCGCCAGGCCTGCTGGCTGGTCTCCAGCAGCCGGCTCTTCTCATCGCCCGGGATGCCGAGGTTGCCATGCTCGAAGGCATTCGTCAGCGCCTCGTACATGCAGACCTTCACGTCGTGCAGGTTCTCGTCGTTGACGAGCCAGCGCGCCCGCAGGTGCGAGAACACGTAGTTGATCACCGTGTTGAGGAATTCGAAGTCGCTGGGGATCGCGAGGCGGATGTTCTCATCCTCGATGTACTTGATGATCTCGCGCTGGTCAGCTTCCTCCGCCATCTTGCGGAAGGTCTTCTCAATCGTCTCGATGACATCATTGATGTCAAACGGCTTCTTGATGAAGTCCTCCGCACCGAGGTGGATGGCTTCGATCGCGTCGTCCAGCGTGCCATAGCCCGTGATGATGATCACCGGGATGCCGGGCTTGATCTGCTTCAGGTTGCGCAGCAGCTCGATGCCGTTCATCTCGCTCATCATCAGGTCACTGATCACGAGGTCAATGTTCTGTTCCTTGAACAGCTCCAGCGCGGGGACACCGTCGCCGGCGGTATGCACCTTGTAGTCGGTCGACTGCTCAAGCTTGCGCTTGAGCACATTGCGGATGATTTCCTCATCGTCGACTATCAGGATGGTGCGTTGCATATTCAATTGGGGCGCGTGTTGCGCTTTGGCAGATTATATCGCGCAGGTTCCTGACGGAAATTGCAATAAAGGGGAAACTGGTAAAATATGAATTGGCCTGGGGGAAAGATCAGGTCAGGAGAGTGGCTTTTGCCATGTCAATCTGGGTTTTCGTACTAATAGGTATCGCTTTGGGGTCAGTTGCCTTGTTCGTCCATGTGCAGCTGTGGATGCACGATCCACGCCGCCGCCAGTTCAACGAGGAATGGTTCAGGCAGTTTGAGAGCTTCCGCCGTTCCCGCTATGACAGCCGGGAGATGCTCGACAGTGTTGAAGGTTTCAGTGAGCACTTCCACCGCGATCCATCCATTGCGGGCTGAAATTCAATCCCGGGGCCGGTGACGGCCATAATCCAGCCAGGACTGCAGGATCACTGCGGCAGCGTGTGCGTCAACATCCTTACGCTTTGCAGCCTTGCCTGCCCGCCTGCGCCCCCGGTCACCTGAGGCCGGCCCGGACAATGCCAAATCGCTGGAGAACCGCTCATCCTGGAACTCAACTGTCCAGCCCAGCTCCGCCTCAATCTGTGCCGCAAGATCGCGGGCGAGCCTTGCTGATTCACCTTCACGGCCCCTTAAATCAATCGGCAGGCCCATTATCACCTTGCCAACTGTGAATTCTTTCACGGATTCCTTCAGCCGATTGGCAAAACCCGAAATTGGATTTGTGTGTATAATCAGATATGGGGATGCCAGTGTGCATGACGGATCAGCCACGGATATACCGGTACGCACGCTTCCCGCATCGAGGCCGATGATGCGCATTTCTTGGTAAAGATTCGATTCCTCGGTTTGCATGTATGACCGGCTCAAGTTAGCATACTTCGGGGAATGAGAATAAGCTTGGGAGCTTGTTGTGAAAATATCTCGTTCATGGGCTGCGCTAATTCTGCTGGCAGTATTATCCTGCAGCTGTTCTAATTCGGATTCCACCTCATCCAGCAACCTCGTTTCAGAGGCCGTATTACCCCTCAGCGAAAATGTCACTGCGGGTCTGCCCGCACCCTCCGAACTGCGTGGCACGTCCACAACGGTGTTCTCCCGCGAGGGTTCCTCCTTTGACTTCAGCCACAATGCGCTGGCGCAGGATGCCAGCGCGATGCTGGAGTACAAGGGTGCCACGATCCCCGGCACTGACATCAACCAGTATTCCTATGCCGTCTACCTGTTCAACGGCGTGAGCGAACTGCCGCCGATCCTGACTGTGCAGATGCATGGTGACTTCACCTCCCGCCTCTATCCTGCTGTTGCCAACTGGCGCACCAACCGCTGGGAATTCGGCTTCGGGCACATCTACTCCTATGCCGACCACAACTTCCCGCTGCCCTCCCTGGAGGAACTGCCGGATGACTTCCGCTCCGACACCGGGCAGGTCGCCTTTGCCCTGCTGAAGGTTGACAACGATGGCCCGTCGTTCATTGACGGCCTGAGCTTCTGGCAGCCGGATGAGGTCCTGAACGTGGTTGCAAGCGAAGGCCTGTGGGACGGTATCGACGTCAGCTGGGAGGTGCCGGGTGGCACCAACTATGTCCAGATCGAGCGCCGGGCCCAGGGTGTGGCTGCCTGGCAGCTGATCACGCCGGAGCCGATCGCCGCCAACCTGATCACCTACAAGGACATCACCGCCGATGGTGGGATCTACTATGAGTACCGTGTCAGCGGCGGTTACCGCTGGGACACCGTGCTTGGTGAGCAGTTCTACTGGACCAGCGGCAAGAAGGCGATCGGCCTGCGCAATGTTGACACCGTCACCCTCGGCATGAACCAGGATGAATACCTCGTGCCGGGCAACAGCTTCAACCGCCTGAGCTTCTACTTCGCCCCCACCAATGACGCGCACGGCGTGCATGCGGTGCGCAACACTTCATTCCCGCCGGGGCAGGACTGGGAGCTGTTCGATGAGACCTCCACGAACTTCCCCTACCTGAACATCGCAGAGGACCCGGACCTCGGTCCCGCGATTTCTGTGTTCCAGCTCAATGAGCTCAACAACCCGCTGATCAACATTGCCTACTCGGACGGCACCGGAGCGTATTCCTATGCCGCCCTGCTTGACCAGGAGGGCCACTTCAACTGGCTCGACCCGGGCCAGGTGCGTACCGGCAACAACCATGTGCTTGGCAGTCTGGCGCTTGAGCGGCGCCTGGCCTGCTTCACCTGGAATGACGACACCAACCGCATCGAGTTCGTGGAGAGTGTCGATCAGGAAGGCACCTTCTGGTGGGAATTCAACGACCAGGCCAAGTACGCGATCGTGACCGACCGGCACCCGACGAACGGCATCTGCGTCTCGCCGACGATGCGCCAGTCCATCGCCTTCCGCGAGAAGGGCACCAATGGCGTGATTGTCTGCCGCAAGGGCGCGGACGGCTGGGAGACCCAGGTCGTCGGCGTGGAAACCAGTTCCCAGCCGGTGCTGCAGAACATCAAGACGAACCAGCTTGACAACACCGCTGCGGTGATCTACCGCGACATGGACAACCAGCGGATCCGCCTCGTGCGCAGCTTCGAGGGCGAGACCTGGCTGACCAACCAGCAGGAGACCCTCGTGCTGGTGAAGGGTGCTGACCAGATCGGCGAATTCTGCCATTACATGCTTGAGCCGCCGAGCAACTTCAACGTGCTGGCCTACACCCACAATGGCGACCTGAAGTTCAAGTTCAGCTCGAAGACCGGCCAGGACGTCTGGAGCGAGGAATTCCTGATTGACGACTCCGGCACCTGCCGCAACCTGAACATCACCCGGATCGGAACTGACCTGCAGTGGCAGTACTTCACCTTCCTGAGCTACATCCGTACCGACGAGTTCGGTGTGGCCCAGCTGAAGTTCCTCGACCTGAACTCCTTCCTGGAGTCAAACGGACTGCTCTGATCCCTCCCAACCCACAACAAGCAAGAAGGCCCGCCACTGGCGGGCCTTTTGCGTTTCTTATTTTTGGGTTGCCGGGGGCTGGAAGCCGCCGCTACGGAACTTGCTTCTGCTTCTGCTTCTGTTTCTGTTTCTGCTTCTTCTTCTGCTAATGGCCGCTGTTTTTTTCAAGCGGTCCATGGGACCGCATACCTGTCAGGCCATGGGCCTGACCTCCCACTGCCCACAGACCACTGTTGTCAGACCTTCACCATGAAGCGCTCGCCGCTCTTCAGGCTCAGGCACAGCGCGCACAGCAGGTCGGCGATCCGGTCGAGGTCGCCGAGGTGCACGGTCTCAGCCGGGCTGTGCATGTAGCGCTGCGGCAGGCTGACAACGGCGGTCGGGATCCCGCCGCGCGTCACGAAGATCGAATCCGCATCCGTGCCTGTATGGCGCGGGGTGGCCTCATGCTGCAGGCCGATGCGGGCCTTGCGGGCCACTTCCTCGATGCGGCGGTTCAGCTCCGGGTGGCAGGCGCTGCCGTGTGCCAGCACCGGGCCGTTGCCAACCCGCATGTCGCCCCAGCGCTTCTTCTCCGCCTGCGGGTGGTCCACGCTCTGGGTCACGTCCACAGCGATTGCGCAGTCCGGATCAGCTCCGTAGGCAGCCATGCCGGCGCCGAAGCAGCCGACCTCCTCCTGCACGGCGGCCACCGCCGTGATCCTGGCATTGAGCTTCTTCCCGCTCTGCTTCGCGCGGCGCAGGGCCTCGATGCCGCTCCAGATGCCGATGCGGTTGTCCAGCGCCCGGCCACAGACCAGCCCGTTCTGCAGCTCGTCCAGGCCGTAGTCCAGCACGATCGGGTCACCGACCCGCACATGCTTCTCGGCCTCGGCCTTCGAGCGCGCGCCGATGTCAACATAGACGTTGACACCAAACTGGTAGCGCTTCAGCTCCTGGCCGCCCTGGGCCTCACGCTGCATGTGCGGAGGCAGGCTGCCGATCAGCCCGGGCAGTTCACCGCCCTTGCCAAGCACCCTTACGCGCATGCTGGGCAGGATCTTGGCGTCGTAGCCGCCGATCGTGCTCACCCACAGGAAGCCGTCGTCGTCAATGTAGCTCACCATCAGGCCGATCTCGTCGGCATGGCCGTCCAGCAGGATGTGCGGGTCGCCCTTCGGGTTGAGCACGGCGAAGCCGTTGCCATAGGCGTCGGTGTACACCTCATCCGCGAACTGCTTCGCGTAGTCCATCCAGGTGCGCACGACGGGCGCCTCGAATCCCGAGGGGCCGTAGCTGTTGACAAGTGCTGTGAGGAAATCGCGGGCGGACTGGTCCATGCCCATATTCTATCGCGTACGCGGCCCGCGAATCAGTCTGGCAGCTGGCCGTAACTCGGCAGTTTGAAGATCTCACCGAGGCTGGCATAGCGCCCGCCACCCATGCGTGCCAGCGGCTTCAGCCGGTGCGGGTCAATCGTGCCGCGCGCATCGAGCAGGGTGTCGCGGATATGGAACATCAGCACGTCGGCGAGGATCATCGCCCCGCCGCTTTCCTCGAATTCGATCACCTGGCGCAGGCGGCATTCCATGCTGACCGGTGCTTCCTTCACGAACGGTGCACTGACCACGGATCCGAAGGCCGGCGTGAGCTTCGTTGCCGCGAATTCATCCTCGCCATAGGGCAGTTCCGCGCTGCTTTCATGCAGCTGGTCGCCGTGCTGCAGGTCGCAGATGCTGATCGTGAGCTCTCCCGTGCGGCGGATGTTGAGCAGCGTGTCCTTGCTGGGCTTGCTTTCGGCTGGTGAAAAGCCCAGCCCGACCACCGGCGGGGTGGCGCTGAAGGCGTTGAAGAAGCTGAACGGGGCGAGGTTATGCCCGCCCGCCTGATTGTTCGTACCCACCCAGGCGATCGGGCGGGGCACGATCGCGCTGATCATCAGGAAGTAGCGCCGCCCGGGGGAAAGGGTCTGTGGGTCAATGTGCATTGCAACCTCCGTGTTAAAATAGCGGGAACTCACTATTGTCCCATGAGTACAGGCTCCATGAGCAACCCGGAACCGGCGACGAACAGCCCCTCCGTCTCCATCAGCCCCGCTGAACTGGACGGCGCGCTGGCGCTTGTCAACCGGGTGATCCGCAACATCGAGCTGGCCATCTTCGGCAAGCGCGACGTGATCGAGCTGGTGCTGATCGGCATGTTCTCCGATGGCCATGTGCTGCTGGAGGACGTTCCCGGCGTGGGCAAGACCATCCTCGCCCGGGCGCTCGCCCGCAGTGTGAAGGCCGACTTCAAGCGCATCCAGTTCACCCCGGACCTGCTGCCCGCCGACGTCACCGGAGCCAATACCTACGACCAGAAGGAGAACAAATTCTCCTTCCGCCCGGGACCGATCTTCGCCAACATCCTGCTGGCCGACGAGATCAACCGTACCAGCCCGCGCACCCAGTCATCGCTCTTGGAGGCGATGGAGGAGCGCCAGGTCACCGTGGACGGCGTGACCTACCCGGTGCCGCGCCCCTTCTTCGTGATCGCCACCCAGAACCCGGTGGAGCAGCAGGGCACCTACGACCTGCCGGAAGCGCAGCTGGACCGCTTCATCCTGCGCGTGAAGATCGGCTATCCGAGCATTGACCACGAGGCGGAGATCCTCGAGGCCCAGCGCCGCACGCATCCGATCGAGGAGCTGGAGCCGATCTGCGGACCGGACGAGATCATGTCCATCCAGCAGCTCGTTCGCCGCATCGGGGTCAAGCCGAGCCTCAGGCGCTACGTCGCCGAGATCAGCGCGGCCAGCCGCGAGCACCCGGATGTGCTGGTCGGTGTCAGCGTGCGCGGCAGCCAGCGCCTGATGACGGCGGCGCAGGCCTACGCGATGCTCAACCACCGCGACTACATCATCCCGGACGATATCCAGAGCGTGGCGCCGCACTGCCTGGCACACCGCATCCTACTGAGGCCCGAGGCCAAGCTGGCCGGTGTCGATGAGAAAAGCGTGCTTAAGGCCATCCTGCGCCAGATCGCCGTCCCGGCTCAGTAGCTCAAAGCTTCCTTCCCATTCCCCGTTCCCCATTCCCTGCTCTGTGACTATCCCCCTGCGATACCATTAAAGTAGCTTGCTCTCATCCAAGTTCACAGTGCATTCGGTGGTGTTCCTGTTCCTCACCCTGTTCACGGTCGTCGTGGCCTGGGTCTTCAGGAACCCGCTGCTCGTGTACACCGCCGTGTTCCTCGTGGTCACGAACTTCGTGCTCTACATCTGGGCGCAGTACTCCGTGAACGGGATGAAGGTCGAGCGCCGCCACCCGCCGCATGTGATGGCCGGGCGCGAGGCCGAGGTCGAGGTGCTGCTGGAGAACACCCGCACCACCGCGCGCTACGGCACGATGGGTTTCGACATCCACGCCAAGCTGGTGCCCGGCAAGGAGTACACCCCGGTGGCCTTCCTCTCGGCCCCGCCCGGTGAGAAGGTGCTCTCCAGCTACCGCGTCACCCCGGCGCGGCGCGGGGTGTACGAGCTCGGCCCGTTCTTCCTCTACGGCGGCGACCCATTCGGCTTCTACAAGTGCTGGCGCAAGCTGCGCGTGCCGACGGAGCTCGTGGTGCTGCCGGACCCGGTGCCCTTCCGCTTCCGCCAGCCGCCCTCGGCCTCGATGCTGGCCCAGGACGAGCTGGAGACGCAGCCGCTGGCCGGTGAGAGCAGCGAGTTCCTCGGGGTGCGCGAGTATGTCTCGAGCGACCCGATGAAGCGCGTGCACTGGATGAGCAGCGCGCGCCACGGCAAGCTGATCACCAAGCAGCATGAGATGAACGTTGCCAGTTCGATCTCGGTGCTGCTGATCTCCGACGAGGCGATGTGGCAGGGCATCGGGCACAACTGCCCGGTCGAGTTCGCGATCCGGATGGTTGCCAGCCTGGCCTATGCCAGCTGCTTCAACCGCTTCAAGCTGCACTACCTCGCGCTGATGGGTGACAACTACGAGAGCCAGGCCGGCAACGGGCAGGGCTTCTTCCGCGAGCTTTCCATCCGCCTGGCGCGGCTCAGCGGGCGCGGCGCGATCAACTGGGACCACAGCGGCAAGGTGGTGCTTGGCTACCTGCCGGCGGGCTCCAGCCTCGTGATCCTCACGATGGACCTCGGCCAGAGCAGCCGCCAGCGCTTCCGCAACATGGCGGCGCGCTACCGCAGCGTGGTCGTCGTCACCTTCAACGCCGAGAGCTTCCGCAAGATGCAGCCCGCTGAGCGGCCCGGCCCGCGCCTGAGCTTCGGCGAGGGCTACCTGATCCTTGAGGTGTTCTACGGCGACGACCTGGGTGCCACGCTCGAACAGGTCAATGAGAAGTCGATGGTGGTGGTGCGCTGATGAGTGCCAACGGCGTCGGCAGGCGCAGGGAGACGCTCGACATGACGGTCGCGCTGGACCGCGAGCCGCGCTTCCGCATGCTGCTCTACGTGTTCAGCTACCTCGCCGGTGTGACGGCCCTGCAGATCCTGCACCTGACGGTTGACAACCTGCCGCTCAACCTGTTCCTGAGCGGCTCGCTGACGCTGGCCTTCCTCGTCAGCTACTTCCTGCAGCCGCGCTTCCGCCCGCTGGCAACCTACATCGTGTCCTTCGCCAGCTTCGGCATCTCGCTGTACTACTTCAACCAGATCCGCGAGGACCCCAACAGCCTCGGCGCTGTGCTCGGCATCCTCGGCGGCCTGCTGATGGTGCTGTTGTCATTCAAGGCCTTCGCCCCGGGGGACCACCGCTTCATCCTGATGTTCAGCGTGGTGTTCCTGATCTTCTCAAGTGTCGCCAGTTATGACCTGAAGTTCATGCTGCTGCTGCCGGTGTTCCTGACCTTCGCCGGCAGCGCGCTGTACATCGCCAACCAGATCGACGTGGCGGTACGCGTGGAGGGCACCACCGGTGCGCCTTACTCGCCGAAGTCGCGCACCCGCTTCGGCTTCCTGTGGATCCTGCTGAGGGCCGTGTTCGGCATCATCCTCCTGTCGGTGATCGTGTTCATCATGATGCCGCAGGGTGGCGGCAGCGGGCAGAGCGTGGCGCTCAGCCCGGCCCCGCAGGTGGATGAGGACCGCCAGGACCAGGCGAATGACAAGCCCGAGGAACAGCAGCAGCAGGGCAAGGGTGGCGATGCCCAGACCGGCATCAGTGACAACTTCGACCTGTCCGACGGCAGCCGGCTGACTGACGACACCACCGAGGTGCTGAAACTGCAGAAGACCAACCGCGCCTACTACCTGCGCGCCAAGGTGTTCGATGTCTACACCGGCAGCGGCTGGGTGGAGTCGGACTTCATGAAGGGCCGGCCCGGCACCAGCAACCCGCTGTTCCTGACAACTGACAACACGGACACCAGCAACTTCACCTACGATTCCTACCCGGTGCCCGTGCTGGACTTCCCCAGCCCGAACTATTACCGCAGCACGAAGAAGGACGGCTGGCTGTCAATCAACGGTGAGCAGGTCAAGTACATGACCACCAATGAGCTGATGGGGACCGGGCTCAGCCCCGGCGTGCTCAACGAGACCGAGGACCTGAGCTTCAGCAAGATCCGCTACGAGATCAGCCTGATGGAGCCTTTTGACAACGCGGTGTTCCTCTCAATCTTCGAGCCCTTCCGCATCGAGAACATCTCCACCGGCAAGAAGAGCTCACAGCCATATGACATCCCAGCGCTGACAATGGGCAGCACGCTGGTGTCCGGCACCGGGCGCAACAGCCATCCGCGCAAGTTCACCTACACCATTCAGTCCATCGAATACAAGCGCACGGAGTCCGACCTGCTGGAGGTCTGGAGCAAGCCACCGAAGTACATCCGCGACTGGTACACCCAGCTGCCGCTCTACCCGATCGGCGAGCCGGGCGCTGAGAAGGAGTGGCGTCCCAGTGACTCCGGGCTGGAGGAATTCATGGGTCCGCTGCTGCCACCGGATGACATGGAGGGGCTTGGCAATGCGGAGGGGGATGGCGATGGCGACGAACCCAGGCAGCGCTACCTCTCCCCGAGGCAGGCCGAGTACCTGAACATCACGCCGGAGAATTACCGCCTGATCACCGACCCGCTGAAGAACCTGGCGCGCCGCTTTGAGGCGGACCCGACCAGCCCGGAAGTGCCATACAACTCATGGCAGCGCGTGCAGGCGATCATGGCCTACCTCAGCGGGCCCGACAGCGAATTCGTCTACACCCGCCAGTTCGAGGCCCCGGTCGGCGACCAGGAAATCACCGAGGCCTTCTGCCTTGGCACCCAACAGGGCTATTGCCGCTACTTCTCATCCGCGATGGCCGTGCTGTGCCGGCTCAATGGCGTGCCGGCGCGCGTCGTCACCGGCTACAGCCCCGGTGAGTACAGCCTCGTGGAGAATGCCTACGTCTACCGCGCAAGCAATGCGCACGCCTGGGTTGAGGTCTACATCGACGGCCACGGCTGGATCGAGGTCGACCCGACACCGGCCAGCCAGGACTGGTCCAACCAGCCGGAGGCCAGCAAGTGGTTTGCCAACCTGATCGGCTTCCTGCAGGACCTGTTCATCATCGACCCGGCCCGCACCCAGGAACTGATCATCGAGGCCATCAAGGATGCCTGGGCCTGGGCGATGAAGCACTGGCTGGGCAGCCTGCTGGTGCTGCTCGCAGTCGCCGCCGTTGTCGGCCTGTTCATGCTGTTCAAGCGCGGCATCTTCCACCGCCGCCCGCCGCCGATCGTGCCGGAGAATTCCGTGGTCGAGGCCTATGTGCGCATCAGCGGCCAGCTTGACCGGCTCGGCGTGCACCGTGAGGGAGGCATGACGCCGCGCGCGCAGATGATGCAGGCCTCCTCGCGCTACGGCGACCTGGCAACATCGCTCGGCGGGCTGATCCCGGTCTATGAGCGCGCGGCCTACGGCCTGCAGGGGCTCGAGGACGGCGATGTGGATGTTGCCAACAGCGCACTGCAGGCGGTGGAGGATTTCGTGCGCGAGGAGCTGGCGCGGCGGAGGCAACGTTGAGCCGCATCGTGTTCAATGCCGACGACTACGGCCTGACCGCCGGGGTCAGCCGCGGCATCCTGCAGGCCAGCGAGGGCGTGGTGCAGAGCACCACCGTAATGGCGAACCTTGTCAGCGAGCCTGACCTGCAGAACCTGATGGCAACCTCGATGACAGCCGGGATCCACCTCAACCTCTCGCTCGGCCGGCCGCTCAGTGACAACTACCCGGCACAGCTGCTGGATGGCGAGGGCCGTTTCCTGAAGTCGCTGGCCCTGGATGAGGACACCTGGCGGGATGTGGAGCTGCGGCGCGCCGTCGCGCTGGAATGGACTGCGCAGTTCGAACTGCTGAAGCGCCGCAACCTGGAGATCTCCCACATTGACAGCCACCACCACACCCACATGCTCGGGCCGCTGTTCCCGATGGCGCTGGAAATGGCAGCGGGCTTCGGCCTGCCGCTCCGGTGCCGCAGTGAATACCGCGGCCTGGCGGAGCCGGCCGGCGTGGCCGGGCCCGAGGTGCTGATCGAGGGCTACTTCGGCACTGGCAACATTACGCGGGACAGCCTGCTCGGGATGCTGGAAGTGTTTCGCGGAAGACACGTCGAAGTGATGTGCCATCCCGGCTGCGTGGACGACGAGCTGAGGGTAATCTCTTCCTACGTGGATGAGCGCGGCGAGGAGCTCAGCGTGCTGGGGGATCCCGCGCTCAGGCGGCAACTGGAGGAGGACGGATGGACGGTCAGCGGCTATTCACTGCGGCAGCCCTCATCGGCCTGATCCTGCTCGCGGCCTGCGGCGGGGGCGGCAGCACTGCGCAGCTGGCAACGGCTGATGCAGCGGCAACCGGGCAGGGCAGGCTCGACGCGGAATTCCTGCGCAGCCAGTCCGGCATCTCGATTGATGGCCTGGGCTTTTACCGGCTGGACCGCAATATGCATGTGCTGCGCGACTGGCAGGGAATTGAAGTGCATGGCAGCCTCGCAGCTGGCTTCCAGCTTGACTGCAGTGCCGCCACTCCGGATGACATCTTCCTCGCGATCAGCTATGACGACGATGCGCTGCAGCTGGACAGTGCCCTGCTCACTGCTGAAGCCAGCGATGGCAACCTGATCCTTGCAGTGACCCGCCGCATCGAGGATGTGACCCTCGTCGGGATCACCCGCACGCGCGAGCACGGCACGCAGCGTCAGGCGATGACACTGGCCGATGTGCGTTTCCGCGCCGGCAGCGAACGGATATGGCGCGACCTGAGCCTTGTCAATGAGGACCCAAAAAGTGCTGTGGAGATGGCCGTTTCTTCAGTCGATGCCAACAGCCTGACACTCGAATGGGATGAGCGCAACATCGGTGACTATGACAACAACGGACTGGTCAGCATCTCCGACATCACGCCGATAGGCCTGCTGTTCCAGCAGACGCTCAGCAGCCATGATCCACCGGAAGAAGTGGTGCTCGTTGATGGTGATGGCAATGGTGAAGTGAACCTGGCGGACCTGACCCCGATCGCACGCAACTTCAACCGGGGCATCACCGGGTTCGTTGTGAACAGATTCGAGGGCCTGACGGATGACCCGCAGGATTTCGAAGATGTGCCACAGCTGCTGGAGCTGCGGGCGAATGTTTTCGGCATCGCCAGTCCCGCCGAGAAGCGCCAGCGCCTGCACTATGTGGCGAGCATCAGCAAGCCGCCGGTGCAGTCCCTCAGCCTGGCGGTCCGGGCATTTGACGATGACATGAACCTCGGTCCATTCAGCAATGTTGTCAGTCTGGAACTGCTGCCGGATAACCTCAAGCCTGTGTTCCAGGATAGTTTCTGGAGCCAGAACCAGGTCAATGGGGTGCTGCTGCACCTGCCGATTGCCGTTGATCCCGAAGGGGAAGAGGTCAGCTACACATTGACCTACCGGCGGGAACTCGATCCTGCCGTGACCGAATTCGAAGACATCCCGCTCAGCGGCGAAACCAGCCATGAATATCCGCTTACCGGCCTGGTGCGCGGCTCAGAGTATTCATTCACCCTCACAGCGTCTGATGAAAGCGGGCTGGAAAACTCCATTGGTGAAAGTACGCAGATTCCGACATTCGACCCTGACCTGCCTGACCGCTGGGACAACATCGGAGCTGACCAGGCCCGGACAGGGAGCCTGATTGCCTGCAAGCTGCATGAGCCGCTGTTCATGGATATCGAACTGGAGCTTGAGCCCGGGGACACCATGCGCAGGAATGAAGTTGCATTTTCCTCGAATGACAATCTCTTGTATGCGAAGGGTGAGGAGAAGTGGCATTTCATCTTCAAGGACGGGGAGAACTCTGAAGTCCAACGTGGTATCTACGGCAGCGGCCCCTTCCTGCCATCCCTGACACAGACGTTCAACAGCATCTACATGTTGGCAACAGACGGCCAGTCCGCCTGGCGCTCACGCCTCCCGGATCTGGTCTATGAGCTGGAAGTGGAGAACGCTGGCCAGCCCCTGATGATGGGTGAGCTGATGTTCATCGGCAGGCCGGATGGCAGCATCCACCTGCAGAACTACCATGGCAGTGAGATTGTGCTGTCAACGTCCACCGGGTCGCCTTCATTGTCAATCTCCAGCGATGGCGACGTCGTGTACCAGCTCTGCGAGGATGGCACGCTGCTGCGCTTTGCCCAGCCATTCTTCGAGGATGTGCAGAGCGCCAGCCTGCCGCTGCCGCAAGCCGGCAGCAGTCTGGTCCATTTAAGTTCAGTCGATGCTCTCGTGGTCGCATTGCCTGATGGCAACTTCACGGTTCGCAGTGCAACAGACCTTTCTGAAATACATACAAGTGATGCCGCCGATGGCAGCTCCACCACCTGCCTGGCGGCGGTGCAATGGACGGATCCGCCGATGCTGCTGCTCGGTGAATCAGACAGCGGCAACGGCAGGTTACGAGCCGTGTCCATGGACGACTGGACTGTGATCTGGGATGAGCCGCAGCAGGTGGAAACGATCTCCGCATCGGCTGACAGGATCTTCATCCGCAATCCTGCTGAACTGCAGGTGCGTGATTTCGATGGTCGCCTGCGTCAGTCGATTCCACTCGGTGGCAATGTCAACAGCCAGCCAGTGCTGGATGCACAGGGCCTGGCTGCCGTGCATGGCTCGACCCTCAGTTTCCTGCGGGAGTCTCCCGCGGACCTGCCCCCTGTCTGGCAGGGCACAGAGGGACTGCGGGAGCTGGCGGTTGGCGACGGGCAGGTCACGCTCAACTGGGGCCAGGCCGTGGATGAGCATGGCGAGCCTGTGCACTACGCTGTCTACTACGGCACGGCCTTCCCGCCGGACGCGGACAGTTTGGCAACTTCAGTCGTCACTGACATCCCTGATGCCGGCACAACCACGCATGAGTATGTGCTGGACGGGCTGGACAACGGTAAGCGCTACTGGTTCATCGTGCGGGCCTACGACGGCTGGTGGGATGACAACCCAAACATCGAAGAGAACCTCAACTGGCTGGCCGCCACCCCGCCCTGGCTCAGCGAGGAACTGATCCTCGGACAGGACCTGCCGGATGGCGAAGTGTTCTACATGCGCGGCATCGCTGACCCTTCCGGTTCCTTGCATGTTGTCTACAATGACGAAGCCACGGTGAAGCTGACACACCTGTTCGGTGGTACCGGCAACTGGCAACATGAGTCGGACGGCCTGGCCGGCTGGCCATCCAATGCCTTTGACCTTGGCTGGGACACGGACCTGCTGATCGGGCGGGCCAACAATTTCCCGCCCTCACTGAGCCTGCTCAGCCGCACTGGTGCGGACACTTACAGCGAAACCGTGGTCGGGGGCAGTGACCCGCTGGCCAACCCGCAGCTGGCGATCGCCGTCGGCACTGAGTATGGGATGGGCTTCACTGAGTACATCAGCGGCACCTTGCCGCAGGTCAGCGGACACTACTACTACACGGTGACCAGCCTCGGCAGCTTCCTGCCTCCCATAGCCGTGGAGGAGCCGCTGTTCAACTACGGTCGCGACCTCGACCTGCTGTTCGACCCGGCTGACAACATATCACCCTGGCTGTGCTTCCAGCGTGGCACCGCCACCACGGACAACCGGCTGACCCCGACTGCGGGCAGCTTGCATTTCTGGCGCGACCTCGGCAGCGGACTCATGGTGGAGGACGTTGACATTGGCGTGAATGCACCGGACAGCGATGCAGGCAAGCGTGTGCGGATGGTGCTGGATGGCAGTGGAAATCCGCTACTGGCCTATTACGACCTGGACAGCGACCCGCTGCAGCCGCGCGGGCAGTTCAAGACGGCACACTGGGACGGCAGCCAGTGGAATGTCAGCGTACTGGAGAACCGAGACCTGTCCTTCCAGGACCAGTTCACTTACCGCAATACCGCGCCTGAGCTTGACATCGTCAAATCCAGTTCAGGCGAGATTGCGATCGGGGAGCTGCTGCGCCAGAACATGCCGGCCAGCGGGGACCAGCCGCACAGCGTCGGAGTCAGGGCCTGGATTGACAGCGGCTCCGGCTTTGAACTGGAAGTGCTGACCGAGCCAATATGGATGCTGCCCTCGGATCGGGAACCATGCGTGGCGATGTACGACGCCTCCGGCATCCTGCATATCTTCGTGGCCACCGCCCAGGAACCACCGGAGGGAGAGGACTACAAGGCGGACACAATCCTGCACCTGTGGCGCGGGGAATAGGAGGCCAAGCTGTAAGCTTGGCAAATGCCAGGCAGAACTGCCTGGCCTCCTAAAGCGGCGCTGCATTCCGGCCGCAGGCAGGATGCAGGTGCAGCAATGAGTAATGAAGAGTGAGCAATGAGGGAGCAGCGTTGCGGAGGGGAAGCCGGAGCTGCGCTGGCTCTTCCAGCAAAGCCTGCAAAGCTGCGCTTCGCGGCTCCCTGACCACTGACCACAAAAGCCCCGCCGGAGCGGGGCACAAGAAGACTTCAGGTTACAGACCGCAGACTTCAGAAAGTGACGCCAGACCTGCCGCTCTCCGTGCAGTAGATCTGGCGTCTGGTGTCTGAGTTCTGTACTCTGATTGTCAGCTTTTCAGCTGACCTCCGCCAGGCTTGCGCCTGGCCTCCTAGTTCACATTGATCTCGACGATGTTGCTCACGCGCTTGGCGAGGTCGAAGATCGTCACGCTCTCGCCGGGGCTGAACTCCGCCACCACGCTCACCTGGTCGCCACTGGACAGGTCGGTCGTTGCCAGCGTGGCGCTGCCGCTGTCGAAGCTGGACGTGCCGGCGTTGGCGCCGTCCGGGATCACCGCCCAGGCAGCCCAGTCGGTCAGGTCGACATCACGGGTGATGGTCTCCTGCACCGTGCCGCCGCCGTCGAGGATCTCCAGCTGGAACGTGCCCATCGCGCTGAACACCACGTCGTCACCGGCGTTCACGCTGATCGGTCCGGTGCCGCCGCCGCTGAGTTCGATGTTGATGTCCTCGATGCTCAGCAGCAGGAAGCTCACCTCGTCGAACTGCAGGTTGTTGCCCGGTGCATGCGCACGCACCGTCACCAGCCCGCGGTTGCGGAAGCTAAGCTGGCCCTTCGTGCCGGCGCTGTCGCTGACGGCGGCGCTGTTGCCGCCGGTCGGAACGGTCCAGATCAGCTGCTCAGTGGCATCAAACGGGTTGCCCGGGTCGGCATCGCTCTCGGCGGTGGCCGTCAGGCCGAGCATTTCGGGGGCGAATTCCTCGGCGTTGCCAAGCACCTCGTCAACGCTGGCCTCGGTGATGTACACGATCGAGCGGCTGCCATCCACCTCAAGTGTCGGGGAGGCCGGCAGGCTGATGTTCACGTTGCTCAGCACGGGGGCTGCGGTCACGGCCTGCAGGAACAGCACGTTCGTGCTGCGGCTGCCCAGCGCGCCCGCGTTGTCAAAGTACTGCACTGCGAAGAAGGTGTCCTCCTCCAGCACATCGCCGACCCAGTTCCAGCTCAGCAGGCCGTCGGTGGTCTTCGGGCTCGGGAACTCATCGGCGCGGTTGACACGCACAAGCTCCGTCAGGCTGCCCTCACTGGCGCCGCTGAGGATCGCGTAGCCGGCCAGCCCGGTGCCGAGGTTGATGCCCAGCGGGGTCAGGTCGGAAATGGTCACGCTGCCATTGCGGTCGTAGTCGGCCTTGTCCGCCTGGCTGCCGGGGGTCACGCCCGTCGTGTTGAGCGAGATGCCGAGCGGGGTCAGGTCGGACAGGGTTACGAGGCCATTGTTGTCACCGTCGCCGGAGTTGATCTCTGGCCAGCTGATTTCCGGCTGGCCGGTGTTCTCATTCACGCTGCCCGCGATCTCGAATGCATTCGCGGCACCGGTCGGGGCCTTGGCGATGCTGCGTGCCAGCTGCTCGCTGCCCTCGCTGAAGCTCACCCGCGCGATCGCCTGGCGGCCGTCCAGTCCGGGGCGCACATCGAAATTCGCCAGCACCATGCCGAAGTTCAATCCATCCTCCAGCGGCTTGGCGAGGAACAGGGTGTCCTCCGCGCTGCCCGCCAGCTGGGCGGACTCGAAGCTGTACTGCGAGCGGTCATAGCTGACCACGCCGTAAAGCGCTTTGGTGTCCTGCATCCCGCTGGCCACGATGTCGAAGCTGTACTGCCCGGCCGGTCCCGCCGCGGGCACCAGCTCCAGGCTGACCGAACCGGCCGCGATGCTGTTATCGCGGTCCAGGCTGGCCGAGAAATCGCTCCCCCCGGCGTTGCTTCCCGCCGTGCCACCGCCGCAGGACGCAGCGAGGCTGAGGGTCATCAGGGCCAGCAGGCTGGCCAGCAGCTTAATGCTCTTCATAAAAGGCATCCTCGGAAACTCAGATTTGCGCGCCGGAACGCATCCGGCAGTGTGTCCGCCACCATTTAATTATATACCCGCAGGGGGCACTGCCGCCCTTACTGACCCGTCCCGCCGCTGCGCTGTTCCCGCCACTCGGTACCCTTGCGGCCCTCCAGCGCTGCGTCACCCGTCAGCCTCCGGTAGCAGTCCAGCACCGCGTCAACCGCCCGCTGGGCCGCCCCACGGTTGCGCAGGGTCAGCTCCCTGGCCCGCTGCCCGATGCGGATGCGCGCGTCCACGTCCTCCATCAGTGCCGCCAGACGGCTCGGGGCCTGCCCGGCCTCCGCCTCCACCACTGCATCGGAGCGCCTCAGCATCTCCATCTGCGAGGTGATGCCGAAGGTATGCGGCCCAACCAGCACCGGCTTGCCCAGCACCGTGGCCTCGAGGATGTTGTGCCCGCCCACCTTCTTGTTGTACGTGCCGCCCATCACCACCACGTCGGCGAAGCGGTACATGTCCACCAGCACGCCGTAGCGGTCCACCAGCAGCACATCCCAGCCTGGCGCTGGCTTGCCGCCGCCGGACTTCGCCTTCTTCGACTTGCCCTTGCCGGCCTTACCCTTCGCAGGCGCAGGGGCCACGTCCGCCAGCTTCACGCATTTCAGCTTGTTACGCTCGCACAGCTTCTGCACCTCATCCACGCGCTCGATATGGCGCGGGGCGAGGATCAGCCGGGCCCCAGGGCTGTCCAGGCGCACCTGCGCCAGGCAGTCCAGCACCACTTCCTCCTCGCCGGGATGCGTGCTGCCGGCCGTGATCACCGGCTCGTCCCCCAGCCCGATCGCCGCGCGCTCGGTGGCCATCCGGCTCTCGCCCCAGTCCTCCAGCTCGAAGTCGAACTTGATGTTGCCGCTCGAGACCAGCTTCTCCGGCGGGATCGCGAACTTGATGTAGTTCAGCCAGTGCGTCTTGTCCTGCGTCACGATCAGGTCGCACAGCTCGATCAGCTGCTGCAGGATCACCTTGCGCATGCCGGTCTTGTTGTGCAGGTACAGCCGCCCGTTCACGAGGCAGACCGGGATCCCGCGCTCGCGGCAGATCGCCTGGATGTTGGGCCACAGCTCGGCCTCGGTGGTGATGTACAGGTCGGGGCGCAGCTTGTCGAGGTAGCGCGTCACGGCGCTTGGGTGGTCCACCAGCGGGAACCAGGCGACGTATTCCACGAGGCCCGCGAGCTTGCCTTGCGCCATGGTGCGCCCGCTTTGCGTGGTGGTCAGGAGCACGATGTTGCATTCACCGATCGCCTGGCGCAGCTCACGGATGAAAGACGAGATCGCCACCACCTCGCCGGCGCTCACGGCGTTGATCAGCACGTTCATGCCGGGCAGGCTCGGGTCGTAGCCCTCCGGTTCGAAGTAGCCGCGCCGCGCCGCTATCGTGCCGCGAAAGGGCGGGTAGAGGTAGAGCAGCGGCCAGAAGATGCGGACCAGCAGGTTGTAGATGGACAGCACGGAAGAATTATAGGTTGCAGGTTACAGGGTGCAGGGGGCAGTTTGGAGGTTTGAGGGTGGGGGTTTGAGGTTGGAGGTTGGAGAAGGATCAGTGGTCCGTACGGTTCAGAACATAGGTAACGGTTTAGGCTCAATACATGGGTAACGTTTCAATTGAACTATTGTACGTCATC
>JAGRNR010000060.1:0-24037 GCA_020440645.1 bacterium | reverse complement strand
TCAGCATTGCCAAGGCGGTGCTGGAGCACCTGCATGAGATGCCCGAGCGTCCGCTTACCCTGTTCGCCACGCACTTCTTCGAGCTGACAGACCTCGAACTTGTACTGCCGCGCCTGAAGAACTTCCAGGTGCTCGTGAAGCGTGACAGTGGCCGCTTCGTGTTCCTGTATAAGATTGCGGCAGGGGCGGCCAGTGACAGCTTCGGCATCGAGGTCGCAGCCCTGGCCGGGCTGCCGGACAGCGTTGTCAGGCGCGCACAGAACATCCTCGCCGAGCTTGAGGAAACCCGCCGCGAATCCCGCGAGAAGGCGCGCAAGGCGCTGCAGATGGGACTGTTCATGCGGGATGAGGGATGAGGGATGCGGGATGCGCAGACTCAGGGAGCAGGGAACAGGGAACTGTAGCGGCGACACTCATGTCGCCGGATCAGGATATGGGATCTCGGTTGTAGGGTGTAGCAGAAGGGATGTGTATTGAGGGAAGTGAGATGAGGGATGTGGGATGAGCAGACCAGCAAGAGTCATGCGCTGGCTACTTGGCAACATCATCGTACTTGCCGGGTTGCTGCTGGTGGGATACCTGATCGCGAGCCTGGTACTGTTGCCACGCCTGAGCCGGATGCTGGACGAGGCGGTGCGTCGCGAGCTTGAGCTGCCCGACTCAGCGCTGGTTGAGGTGCAGCTTGGCAGTCTCAGGCAGACCCTCTCCGGCTACCTGCCGGAGTTCCACGTTGACAGTCCCAGCGCCGTGCTCGATGACATCCCCTTCCAGGGACTGCGCTTCGATGCCAGCGGTGTCGACTTCAACATGCGGCGGATCCTCAAGGGTGACAAGGCCCAGATCACCGCGGTCGGTTCCGCTCAGCTGAAGCTGAGGATGTCCGCCGACGAGCTGGCGGCCCGGCTGGTGCCGATGCTGGAAGAGGAAGGCATCAGCGATGTGCATGTGCAGTTTGACAACAACTCGATCAGCGTCAGTGGCAGCCAGGACCGCAGCATGGCGGCCACCGGGCAGTTCTACGTCACGGACGACAGCCGGGTGGGGTTTGCGTTGACGGAATTCCAGTTCAGTACGCTGAACATCACGGTGAGCGACCTCTCACTCGTGCTGGACGACTTCCTGCCGGCGCTGGACCTCGGCGGGATGTATGCGCAGGTGCTGGTGGACGAGCTGCACAGCACAAGTGAGTACATCGAGATAGTGGCGCACACGATTTCACTGGACCCGCTGATGCTGGACCGGGACCTGATGGAGGTCTTCTAGGCTGGCAATCCCGGCCTACAGCACGTCCAACGCCCCGCGCGGAATCGCACCGGCCGGCAGCTGCAGGGCATGCGCCTCCACGTGCAGGTAGCCCCCGCGGAACTCCAGCCTGTCAATCACAACCTTCGCGTAACTCGCGCCGAGGTTGAGCGGCGGCACTTCCTCGCGGAAGTCCAGCTTCAGGCTGGATACGCCGAGGTTGAGCTGGCCGCTTTCCAGCTCGGTGATCTTCAGGCCGATCGCATT
Organism: bacterium; assembly: GCA_020440645.1. Taxonomy (GTDB): domain Bacteria; phylum 4484-113; class 4484-113; order 4484-113; family JAFGCY01; genus JAHEFU01. The sequence continues at coordinate 22,528 of JAGRNR010000060.1, read as the reverse complement.
TCCATTCTCCACCTGGAAGCGGGCCGAGGCGGAAAGCTTGAAGCTGCCCAGCAGCTTGACCTTCTTCCGGCCGGTTATCTTGACTGTGTTCGTGCCGAAGTCGATGCGCGGTTCACGCAGGCCCTTCGCTTCGAGCATTGGCAGCAGCTGCGCCCTGAGCGCATCGCCGGAAATACGCAGCGAGACCTTCGCGCTGCCAAAGGAGCTGATCCGCGCCTTCTCACCTGCGAGCAGTTCGCGCACGTTCAGCTCCACTTCCGTGGCATCCAGCACCAGCTGCTCCACCGGCATGTCGCCAAAATCGATATCAGTACTTTCGACGTGGAAGCTCGGCTTCTGCACGGCCAGGCTGTCCTCGAACTTGCGGCGGGTCAGGTCGTCGGCCAGTTCGGCGGGCAGCACCGGCCCCTGGGATGCTTCGCGTGAGGGACCAGCCGCTGTGCCGGGCGGCTGGACGGGGTCGCCGACAGGGGATTCCTGCACGTAGCGCCAGCTGACCAAAAGCAGGGTGGGCAGCACCAGCGCGGACAGGCAGCCGTAGCTGAAGACATGGAGGACATTCTGCAGGAATCGGGCAGCTGGGCCTGGCCTGCCGGCCGTTTTGCCCTTGCCACCTGCTCGGTTCGCACTGGATCGCCTGCCTTGCATCGCTTTTCAGATCATACAGGAGAGGGGAGCAGGGTGCTGGTTGTTGGGTGCAGGGTGGGGATCAACTATGAAAGTCCATTTACACTTGCCTGAAACCTTCCCTACAACCTGCAAACGGCAACCTGCAAGCTGATGAAAAAGCTGCCGGACCCGGGAAGGTCCGGCAGCCGTTGCCTCCGTAGGAGGCGAAGGGGGGTTAGGAAAACGGGAAATTGGATAGTTGGCGGCTTAAGTCAGGTACCGACAGGCGCAGGCGCTCTGTCCCTGACGCGCCGGAGAATTCTCCATACTCATTGCCTCCTGTCGTGGTTTGTACCGGAGGTCACCCTCCGAGTTATGTTACCCGTTTTGGATCCGTAATATCTTATTGGGCCCGCCCCGCCCCCGGCGCTGAGCCTTGGCTGGATATTGCGCGAGCGGACTATCGCCGGTCCTGAAGTGGTATAATCCAGATGGATGTCACTCACAAAGGTAGACTTCTTTGATCTGCGCTACGACCACCGCCAGAAGGCGCCGGTGCTCTTTCTGAAGGACATGGAGAAGGAGCTGTACCTGCCGATCTGGATCGGTGAGCTCGAGGCCAGCAGCATTGAACTGGCGGTTGACAACAAGGTCCCGCCGCGTCCGCTTACCCATGACCTGATGTCCACCATCCTCGGGCAACTCGGCGTGCATGTCTCCCGCGTGGTGATCGACCGCCTGGAGAGCAGCACCTACTACGCCAAGCTGTACCTCGACAGCGACGGGCGCACGCTCGAGGTGGACTGCCGCCCGACGGACGCGATCGCCCTCGCCCTGCGCAAGAACGTGAAGATCTACGTCAGCGAGGAACTGATGTGCAACATCAAGTTCGTCGAGCTGGCGCCGGAGCAGGCCGAGGAAGAGGCCGCAGATTCCACCGAGCAGGACATCGCGAGCGAGGAGCAGATGGAGCTGGAGGCCAGCCCGGAGACCTTCAAGGAATTCCTGCGCCAGATCAGCCCCTCCGACTTCCGCGAGAACTAGGGGAGCGCGAAGCTTTGCTTCGCTGGGCTCAGGCCGCTGGTCACGGTGATGTACTTCCGACATATAAGACGCGCATTCGCGAGGGTGGCTGTGGCCAAGTCACTGAGTCACGAAGTCAGGCAGTCAATTGAGCAAGTTAGAGATGTCACACAGTGACTAATTGACTTAGTGACTTTGGATTGTTGTCAGACTTTCGTCTGACCTCCGTTGTCAACCTGACGGTTGAGCTCCATGCCCGACTGACGTCTGACCTCCGTTGTGCGGCTTGCACCGCACCTCCGTTATTCGTCGCCGTCGTGCTCACCGCCGGCTGCGTCGTTGCCAGCGCTGTCACCGGCAGCTGCGTCGCCAGATTCGGCAGACATGAACTCGCTGCCTTCGCTGCCGGCATCCGCTAGGATGCGCACCTTGTCCCCGTCGACTTCCACCGGCCAGTGGTACAGCCCGCGCTTCGCCGGCCAGTTCTTCGGACCGGGACGCTCACGCACGCTTCCGTCCAGCGCGAATTCGCTGTCATGCAGCGGGCACTTGAAGATGTGCTCCGCCTCATCGAAGTTGAGTGCGCTCTTCTTGTGGGTGCACTTGTTCTCAAGTGCGATCCACTGCTCGGCGCCGTCCATCTCGTAGTGCACGAGGAAGGCCATCGCCCCGCCGATCACCACCGGGCGTACTCCGTTCAGTGGCACATCCGCCACATTGAACTCCAGCTGCTCAGGCATGCCGGAGGCACTGTGCTTCTCCGGCTTGCCCCAGTCGCTGCCGCCCGGGCAGGAGCTGGCCAGTGCGCCGAGGCAGGCGGTGCAGCCCGCTCCCAGCAGGCGGGTGATCATGTCGCGGCGGGAGATCCCCTCCGCTGTTTCAGGCTTGCTGCTCATCAGGTCTTCCACACATATATATTAGCCAAGTCCCCCGCTGATCCGGCGCAGCGCGACGGGGATTCCGGGTTTATAATCGGCCGATGCTGCGAGTAGTCTCGGTTTCCCTCGGTTCCAGCTCACGCGACAAGTCATCGCGCGCGACCTTCCTCGGCGAGGATGTGGAGCTGGTGCGCAAGGGCACCGACGGCGACTTCCAGGAGGCGATGCGCCTGATCGCCGAGCTGGATGGCCAGGTGGACGCGATCGGGCTCGGCGGGATTGACCTCTGGCTCTGCGCCCGCAGCCGGCGCTGGATGATCCGCGATGCCAAGCGCCTGGCGGACCAGGCGAAGACCACCCCTGTCGCCGATGGCAGCGGGCTGAAGCTGACACTCGAGCGGCAGATGGTGGACTGGCTGAGCGAGAACTTCACGGAGCGCCCGATGCAGGGCAGCAAGGCGCTGGTGGTCAGCGCGGTGGACCGCTGGGGGATGGCCGAGGGCATCAGCCAGTACTGCGATGAGGTGATCTACGGCGACCTGATCTTCGCGCTCGACATCCCGATCCCGCTTCGGCGCCTGCAGGCCGTCTACAACTTCGCCTGCGTGGTGGCCCCGGTGATCTCGCGCCTGCCCTTCCAGCTGATCTACCCGACCGGCGACAAGCAGAAAGAGCACAAGCCGAAGCACAGTGAGCTGTTCAACTGGGCGGACTGGATCTGCGGGGACTTCCACTACATCCGGCGCAACATCCCGCCCAGGCTGGACGGCAAGGTGATCCTCACCAACACCACTACGGCGGAGGACGAGGCGTTGCTGAAGGAACGCGGGCTGGGCTGGCTGATCACCACCACGCCGGTGATCGAGGGACGCAGCTTCGGCATGAACGTACTGGAAAGCTGCCTGATGGCGCTGATCCGCAAGCAGGGAGACATCATCTCGCCGGAAAGCTACGAGGTCTACCTCAACAAGCTGGACTTAAAGCCCAGCATCCGCCAGCTGAACTGAGAAACCCTCTCATTTATCTCATTAACCCCTGATTCTGCGACTCCATGCGCGCATTGGCGGTACATATAAATAGGCACGCAATGGAGGTGTGCCATGCTGCGCCATCGCATCCATCTGCCGATCCTCCTTGTGGTCCTGCTGCTCTTCCAGGGCTGCGGACCACAGCCGGGCCATGTGCCTGATACCACCGAAGCCCGCGCTCCAACCATTGAACAGTTGTCAGCATTGCTGGAAGGTGAGCTGGCGCGTCTCGGTGTTGACAGCGACAGGCAGGCCAGGCTCGCTCCGCTTGGCGTTGCCAATGCCGTGTTCAACCTGGCGGCGACGGTCAACGACCCGGATGGCAGCGGACCGCTTCCAGCGGACTCGGTTGACTTCAGCTGGGTGGAATGCAATACCGGCGACTATGACCAGGACGGACTGGTCGGGATCAGCGACCTGACCCCGCTGGCCGGTAACTGGCAGGCTGCGGTGGACTATGACGACCCGCTGCTGCACTCCGGCTTCATTGCCTGGCCGAGCGGTAACTTCCTTGACGACGGTGGTGTACTGCCAGGTGAAGTTCCCCTGCCCGTCAGTCCGGCGGCCAACTGGCGGCTGGCGCGCGTGGATGGCAACACTGACGGGATCATCAACATCAGCGACATCACCCCGATAGCGCAGAACTGGCAGCACTGGCTGGACGGCTACCGCGTCTATCGCCGGATGCCCGGCGAGACTGAGTTCAGCCGGCTGCCCGACCCGGCGGCCCCGACCAGTCCGCTCAGTGCTCCGCGGCCCGACCCGGGCCTGCTGCCCCAGCATCCAGTGGCCTATGCCTTCACGGATGACAACCTGGGGACGGCCAGCGGCTCATACGAATACTACATCGCCCCATATGACAGCATTGCCGGAAGCGAAGGCCAGCCCTGCGCGACGATCAGCGTTGACCTGGACAGCGGCGGAGGTGGCACACAGGCTCCCGTGGCCCAGCTGCAGGCCAGTGTGACGAGCGGCAGCGCACCGCTGCAGGTGGACTTCGACGCCTCCTCCAGCTACGACCCGGACCCGGGTGGCAGCATCGTGAAGTATGAATGGGATACGGATGGCGACCCTTCCACATGGGAGCTGGACACTGGCGCTAACCCGCAGTACTCCACCACATACAATGCGGCGGGCAGCTTCGAGCAATGGGTCAGGGTAACCGACAATGACAACATGACCGCCACTGCCAGTGCCAGCATCAGCGTGAGCGGTGGCAACCAGGCACCCTGGGCGGAACTCGTGGCCACTCCGAACACAGGCACTGCACCACTGACCATTGAGCTGGATGCGCGGCTCAGCACTGATCCGGACGGTACGCTTACGCAGTTCGAATATGACCCGGAAGGGGATGGCAGCTGGATGGCCCCCACGGGCAGCCCGCTGATCAATTTCACCTACCAGTGGGCCGGCAGCTACACTGCGAAGGTCAGGGTCACTGATGACCAGGGGGCGACTGACATCGCCACTGCATCCATCACGCTGGGCGGCCTGCCGCTGCAGCATGACCCCGTCGCGGACCTTGTGGCAACACCTGGCAGCGGCGAGGCTCCGCTGACCGTAATGCTGGATGCATCCGGCAGTACGGATGAGGACGGCGACATTGCGGCCTACCTCTGGGACCTCGATGGCAACGGGACTTTCACCACCTGGGGAGGCACTGATCCGACCTACCAGCACATCTTCACGGAGGTCGGCACCTTCACGGTCGGCGTGCAGGTGAAGGACAGCCAGCTCAATACCGACGAAGCTACCGTACAGGTCACGGTCAGCCCCGGATCCGCATTCTGGCACATCTATGATGCCGATGGCACGACGAGTGGCACGAAGAAGGAGCCGAGCCTGGCCGAGGTGGACGGGCAGCCGGCGATCGCCTACTGGAACAGCACGGCAGGCGACATCATCTACCTGCGGGCCACTGACAACCGCGGCAGCAGCTGGGGTACTCCATTCGCGATTGCCACCACAACCGGTGATTACGGCGGCAAGCCCAGCCTGGCAATCATCGGCGGCCAGCCCGCGGTCAGCTACTACTGGTCAGTCAATGCCTACCACGGCTACATCGTCTACAAGCGGGCGGGCGATGCAAGCGGCTCGATCTGGCCCGGTGAGACCATGGTGGCCGGCGTGGACTATTCAATCGAGAGCTGGCACAACAGCCTGGCGGAAATCAATGGCCGGCCGGCGATCGCCTTCAGGGAGATGATCGGCGGCAGCCTGCGCTATGTGCGCGCCAGTGATGCGGCCGGCGGTGCATGGCCCGACTCCGTTATCGCGATGTCCGGAGACAACCCCGGTTTCCATGTGGAGCTGCTGCAGGTGGACGGGCGGCCAGCGCTTTGCCATATCCAGCAGCTGAACAGCGCCACCGTCTGGTACCAGCGCAGCGCGGATATGAACGGCGCGGACTGGAGCGGGGCCGGCAGCATCGCCGAGGGCTTCACCGGCAACGGTTATGGCGGTGGCAAATGCTCGATGGCGCTCGTGAATGGCAACCCCGCTGTCTGCTTCTATGACAAGAACGGACAGGACCTGCGCTTCATCCGGGCCACGGATGCCTCAGGCAGCAGCTGGGGCACTGAACTGCGGCTGGACGAGGATGCCATGGCCGGGCGCTACTGCCAGCTTGCACAGGCTGACGGACGGGCCTACATCGTCTACTACGCTGAAGGCGCGGGAGAGTTGCGGGCGGTGCATGCCGCGGATTCCGGTGCCACGCTGTGGATGGAACCCTTGGCAATCACCAGTGCTGTCGGCACATACATCGGGGCGGCAGAGATTGACGACCGGCCGGCCGCCGCATTCGTGTCAGGCAACAAAGTGAAGTTCGCTGTGCGGTACTGAGAGAGCCAGCAGCTGATTGGCTACTGCTCCAGGCTGGCCTTCCAGTCCTCAAAGCGCTGAAGAGTTTCATCATCGAACTGCAGGGTGGCGGAGATCACCCAGTCCGTGGCGTAGTCACTGACCGAGCGGGAACCCGGCCACATACGGGTCTTCGACATCGGGATCAGATAGCCGTTGTCATCGACGTGGCCAAACAAGGTGACAATGCCCAACTCCTCAAAGTTCTCATCCGGGAAACCCTGGGCCAGTTCAGGATGCTCCACCTTGAATTGCTCAAGCGACTTACCTGCCGCCTTGGCATCATCCACCAGCTTCTGGCGAGCCTGCCAGTTGCTGTTCAGGATCTCCGTCTGCTTCTTCACATACTGCCCATTCTGTTCAAAGCAGAGCCTGTCCCATTCACTGTACATTCCTGCATATGGATTGCCCGGAGCATCCAGCGCCCTGACAACCGGCTTCTCCACGAATTCATACTTTCCACCTTTGCGCGGGTATGCTGCAACCGGTGATACGTAACCGGATCCTGCAATGACAGGACCATTTGACAGTCCGTCATAAGGGCTTGGGCCATCCGTTGTGTACCCGGACCAGAGCTGGGCCTCGTAGTATAACCTGACAATCGGAGCATCAAGCTGCTGCACTCTGTTCTCAAATGTCAGTTCACCGCTCCAGGCATCTTCCACCGGAACAGGCTGGCCGGTGTAGTCATAGCATTCCACGATGTCCTGCGCTGTGAGCTGTGGGAAAGGTCTTTCACGATCCCAGAGTGAATCAACTTCATTGCTGTAACTGCGATACTGCGGTGGCGCAAACCCGATGGCAGCGCCATGGAACTGTGGTGCCAGTCCCTGCTGCTCCATTTCCTCAATCTTCGCCGACAGCTCTGGCCAGTACAGCAGCATCCAGCTCTGGTCGCGCCAGCCCATGCCGACAACGCCCGTCGTTCCAAGTAGCTCCCCTTCAGCGCTGTAACGGTACCAGCGCTCGCGTGAGGCCAGCTGGCTGCTGGCCTGCATGTCGAACTCCGCAGTGTTGCCAAGCCCGAGCGGCCCTTTCACGGCGAACTCGCCATTCGGAACGAACACCAGGCGCAGCGGCACGTGCTCCCCGATGAATGCCGGAATGGGCGGGTACTTGCTGGCAACGCCGGCATTGACCTGCATAGTCCAGTCGTCATAGACTGCCCGTTCAATCGGACCGCTGGCGAAAGCGTAGGTGGTTAGCCCTGGCAGCTTCGGCCCGGCAGGGCCGGCCGGCACAAGGAAGCCTTCCGCATCAACCTTCTGGTAGGTCCACAAATGCAACTGGCCTTCCTCGTCAGTGCCCAGCTGCATGAATCCCGCCAGCTGCACCTTCGGCAGTTCAGGGGCCGGACCACTCAGCTCTGCCATGATGGCCTTGCCATCCATTCCCGGACGGAAATGCTCGTAAGTCCAGATATCCCATTCCTGATACTGCCCGAGGTATGGGTTGGCCGGGTCGTCAAGCGGCCGCAGCTCGGTTGCCGTCTGAATTTCCGGGGCTACCGCCTGTGCATACATTGGCAAGGCAAACAGCCCAATCACCATTAGCGCGATAGCGCAGCTGGCCAACTTGCAACTCATAGTCAACTCCTACTCCGCAACGCTGGATTCACGATCAGTCCGCGGATTGATCAGTTCTCTGAGCCTTGCCAATGTGGCATTCCATTCATCAAACTCGAGGATCTCCTGCTCGGTCAGTTGCACATGGTTGCTCAGCCTGTAAGCCATCTGGTCCTTCACTGACGAAGGGTAAAGTACACCATGCTCCTCATTGTCAATGCTGTAGGGCCAGGCCGAGCTGATTGCCAACGGAACCATCCAGCCCTCAGGGCTCACGTAGTTGTACATACTGACCAACCCGGCGTCCTTCACTCTGTCTGAGCTGATCGCGCTTGTGAAGTCAGGATGGGCTTCCCTGAACTGCTCCATCGTCAGGCCCTGCTCCTTGGCCTCATCAATCAGCTTCCGGTTGGCTGCTTCCTTTTCCTGGAACAACCTGGACATGGCAAGGTTGTCCTGCTGGCTGGCATCGTAGTTCATGATGTCAAAGCGGCTGTACTGCCCAAGCCAGGGGTTGGCCGGGTCATCCAGCGGACGCAGCTCGACTGACTCAGGCAAGACATCAGTGGTTCGCCTGGCGTTCCGCGCATAGACAGGCAGGCGGTAGTCAGGACCTGCAACCTGCGGGCCCTGCGGACTGCCGGCATAGGGCGAGACACTGCCCTGTGTTGTCAGACCCACATCCAGCTGCGCCCTGTATGTCGGACCGATTTCCTTGTAGCGCATCATCCAGACGCCGGGCAGCTTTGATAGACGTCCTCGATCAGAGACGTATTCTCCAGGGTCCACCTCGTTCCCCAGATAGTCGTAAGCAGCCTTGAAATCGTATGTCCTCTGGAAATGTGAGCCGGGGTCCCAACGCAGTGTCAGATCATCGAACTGGGGCTCCTTTGGCTGCTGAGGCTCATAGAAGCCAACGATTCCGATGCCGTACATTGCCTGCAATCCCTGTTCCTTCTGCTGCTCTACCAATTCATCAAGCCCGGGGAAGAACAGTCTCATCCAGTGACGGAATCCAGGACCGGCTTCCGCGGCATCGTCCATGGCAAGCAGCTTGCCGTCCGCACTGTAGCGGTACCAATGCTCCCTGAATTCCATATTGGCAATCTCGTCGTTTTCCTTGTCAGCGAGGTCAAGTCCGAGGGGACCACGGATTGCAAACTCCCCATTTGGCAGTCCGACCAGCTCAAGCGGTGGCTGTTCACCGATCCAGGCGGGGATCGGCGCACTGGTTTTTGCCCTGCTGATTGCGCGGGCATCATCATTTGCAGACTTCCAGTCTCTATACAGGTTGTTGTCAATCATTCCGACGGCGAAAGCCACCGAAAGCTGCTCAGAGCGCTGAGATCCGCTTCCGAAGCGGATATCTTCATCTCCCCAGCTGTCAAGGAACTTTTCCCAGGGCACGAGGAAGCCATCCCTGTCCACGCGCATGTCCATCCACTGCCGCACCATTCCGTTCTGATCCGGCTGGGGGTCATAGGGATACTTGAACTCCGCTCCGACCTCGCTGATGGTGAAGCCGGACTGGAAATTCTGCATCGCCCAGTGGTCCCATCCGCTGTACATACCGGCATACGGGTTGCCAGGGGCATCGAGAGGCTGGATCGCATTCACGATCGTGCGCACAAATCCGCTATCCTCAGTGCGCTGGCTGAACCAGCGGCTGTCCAGCTGGCCATCATCGGCAGCATTTACGGCATTGACCTGCAGCAGCCCGCAGAGAACAGCGGCAACAATCACGGACAAGGCCCTCATCGACCTGGCTATGGCATTTCCCATTTCACAGCTCCCATCACAGGTTCCCCACCTGCAGTTAATACTCTACATCGAACTATATAACAGAATTCCAGGCCGGGGCGCATTCAGCCGGTGCCTGATACATGACAGACCAGCTTCGAGGGATTTATGTTCACCCTGTCTCAGTTAAGCGTCAGGGTGCAGTAGGCCTCGGTCCAGTAACCCGGGTAGTACATCGGCACAATGCCGATTTCCTCCTTCAGGCTGCCACTGGAATCGTAGAGCCGAACCGTGACCTGCACCTCATCGAAGCCGAAGCTGTCCCAGAATGTGATGTCAACCACATAGGGCCCGCTGTCAGCGCCATTCTTCAGCTTCAGCCATTCATATGGGCCGATGTCAGCACTGTCGCCGCTTGCGGTCAGGTTCGTGCTCTGCAGGTCGGTGCCTTCCCAGGCGCCGGAGGGGTAGCCATCCGGTTCGGTGATCCAGAGGTCCATGTCATCGCTGGACTTGGGCCAGCTGATCTCCACGCGGTCGCCGGCTTCCCAGTCAAGCTGGATGCCGCCACCGCCACCGCCCTGGATGCCAATCGCCTGCAGCATCTCCAGCCAGTTCGTCCTGCTGTTGAATGGCAATTGGGCGTACTCGTTCTGCAGCGCCGTGGTGAAGTAGGACACACTGGGCAGGTAGATTGCCAGGCCCTGGCTGCCCGGTGACTTGGACTGGCGGAAATAACTCTGGCATGCGCCGAGGCCGCCATCAGCGGCGACGATCGCACCGTCAATCTGCGAGTTGCTGGTCTGTGCCGCATAGTTGTCAAGGAAGGCCTGCAGGTCGCGCACGCCATCGCCGTCAATCGGCTCGAAACTGGCGAACATCGCACTCTGGAACCCGCTGGATTCCGCAGTGGCGTTGGCAGTCACGGCAGAGGCAAACCCGGCCAGCTGGTCCACCAGCATGTTGAGCTTGCCGGAGTTGAACACGGCATGTGTCACGTCGTATGAACCCGGCCCGTACTCCTCGATCACGCCATCCACAAGGAACTTGCCGACGTCCTCGGCAGGAGCCGGGAAGTTGTCAGTCCAGTGCTGCAAGAAGCGGTTGTAGGAATACCCCGGACCGGGCACAAGGATCTCGCTGGCAACCAGCCAGTCCGCCAGGCCGGTGTATTCATACAGGCTCTCGACGTGTCCCATGTTGCAGGCGTCGAAGGCGATCATGTCGAAGTGCAGGCCGTTGAGTGCCGTGACGATCGCGCCGTTAGAGGTGATGTCCCATGGGCCGTCACTGTCATCGCTGAGCACGCCGCTGCTCTGGCGCACCGGCAGCGGTGACTGGGACAGGTTGTAGTCCAGGTGCGGCGGAAGCTTGGTGTCGCGCCGCAACGGGTTGGTGCTCTTGGTGACATCTGGCAGCGGCCCGACCATGCTGCCGGAGCGTGTCCCGCTGCCGCCGAGGCGCCAGCCATTGCCATGGTCCCACAGCACGAGGCAGCTGTGCTCGGCCTCGAAGTTCGTGTTGCACCAGTCGACGAACTGGCGCACCTTGGCCGGGTCAGCACTGTTGAAGCCGGCACGCGGGAAGCTCTGGTTTGCAGGGTCGCCCGTGGTGTTGATCGAATACGGCGTGCTGTCCTGCACCACCTTGATGAAATGCACCTTGTCAGTGCCGGCGGCCGGGTTCCACAGCCAGGCCGGGTCAATGTCGTAACCCACGAGGATGTTGACATTCTCATCGCTGCCGAACTGCTCCAGCTCCTCGATGTCGTCGACACCCTCTGAGGCGAGGTTGTTGTCAGCGGCGATCCAGACCATCAGGTTCCACTTGCCCTCCACCGTGATCTTGACGGTGACTGTGGTGGACTGGGTGCCGGTCTTGCCACTGTCATCCGTAACGCGGACCACTGGGTGGAATTCCCCGTTCTCGGTGTAGGTGTGCGAAGCGGAGGGTTCCAGCGCGCCGGTCTGTGTTTCGTAGTTTCCGTCGCCGTCGAAATCCCATTCATAGCTGACGATACTGCCATCGGAATCGGAGCTGGCTCCAGCATCAAGGATCACACTCAGCGGAGCGCTGCCCTCTGCCGGAGAGGGCGTGATGAAGGCCAGCGGGGCCGCATTCTGCTTGACGAGGAACTGGAACTGGAAATCGGAAGTGCCGTAGGAATTGCCAACCGTCAAGGTGATGCCGTGGATGCCGGCAGCACCGAGCGTGACAAGCGGGTTCTGCTCATCGCTGCTGGCGGGAGTTGCTGCTGCGCCGAATTCCCAGTGCCAGCTGCTAGCCTCGCCGCTGACTGTGGGAACGAAGGTAACCTGGCTGCCCTCCTTGCCCTGCAAGGGGCTGACGGAGCTGACCTTGGGCTTGGGCGCCTTGTATTGCACCGGTTCGCTCGGAGCGCCGAGGCCGTCGCCATTGAACGGTGCGACGCAGTACCACATATCATTCTGCGGGCTGCCCAGTTCATAGGTGAAGCGCTGGTGTGCATTGCCCGGCGTCGTCTCACCCTCGGAGAACTGCAGCTCCTTGACGACGTTCCAGTCAGTGCTGGCAGAGCTGGCTGCCTCAAGCACACGGTAGCCCTTCACGCTCATCAGGAAGTTCTGCCCGATCGGTGTCACGTCAGCCAGGTTGACCTCATTGTTGCGGTCACCGTCGGCCACCGAGGCCTTGTCCCACTCCGCGCTGCCGGGATTGCTGCCCAGCCAGCGGCCGACCGGAGTGAGGTCGGAAACGTTGACCTCACTGTTCTGGTCATAGTCGCCGCGGTTGAAGTAGGTCCATTCCATGTGCGCCGCGCCGCCGCTCATCACGGTCAGCGAGAAGTCATCCACCTTGCCGTGTGCCGTTCCAGGTGCCTTGGAGACCACCTTGCCGTCGGCGTATTGCTCGAGGATGCGCCGCAGTTCGTCCTTGAGTTGCTGGAACTGCGCGCTGTCAGTTCCCTCCGGTGCCTGCAGTTCGGCCAACCTGCTGAGTTCGGCACTGATGTCGCGCACGGTACCGCTGGCCTGCTGCTGCGGTGTGATGTCCGGCTGTGCTGAATTGCCACCGCACGAAGAAAGCATGAGCACGAGGATTCCAACCCCGATCTTCCCTACCAGTCCCTTCATGGTTCCCACCTGTGAAGAAGTAATCGGCAGTGACCCTTTACCTGCCTTTCATCAGTCTAGCACCACAGGTCCCAGTCCGCAATGGGAATGAATCTCAGGATGCACTTGCATTCCCGCTGAAAATATGTAACATAATGGTTACATAACATTTGCGGGAGACGGAAATGGAAAGCAGCATGCAGGAAATGACGGTTGAGCTGGAACGCATGGTGATGGCACCCGCCAGCCGGGTCTGGTCCATCCTGTCCACCGAGGACGGGATGAAGAGCTGGCTCGGGCCAAAGAACTTCGAGGCGCGCGAGGGCGGCCGGGTGCTGTTCGACGTAACCCACGATGGCACGCGCTGGCTGATGTTCGGCAATGTGCTGGAACTGAGCGAGAACCGGCGCATCCGCTTCAGCTGGCAGGAGTTCGACACCGGCACACTGCTGGCCTGGCCGCATCCGACCATCGTGACGGTCACGCTGGAGGAGCGCGAGGGCGGCTGCAACATTCAGCTCAGGCACAGTGGCTTCGAGAAGCTGCCGAATGCCGCTGCCGAGCTTGAAGGTTACGTGACCGGCTGGACCAGCCGCGACGTGCTGGCCGGGCTGGCTGCACTCGTGGAGCAGGCATGATGGATAACAGGCGCGGCTTCATTGCGAAACTTGGGTTGGCAATGCTCGCCATCCCACTCAGCGCAGGCAGGGCCAGGGCCCAGGAGAATGAAATGACAACGGATGGATTCACTACCAAAGGCAGTGCAAACCTCGGCGGCAGCTTCGCCGTTGACCCGGAATGGGAGAGGGACAACCAGGAGCTGATCCGCTCCTTCGTGCTGCCTTGCCACTTCGGGCTGGACCAGGCGCGCGAGGTGCTGAAACAGGACAGCCGGCTGGTGAATGCGCGCTTCTTCGACTTCGATGAGGCACCGATCGAGGCCGCCAGCCACATGGGTCGGACGGACATCGCGCAGTTCCTGCTTGGCAATGGTGCTCCTTACACTGTGCACTGCAGCGTGATGATGGGTCATCTTGAGGCGGCCCGCAGCTTCTTCGATGCTGATGCCGCACAGGCGGTGCGTCCCGGGGCGCATACGATCCCGATGATGTTCCACGCCGCGATATCAGGCAGCATCCCGATGGCGGAGCTGCTTGAGCATTACGGCGGCGGGCAGGGCTATGACTGGGCCCTGTGCGGGGCGGCGGGCTGGCACCATCCCGAGATGGTGGATTGGATGCTCGGCCGCGGGGCTGACCCGAACTATGTCAGCCAGAAGAAGACCGCGCTGGACTGGTCGCTGCAGCGCGGAGAGCACCAGGCGGTGCTTGCCATCCTGAGGAAGCATGGTGCGAAAAGCGCTGAGGAGCTTGGCCTTGCCGGCGAGGCCGCCCAGTGAGCGGCGGCCAGCCCTATCCGGGGAACATTGACGAATCACAGGACCAGTACACAGTCAGCGTCAGTCGCAATATACATGCCACACCTGAGCGCATCTGGCAGGTGATCGGGACGGCGGAAGGTATGCGGGACTGGATGTACATGCTCAACTGGCAACCAAGGCTTGGTGGCCGCATGCTGCTTGACGTCAGCGGCGCCAGCGAGGCGGAACGCATCATCGTCTTCGGGCGTGTGCTGGAGATCGAGGAGGCACGGCTGGTGCGGATGAGCTGGCGCGTGCTGCATGAGGATGGCAGGCTGTGGCCAGATGATACGGAAGTGGCAATCTTGCTGGAGCCTAAGGCGGGCGGCACGCTCGTGCGACTGGTGCACAGCGGCTTTGAACGACTGGCGGAGCATCGCAGCCAGGCCTACTCCGTCTACCACCACTGCTGGGTGCAGGCAGCTTACCTAAAGCGCCTGGACGACCAGCCAGGGGCACAGGCATGAGCGTCCAGGTTGACAACACCTACCGTGCACTGGCGGATGGAACCCGCCGTGAGATCCTCGACTGCCTGCTGGAGCATGGTCCGCTCAGGGCCACGGACCTGGCGGCCCACTTCCCGGAGATCAGCCGCCCGGCGGTCAGCCGGCATGTGCGCATCCTCCGTGAAGCCGGCCTGCTGGAGGAGCGCATGAAGGGCCGCGAGCGCTGGCAGCATGTGCGCCCGATCCCGCTAAGGGACGTGCAGCGGTGGGTCAGGCGCTACGAGCGCTTCTGGACCGGCAAGCTGGATGAACTGGCCCGCTTGGTCGAGGATTGATTTCAGGGGCTGATAGCAAGGGTTAAATCCGGGTATAAATTGCGGTTACGGTTTTGGTATGCTTACTTGCCCGGAACAGTGCATGGACGTGCTGTCGGGAATCATTGCCGGACCATTTTCCTGAGGAGAATCTGCGATGAGCCCTGTGCTGGACACGACCGCCATGCGCCGCATGGTTACTGCCCTGCTGGTTTTCTCACTGCTGTGCCTCGCCGCCTGCGGCGGAGAGCAGCAGACGGAGATGCTTGCCACCCCCGCTGTGCTTGCTGCTCACGAGGGGCTGGACCTCCAGCAGCTGCCGGGAAGCACGCTGCCAGAACTGCCAGCGCAGGACCGGGCGGCGGGACCGGACCGCAACCTGAGCTTCACCAACATCGTGAGCTACAACGGCATCGGGATCTTCAACTCCAGTCCGAACTGCCTGTACCCGAACAATTCAATCGTACTGCCCAGCAGTACGGCTGAAACCGCCTGGGCGCTGTACGCCTTCAACACCGGCGGTTACCAGCCGGAGCGCCTGAGCGTGGACCTGACCTGCAACCCGGGCAGTGTGGCCTACATCGCATACAGCGACTACCAGTCCGGCCGCTGGCAGTGGCAGGCCCCGACATCCGGGCCGGCCAGCTACGACATGCCACCGAGCCTGTACCTCAACAGCACCACGCAGTTCTTCGTGGCGATACTGACCAGCGGGGGCAGCGCAGCGACCGTGAAGTCACTGTCGGTGCGCTTTGACAACGATGTGATGTATGACCACAGCGTGAGCGGCACCATCCTCGACGAGCATGGTGAACCGCTGGCCAGCCAATACATCTTCGTCAACCCCAACCCGGATGGCGTCAACCTCGTGACTGATGTCGACGGCACATACTTCATCGGCCTGCCGACAGCGGGGATGTACAGCTTCGAGCCGCAGAGCATGAATGTGGCATACATGCCGGCCTCGCAGAACGTGAACGTCAGCGGTGCAATGGATGGCATAGACTTCACGGGCACCCGAATCGATATCAGCGGCCGCGTGGCAACAGCGGAGGGAGTCGGCGTGCCCGGCATCTCGCTCACGCTCAACCCCGGTTCAATCATGACAACGGTGTCCGGGGCTGACGGCGAGTACAGCTTCGAGGGCGTGGCGGACGGTGCCTATACCGTCGACCCGCTGCAGGCCGGCTACAGCTTCACGCCCAGCTCGCAGAATGTCAACGTGAGCGGCGCAGATGAGGACAGCGTGGATTTCGAAGCCAGCGGCGGGCAGCCGACCTTCGCCATCAGCGGCAACATCAACGATGGTGGCAGCCCTGTGCCAGGCGTTGCCGTCACCCTGACCCCGGGATTCCGGCTGGCCTTCACTGATGTGAACGGCAACTACAGCTTTACCAACCTGGCACCCTCGCAGTACAACCTCAAGCCCACGCTGGGCAAGTGGACCTTCAATCCCGTCGTGCGCCTGGTCAACCTCGGCAGTGCCAATGAGAACGGTATCGACTTCGCAGCAACAGCCCCGCCGCCGACCCGCAAGGTTTCCGGCCAGATGGACTGGTTCGTGCCGGGGGACGCCAGTGAGAAGTATGGCATCCCGGGCCTGCTGATGACCCTGCAGGGACAGAATGGCAATCCAGCCAGCTATTCAACGTACACTGACAATACCGGTTACTTTGAGTTCCCGGCTGCCGACCAGGGAAATTACAAGCTGTTCAACAGCCAGGTTGCATATGGCGGTGCGAGCTGGAGCTTCCCCCTGGCGGACATTGATGTGTCCGTTTCCGCAACGATCCAGCTCAAGACGGGCGGTCCCACCTGGCAGAACTTCGCTGCCAGCTATGTCGGCAATTCCTGCACCAGTTGCCATCGTCCGGACAGCCAGACCAGTGTCAGCCCCTTCCTGCGAGATTACACGGAGACGAAGAACGCTGGCACAGCCAGTAATGCGCGCATCCAGAATGACACGATGCCGCCAGGCAACCCCAGCCTGCCGATCCACAAGCGGCAGTTCCAGGTCTGGCGGCTTGCAAGCTACCCGCTGGATGACTACCTGAATCCCTGATACGCGTTGCACGAGTTAGAATGCCTGCATCGGCACGGGACCAGGAGATTGCGAAATGGCATTGAAGGGCATATCTGAGATCATTGTCTATGTAAACGACATGGCAGCCGCCGTGGAGTTCTACCGTGACCGGCTGGGGCTTGAGATCGCCTGGCCGGCCGGCAAGGACGATTACTCAAATGAAATGTGGGTCAGCTTCAGTTCAGGCGCATGCACGCTGGCGCTGCATGGCGGCCTTGAACTCGTGCCCAAGCAGGTGCAACCGCGCTTCGGTTTTGCCGTTGACGATATCGACGCCGCGCGCGAGAGGCTGCTCGGAGCCGGCGTACAGTGCAGTGAGGTGCGCGACCCGGCTCCCGGGGTTCGCATAGTGGACTGCGTGGACCCCGAAGGCAACGGCTTCTTCCTTGAGCACAACGAGTACCACTGATCCACGCAGCTCCGGCTTGCTATACTGGAACTGATCACTGATCGGAGGAATCCGGATGTTCTGCGGGCACTGTGGTGCGGAGAATGACAACCAGACGAAGTTCTGCATCAGCTGCGGCAAGCTGCTGGCGGAACAGTCCGGGTCGCCGCAGCCGGATCCACAGCATTTCCAGGCCCCTCCGCCACACAGCATTCCGCCACCGCCGCAGGCTCCCCCGATAGCACCCGGCACCGTCCCGCCCAGTTTCGGCAGCTACGAGCAGATCCCGAACACCAGCGGGATGGGCAGCGGGCATCCCCTGCCTCCAGAGACCCAGAACATGAACATGGGTGGCTGCCTGCCCTGCGGGATCTTCGCCTTTGCCAACGGGGCCGCGATGTGGGGCATCATCGTGCTGGTCGCAAGCTGCTTCGTCGGCAGCCTTGCCAATCTGGTCCTGCTGATCAAGGGCAATGAATTCGCCTGGCAGAACCGGCGCTTCAACAGCCGCCAGGAATACAACGAAACCATGAATGCCTGGAACTACTGGGGCAAGATCTACCTGATCTTCAGCATCATCATGTCAGTGATCGGGGCCATCCTGTACGTCGCCCTGATCGTGTTCGCCATCAGCATGGAAGGCAGCGGTGGTAATTTCTAGCCTGTATTAATTCCGCGACGGGGGGATAAGCAAATGAAGTGTCCTGCTTGTGGTGCCAGTAACGGACCGGGCCGCAGCACATGTTCAAGCTGCATGCGACCGCTTGGCAACCAGGCCCAGGCCGAGTCTTCCAGCGGACCGAAGTACCGTTCCTGGACCGAGGAAAGCGGCAAGCGGCCCGACTACGTGGCTCCCCCGCCTGCGGAAATGAAGCAGCAGGACCAGCAGATCAGCGCCCAGAACCTCGACCCGGCCGTGGCCCAGGAGTACTACCGCCAGCAGACCATGAGCGGTTATGGCGACAACAGCAGTGGGATGGGAGCTGCGGCTGGAGTTCCGGCGGATGCCCAGGGCTTCACGGCCGCAGGCTGCGTACCCTTCGGGCTGTTCGCCTTTGCCAATGGCCAGGTGGCACTGGGCATCGTCGGACTGATCGTCTGCTGGATCCCCGTCGTCTCGACACTATATGCGCTGTACATCGGCCAGAAGGGCAAGGAGCTGGCCTGGCAGGGCCGGCGCTTCAATGACATCAACCAGTTCAACGACACGATGTCGGCTTGGAACATCGCCGGCTGGATCTGCCTGTTCCTCGACAAGATCCTGTATGTGATCTTCGTGATCGGTGGCAGCGATTACTAGGACTGCTCCGCACGGGAGCGGCTGATCAGTTTCAACCACCACCGCCGCAGCCACCGCCGTAGAGCGGCGGGCTGTAGCCATTGCCCGGATCCTTGTTTCCGTCGCCAATGCCCCGCGCGATGAAGGCCGGCTCGAGCTTCGGCAGCTCCCCTGCATTCGCCGTCAGCTTCACGTCACGCTCCGCCTTCTCACGCTCGAGTGCCGCCAGCCCAACCGCGCGGATCGCCTCGGGAGTGTAGATGTCAACGCCGGCGGCCGGGAACACGTATTCATGCGTGCCATGGTCCGGGGCCACATCCGAGTGGCTGAGCTTGCCTTCATTGCGGAACACCAGCCCGAACAGCACGGGTGCTTCATATTCCTGTTCGCGGAATTCTGACATCCGCCGGATGTCGTAGCGCCATTCGTCGCTGTCGCGCTTGTAGGCCTTGCCGACGTGGTAGGCGCTTTCCTTCGTGTTCTGCCATTGTGCCTCTCCCGCTTCTCCGTTGCCATCAAGCGGGAACTCGCCCACAAGTACACCGTCTGGGTCGGTGACCGTCACCATGTAGGCGCCGTAGGTCTTGTAATCGTTGCCACTGCGGTTGCGGATCGCCGTCTCCACCACCTCGGACAGCATGGGCTCGACATGCAGCTTGCACAACCCGACATCCACGATCGGGAAGTTGTCCTGCTCGCGGTGGTCCATCGAGAGGTGGGTCTTCATCCGCTCACGGTTGCGCCACTGTCCGACGAGTTCGAAGTCCAGCTTTGACATGTCCGCTTCCGGGGCATCGTTGTAGTGCACTGCCATGAAGTCGAAATTGATCCGCACCGGTTCGTCTCGGGGCGGTGCGGTGTTCTCACCACGGTGTTCACCGCAGGAAGCGCAGTATTCAACGCAGTAACCGAGGTGCTCAGGCTGCCCGGTGGCAGCTTTTGAGTTGGAGGAATCCGCCAGTGTGACTGATGCATCCGGTTCTGCGGCAACCGTTGGCGCAGTCGATTGTGCCAGCTGCGCCGACTGGCTGTCGGGGTTTCCCTCGTTGCAGGATACAAGCAGCACCAGCAGTGCTGCTATCAGGCCAAATGTAGCTTTGTGCATGGTGTCCCACCTCAGCAGTACAGGCAGATTATGCCCCTGCGGAATCGGCCTGTCAAATCATGGCTCAATGGATCAAAGAGAGAGGTAGTTCATTCCACAGGCCTTGCCGACCAGCAACCAGGCATAGATTGCTGTGCTCAGGAAGTAGCTGAAAAAGCCCAGTTTATCCCCCTCCACCGAGTGGATGTAGAAGCGCGGGAAGCTGTGAAACACGAGCAGCATCATCATCCATCCGAAACTGATAATGATGTAATCAAGCCTTTCATAAACCTGCGGGCTGGCATCCTCGGCTATCAGCAGCCAGCACACCATGGACAGGTACTGCATCAGGCTGAGCAGAGCCACGAGAGACTGCCTGGCTGTGGGAAAATCCACAGCCCCCTCCAGTCGGCCATGCATTGGGAAATAGACGCAGTATGCATACAGAAATGCAACGAAGGGCGTAAGAATTCCGACAACAGCCTCTGCCAGTCCTTCAGTCCCGTTGGGAAACCCGGTGTAGAAGACCAGCACTCCGGCAGCAAAGCAACCGTAGGGGATCGCCACCACGGCGGTGGAGAGTGGAGGGCTGATATCAGATGGGGTGACATTTTCACCCTTCATCACGCAAAGCGATTCCCGGTAGGCGAATGTACAGGCACAGACCAGTACGTAAACTGCCAGGTAAATCGCCCCGATCCACCACAGCTTTTGGCTCATGAGCTTCATCACGAGCGGGGTGACGAACATGAAGATCAGCACGCCAAGCAGGTCCAGCACAGGAGCGGACCAGTATTGCCAACTGGTGTAACTGGGCCTGTAACCCGGTCTGCTCCAGCTATCCATCTAGGGAATCACTCTGACAATCATTCCAGTCCGCCGGCCTCGCGCCAGCACCAGTTGATATTCCGGATGTCACTGCCGTTGTATTCCAGGAAGCAGATGACCATCCGTCCTTCAATACTCAGCGCTTTCGTGTAGAGCGTGGAACTCTGCACATTCTCATCCTCGACGAGTCCTTTCTGCCAGCTGCCCTGGATGCCATTGAGCGTGTTGGAGATTGCAAAGCGCAGTTCCGTGCCACTTCCGTCCTCAAGATAGGAGATGAAGGGCCGGCCGTTGATGCTTGACAGGCTTGTGCCCTGGCCAACGTTGCCGGTGCTGTCAATCACGAAGGGACTGTTCCAGTCATTGAGCTCATCGCCGGGGTCCGCCACCGCAGCCTGCAGGAACCAGAGCTCCTCACCGTTCTTGGCATCCTTGAAGGCAATTGCCGGATACTGGTCCAGTACATGCAGGTTGATGAACTCCGGGTTGTCATTGCTGGTATAGAGTGTGCGGTTCTTCCAGTTCTCCGCTGTCATACCGTCAGTGTCCGTGGTCCAGCAGTACATCACGTTCTCGAAGCTGTAGTCGAATGCGGCGATCGCCGGATGGCCGCTGACAATCTGCATGTCCGGTTTGTCAAAGCCCTGGTTGGCACCGTAGACCGTGACGCGGCTTTCCCAGTCCTCTCCCTGCAGGCCGTTCGGAGTGCCGCTGCGCATATATACCAGTGCGCCCTGGCTGTTGTCACCACCGGAACCATCTCGGTAGCTGATCGCGGCGTGCCCGTCCACTTCCAACAGGCTGCTGCGGCCGCCCGATGCATTCAGGTCGCCGCTGAGCACGATGTAGTCATCCATGCCCTCGCGGAAGTAATTCAGGTCGTGGCTGTCACCATCACTGAATGTTACGGCAGGCTTGCCGTTGATGATTGCCATATCCGTGTAGCGCACGAACTTGTCGCCAGTGAACAGCCAGATCTGCTCATTCCAGTCCGACGGGTCCTCGCCGAACATCGTGCTGCTGCGCAGGATGCGGAAGGCATCCGTGTCCTTGTCATACCAGACCACGACCGGTTTGCCATCCACAATCTCCACCAGGGGCTGCGTGTTGACAGACACATCCGGACGGAGGGTGATGCACTGCCAGTTGTCCTCCGTGGTCACATTGACGGCAGCCACACTGGCCTTGTTGCCACCAGCTGTCAGTGCCAGGGCGTAGAAGTCCCCGTCCGGGGAGTAGAAGTCGAAGCTGTCAGCCTGGAACACCCGTCCGCTGTCAAACGGGCCGCGGAACTGCCAGCGGCCACTGCGGTAGTCAGGCACTGCGACAAAGTATTGATTGTCAGCCGGCACGTCCATCACGAACTCGAGGCTGGTGACGACGCGCGGCCCGCCGGTGTACTGCCAGTAGGCCCAGGCCAGGCTGTTCGACCCGCTCAGCAGGTCGAGCCGGTTGCCATCCTCGATCGCATTGCTGCTCTTCACGAGGTAGTTGCTGCCGACACGCTCGGAAACGGAAGTACCACTCGAGGAGCGCTGCGGGGGCAGCGGGGGCAGCTGGTCCTGCCAGACGTCCTGCAGGGCGTTGAGCGACTGTTCGGAATCCGCAGACAGCTCCGTCCGCCCGGCACACGATGCACAGCAGCAGACGGCGAGTGCCGTTGTCAACGCAAGTAAGTACCTCATAACTGGTCCCTGTGGAAAGTACTGAGGATCAGACCGGACTCAGTCCAGGTCGTAGATCTGCCAGTGGCCGTCCTCGGCCTGGCGAAGCTCCATGCTGCCGGATTCAGTTTCGGCTTCCTTGCCACTCTCCGAGATACTGAATTCGTAGTCGACCATGGCAAAGCCCTTCATCGCTTCCTTGACCTCCAGGTTGACGACCTGCAC
>JAGRNR010000005.1:0-106652 GCA_020440645.1 bacterium | reverse complement strand
ATCTGTAGTCTGAAATCTGAAATCTGGACACTACTGAGGCTGGTCCCACTGGCGGCGGTTGCGCTTCTCCGCCATGCGCATCAGGAAGAGCCCCGGCGCGATGACATAGCCAAGGCGCAGCTGCACCTCAGTCAGCCAGAAGCCTGCCTGCGCCTTGAAGCAGTAGCGCGCCAGCCAGGCGGTGTAGAGCAGGCAGTACACGGAGTAGTACCAGGGCAGGTCGGACTGGCGCAGTGTGCTGCGGGCAATCACAAGCGTCCAGTAATAGAGCAGCATCGCCACCGGCACTGCCAGCAGCACGATGCCTACCCGCTTGTAGAAGATGTTGTGCACCCAGGCATTGGGGAACTGGTCGAGCCGGGTGGCAATCAGCATCTGCAGCTCACGCTTGAGCGCCAGTTCCTCATCCTCATCCTTCGGCGTGTAATGTGCCACCAGGCCGTGGGCTTCCAGGAACTCGTCCACCTCCGGGCTGCTGCCGGCGATGGCCTTGTCTATTACGTCCATCAGCTGGCCACTGCCAAGCCGGTTGCGCCAGAGCGCACGCTGGATACCCATAGCAAACAGCGCGAGAGTGGACAGTACGCCGGAGAAGTAGAATGCCAGGTACAGCGGCCACATCGGGCTCAGGGCAATCTCCTCCTCGATGACAAGCTGGCTGAAATCCTCACCGGTGTCATAGGCCGTGGCCGAGATCATCATCAATGGCCCGAGCATATAGAGCATCATCAGCAGGCCAAACAGGCCGATGATGTACCACCAGACCCAGAACCGCTTCGTCTCTGAGTAGCTGTGCCAGGCATACATGGCAACGAGTTCCTCCTCGGGAATCGCCATCAGGCTGTCCATGTATTCACCGCGGTCGCGCAGGGTGGCACCTCAGAAGTGAGTGGTCAGTAGGCAGTGCTCAGTGAACAGTATAGGAGAGAGCGGGAAACAGGGAGCAGCGAGCTGGGAGCTGAGAGCAGACTGGCATGCCTCTGCAGCGAGTCTGCCCTCTGCTTTCAGCTTTCTGCCAGCTATTCCTGTGCTACATTGCGGCGATGCCGGAGCAGACCCCCGCCACAGCACGCAGCGCCTTCCTCGAGGGAGCGCGCGAGATATCCGTGCTGGTGCCGGGGATCTTCCCCTTCGGGATGGTGGCGGGCATTTCCGCGATGCAGGCCGGGCTGACCCCGCTGCAGGCCTTCGGCGGCTCGCTGTTCATCTTCGCCGGGGCATCGCAACTGGTGGCCTACGAGCTGATCGGCAATGCCGCCCCGGTGCTGCTCATCGTGCTGGCCGCGCTGACCGTCAACCTGCGCTTCCTGCTGTACTCCACCGCACTGGCGCCGCTGATGGCTCCCTTGCCGCTCAGGCTGCGCGCGCTGTGCGCCTAC
Organism: bacterium; assembly: GCA_020440645.1. Classification (GTDB taxonomy): domain Bacteria; phylum 4484-113; class 4484-113; order 4484-113; family JAFGCY01; genus JAHEFU01. Next base: position 105,273 of record JAGRNR010000005.1, on the reverse strand, counting down.
ATCATGACGGACCAGGCCTATGCCTTCGGCTACCGGCGCTGGACGGAACACCCGGAGCGGCCCTTCCCGCAGGCCTACTACATGGGGGCCGCGCTGCCGCTTTTGGCAACCTGGCTGAGCTCAACCGTGGCCGGGATCCTGCTTGGCAGCGGGGTGCCGGATGAATGGGGCCTGCAGTTCGCCGTGCCGCTGTGCTTCATCGCGATCCTCGTACCGGCGGTGAAGGACCGCGCCACTCTGGCGGCGGCACTGGTCGGCGGCAGCGTTGCCATCCTGCTCGGCGGCCTGCCCTGGAAGCTGTCGCTGCTGATCGGCGCACTGTGCGGGATCATCGCCGGGGTGCTGCTGTCAGCGCGTCCGGCGGCGAAGGAGCCTCGCAATGCCTGAGATCGCACTGCTGCAGCTGGCACTGACGGATGGGCAGGTCTGGCTGGCAATCGCGCTGACCGGCATCGGCACCTTCCTGCTACGCTTCGTGATGTTTGCCGCACATGGCCGCATCCAGCTGCCGCAGCGCCTGTTCGATGCGCTGAAGTTCCTCCCGCCGGCGATCCTCGCAGCCCTGGTACTGCCGGCGATCTACCGCAGTGAACCCTCCGGCTGGGCCCCACGCGAACCGGCGCACCTGCTGGCCGGCCTGCTGGCGATCGGCATCGCCTGGCGCACACGCAACATGCTGGCAACGATCCTCGGCGGGATGGTCGCGATGTGGATCCTCGAGATCTGGCTGTAGCGGAGGCCAGGCTGTCAGCCTGGCAATCAGACGACAGACTACAGACAAGAGACTACAGATCTGGATCCGTAGCACATTGCTTAAATGCCACGAATTGCCAATCTGGAGTCTGGTGTCTGATGTCTGGAGTCTGCCTCGCTTTACTCGAGTGACAACGAGGTTCGCGTGACGGTTCTGTTTACCGCAGAGATCGCAGAGGGAAGCCTGAGACGCGGAGAAATCCAATCCTGGTAGCTTTACCATTGAGATCACTGCAATCGCTTCGGTAAATCGAACAATGAACCCCCCACGCCTGCGGCGTGGCTGCGCGGCCTCCGGCCTTGCTTGAAGGATTTGATCAGATCACAGACTTAAGACCTCAGACGACAGATCTTCATTGGTTCTGTTCTGCTTCAAAGCCACGAATTGCCAATCTGGAGTCTGTATTCTGGAGTCTGGAGACCGTAGTCTGTTATATGTTGTCTGGTGTCAGACTAACCGCCGGACATTCCGGGTGGGGATTCTTTCCGCGCAGCTGAGATCCACGGGCGGGAATGGCAGATTGGCCGGCGGCCTGTTTGATCCAGTCGAACTGCAGTGCTAAAATGCATGCAGGTCACTGCCAAAGGAGGCACGGCATGGACTCTCAGACCCCGCGTGAAAGGACAAGGGACGAACTGATTGAGGAGCTGGCACTGCTCAGGAACGAAGTCAAGCAGCTCCGGGCAGCACCAAAGAAAAACAACAGCGGCTGGACCTGGCTGTGGGCAATCATCGCAGTCCTTCTCATGCTCAACAACTGTGGAAGGAGTGCAGTGCCATACAAATCAGCTGCGACTACGTCTACTTCTACACGAAGCGAGGCTGCCACACCCCTCGCGCAGCCAAGCAAGGCGGTCAGCAGTTCGATGGAGTTTAGCGGAAGGGGAAACCATGCCACGGAACCATTCCAGCTCAACAGCGGCTTATTGACTGTTGCGTTCAGTCACAGTGGATCAGGCCACTTCGCTATTTCACTTCTGAATGGCCAGGGGGAGCTGGTGGAGCTTGTAGCAAATGACATTGGATCAATTGATGGTTCTAAGGCTTTTGGCATCCGGGCACCGGGTTACTACGTACTCAGCATCGATGCCGATGGAACTTGGGAGCTTGCCTTGCGCTAGATGGACATGTTGTGTGACCGCTCCGCAGCTTCTTCGACCTTAATGATCGGCGCGTATTTCTCTCGGATCTGTTCGAAGTCCTTGTTCTTCTGAATGTACCTGAACAGCATGAACACGAAAGCACCGGCAAACAGCATGGCAACAAGCAACATTCCCATAACAAACCCCTGTCAACGCTGCCTGTATGCAGCGGTTGTACGAATCGATGTAGCAGCAGACTGTATCTGGATGCAACTATAATATGAAGTATTGATCCATGTTATTAGATTAACATATGGCTCAATTGTCAATTAATGTGGAGGATTCTCTATGCAAACGTAGGATCAACTAACTTCTCCTTCCAATCTGTTCCGTGATGAAAATAGGGACCCTTATAATCAAGAGACTTCAGAATGCACTGGATGAGAATATGAGAAAATTCCTTCAGCATTCTATGAGATTCAAGAGATGAAATTGATTCAATATCACCGTCATGTATAAGAGAGTTTCTCAAGTCTATATGTTCCTGCTTCAATCCGGATACCCCAAAGTACAAGCACAAATCATTTAGCTTGTTAAACGTTCCTGAAGGAGTATGACATACTTTAGGAATATCACTTTTATAAGCTTCCTGCAATCTCTCAAAAGCAATAAACCACAAAGTGAATTGCACTGAGTCAATCTCGCCTCGAATACCATGTATGTAGAGATTTATCACGGCTTCAATGTGATTTCTATATTTGTGATTTACAAGACTTTCCAATCCAACATTGATAAAATAATTTGCAACACTCTTGAAGTAAAAATTCTTGATTGTTGCTATTTCTGAATTGTACGGAATTATCCCATGGGAGCGAGAGAAGGGATATGCTCCACGCGGTCGAATGTTGAGATACGCAAATCTATCATTTGCATATGCCTTACAGCTTACACATCTAACGGAGTTGTAAGAGCAGAGCTGCAACAGCAAACACAATGATTCGACTATTGAATCTATAGAAGCTTGATCCAAATTAGTTTCAACATTGATTCTTGCTGTAACACCAGTCTTGTTCTCACCCTTCTCAAGTTCAGCAATTGCTGTGTCCATCTTGCTAATGATAATTGTATAGTTGTTATTTTCAATGTAAATAGTGTTATATAGAGGATCATCAAAATTTATGGCATTCGAATTCCCTGCACGACCGTCAAACGTGCAATTAACTACCTCATACTCATAATGTGAAATTGCCTTCTCTGATTGTTGGCCGTAAACAGTAATTTCCTTGAAATGCACTCTTCCTTTTCTATTGAATGCAGCTTCCATTGGAGAGGAAGATAGCCATCCATCTTTTAATCGTACTTGGCTCCCAGATTCAAGCACACCTTCCAAGTCAACATAAACTGGCGATTCAATTGAATTCATGCTCATTGAATGCAACTTCTGATGCACCGCTTTAACTTTGTCACCAAAAAGGCTGATCCTAACAAATATTGAATCATGCGATTGAATAGAAAGTTCGAAAGCATGCTCAAAGAGGATTTCCTCATCCGGGAACCTCATTGTGATTTGACCTACACCACGCTGATCAAAAAAGTACATTGTCAATCCTAGTGGTCAAATTTCCTGAGAATCCTACCCCACCTTCCCTCTGTTCGCGCCCTCCGACTTCATCTTCCGGGCCATCTTCTTAGTCAGTGCGTCCACCTGGTCGCGCACCAGTGCGGCTTTTTCGAACTCCAGCAGCTCGGCCCACTTGTGCATCTGCGCCTCCAGCTCCGCGATCAGCATTGTCAACTCCCCGATGCCCATCGCGTCATGCTCGTCCGGGATGCTCGCCTGGGCGACCTTGATCACCTTCAGGCCGCTTTCCTCCAGCCCTTCCGTGATGTCCTGGATCTTCTTGATGATCGTCTTCGGCGTGATGCCGTGCTCCTCGTTGAAGGCCAGCTGGATGTCGCGGCGGCGGTTGGTCTCGTCAATCGCGCGCTGCATCGAGGGCGTGATCTTGTCAGCGTAGAGGATCACCTCGCCGTTCACGTTGCGGGCCGCGCGGCCGATGATCTGGATCAGCGAGCGGTCGCTGCGCAGGAAACCTTCCTTGTCGGCATCGAGGATGCAGATCAGCGAGACCTCCGGCAGGTCGAGGCCCTCGCGCAGCAGGTTGATGCCGACGATCACGTCGTAGGTGCCGAGCCGCAGGTCCTTCAGGATGCGGATGCGCTCCACGGTGTCAACGTCGGCATGCAGGTACTGCGTCTTCACGCCGCTGTCGGACAGGTAGTCGCTCAGCTTCTCCGCCATGCGCTTCGTGAGCGTTGTCACCAGTGTGCGCTCGCCGCGCTCGATGCGCCCGCGCACGCGCTCCAGCAGGTCGTCAATCTGGTGCTTCGTCGGCTCGATCACGATCTGCGGGTCCACGAGCCCGGTCGGGCGGATGATCTGCTCCGCGGTGTTCTGCGTCACGTCCAGCTCGTAGGGCCCGGGCGTGGCGGTGGTGTAGATCACCTGGTTGACATACTTCTCCCACTCGTCGAAGCGCAGCGGCCGGTTGTCAAGTGCGCTTGGCAACCTGAAGCCGAAGTCGACGAGCGTCTGCTTGCGGGAGCGGTCGCCGTTGTACATGCCGTGCAGCTGCGGGATCGTAACATGGCTCTCGTCAATGATCATCAGGAAGTCGTCGGGGAAGTACTCGATCAGGTTTGACGGTGTCTCGCCCGGCATGCGGCCGTCGAAGTGCCGTGAGTAGTTCTCGATGCCGTTGCAGTAGCCGACGTTCTCGATCATCTCGATGTCGAAGTGCACGCGCTCCTTCAGGCGCTGGTACTCCAGCAGCTTGCCTTCCTTCTCGAACTTCGCCAGCTGCTCGCGCGCCTCGCGGCGGATGCTCTTGATGGCGAGCTCCTGCTTCTCCGGGATCAGCACGTAGTGCGTGGCCGGGAAGACGTAGGCCTTGTCCATCTGTTCCAGCTCATGCATCGTGACCGGGTCCACGCGCGCGATGCGCTCCAGCTCGTCGCCAAAGAACTCCAGGCGCAAGATCTCCTCCTTGTCGGCGGAGAAGATCTCGAACACGTCGCCCTGCACGCGGAAGGATCCGCGCACCAGCTCGTAGGAGTTGCGCATGTACTGCATGTCAACGAGCCGGCGGATCAGGTGCTCACGGCGCACCTCGAAGCCGGGAAAGAGCCTGAGGCTGAGCTTCTCGTAGTCCTCGGGGGAACCCAGGCCGAAGATGCAGGAGACGCTGGCAACGACGATCACGTCGCGCCGGGTCAGCAGCGCCTCGGTGGCGGAGTGGCGCAGGCGGTCGATCTCCTCGTTGATCTGGCTGTCCTTCTCGATATAGGTGTCGGTCTTCGGGATGTAGGCTTCGGGCTGGTAGTAGTCGTAGTAGGAGACGAAGTACTCCACGTGGTTATCGGGGAAGAACTGGCGGAATTCGGCACAGAGCTGGGCGGCCAGTGTCTTGTTGTGGCAGATCACGAGCGTGGGCTTCTGCGTGGCCTGGATCACATTGGCCATTGTGAAGGTCTTGCCGGTGCCGGTCGCACCGAGCAGCACCTGGTGCTTCAGCTCGCGGCCAACGCCGTCCACCAGCGAGGCGATCGCCGTCGGCTGGTCACCACCTGGGGTGTAGTCCGCCGCCAGCTTGAACTCACCCTCACGCTGCCAGAAATCCGCTTCGACCGCCGCCGCGCCGAACACGTCCTCATTGACGGGGTCGTCACCTGGCAGGCGGTGCTGCTCGTCCTCGGATACCTTCCACTTCTTCGCCTTGGGCATAACGGGGCATTATACCCGTTATACGGTACGTTTGTTAAGATGTGGCAGTTCAGGGCAGCAGCTGGGCGAAGCGCAGTTCATCCGGCACCACGGTGTGGTAGAGGATGGCCGGCTGGTTGTCAGGCATCAGCACCAGTCCCAGTGATCCGCTGCTTGCCGCCGGGTCAACCCTGCTGACCTTCCAGTCGGTACCGGCCGCGGGGGTGGTCGAGTCCGTCCATGCATAGTGTACGGAAAGCTCGCCGGCATGGCGGTAGGCAACACCGATCCCGCCGGGGATCCTGATCATCCGCACGAGCGGATCGCCTTCCACGCGTACACCGACGTCCATCGTATGCCGCTGCTGGAAGTCACCGGGGCTGGCTGGGTCCACCACGCTGCTGATGGCGTAGCTCAGGCGGTCCGGATAACCGAGATAGGCCACCGCGGGCTTGCCGTCGAGGTCCAGGCAAGTACCGGCGGTCTGCCCCAGCAGGTTGTCAACGGCACTGAGCGTGAAGTCAGCCGGATCCACCGGCATTGCCAGCGGACTGTAGGCATAGTTGAGTTCACGGTCTGGGTACTTCGAATACAGCAGCACCGGGCGGTCCGCAAGGCTGGCCAGCGACACATTGAAATAGGCCTCGCCCGGCGCCAGTTCAGCACCGGCGACCACTTCCTGCCAGTCCGCATCACCGAGCGGGACACCCTTGGTGGCACGGCGGTAGATCACCTGGTCCTCGGCAAAGCCCTGCTGCACAAAGGCGACGGCCGGCTTGCCGTCTATCATCGCCAGGCCGAGGTTGCGGTCGTTGCGGGCATAGCCCATCGAGCTCCAGTACCATTCGCCGATGCCATTGGGGAAGTTGTTCGTACCATGCGCGTAGTAGACCTCCGGCGGGATCATTCCATCCGGGCCGTACATCACGGCGATCACCGGCACATTGCCGACGCCGAGCAGGCGTGTTGCCTGCACACGGTTGGGATAGCCAGTATCAATGTCATGGCAGGTCCAGTCAGTGCCAGCAAGCGGTTTCTCAATGTCCGCCTTGCACATCACGAGTTCGTAACCGAGGGTGCCGTTGCGTTCATAGATGAATGCCGCCCGGTCGCCGACCCGGCCCAGGTCGAACACCTGGCTTTCCGGGTGCAGGTCGTCAACGGTGTGGATCTCCCATTGCGGCAGGTCAAGCTGGATGAAGGACCGGACCAGCCTGGCCTGCACGTCGTCAAAGGCCGCGAATGCAATGTAGGCGTTGCCAGCCGGGCTGCGCATCTGCTGCCAGCCGACGGCCAGCTGGTCCATCCCGGCGGTGTAGGGAGTCCAGCTCCAGCGGCCCGCAGGGTAGTCGGCGTAACCGATCCACAGCTTCTGCGGGTCAGTCACATCCGCCAGTTCAAAGTGCACGCTGTCAAACTGCGAGGCACCGGGATGGAAACGGTACATCACCCAGGCAGGCTTGCCCGGATCAGCACTGATCATGAAGTCATTGCCCTGCACCCAGCCACTTCTCAGCAGGTACCAGTCCTTCCCCGGCAGCTCCAGCAGGGTGGCGACGCTGACGGAGCCGTGATCTTCATCCGGCCAGGGCGGGTTCAGCATTTCCGGTGCAGTTGTTGCTTCCTGAACACCCGTTGCGTTGACAATCAGCTGTGTGGTTGATTGACGGGAACAGGAGATCAGCAGGGCAAGCATCGCAGGCAACAGGTAACACAACATCCGCATGACGGCCTCCTCAGCTCGGCGGAAACTCCGCCAACCATTCAGCCTACCCGCAGCAGCTGGATCTGAACACCACTGCTGGCAATTGTGACTGATACTCAGTTGCAGTACGCCAACCAGAGGAGCTTGCGGAAACTCATGACAGGCCTGGCTGCACCGAAATCCTTCTCATTCAGCCGGGTCGTCACCGGACCGGCTGGAGCTCATCCCTGGATACCATCCACTGCTTCGCCTGAGGCATAGCGTAGAGTTGCACTTGATATGCGGTGCGTTTGAATCGCTGTTGCAGTGTTCGCAAGCATCCGCCAGCCTACTCATAAATGATCGCAAACTTCAAACCGTTATTGGTATCGTCATAGTAGCTGATTGCCGCATAGCCATCCACGACTGCAAGTGAGGTGTATTTACCCACGTCCCCAGCAGAATCTATGGCAACGGGTGTACCCCAGGTCTCACCCAGCAGATCGGTGGCCCGGATGTACTTCAGATCGCTATTGCTGTTATCCTGGTAACTTACTGCTGGTTTCCCATTCACAACTGAAAGTGACGTGAAGTAGCCAACATCCCCTGCAGTATCAAGGGCAATTGGAGTTCCCCAACTGCCGCCCTGCGCATCCGAGGCACGGACATACTTCAGATCAAAATTGCTTTCGTCGTAGTAAGTGATTGCCGGGTTCCCGTTCACCACTACCATTGAGCTGTATCGACCCACACTAGTATCAGTATCAACAGAAAGCGGGGCTCCCCAACCGCTGCCCTGTGCATCGGAAGCTCGCACATACTTCAGATTCGAATTGGTGTTATCGTAGTAGCTAATGGCGGGATTGCCATCAACAACCGCAAGTGAAGTTTCATACCCAACAGTTCCGTCGGTATCCACAGCAAGTGGAGTTCCCCAGATACTTCCCTGCGCATCGGCAGCTCGCACATACTTCAGGTCCTTATTGGTGGAGTCGTAGTAACTTATGGCAGGGTTGCCATCAATAACTGCAAGTGATGTGTGTTCGCCGACGCTGCCAGCTGTATCAACACCGACAGGAGATCCCCAGCTGCCTCCCTGTGCATCAGTTGCCCGGACATACCTCAGATCTGCATTGGTCTGTTTGTAATAACTGATCGCAGGATTTCCATCAACTATTTCAAGTGATGTGTGACGGCCAACAAGAGCACCTGTATCGACGTTGACTGGGGTTCCCCAGGCACTGCCTTGTGCGTCGACTGCACGCACGAACTTCAGATCATCATTGGTGATGTCGTAATAGCTGATGGCTGGGGTACCATCCACTGTTGCCAGTGATGTGTACAAGCCAACATTCGAAGAAACATCAATTGTGGTGGTTGTGATGCCCGGCAATGATATCGTCACCTGGGCAGTGTCAATTGCACCATCATCATCAGTAACCCGCAAAGTTGCCTTGTATACGCCAAGTTCAGTGTAGCTATGTTCGGTGGAAGGGTATGTGCCGGCGTTCTCGTCATATACACCGTCGCCTTCCCAGTCCCACTCATACTGCACAATACTCCCGTCAAGATCAGTGCTGCTACCTGCATCGAATTCAACCGTCAATGGCACTTCTCCGGACAAGGTATTCACTGTGACAATCGCAACAGGAGGTAGATTGTCAATAAAGCTGAAATCCACCGCCGCAGTATCAGTTGAGCCATCATCATCTGTCACTCGTACAACTACGGTATACGAGCCTCCAGTCAGAAAGTCGTGACTCCCGGCAGGGTTGGTGCCAGTATCATCATCAAACACAGCATCATTGTCCCAGTCCCACTCATACTTTTCGATACTGCCATCGATATCCGCGCTGTTGTCGGCGGAGAATGACGCAGAGAATTCAGGTGAATCGCCAAGCTGTGTGGTTCGGATTGCCGCAATTGGGGCAACATTCTGTGAAGTTTCCTGAACGATTACGGCGACAGTATCCACGTCCCAGGCTCCAGCAGTGTCCGTGACGCGAAGCTTGGCGTTGAACAATCCTGGCATTGCATAGTTCTGCACTGAGGGGGTGAGAGTGTCTGACCCAGGCTCATAGATGCCATCACCATCGAAATCCCAGGCGAATGTAAGTTCACCAACCGTGTCTTCCGTGTCCTCAGCCTCTCCGCTGAAAGTCACATCAAGCGGGGCCGGGCCAGATTGCGGTGCGGCAGTTGCACTGGCAACGGGGCGGGTGTTGCCGGAAATTATCAGGGAGAGACCTCCGAGAGCAACATACTCACCGTCGCTGCCGCGGCCGAGGATCCGTGGTCGGACAATCCCGGTGGCGGATGTGTCGGCTGCCTGCATCCCGCTGGCGTCACTTGCAATCTCGAATACACCGTCACCATCGAGATCCCAGTCGTAGCTGTCCGCTCCACTTGCGTTGAGAATGACAGCATCATTGACACCGGCAGAGGGCTTGTTCGCGCCGACCTGTATGCTGACCTGGTTGGAGGCGAGGGGTTCAGCGGAAGTGATCTCACTCGGCAGGCTTTCATTTCCGGAGAAATCAACCGCAGCCACACGCACGAAGGTCAAGCCATCTAATCCGGTAAGGACATGCCTGACACTACCTTCAAGATACGGCAGTCGACTCACAGCTTCAGCCTGCGGATCAGTAAAAGTATTCCTGGAATGATAGACAACGTACCCCGCCAGGTCGAAGTCCAGCACCGGTATCCACTCCAGCAGCAAGCCATCCGGAACCGGTGTCGCGGTCAAGCCCTGACGGATGGTCGGGGCGGTTGTGTCCACTGGGTCGAACTGGTTCACGCCGACGCCGACAACGTCGATGCTCGTGCCGGCCGGGCAGAGCACGCTCACGAAAGTGTTGCCCAGTGTACTGGTCAGGTCACCGGATTCATTGGTCACGGCCTGCAGGCGCACATGGTTGTCTGTGAACGGGCCATGCCAGTCCCAGCGTCCACTGCCGTAGTCCGACAGACCTACGTAGTAACCCTTGCCACTGAGCAGGTTTGCATCCACACTGACGATGCCGGGCTGCCCGCTGCCCATGCTGACGCGGTACATCGCGTAGGAAGTGCCCGTTGAATCCGTGCCGTTCAGGCGGGTGGCATCCAGGTTGTCAACGGCATCACCGCTGTCCGAGAAGCGTTCAACCCCCAGGGTGAAGTCGGTATTGATGTTGATGGAGGAAGCACTGCGCTCCGCCGGAATCACATGTCCACTGGCATCCAGCTGCTCCCAGGGCTGTACTCCGTCAGCTGGCAGCGAGACCGGGGACTGTTCGGCCAGTATCTGTTCGGGACTGATCTGCGGTGCAGAGATGTCCTCAATTGACGATTCTGATGCGCAGGAAATCAAAATGATTCCCAGCAGGGCGATAAGTACATTGGCATCTCTGGACATGGCTGGCCTCCTGATCCTGATGGCCTATGCTAGCACGCAACCAGCAGACAGCCTGGCTCACTAGCTGTACATTTCCGAGAGACTTCCAGCTCCAGCGCTACTGCTGGCTGCTCAATATCTGATGGCGTAGTACACGAATGACGGGTTATCTAAATTGTAGTCAATGTAGGTGATAGCGGGCCGGCCTTGCAGTGAGATCAGCTCCGCGCCCTCACCGACACCGATCGCAACCGAGGTGCCCCAGCTTGTGCCGGCAGAATCAAGCGCCGGGGTATACATTACGTTGCCACCGGAATCAGCGCGGCTGACAATCGCCGGCTTGCCCCCGATTGCAGCCATGGAGATGCGGTAGCCATCAAGCACGGAGGGGTTCAGCTGGGCGGCGGCGTCCCAGGTGCTGCCCAGCGGGTCAAGCGCGCGCAGGAAGGACACCTCGCCCGTCCCGTCCTTGTTGATGGCGCTGGGAATTCCGTCCAGCACCAAGAGGGTGCTCTGATAGCCGGAACTGTCAGCAGGTGTCGCATCAACCGGGGCATTCCAGGCACTGCCGTCAGCATCCTGTGCCCGGCAGTAGCGCAGGCTCTGGCTCGCACCTCCGTGCCGCCGGGAGGTGATGGCCGGGAAGCCGTCCACAATCGCCATGGACGGCTCGTCACCGGAGACTGCACCGCCGCTGTCAACCGTGACCGGCGTGCCCCAGGCCTGCCCGGTGGGGTCGAGCGCACGCACATATTTGAGCGCGGTAGGGGACTGGAACTGGAAGCAGATGGCAGGATTACCGTTGACAATCGCCAGGTCATTTGTGGTTCCGGAACCATTGCCTGGATCGGGCTGCACTACCCCTCCCCAGCTGTCACCGTCTGCGTCAAGCGCCCTGACATAGCTCAGCCGGTTGGCTGAAACATTGTAGAAGGCCAGGGCGGGATGACCCGCAACAACCTTCAGGCTGAGTTCTCCAATAGCATCCACATTGGCATCGCTCTCCACACTGACCGGGTCAGCAGGCCAGCTGACACCGTAGGAATCGTTTGCGCGGATGTAACGTACATCGTCAACGGCATCGCTGACGACTGCGATAGCCGGCCTGCCGTTGACCTCACACAGGTCCACGCTGGCTGTGGTGTCAGGCAACATTGTGAATATGCCCCAGCTGAACAGCTGCTTGACGACCCATCCGTGCACGACAGGTTCCAGCGAAGCGAATCCGCCCGCACCCTGGTCGTCAAGAACCAGGACGGAAACCTTCTTGATTCCAGGATCAGACCAGGATACCTGTGCAGTGGGGCTGCCTTCATAAAGGTCCTCGCCGTTACCGGACTCATTGAAGGCCATGTTGCCGTTCAGGTCCCACTGGTAGCTGACAATGCTGCCATCCGGGTCCTGGCTGTTCGCAGCTGTGAATGTGATTACCTCGCCCTTCTCGACTGACAGCTTGTCCGCCTGAAGGTCGGCGACGGGCGGTTCATTGTGCTGACTGAAGATCAGCACTTCGGAGCTGGCCACTGAACTCGCAGCCTGGTTGTCCGTCACGCGCAGGTTCACCGTGTAGAAACCGGGGGCCTGGAAATCATGCTGCGGATAGGGATCCGTGCCCGAGTCCTCATCGTAGGTTCCGTCCGCGTCCCAGTCCCATTCGAGGAGCGCGATGCTGCCGTCAATATCCAGGCAGCCGGTCGCGTCAAATCTCGCCGTGAATGGAGTCGGAAGGCCGTCAGCAACGTAGCTGAACGCCGCATGCGGCGGCAGGTTGTCACCGGCGCTGACCGTCACGGTATCAACATCCCAGGCACCATCCGAGTCGGTTGCGTGGAACTTGACGTTGTACAGTCCGGGCGTGGAATATGTCTGCTGGGCTGGTGTGAGTGTGTCGGTATCGTCCTCGTAGATACCGTCGCCATCGAAGTCCCAGGCGAATGTGAGCTCCTCCACGGCATCCTCGTTGTCCTCTGCGCTGCCGGAGAATGTCACATCAAGCGGAGCATCACCGAACTGTGGCGAGGCGACTGCGCTGGCAACGGGCCGCGTATTGCCGGTGATGACAAGGGAAACCCCGCCGAGCGCCACGGCATCCGAGTCCACGCCACGAACTCGCGGGCGGATGATGCCTGTGGCGGAGGTGTCCGCCTGCTGGATACCGACCAGGTCATCCTCGATCTCGAACACACCGTCGCCGTCCAGGTCCCAGTCATAGCTGGCAGCCCCACTGGCAGCAAGCGTGATGTCAGCATCCACTCCACCGGACACGGCGTCAGTCACCAGCTGCACCGGCAGCGCATCTCCCGTAAGCGGATTACCATTCACGATGTCACTGGCAGCGCTGCGGTTGCTGGAGAAATCAACGGAGCTGACACGGACATAGGTCCTGCTGTCCAGTCCGGTAAGCAGGTGCCGGGGCGTGCCCTCTAAGTAGGAGACGCTGTGCACACCGGCGGAATCCGGATTCGTGAATGCTCGTGTCGCGTAATGGATCACATATCCTGCGAGGTCGCTGTCCAGCACCGGTGACCACTCAAGCAGCAGGCCTCCGCTGACAGGAGTTGCAGTCAGTCCCAGTGGTGTGGCAGGTGCCGTGGCATCTGCCAGATCAAACTGATTGACACCGATTCCGACCACATCAGCGCTGCTGCCGGCGGGACAGAGCACGGTCACTAAGGTATTGCCAAAGGGGCTGGTCAGCAAGGCTGAAGTGTCAGTGGCAGCCTGCAGTCGCACGTGGTTGTCAGTGAATGGTCCGTGCCAGTCCCAGCGTCCGCTGCCGTAGTTGGAGAGGCCAACAATGTAACCCTTGCCTGAGAGCAGGTTGGCATCCACACTGACTATGCCCGGCTGCTCGCTGCTCATGCTGACCCGGTACATCGCGTAGGAAGTGCCGCTGTCATCACTGCCGTTGAGTCGCGTGGCTTCCAGGTTGTCTGCGGCATCGCCGGAGTCCAGGAAGCGCTCAACGCCGGGTGTGAAGTCAGAGTTGATGTTGATGGATGAGCTGCTGCGTTCCGCCGGGATCACATGCCCATCAGTATCCAGGCTCTCCCAGGGCTGCACCCCATCGCCGGGCAGGCTGGATGGAAGCTGTTGTGACTGAATAGCCAGCTGGCCACCAGCGATGGAACCCACATTGAGGGCATCAGTTCCTGAATCCTGTGAGGCACAGGAATACAACATTGCCATAATCAGCAGGCTGCAAGACAGCAAAATGGATCTGCACATGAGAACTCTCCCGCATTCGATTTCCCGATATTACCATTGCCCCCTGCTTTGATCCCGGACGTGGTATCAAACGGCAATCAGAGGCTTAGTTGTACCTGATCGCGTAGCGCAGGTTGCCGCCAGAGAACTGGTAGTAGGCAATTGCCACCTTGCCATCCACTTCCGCAATCGAGCTGTATTCGCCGATGATGCCCGAGTCCTCCAGGGTCTGTCCGGCTTCCCATTCAGAGGGACCGCTGCCTGAGCCACTGGCTTGCGTGAAGTGCAGGCTGGAGTTGTCCTGTGCATAGCTGGCAATCACGGGACGTCCCTCAAATTCAATCATGCTGCAGTACTCGCCTGGACTGTTGGCAGTGTCAATCGTGAATCCCAGAGACCAGTCATTGGTGAGGGCACCGTCCGCTGATGAGCTGCTGGTGTACAGCAGGGTCTTGTTGCTCCAGTCGAAGTAGCATATGGCAGGCTTGCCTCCGACTACAGCAAGCGATGAATAGTAGCCGGTGAACCCGCCCCCGGTCAGGATCACCTTCTGGGTCCAGTCAGCTGCGAAGGTGCCGAACTTGTTGTCACTGCGGATATAAAGCAGGCGATCCAAGTCCTGGTCATAGTAGCTGATCGCCGGGTTGCCGTCCACGATCTCCATGTCGGGACGTAGACCGACACTGCCGCTGATATCCACGTTGATCGCCGTGCTCCAGTCAGCCGCAAGCTCACCCTTTGTGGTGTTGCTGCGAACGTAGCGCAGGCCGGGAGTACTCTGGTCGTAGAAGCAGATCGCCGGGTTGCCGTTCACGATCTCCATGTCGGGATACTGCCCGGTGAATCCCGTGCTCCAAACGGTCACGGGTGCACTCCAGTCCCCCGGCTGGGTGCCGGTAGTAGTCGAGCTGCGAATGTACATCAGGTCATTCATGCCGCCACCACGGTAGTAAGCGATCGCCGGCGTGTTGTCAACAACCAGAAGGGAGGTTCCGATGCTGCCGGAACCGCTGGTGGCGTCCACCGTGATGATGTCCTGCCAGTCACCGGTGTCCTCGCCGGTGGGAGTGTCACTCCTGGCATACTTGAGCGCATCATTTGTCTCGTCAAAGTAGCTGATCGCCGGATATCCGTCCACGACCTGCAGCGAGCATTCCTTGCCCACATCATCGCCATTGTTGACAGCCGCTGTCTTCCAGCCCTGGGCCACCAGCCTGATCACGGTTTCGTCACTTCCACCATCCGCATCACGCACGCGCAGCCGGACTTCATACTCTCCGATCTCAGGATACAGGTGGGTGACATCCACCGCAGTTCCGTCGGTCAGGTCATAAACCCCGTCATTCTCCCAGTCCCAGTCGTAGACGGCTATGCCGCCATCAGGATCAAAGCAGCCGGAAACATCGAAGTGCGCGAGGAATGGTGCAGGCTGGCGCTTGCCGCCTTCCACCTGCAGGCTGGCGTGCGGCAGCTGGTTATCCAGCACGTTGATAGTGATTGTGTCGACATCCCAGGCCCCGTCGCTGTCGGTCACCCGGAACTTCACGTTGAAGCTGCCATCCGCGGTATAGAACACCGGACCAATGGCCAGGCTGTCAGTGTTGTTGTCAAACACACCGTCACCTTGAAGGTCCCAGGCATAGCTTAGATCCGCAGCCTCATCCTCCTGGTCCTCAGCAGTGGCGGTGAAGTTCACAGTCAGCGGCTTCTTGCCTGAGGCAATGTCACAGTATGCTGCGGCCACCGGGCGGGTGTTGCCGGTGATGATCAGCGAGAGTCCGCCGAGAGCGACATGCTCGCCTGACAGATCGCGGCCGATCACACGCGGGCGGATGATGCCCGTGGCGGAACTGTCCGCCTGCTGGGTACCGCCACTGTCAGCCTGCACTTCGAACACTCCGTCACCGTCAAGGTCCCAGTCATAGCTGTCAGCACCACTAGCCGTGAGCTGGATCACGGAGTTGATTCCACCGGACACCAGGTCGGTGCTGACAAGCAACGTGCCGGACTGGCCGGCTAGCGGCATGCCATTGACAACAGCCGTAAGCGGGCTTTCATTGCCTGAGAAGTCAACTGCAGTGATGGCAACATACGTTTGTTCCTCCAGGCCGCTGAGCTGGGCCAGGATGCTGCCCTCGAGGCTGGGCAAGCGCTTCACACCTGCGGAATGCGGATTGATGAATGCCCTGCCGGAGTAGTAGACCGCATAGCCGGCGAGGTCGGGATCCAGCACCGCGGACCACTGAAGCTCGATCCCACCTGGAAGAGGCGTGGCCGTCAGCCCGATCGGGGCAGCGGGAGGAGTGGCATCTGCCAGCTGAAACTGGTTCACGCCGATCCCGACTACATCAATGCTGCTGCCAGCGGGGCAGAGTACCGTGATAAAGGTGTTGCCCAGCTCACTGGTCAGGTCGCCGTCCTGATCCGTGACAGCCTGCAGGCGTATGTGATTGTCAGAAAATGGTCCCTGCCAGTTCCAGTGGCCCGAACTGTAGTCAGACAGCCCGACAAAGTAGCCGGAGCCGGAAATCACATTCGCATCCACACTGACGACACCCGGCTGGCCGCCAGCGAGACTGACACGGTACATCGCGAAGGAGGTGGCTGAATCATCGCTGCCGTTGATCCTCGTGGCCTCGAGGTTGTCAACGATGTCACCGCTTTCCATGAATCGTTCCACTCCGGGAGTGAAATCGGTATCCGTGTTTATCGAGGAGGCAGACCTTCCCGCAGGCTGCACGAATCCGGCTGCATCAACGCTCTCCCATGGCTGCACCCCATCCGCAGGCAGTGTCAGAGGACGCCCTGGTGTCATGAATGGCGCCCCGACACCTTGACCCGGCTGGATGGCCGTGTTGGTGGCTGTTGAGCATGCTGCGAGAATCAGCAGCAGGCAGGTGGCAACGCTTGCAGCGGCAGCTCTGGTCATGGCTGGCCTCCCGATCCTGATGCTCCATGCTAGCACAGCAGTCCGGAAATGAGTAAGGGCACATTCAGCCCCAATGGCTTCGTCGGAGCTGCATGTCTGCAATTCGAAAGCGGTTGATGAGCTTACCTTGCTTCGCAATACACAACTGGTACTGATACACAGCCGGTATGGAGGACCGCCGGGTTATACTGCCCTATCTGAACCGGGGAGAACCGTATGTCCAGTCGGTATCCGGTAGCTGGCACGCTGCCCCTGCTTTTTCTGCTGCTGACATTCATGCCCTGCGCCTGCGGCGGCGGACATGAAGCTGCCTCCGGGCTTGCCATTCAGCCAGAAGACCGAATTGCGGCCGTGCCACACAGCATTGAGCTGAATGAGCTGCAGCAGCAGCTTGACTCCCTTTCCATCCCAGCCGGTGTGGACCCCACGGTATTCGATGCACTGCGGCGCGAACTGTCAACAGTGCTCGCGGCACGGATTGAGGACCGGATTGCCAGTTCTGCCCCGCTCAAGGAAATCAACCGCATCAGGGACCTGCAGCTTTCGGTGGATGCTGCACCGGAAGTCACGCTGGAATGGAGCTATGTGAATGTCGGCGACTATGACCAGAACGGTGAGGCCAACCTTGCCGACCTGACGGTGATCGGCCTGTACTTCGGCAGGACGGAGAGCGACCCTGACTGGGAGCACGCCCGGCTGGCAGACGGGGATGGCAACGGTGAGGTGAACATCGCAGACGTTTCACCGCTTGGCAACAATTTCCTTGCCCAGCTCACAAGCTACGTTGTCTACGGCGGATACACTGAGAGTGGTCCCTGGGATGTACTGGCGCAGATTCCGCTGCAGGGCGGGTTGGCCGATCCGGCCCTGCATTTCAGCCATTCATTGCCGGCTGACAGCTACCCGGCATACATGGTCCTGCCACTGGACAGCGAGGTCAGCCCGGGAATCCCGGCTGTGCTGTTTGGCAACTCAGTGCCGTTTGGCTCCCTGCTGGATGTGGACAGCGCAAGCCTGCAATCAGGTGCGTTGGCGGACGTCCAGTTCAGCATCGCCCTGAGCCCAGCCGGACTGAGCGACATGCAGATGGAATTGCTGGAACTTGATGCGGATGGCGGATTGATCCAGGATCTCGGCCCCCTGCTCGATGACGGTCAACCCGCAAGCGGTGACGACGAGGCCGGGGACCTGCGCTTCAGCAGCCTGCAGCAACTGGAGTCTGCGGATCCCGTTACGCGTTACTTCAGGGTCCAGCTGGATTACCTCGCTGGAGAGTTGCCACGTAGTGTCCACAGCAATACCGTGGAAGTCCAGTTCAGCGAGGGGATCAGTCCCGCACGCGTCACTGAACTGCTTGGCCTTGCCGCCAGCCTGCAGGCTGAGCTTGAGGAGCTGGCGGAGACGATGCCAATTGACCAGGCCTCGGATGCAGCTTTCCAGAGCCTGCTGGCCAGCGGAAAGGCAGTGGACCCGGTGCTGAATGAGGATGGCAACGGGTTCATCTGGCTGTCGCCGGAAGGCCTGCCATTCGCGGCAGGCATCCTCAGTGCCGAACCCGCCGTTACGGAAGAGAGCGGTACATCAGCCGCCGGGGAACTACGGCGCGAGGCTTCCAGCGCGGCCTTCGACCAGCAGCCGGGCAACCATAACCACAGCGTGATCAGCCTTGAGCCATTTGGCCCGCCGGCGGACGGCCAGCCGGCCCTTGACGATGTGCGGTCCATTGCCGACCTGCTGCAGGCCAGCACCTGCCCGCTGTTCCAGCTTGACGAGTACCAGGGCAACGCAGCCACTGTCGAGCGCTTCAAGCAGATTGACGATTACGGCATCGTGCTGGTCAGCAGCTACGGCCAGCGGTTCTACAGGAAGGATGGCACCCGCGGGCATGGTGTACTGACGGGAGAACTGGCCAGTGCTGACAGCATCGCCCGTTACCGGGTGGACCTGCGCCTGCTTGGCAACAATCGTCGCAGGATGTACATCCATGCCAGCGGCTACCTGATGCTGACAACCGACTTCTTCAGCGAATACTGTCGGCGCAGCTCAGGTGGCATCAGCTACCTCGCATTCGAATACAGCCGCCAGTTCCATTTCGTCAGCTACGACTTCCGCCTCGGAGGATCCTCACTGGGCTATGTGGTCGGCGTCAGCCCGCGCTACACGCCCAGCCAGGACTTCGGCCGGCAGGTCATCAGCAACATGCTCAAGGGACAGGACGTGTTCAATGCCATCGGCCAGGTGATCACCGACAGCGGAATCAATCCCTACAAGCAGGGCCTGGATGAAGTTGGCAACTCATACTGGACCATCTCACCCTCGCAGTACGTCATCTGCGAGGTACCGACGCTTGGCAGGCGCATGACTGAGCCGACCGGCCCGGCGGAAAGCCATGCCAGTGACCTGAACAACCTGGACCAGGTGGTGGGCTATTCATCGGACCCGCAGGGCGCAACCGTCGCCATCCAGTGGGACGCCCGCAAGTGTGGCGCGGCAATCCGGCTGGGAACGCTTGGCGGCCAGAACAGCCGGGCCCATGCGATCAACGACTTCGGCCAGGTTGTGGGCGAATCTGATGATGCCCAGTCAATCAAGCAGCCCTTCCAGTACCAGGCGCAGAACATGAAGCAGCTGGCAACTGTCGGGGGGCGTGGCAGCGCAAATGACATCAGCAATGCCACCCAGGTAGTGGGCTGGATGGAGCCGGGCTTCGCCTTCACGGACAGCCATCCAACGGACTTCACCCAAGGATTCGGCGTCAGCCTCGGCGTTCTCGGGGTCGGCAGCCCGAGCAGCGGCTCGCCGGAGCTCGGTGAGGCATTGGCCGTTGCAGATTCCGGTGTGATCGTGGGCTTCGCCAGCGACTGGGATAACGGTGGCGTGAACAGCTTCATCACCCAGGGCTCCTCGCTGCTGCGCATGCCCTACGAGTACATCCACCTCGGCACCCCGACCGAAAGCTTCTACCGCAGTGCGCGCACGATCGACCCCAGTGGAAACGTGGTCGTCGGCGGCAACTTCCTGATGGAGATCAAGCCTGGTCCGGGCCAGACAGTCAGCGTACAGGGCTACGGCTCTCGCTGGCGGCAGGGCAACCTCCGGCCGCTGTTCCCGGAGGATGGCAACGGCGGCTGGATCGCACCGGATGGCTTTGACCCCACGCTGCGCAGCTATGAAGTTGAAGCCAATGGCGTGGCGCTGGACGGCACGGTGGTGGGCAGCGTGGTGACCCTGAATGGGACTGAGGCGTCCGCCTTCCGGGCCTTCATCATCCAGCAGGGCCTGCAGCCACGCTGGCTGGATGAGCTGATCCCCTGCGATTCCGGCTGGATCCTGTATTCCGCGAATGCGATCAACGGATTCGGCGCGATAGCCGGAGATGGACGTTACCAGGGGGAAGCCCGCGGCTTCTTCCTGCGGCCCAGCACCCTGCAGCAGTAGGGCCATACAGGGATCCGCTGAAGATCCCTGCCCCAGGCTGCCGGTGCGTGCAGCTTGCCGTATCATTTCCATATGCACATCCCGCAGCCGATCACAATCGAGGGGCCGACAGTCAGGCTGGAACCCCTGTCCATGGACCACCTGGCCGATCTCGAGGAGGCCTTCCAGCCGGGCACCTGGCAGTGGTCCTTCTACCGCTTCCTCGAGGGCGACATGGCCGGCTACATCGAACATTCGCTGAAGATGTGCCGAGACACCAGCCGGGTGGCCTTTGCCGTGATTGACATCGCCAGCGGGAAGGCGATCGGCGGAACCAGCTACATGAACGTGCAGGCGCATGATGACAGCGTCGAGATCGGCTACACCTGGTTCGGGCCGAAGTGGCAGCGCACCGGGCGCAACCGGGCCAGCAAGCTGCTGTTGCTAGACCATGCCTTTGACGACCTTGAAGTGAACCGTGTGGAGTTCATGGGTGATGCTGACAACGCGCCGAGCCGCAATGCCCTGGAAGGCATCGGTGCCAGCTTCGAAGGCATCATCCGCGAGAACCGCCGGCGTACCGACGGCAGCTACCGCTCAACCTTCTACTACTCCATCATCCGCAGCGAATGGCCTGATGTACGGGCCAGGCTGGTGGACAGCATTCGCGAAGTGTCGGGTTAGCCTGCTTCCTCCAGCACCTTCAGGCCCGGCAGCTCATCGCCGGCGACGAACTCCAGCGAAGCGCCGCCGCCTGTGCTGACATGAGTCAGGTGGCCCGCCACTTTGGCGCGGTTGACAGCGGCCACGCTCTCCCCGCCGCCGACGATCGTGACTGCCCCACGGTCGCTGACCGCGGCCAGGGTGCGGGCGATGCCGAGTGTGCCTGCGGCGAAGCGCTCCTGCTCGAACACACCCATCGGGCCGTTCCAGAACACGGTCTGGGCCTCCCAGATCACCTCGTGGTACTTCTCCAGCGTTGCGTCCCCGATGTCCAGCGCCACGTCGCCATCCTGTAGGCCATCCGCTGGGCGCAGCTCGCAAGTCTCGGTGTTGTCAAACTTCTCACCGACGCGGTAATCCAGCGGCAGGATCAGGGCCGTGTCCTTCTGCTTTGCAAGCTCCAGCATTCGCAGCGCTTCCGGCAACATCGACTGCTCGACGAGGCTGTTGCCGGTGTTGTGGCCCTGGGCGGCGAGGAAGGTATTGGCCATCGCCCCGCCGATACAGACACTGTCCGCCAGTGGGATCAGGCTTTCAAGCACTTCCAGCTTGCCGGAGATCTTGGCGCCACCCATCACGATCACCAGCGGACGGACCGGGTCGTCAATCACCTTGGAAAGGGCGCTGACCTCAGCTTCAACCAGCCGGCCAGCCGCGGATGGCAACAGGTGCGCCACGCCTTCCGTGGAGGCATGCGCCCGGTGTACCGTGCCGAAGGCATCACTGACGTAACAGTCGGCGAGCGCTGCAAGCTGCCGGCAGAAATCCGGGTCATTCGCTTCCTCGCCCGGCTCGAAGCGCATGTTCTCCAGCAGCACGATGTTGTTACCGGCGGCGGCGATGGTCCTCTGGGCACCCTCTCCTGCCACATCCGGGCTCAGGAATACTTCCAGCGGGGCAAGGTGCTCCAGCGCCAGCGCCGAGTTGAGCGCATCGCGCAGCACCGGCACCAGCGGCTCAAGGCGCAGCTTGTCCACCACCTGCCCATCGGGCCGGCCGAGGTGTGAGCACAGCACCAGCCTCGCCCCACGCTTCAGCAGTTCCACCATCGTGGGCAGGGCGGCGCGGATGCGGGTGTCATCCGTCACGCGGCCCTCCTTCAGCGGCACGTTGAAATCCACGCGCATCAGCACGCGCTTGCCGGCCACGTCAAGTGAGTCGATTGTCCTGAGTTTCATGTCTGCTCTCCCTCGCGCCCATATTCTATTACTCGCCGCACGGCCCCTGTTATCCTCTTAGCCGTGGCGGAGGGATTCTCAAGCAAACGCATCATCGAGCTGACGGGCGAGCTCGTGCGCATTGATTCGGTGGTCGGAACAAAGGGTGAACGCGAGCTCGGGGATCACCTGCACGACCTGCTCCAGCGCGAATGCGGAAGCCTGCCGGGGGTCAGCCTGCAGCGTATAGAGACGGATTATGGGCATTGCCCCCCGGCACTGATGGCGTTCTGGCGTAGCCCCGTGGAGACAAAACGCACCATAGTATTAATGGGCCACTACGACGTGGTCGGGCTGGAACCCTACGGCAGCCTGGCTGATCGCGCACTGGACACTGAAGCCCTGCGACAGGCCTATGCAGCAGGCAGTGATCCCGATTTGAAGGCGGCTGCCGCGGATCCGGACTGGGTGTTCGGCCGCGGCTGGCTGGACATGAAAAGCGGCATCGCCGTGATCATCGAACTGTTTCGCACCCTTGCCAGTGAGAATGAACTGCCGCTCAACCTTGTGCTGCTCATCACCCCGGACGAGGAGAGCCAGAGCCGTGGGTTGTACGCTGCCCTGCCCGAGCTGAACCGCCTTCGCCGGGAGCGGGGGCTGGAGCTGGTGCAGATTGTCAATGCAGACTACATGTCCCCGCTGTTCGAGGGCGACGAGCGCCACTTCATCTACAGCGGCACGATCGGCAAGTTCACGCTGGGCCTGACGGTGCTCGGCACCACGACACATGCCGGTTCACCTTTCGGGGGGGTCAATGCCGCATCACTGGCGGGATACCTTGCATTCGCAGTCGAGCATGACCGAAAGTTCCTGCAGGGCCACCGCGGCGAATGGCTGCCGCCGCCCACCGTGCTGCACCTGGCTGACCGCCGCCGCCGCTACGACGTGATGACGGTGGAAAGCGCTTCGCTGTATGCCAACGTGTTCAACATCGCAGCGGACAGCAAGCGGCTCTGGCGCGACACCCTGCAAGAGATCCGCCGGCTAGTGCGGCGCTATGACTCCGAGATGCGCAAGCGCTACAACCGCTTCGTGGCCCGCGCTGACATAACACCACAACGCGATGCCCGCCGGCCCGAAGTGATCGACTTTGCAACGCTGCTGGACCGCAGCGCGGCAAACATGCAGCGCGAGCCACATGTCCTGCTGGCTGAAGCCCGAGCCGCAGCCAGCCACGAGGATGAGCGCCAGCGCGGAATAGAGGTCGTCAATTGGCTGGGGGCGCGCCTGCCACAGGGCCGGGCGACGGTTGTGGCCAGCCTGCTGCATCCCTGGTATCCCTGCCGCATTGAAAATGACCAGGACCGACTAGATATCATGCGCAGGCTGTGCGAGGAACAGGGCCTGACTCACTTCCACATCTATCCGTACATCTCCGACATGAGTGCCTTCGCCTGGCAGGGCGGAGTACCTGAGCTGCTTGGGAAATGCAGTGCTCTTGATCAACAGCCCGATGATATTGAGATGCTGGAATCACTGGCCTGCCCGGTGCTGAATCTAGGCCCATGGGGCAGCGGAGCACATACCGGACAGGAGCGCAGCCGGCTGGACTGGTTGTCAACCGGACTGCCGGAGGCGATGCTGTCACTCATAAGAATGATTTCGCAGTCGCATTAAGTAAAATAGACTATTGCAATTTCTGTCATTTGCCTGCGCGTCAGCTTTACCGGGATATAATCAGGAAGCTGAAATATCCTAGCGATTCGCAGAGGCGGAATGATGACAAGCAGAAGCACTACTGTAGTGGCCACCTTATTGCTGCTGACTTGCGGGCTACTTCCTTCCTGTGACAACGGAAGCGACACGCAAAGCAAGGGCACGAATGCAGGCCGGACCGGCGGCACCGCCGTCGACGACTTCCTGAGCTCAAGCAAGCTGAATGACAGCGGCCCCGGCAGTGGCAAGTTCGTGCTGCTCGGTGGCGACGAGACCGGGATCGAGTTTGACAACCGGGCCGATGACATCGACTTCATCGCGGAGGACCGGGCCAGCCAGGCCGGCCTGGCCTGCGGGGATGTCAACGGCGACGGGATCCTCGACCTGTTCCTCTGCGGGATGGAGACTGACAACAGGCTCTACATCGGCGAGGGCGGCTTCCGCTTCCGCGACGTGACCGCCGACAGCGGGGATGACCTCGCCGTGGCCGGGCACGAGACCTTCGGTGCGCTGTTCGTCGACATCGAGGGCGACGGCGACCAGGACCTCTACCTCGGCGTGCGTGGTGCG
Organism: bacterium; assembly: GCA_020440645.1. Classification (GTDB taxonomy): domain Bacteria; phylum 4484-113; class 4484-113; order 4484-113; family JAFGCY01; genus JAHEFU01. Next base: position 80,895 of record JAGRNR010000005.1, on the reverse strand, counting down.
GACGACCGGCTGTACATCAATGACGGGCGCGGCAAGTTCACCAACGAAGCATCCCAGCGTGGCACCACTGCCACCAATGCCACTTCGAGCATCGCCGCATTTGATGTTGAGCCGGATGGCGACCTAGACCTCTACGTCTGCTCGCACTCCTTCGACCCGCGCATGACCAATGACGACGCGATGGTGGCGCAGGGCGTGGACATCAACAGCATCGTGATCCGCCCCGAGCTGGACCTGCTGCTGATCAATGACGGCAGCGGCAAGTTCACGGACGGCACATCAGCCGCCGGGATCGACGGGCTGAGCTGGAGCTGGCAGGCGATGCCGGCCGACTACAACGATGACGGCTACATGGACCTGTTCGTCTCCAGCGACTACTCCACCAACGACCGCTACTACATCAACAATGGCGACGGCACATTCACGGACCATGCCACCACGATGCTGAGGCGCACGCCCTGGTTCTCGATGGGATGCGACAGTGGCGACATCAACGGCGACGGACGCATCGACCTGTTCTGCCTGGACATGTCGCCAAACGAGTACAAGGCCAGCAAGCTGATGAGCGGCGACATGTACGACTTCCGCGACGTGCTGGTCAACAGCAACCCGCAGCAGATGATGCACAACATGCTGCAGCTCAACCGCGGCCAGGGCTGGATGACCGACATCTCCTCGCTGGCCGGGGTGAAGTCCAGCGAGTGGTCCTGGACGGCGCGCATCGCAGACCTGGACTACAGCGGCATCCCCGAGCTGTTCGTTGCCAACGGCTACCTGACGATGACCGCCATGAATGTGGACTACCAGAACCAGATCAAGCAGATCGGCGAGAGCCAGGGCCGTGAGGCGGTCAAGCAGTTCATGAAGGAGATGGGCAGCGCCCCGGCTGAGGACGTGATCTTCACCGCCGACAGCCCGCTCGACTACAAGCGAGCCAGCGGCAACTGGGGCATGACCGGCAACACGATCGACACCGGCACCGTGATTGACGACATCGACGGCGACGGCGACCTGGACATCATCGCCAACCAGACCAACGGTGACCTGCAGGTCTGGCGCAACGAGCTGGACTGCGGCAACTTCATCGCCGTCGAGCTCAGCCAGGACGGCGCCAATGCCTTCGGCGTCGGCAGCAAGCTGACTGCCTACTGCGGCGACGCGATCTTCGCTGACACAGTGGTGATCGGGCGCGGCATCGGCAGCGGCGTCAGCCCGCGGGTGCACCTCGGCCTCGGTGGCAATACGAAGGTTGACCGGCTTGAGATACGCTGGCCGGACGGCAAGCTGCAGACTGAGGAGAACCTCGACGCCGGCCTGCTGTGGTCCGTCAGGCGCCGTGACAACCTGCCGGACTTCACTGCGCCGTCCTACGACCCGATGTTCGCCCAGGCTGACATGGACTTCAGCCGCGATGAACGCGACACTGACAAGGAGGAATTCGCCGCTGAGCTGCTGCTGCCGATCATGCGCAGCTACCTCGGTGGTGGTGTCGGCGTGGCCGACTCTGACCTCGATGGCGACCTCGATGTGTACTTCGCCGGTGCCGCCGGCCAGAGCGGGCGCCTCAAGCTCAATGACGGCAGTGGCAATCTTGAAAGCAGCAGCACGGCAGCCGACATCAACAAGCGGGACCGCGAGGAAATGGCGGTGCTGTGGTTTGATGCCAACGGCGACGAGCGTCCAGACCTGTACATCTCGAACGGCTCGATGGAGGCCTACCCGGACTCCGACCTGTATGACGACGTGATCGTGCTCAATATGGAGGACGGGCTGAAGGCCAGCACCGTGCCCGGCACGAACATCTCCAGCGGCAGCGTATGCGCAGCAGACATTGACGGCGATGGCGACCAGGACCTGTTCGTGGCCGGCCGCCAGGTGCCGCATCGTTTCGCCCTGCCCGCAACAAGCGTGTTCCTGCGCAATGACGGCAAGGGTGGCTTCAGCGTGCACGACTTCAGCGGCGGCCAGCCGGTGATGGGCTGCATCAGCGATGCGCAGTTCGCCGACATGGACCATGACGGCGACCAGGACCTCGTGGTCTGCGAGGAATTCGGCACCGTCAGCTGGCTGGCCAACAACGGCGGCAGCTTCGGCGCGAAGCAGGCTGTCAGCGCCAGCGGCATGTGGCAGTCACTCTGCCTGGCCGACCTGAACGAGGATGGCAACATCGACATCGTGGCCGGCAACTGGGGCCAGAACACAAAGTACCACCCGAGCGCGGAGAAGCCCTACACGATGTTCGCGGGCGACATGGAAGGTGACGGCGACCGTGACCTGATCGAGGCCAAGAACAAGAGCGGCGGCGGCTACCTGCCGGGCCGCGGGCGGTCCTGCAGCGGCTACGCGATGCCAAGCATCCAAGAGCGCTTCCCGAAGTGGGACGACTTTGCCAACGCCAGCTTCGAGGACATATACGGTGACCCCTCACAGCTGCCGGAGAAGTATGAGGCGGCTGACCTGCACAACACGCTGTTCATGTCCGACGGCAATGGCGGCTTCAGCGCAAGTCAGCTGCCGATGATGGCCCAGCTGTCACCGGTCTACGGCATCCTCGCCTCGGACTTCGATGGTGATGGTGACAAGGACCTGCTGCTGGCGGAGAACTACAAGCTGACCCAGCCGGAGACCGGTCGCTGGAACCTCGGTTACTCCACGATGCTGCTGCAGGACAGTGGCAACTGGACCGCGGTTGACATGCCGGTGGCCGGCGTCAACATCCATGAGGATGCCCGTGGCGTGGTCGAATGCGACCTTGATGCCGACGGCATGCAGGACATCATCGTCACTGTCAGCAATGGCATGGCCAAGCGCCTGGAGCACAGCGGAGCCGCCGGCGGCAGCTTCAACGTGACGCTGGCCGGCAAGGCCGGAAACCGCTTCGGCAGCGGCGCCGTGATCATGCTGGCGCTGGACGACGGCAGCAAGCTGTTCCGCCTGGTGCAGGCCGGCCAGGGCTACATGTCCAGCTATGTCGGGCCGCAGCACTTCGCCATCCCGGCGGGTCGCAGCCCGCAGGCGCTCGAGGTCACATGGAGCGACGGCAGCACCAGCATGGCCGCAGATCTTGGTGGCGACGGCGTGACGGTTGAGCAGTAGGCAGCGCTAGGCGCTGACAGCAGTCGTGCCAAGTGCCTGGCTGAGCGCATCGACCTGGTCGAGCCGCTCCCAGGGCAGGTCAAGGTCCGTGCGGCCGAAGTGGCCGTAGGCGGACACCTGCTCGTAGCGGGTCTGGCGCAGCTGCAGCCTGTCAATGATTGCCAGCGGACGGAAGTCGAAGATATCGCGTGAGTCCAGCAGGGCCTGGATACGATCCAGCGGAACCTGCTGCGTGCCGAAGCATTCCACGGTCAGGCTGGTCGGATGTGACAGCCCGATCGCATAGCTGACCTGCAGCTCCAGCCGATCGGCAACCCCGGCGGCCACCAGGTTCTTCGCGGCATAGCGCGCATAGTAGCTGGCGCTGCGGTCCACCTTGGTCGGGTCCTTGCCGCTGAAGGCGCCACCGCCGTGCCTGGCTGTGCCGCCGTAGGTGTCAACGATGATCTTGCGGCCGGTCAAGCCGCTGTCACCCTGCGGCCCGCCGATCACGAACTTGCCGGTCGGGTTGACATGCAGTTTCATCTCCGGCAGGCGCAGCCGGCCTGGCACCACCTCGTCAATCACGTCCTCGCGCACGATCGAATGCAGTTTCCCGCCTGGCAGGTCCGGTTCGTGCTGGCTGCTGACGACGAGGGTCTGGATCCCGAGGAACTCGCTGCCACGGTAGCGTGCGCTGACCTGGGTCTTGCCATCAGGCCTGAGCCCGAGCCCGGGATTGGCATGCCTGAGCTCAGCCAGCCGCCGTGACAGCGCATGTGCCAGCTGGATCGGCATCGGCATGAAGCTGCCGCGCTGGAAATCCTCACTCTCGGTGGAGGCATATCCGAACATCATGCCCTGGTCTCCGGCACCGACCGCATCAAACGGGTCTGAGCTGCCGTCGCGTGCTTCCTGGCTGGCGTTCACACCCTGGGCGATATCCGCACTCTGCTCGTCCAGACTGACCAGCACCGCGCACTGCTCAGCACTGAGGCCACTGGACTCGGTGTAGCCGATGCGGCGGATCGTGTTGCGTACGATCTCCTGCACGTTGGCATAGTGGCTGGTGGTGATCTCACCGATCACCAGCACCAGCCCGGTATTGGTGCAGGTCTCGCAGGCCACGCGGGCCAGCGGGTCATGGGCCAGGATGTCGTCAAGGATCGCGTCGCTGATCCGGTCACAGACCTTGTCAGGATGGCCTTCGGTGACGCTCTCGCTGGTGAACAGGTGTTCTTGCATTGTCGGGTTCTCCTCGGCAGCCGCTACAGGCTGCGGATCCGCTGGACGAAGGCTGCATGGTCCTCGGCGCGGAAGAAAGAGCTGCCGGTGACGACGCTGTCAACGCCGGTGGCGGCCAGCTCGCTGGCATTGTTCAGGTTCACTCCGCCGTCCACCTGGATGCTGAACACCAGGCTCTGGGACTCGCGGAAGTCAATCAGCTTCTCCAGCTTGGCGAAGGTCGAGCTCATGAACTCCTGCCCGCCGTAGCCGGGGTCGACGCTCATCACCAGCACGTTGTCAACCAGGTCGAGGATCTCCTCGACGGCGACAAGCGAGGTCTGCGGGTTGATCGCCACGCTCGGCCTGAAGCCCAGCTCACGCATCAGGCTGATCAGGCGCGGGGCGAAATTCGTGACCTCGATCTGGAATGTGACCATTTCAACTCCGACGTCTGTCAGCAGCGGCAGGTACATCATCGGGTCGGTCACCATCAGGTGCACGTCGAAGGGCAGGTCGCAGTGGTTGCGGCCCCAGCGGATCGTGCCGGGTCCGAAGGTCAGGTTGGGCACGAAATGCCCGTCCATCACGTCCCAGTGCACCATGTCGCAGCCGGTCTGTTCCATCAGCCGCAGGCCGGACTGGATATCCGCCAGGTCACTCGCCAGCACAGAAGGTGCGATCTTCACTACTCTTCCTCCCCCCCGTCATAGGGAATGCGCTCCTCGCGGAAGGCATTCTCCATGTCGTCAATGTAGACCATAACGGTCGCCTTGCCCTCCAGCGGGATGCGCTTGTCAACGAAGCTGCCGCTCTCGTGCATCTGGTCGTACACAATCGTGTTCTGGGCAATCTGGTCAAACACCTTGATCTTCACATGTTGCATGCGCGGCCCACCACTGACGGGCACCCTGACGGTGATCGTGCGCGTCCAGCTGGAAATCAGTTCCGGCGGGGCGGCCACCGTCAATGTGACCTTCTGGCCGAGGCTGATCTGCTCACCGGCCCGTACATTCTGACTGAGCACGGTGCCACTTTCGACCGAGTTATTCGAGACGTAATCAACTTGATGCAGATGTAAGTTGCTGCGTACCAGCAGCTGCTCCGCACTGCGCAGGTCCTTGCCGGAAAGATCGGGCATTTCCACCTTGGGCAGGTCCCGGCTGTCCGCCACGCGCAGGTCAACTGAGACAGGGCCGGGGAATTCCTTGCCCTTGACCGGGTCCTGGCTGATCACGGTACCGGGGGTGTCTGCCGGCATGTAGATCTTCTCGATCCGGCCGATCTTCATCCCCGCCTCATCCAGCAGGATTGTGGCCTGGGCCAGCTCCTTGCCCTCAAGGTCCGGCACCACGTAACGCGGATTGCCGAGCGACAGGTAGTAGCTGATCTTGCCACCCGCCTTGCGCTTACGGCCCGCTTCCGGGTCCTGCTTCATCACAAGGCCCTTCTCCACCGTGTCACTGACCACACTCTCACGCCGGTCAGGCTTGAAGCCAGCCGTGCGGATCGCCTGTTCCGCCTCATCCGGGCTGAGCCCGACAATCGCAGGTACGGTGGTCACTTCCCCGCGCGCGAGGAAATCAGAGTCGAAGTTGCGCACCAGGTCCACGACGAAGTAGCCGATCACCGCCAGCACGGCGATGATTGCGAGGGCGCAGCCGATGTTGACTATCTTCTGAGCCTGGGTTTTGCGGGATCTGGCCACCAGTCTGCAATTTTAGCCTATTTCAGCTATCTGACTGCCGGGCTTGCAGTCCGGCGAAGCCTGATTCAGCGTGTGCTGAAGTCCCAGCTCTGCTTCCATGGCTGCCGGTCAATCACGGCGGACAGGTGCACCCGGTAGCTATGGCCATCCTCCAGCGGGTCCACCGGGATCAGGGCTATCACGCCCGGGATGTCCCAATCATCCAGCAGCGGCTCTCCGGGGTACTGCAGGTGGGTCGGTACGATCCGCTGCGTGGTCAGGTCCTGCAGCCAGCCCTCCACGGCATCAAAGCTGTGCTGCCGCGGCCCGAAGAATTCAGCGGTGATTGGAATGCCCAGGCTGCCGTCTCCGGGTACCGGCCAGGGAATCTCATTCTCGAAGTTGCCGGCGATCCCGCTCGCGCCGGGGTTGGGGTACAACACCGTGTACTCGGCACTGTACTGGCCCCGGATCCGGCCCTGCAGCACGTCCATCACCTGGTAGCTGCCGCTGCTGCCGTACCCGACATAGTGGATATTGGGGTCCAGCAGGCCAAGCCGGTGGTAGAAGGTGCGCATCCAGCGGTCGATCGCGTCCACCGGGGCCACCCCTTCATAGATGATGCTCGCATGGGCTGCCCGCTCACCGTCCTCGCTGTACAGCGGGTTGGTACTGTCTTCTGTATGCGCGTCCAGTCCAACCACATTGAGGCTGATGCTGTTGTGCTTCAGGTAGTCTGCATGCAGCTGGCAGCCGCGGGAGAGGTCGTAGTCCAGGTCGACCTTCTGCACACCTACACTCTCGCGGTATTCGTTGAAGCGGGATACGGCGTTGTAGGCAGCGCTGAAGTTCACGCGGGCCGGGTCATCGATGCCGGGCCAGCCGCTGCTGGCATTTTCCGAGGCCCCACAAGCGGGAAGCAGTGACAGCACGGTCAGCAGCACCGCGCCGGTCAAGGCGGCTTTCCCGGTCATCCCCATTCATCCCAGTATACCCGCGCCGCCGGGGCAATGTATGGAGACTCAGTTTTCCTGGCTGATCTGGCCGCTGGTGAAACCGCGCTGGTATCCGTTGCTGTCGATGTAGGCCCGGATGAAGTTGTCAAACTGCAGCCAGACCGGCTCGCCTGTGATCTCAGACAATTCGGATTCGAAGCGGGCAACATCGGCTGGGCCGTACAGTTCCGGCGAATAGACCGTGGCCTGCACGATGCGTACATCCCGGGCCGGACCGTTGCCACCATTCTCATACACCCGCATGTCCGCTCCGCTGCGGTGGTGCAGGTCGTCAAGCGTAGCCCCGTTCTGCATTTGCTGCAGGCGCATAACCAGCGCGTTGTAGAGCAGCTCCTTCATGTCGTTGTAGCCCTCTGGCAGCTTCGTTTCCTGTGGCTCGAAGATATAGCCTGTGGCATCCGCGTAGCGCACGCTGTCCTGCCTGACCCGCAGGTAGACCGGCACTGCCTGGCCCCGTTTGCCGCTGACTGTATCGGCTACGATCTGCTGCATTTCCCCGACCTGCTGGGGATTGATCGGCTTGGTGGTCTCGATCTCGGCAGTGAACGCCAGCTGGCCGTTGTCATGCTGCTGGTCCCGGTAGACCTCACTTAGCACAGCCCCCGGCAACTGCCTGAGGTACAGCTGCAGCCCCTCCTTGATCAGCGTGATTTCAGCCCTGTCGTCCTCGGCACGCTGGCGCTGCAGTTCGCGCAGCTCCTCGTCCTCATCCCAGAACTTCTTGCCGGCGGCATCATAGTCGTGCGTGGAGTAAGTCCGCACGATCAACCTGACCGGCTTGCCACAGGCCGCCTCGAGGCTGTCCTCGAGCTGCTGCACCCGGAAGTCGTCAAACACGCTCCAGCTCAGCACCACTCCCTGCACGTCAATGCCATCCGGCCGGATGGCAACCTCGCAGCTGTCCAGCTCCGCGCCGCGCACAAGCTGGCTGACCTGCTCGGCCAGCCGCGTGCGGATCCGGTCCTCCATGTTGTCCCGGCTGACGATGTCAACCAGCCGGATCCACAGCAGGATGCTCAGGCCGATCAGGGCCACCAGTCCCGGTCCGAATGTGCGTGCGAGATGCAGCCAGCGCGACGGCCCCTCCTCATGCACCTTCTCCAGGCCGGCCAGCAGGAACACGGCTGCCGCACTGAGCAGGATGGCGAACACGTTCGTGATGAACAGGATGAAGGCGCTGCCGGCGGCCGCCCACTCGGCTGCCGCAATCTCCAGGCCACAGACCGCCAGCGGCGGGACCAGTGCGGTGGCGATCGCCACGCCAGCGATGCCGCTGTTCAGCTTCGGGTTGACGAGCACGTAGCCACCGGCCAGGCCGCTGGCCAGCGCGATCACGGCATCAAACAGGGTCGGCTGTGTGCGGGAGAGGATCTCCGAACCGTAGATCGGCACGATCGGCAGTGAGCCGATCAGCGCACCGATCAGGATTGCCAGTACAACACCGGTGGCCTCTGCCAGCAGGGAGTCGAAGAACAGCTTGCGGTCGCCGATCACGAGCGCGAGCGTCATGCCGAAGATCGGGCCCATCAGCGGTGCCACGAGCATCGCGCCGATCACCACGGCGGTGCTGTTTGCAAGCAGGCCGAAGGCGGCGATCAGGGTGGCCAGCACCATCAGGGCGTAGAAGGAGATGTTGGGATGCGCCATGTTGCGCAGCTGTGATATCAGCTCCTTGCGCTCCTTCTGGCTCAGCCTGATCTGGATCATGCCCGCTCCCCGCTAATTCTAGCCTGATATGCGAAGGGGAGCGCCAGCGCACTCCCCTTCGTTCAATCTTCCTGTTCTTGAGGCAGTCTAGTCGTCGGAGCCGGAGGGACTGTTGCCGTCCTTCTCGTCAAACAGGTTGCCACTGTCGTCATCCTCGCCGTCCTCGGCGCGGATGATCTCGATCGCGGTCAGCAGGTCGTCATTCTTCAGGTTGATCACCTTCACGCCCTGCGTCGAGCGTCCCAGTGAGCTGATCTCGGCGGCGCGGGTACGGATGATCATGCCGCTGGAGGTGATCAGCATCACCTCGTCCTCCTCGAACACGCGGGCCGCGCCGACGACGTTGCCGGTCTTGTCGGTCACCTTCATCGCGATCACGCCCTTGGCACCGCGCTTGGTCTTGCGGAACAGCTCGACCTTGCTGCGCTTGCCGAGGCCGTTCTGGCCGACCACCAACACCTCGTCATCGTCACTGGCAACATCCATCCCGACCACGTGGTCGGCATCATCCAGCAGGTTGACACCGCGCACGCCCTGGGCACCGGTGCCCATCACGCGCACCTGCTCCTCGTCAAACTTGACGGCGTATCCGCGGTGGGTGAAGATCAGCATCTGGTCCTTGCCGGTTGTCTCTCGCACGAAGTACAGCTCGTCGTCGTCAGCCAGGCCGATCGCCCGCTTGCCGGTCACGCGCAACTTGCTGAACTCGGAGAGCTCCGTACGCTTGACGGTGCCCTTCTTGGTGCACATGAACAGGTAGGGCCTGGAGAAGTCGCTCACGCTGATCAGGCTCGTGACCCATTCACCGGGCTGCAGGCTGATCAGGTTGACGACGGGGATGCCCTTGGCATAGCGCTCGAAGGCCGGGATCTGGAACACCTTCAGGCTGTGTACCGCGCCGCGGCTGGTGAAGCACAGCATCGTGTCATGGGTCGAGGTGTGGATGATGTTGCGCACCACGTCCTCTTCCTTGGTGCGGGTACCGACCATGCCGCGGCCACCACGGCCCTGGGCACGGTAGGTGCTCGCCGGGATGCGCTTGATGTAGCCGCCGCGCGTCACCGTGACGACGACATCCTCGCGGCGGATCAGGTCCTCCTCATTAAAGCTGCCATCCTCCGCCATGCGGCCGACGACAGTGCGGCGCTCATCGCCGAACTTATTCGTGGCCTCATCCAGCTCCTCGATCAGCACCTCATCCAGGCGGGCCGGGTTCTCAATGATCTCAGTCAGCTCCTTGATCAGGGCATACAGCTTCTTGAGTTCGTCGAGGATCTTGTTCTCTTCAAGGTTTGTGAGCTGCGCCAGTCGCATGTCGAGGATCGCCTGGGCCTGGACCTCACTGAGCTTGAAGCGGTTCATCAGCTCGGTTCGGGCAAACTCGGGGTCCTTGCTCTCGCGGATGATCTTGACGACCTCGTCAATGTTGTCCAGCGCGATCTTGAGGCCTTCGAGAATGTGCGCGCGCTCCTCCGCCTTCTGGCGGTCAAACTGCGAGCGGCGCAGGATCACTTCCCGACGGTGCTTGATGAACACCGCGAGGAAGTCCTTGAGCGTCAGCAGGCGGGGCACGCCATCGCGCAGGGCCAGCATGATCATGCTGTAGCTGGTCTGCAGCTGTGTGTTCTTGTAGAGGTTGTTGAGGATCACGTTGGCCTGGGCATCCTTGCCGAGCTCGACCACGATGCGGATGCCGCTGCGGTCACTTTCGTCTCGGATGTCGCGCACGTTCTGGATCTTCTTGTTGTGCACCAGCAGCGCGATCTTCTGGATCAGCGTGCTCTTGTTGACCTGGTAGGGAATCTCGGTGATGACGATGTTGTTGCGTCCCTTGTCATCTTCCTCGATTTCCGCCCGGCCACGGATCATCACGCTGCCGCGGCCAGTGCGGTAGGCCTCCTTGGCCCCCGCGTTGCCGAGCAGCAGGCCGCCGGTCGGGAAGTCCGGACCCTGCACCTCGTCAATCAAGCGCTCGATGTCGATGTCCGGCTGTGCGATCAGCAGCTTGATGGCTGCGGTCAGCTCACGCAGGTTGTGCGGGGGGATGCGGGTGGCCATACCGACGGCGATGCCCTCGGAGCCGTTCATCAGCAGGTTGGGTACACCGGCGGGAAGCACGGTGGGCTCCATCCGGCCCGGATCGAAGGTCGGCACCCAGTCCACGGTGTCCTTCTTCACATCCTTCAGCAGGTAGGCGCCGAGGTTACTCATCTTGGCCTCGGTGTATCGCATCGCTGCCGGCGGGTCACCGTCAATCGAGCCGAAGTTACCCTGCGGAGTGATCAGCGGGTAGCGCAGGCTCCATTCCTGGCCCATGCGCACGAGGCCCTCATACAGGGCACCATCACCGTGCGGGTGGTAGTTACCCATCACCTCACCGACGATCTTCACGCTCTTGGTGGTCGCCTTGTCCGCCGTGTAGCCCGCGTCCTGCATCGCCCAGAGGATGCGGCGGTGGATCGGCTTGAGCCCGTCACGTGCATCAGGCAGTGCACGGGACACGATCACACTCATGGAGTAATCGAGGAAGCTTTCCTCCATTTCCTCCACAATGCGGCGTGGCTGGATGTTCTCGTCGAACTCGAACCTGTCGTTTCGTTTCTTGGTCAAGACCTGTGCTCCATACGAAACGTGAAACACACGGACAAACTGCCGTTCCGTCTGATCTGGTCAGGGTTCCGGGACATTCGCGCCAAGCGAAACCGGATACGTGTTTCACGCTTCAAGATACCTTATATCTATGAAGCACCATTATAGCACGACACACAACAAATCGGCTACACGTACGTTAGCTGTTTCTTGTCCTGGATGGCCAATTCCGGATGACTGTACAGAACCTCTTAAAATGCCTTCCCGATGGAGTGCAGCTGGCCGTCGGAGCTTGTGATGTAGAGTGCTCCATCCTCCGAAAGACAAGCGGAACTGAATATCTGGTCAGTCAGTGTCCGTGACCATTCCACGTTCCCTGTCTGGGAGTCCAGCGCGAACATGTCAAGGCTGTTGCTTCCGATGTATACCAGTCCGCTCGAACCGATCACCGGCGAGCCCCAGATGTCACCGGAGGTGTCAAAGTTCCACAGCTCATCGCCGTCTCCGCTGTAGGCATACAACCTGTCATCAACACATCCGATGTAGACCTTGCCGTCAAGGCCAATGGCCGGTGAATCAATCACCGCATCCGGCAGGCTGACGTCCCAGAGGTAGTTGCCCTGCAGGTCCAGACAGAGCAGTTCACCGCTCACGACACCGATGTACAGCCTGCCGTCCTCAGTGATCGCCGGTGTGCTGCGGATGCTGCCGGTTGCGATGTATTCCCAGCGCAGCGTGCCATCTGGATTGACTGCAATGATGCGCTTGTCATTATTGCCGAAGTAGACACAGCCGTCCGGCCCGATGCGAGGCGCGGTTTCAATGATGCCTGAGGAGGGGTAGGTCCAGATTGTCTGTCCCTCGGGTGATGCGCAGTACAGGCTGCCATTATGGCTGCCGAAGTAGATCCTGCCATCCCGCCCGACGACGGGACTTGAAATGATGTCTGCACCTGTGTCTATGGACCAGCGTTCCTGCCCGCTGGGACTGACAGCATACAGTTTGTCCGAAAGGGATGTGACATAGATCGTGCCATCCGCCGCTACCGCCGGGGTGGATTCGATCTGCCCGCCGCCAAGGAACAGTGACCACTTCAAGGTACCGTCCGGCCAGACTGCATTGAGCTCAAAGGAATAGTCGCCGAACACTATGCTGCCATCCGGGCATACCACCGGTGAACCACTGACCGTATGGCCGGTCGGATAGGACCAGCGCAGGTTGTCCGTGATCGGACCGGACAGCTCACTGCGGCGCTGCATCAGTTGTCCGCCATTCAGGTCAGGCCAGGCGCTTGGCAGGTGCAGGGTCGTCGACATGCTGCCGGTCTCTCCTGCATCATCGGTGACGCGCACAAGCGGATGGTAAATACCGCTTAGCGGGAAGACATGGCTGCAGTGGGAGCCGGGCCCCGCCAGCTCAAAGCTGCCGTCACCGTCTAGGTCCCATTCATACCAGACCACGCTGCCATCGCTGTCAAAGCTGTTTGAGGCATCAAAATCCACCTGCAGCAGGGAGATTCCCGGCGTGCGCTTGGCAATGATGTCAGCAAAGGGCGCTATGTTGTCAGGGTCAATGCCCGTCACGAGGATTGCCACACTATCCACGTCGCTTGCCCCCTGGCTGTCGGACACGCGGAACTTCACATTGTGGATGCCCGGTTGCTTGAACAGCTGCGCCGGCGGATTGAGCGTATCCGTGCCTGGTTCATAGATGCCGTCACCATCAAAGTCCCAGGCCAGGACCAGATCCTGTGGGGCATCCTCCTGGTCCTCAGCCACGCCATTGAAGTCAACCAGCAGTGGTGCCGGCCCCGTCTGCGGGCTGGCCGTGGCGGATGCCAGCGGCCGGCTGTTGGCACTGACAAGCAGGGACACGCTGCCTAGCGCGACTGCCTCGCCGCCAGGGCCGTGCGCGAGCACCGCCGGGCGGATTATGCCGGGGTGCATGGTATCGATGATGATGCTGCCGGAGCTGCTGTCCAGCACTTCAAAGATCCCGTCTCCCTCGGCATCGAAATCATAGTTGTCAGCGCCGCTGGCAACCAGGGTTGCCGGGAACCCCATTGTTCCGCTGGCATGATCCAGCTGCAGGGCAAGTGGCACTGCAGCCCCCGCTAGGGGCAGGCCTGATACCTGTTCGCTCGCTTCTCCCGTGTTGCCACTGTGGTCAACAGCAGCCACCCTTACGAAGGTCGTGCCATCGATTCCATCCAGCAGGTGCCGGTTGTTCCCCTCAAGGTAGCTGACACTGCGCACTCCGGCCGCCTGCGGATTTGTGAACGGACTGCCTGAATGGTAGATCCGGTAACCGGCAATGCCAGACTCCTGCAGGGGATTCCACTGGAGCAGCAAGCCGCCGGCCACTGCTGTGGCCTGCAGGCCGCTGACCTGCCCGGGGGGACTGCCGTCAGCCGGGTCTGCCATTTCCACGCCCAGTCCCACCACTTCAGCTGAGTGCTGGCCATCCACCAGCACTGCCACAAGCAGGTTACCGGCCGGCGATGCCAGCGATGATCCACCGGCAAGGCTGAGCCTGACATGGCTGTCCATGAAGGGGCCATGCCATTGCCAGCGGCCGCTGCCGTAGTTGGCAACAGCCAGGTAGTAGCAGCCACCTTCCACTGCCCCGACATTCACATCCGTACTGAGGGTGCCGGGCTGGCCACCATCGAGGCCGATCCGCCAGATGCCCCAGGCCGGTCCACTTCCTGCAGCCTGCAGCTGCAGAGTCTCACCTGATGCAGATGCTCCCTGCGGGGATGTAATGAAACTGTCACGTCCGGCACTGAATGCGCTGCCCTGCGTGATGCCAGCAGAGCTGCGTTCCCAAGGCTGCATCGCATCCTGGGGAAGCGTGGCCGGAAACTCTGCTTCCTGCAAATGGAATCCATTCCGCGCTGTCGGCACATCGGACTGGACAGTACCTGAACATGATGATGAAAGCAGCAGGTATGCAAGCACTGATAATCTCTGCAAGGTGCGCATGGCGGTCTCCAGAAAAGTGGATTGGGATTGCAGCTAAGTGAACTGTAAGGTAGAGCTGCCGCAGTTTGACCTGACAGTTGCCAGTGTTATCTGCCATACACTTCCGCCAGCCACGGCGCATGCACTGCCGGATGTGCTAATCTCGCAGTGATGGCAGAGCAGAACCAGTCCGGACATGAACCACATGGCCTGCAGGGCCGCCGTGTCGTGCTGGCATTCTTCCTGGTGCTCGCGGTGATCAGCGTGCTGAGTTACCTGGCATTCCGCTTCCTGCTTGACATCCCCCACGCCTGAGCATGTCCCGCATACCGCCAAACCACAGGCCCGACAGCGATGAACTGGCCCATCCCCTGCTGTTGGCGACAGCCCAGCGAAACCGCCTCCGCCTTCTGCTTGCAGGCGGAGGATTCCTTGTCCTGTGGCTGCTTGGGGCAATCCTGCTGCTGGCTGCGCCCCGCCCAAGATTGCTGCCCGCTGGCAAGCTTGGCCCAGTGCTGCCGGAAGGCTTTGCAGCCGTTGAGCTGCTGGACTGCGGGGAAGGTGCTGCAGTGCTGGACAGCGACCTTGCGCTGCACTGCTTCGGGGCGGATCCGCCGCGATACAAGCGGATTGACGACCCGCAGATGGATATTGGAGGCAACTACACCGCCTGGCCCGGACATGGATATGTTGCCTGCAATCTCGATGGCATCATCAACCTTCTCTCAGCCGACGGGCAAGTGCTCTGGACACGCAGCCTGCTTCCAGACTTCAGGCTGTCCGGCATCCCGTTCCTGATCAAGCCTGTTCCTGGCAATGACGGTCAGCTTTATGTGTTCACCGGCGGCGGATACTGCTATGTCTATGACAAGGATGGCAACCCGCAGGACAGCTGCTTCCTGCTTGAGGAGATGGACCTGGCCGGACCGCTGCTGGCAACCAGTGTGCATGAGATCTACTTCACGGACAAGGCAGGCGACATCTGGCATGCCCAGCCACCTGGGCCGGAGAATGATGAGTGGCAGGCAACGAGGCTGAACCCGGTACTGCAGCAGGGGGATGCCGGCCTGCTTTCCGAAGGTACGGTGCGCAGCATCCTGCACAGCGAGGACGACCCCAGCCAGCTCGTGGAACAGGTCCAGCCGATAGTGCTGATCACTTCAATGGACCGTCACGGGCAGCGCTTCTTCTGGCATGGGCCGCAGGGTGTTGACATCAACCAGTTCAGCAGCAGCGAACGGATCGTCAGGCATGCCCTGATCCCGGATGACAACCTTGTGGTTGTCAGTGATTCAAGCGGCCTCAACCGCTTCTACACTGACCGTTCCGGTCCATCCGTGCGCTTCGAATACACTGACATGCGCCGGCCGCTGGGTGAATTCAGGATGCAGGCAAGTCCTGACAGTTATACGATCCTGCTGCAGGCCAGCCGCTTCGAAAGTGGACGGGTAATGCGCTCCATCGAACAGGCAGTGGCGCGCTGGCCGGTACTGCTATGGCTGACAAGGCGCAACTGCGGCGGCCTGCTCGTGCATGACTATGTGATGCACCGGGACCACATGCTCAGCCTGCCGAATGGTGCGGAGATGCTGTGCTGGCCGGATGGGGATGGTTATTTCCTGCTGCTGTGTCCGGTTGCGGGCGGGCAGCAGGTTGAACGTTTCAGGATCAGCTACTGAGGCTGCGCCGGCTGCTCAGAAGACTTCCCAGGGGTCACTGGGGTTGACAACGTCAAGCACGATTGACAATGCAGCCTCTTCGCTGATCTCTCGGTAGGGCGGCAGGTCAAGCTCCGGGTCGTTCACGATGTAGACCGGCGTGCCGACCTTGATGCGGCTGTACAGGTCCTTGGCGTACTCGCGGCTGAGGCGCACGCAGCCATGGCTGGCAACACTGCCTAGCTTGCGCTCGTAGCTTGAACCCTCAAGGCCATGCATGCCGTAGGCACCGTCAGAGGTCAGGCCCATCCAGTGCAGCATCCAGCTCTCGTACTTCTTGGAGTAGGCCTTCTTGGCCTGGTTGACCACCTTGTACTCACCGAGCGGAGTGTCATAGCCATGGGCCCCGCTGGAGATCTTCTGCTCATTGAGCTTCTCACCGTTGATGTTGCATTCGTAGATGGTCTGGGTGGCAAGGTTGACGATCAGGTGGTCCAGCACCGTGCGGTTGTTGGCAACCAGTACCTGCACGAGGTCGCTGACATCGCTTTCACCCTCAGCAAACAGGTCGCTGACGATCTTCTGGGCACGCGTCTGGTAGCCGCTGGCGCCGTCGAAATCCGGCAATCCGGGCAGGAAACGGTCGGACAGCAGCGCCTGGCTGTAGCTGACGGCGCGATTGATGCCGTTTCCATGGGAGGCCGGGACTTCCTCAGCTTCCGATTCCTGGGCGAAGGCGGCACTGATGGCGAACAGCACAAGCAGCAGCGCTGCCAGTACGGCGGTGAAGGTCGTGCGGCTGGTCATCTTGATCTCAACCTCTCGGAATATGCTCACAGCGTCTAATATCACTGCTCCACAGGGGAGCACCCAACAATTATACCCAAGCAGGCATCCCGCCCACCGAATTCGGCAGTAAGGAAACGGGGGAGGGCCTGGCCCTCCCCCTGCGCGCTATGGATTTGCACGGTCATAGCCCCGTCTAATGCCTTGATGATACGTCAGACTGCGCCCTTGCGTCAATCTCCAGTGCCCGCAGGATGCCATCATCCCCGATGTAGCCGCTGGCGCTGCAGGCATCGCCGGGCTGCAGCTCGGCAGGCCGCGATGGCTGTCCATTCCTTGTGATGCTGGTCAGCTCGCTGATGCGGATGCTCAGGCCTGTGTTGAGCAGGACCGCATGCTCCGCAGGAACCGTCTGCATGATGGATCCTTCCCGGGTCAGCACCGCGCGATCCTTCGCCTGGTCCGTCACGATTTCGCGGTAGTCATCTCCGAGTCCATCGCGATCGCTGTCCGGGAAACTGTCCTCATCGCTGAAGTCGTCATCCAGGTCACGGTCATCCTGCAGCATGCTGTCCGCCCAGCGGATCCGCAGGTGCCTGGTGGTGGCGCCCGGTCCACTGATGGTATAGCGCAGCCGCACGAACCAGGGGCGCCCGGCCTGGGCTGAGGCCTTGCTGGCAATCGCTGCCTCCTGCTCAAACTGCACCTCAACGGATACGCTCGTCTGCTGGCCCTGCTCGATGCTGAGCGGGATGTTCAGCGTGACCGCCGTGCTGGCTGCGTTGCCACCGCTGAGGTCCTCCTCCGGCATGAGCGCAAGCTGCAGCAGCTGCGCGGTGCCGGGCGGGACGCTGGTGACATTCATCAGTCCGCCCGTGGTTTCGATCTCGATGGAGTCGATGTCCTCGATGTTCTCAATCAGCCGTGTGCCGATCTTGCCGCCGCCGGGCAGTTCCGCCAGTTCGCTGCCACCGACCGTGATGCTGCCCGCCAGCGTGCCATTGCCTGACTGCTGCTGCTTGGCCAGTTCCGTCCCGCCGCCACAGCCTGCCAAGAGCATTGCCAGCAGGAAAATTGCCAACCCCATGTTGTTCCATCTGTATTGCATGTCTCGCTCCTTCATTACTCTGCGAAGTCGGCCCCCTTCTCCACCGGGGTGGAGAGCTTGTCCATCATTTCGCGGATCACATCCCCGAGGATCCGTGCCCCCTCGTGCAGTTCCTGCTCCGTGGCGCGGCCAAAGCTCAGGCGCAGCTCGCTGGAATCCTCACGCTCCGGGCTGAAGAAGTTCGCCGTCGCGAATTCCAGCCCGTGTGGCAGGCAGGCTTCCAAGAGCGGGATGCTCTTGATCTGCCGCGGCAGCCTGACCCAGACCGACAGCCCGCCACTGGGTCGCACCCAGCTGACCTCCGGCGGCATGTGCTGCTTCAGACCGTCCAGCAGCGCGAGCCGGCGCTGGTTGTAGACCTTGATGGTCTTTCGCAGGTGCTTGTCAAAGTAGCCGCGTGAGATGAACTCATGCAGCATCACCTGCAGGAACCAGCTGTCGCCCTTGTCGGCGGCGAACTTGGCGCGCAGCGCGGTGACGGCGATCTCACCCGGCAGGGTGATCCAGCCGATGCGCAGGCCCGGCAGGAAGGTCTTCGAGAAGCTGCCGACGTGGATCACATAGCCGCCGCTGTCCAGCGCCTTGAGCGGTGGCACGGCATTGCCTTCATAGCGCAGCGCCCGGCCCCAGTCGTCCTCGATGATCGGCACGCGGTGCTGGGCCGCCAGGCGCAGCAGGTGCTCCCGCCGCTCGTTGGCAAGCACGGTGCCGGTCGGGTTGTGGTAGGTCGGGATGGTGATGATCGCCTTGATGCGCTCCTTGCGCAACAGCACGGAGAGGTACTCCGTATCCATCCCGGCTCCATCCACCGGCACGCCGACGCACTGGATGCCCTTCACGATCAGCAGGTTGAGGATGCTGGCGTAGGTCGGGGTCTCGACCGCCACCATCTCACCGCGGGCCGCCAGCAGGTCGAGGATCATTGACAAGGCGCGCTGGAAGCCGCCGGAAATGATCACCTCGTTGACACCGGGGCGCATGTCGACGCCGGCCAGCGCCATCTCGCGCTCCAGCCATTCCACCAGCGGCTGGTAGCCCTGCGGGTGGCTGCGGTCAAAGAACATCTCCTTCGGGTACCAGAGCATGTTGGTGGCAACCTGCTTGATGCGCTCGAAGGGGAACAGTGAGGGGTCCGGCTGCGCAAGCGAGAGCTTGTAGGGATGCTCCTCACCGGCCTTGATCGTGAACTGGCCGAAGCGGGTGTCGAACTTGTAGGGTTGCCAGATCATCGGCGGCAGTTCCGCCATGCCCTGGTTGAGCTCCTCGGGGTCAACGCTGAACACGAGGCCCGCCGGACGGTCGGAGACAAAGGTGCCACTGCCCTGCCGGGTGTCCAGCACTCCATTCGCAACCAGTTCGTCGTAGGCCTGTCTCACGGTCTTGATCCCCACTCCGAGGTCACGGGCAAGCTGGCGCACACTTGGCAGTGAAGCGCCCGGCGGCAGCTCTCCGCTCTTCACCCAGTTGGTGATGGTTTCGATGATCTGCCGGTACAGCGGCTGCTTGCTTTCGCGATCAAGGATGATGTTCACTCTTGTTCCCGCTTCATTTCTAAGATACCCGTGCCGGGCAGGCAACCAGGAGCGCAATTGTGTCCCAATCACGGGGTCACAGTCAGTATAACTGAGATTCAGAACAGGGGCACAGTGCAATCAAGGAAGGCCGGGATGAGGTCAGAGGATGTATGGAATCAGCCTGTGGCGCACCCGCTTGACGTAATCCGCGTAGCCGGGCAACTGCTGGCAAAGCAGCTTCTCCTCCTGTACGGCGCGCAGGTAGAGAACCACAATTCCGGCAATGCCTGCCAGCAGGCCCCATGAGGATGAGAGCAACAGCGCAGCCCCCGGCAGCAGGCAAAGTACGCCTGCGTACATCGGGTGCCGCACGATGGAGTAGAGACCTGTGTCCACCAGCTGGTGCCCGCGCTCGGACTGGATGCGAACCACGGTGGACAGGTAGCTGTTCTGCGCGAAGCAAATGATGATGATCACGCAACCGGACAGCGCCAGCAGTCCGCCGGCGGCCTGCAGCCAGACAGGGATGGATGTCCCAGGCTGCTGCCTGTGCTGCAGCGGCATCAGGATGTACCAGGCACCGTAGCAAGCAACGAACAGCAGCAGCAGGATGCGGTCAATGAGCGGCTGGCCCGCCCTGAGCATCGGCTTCATACGCTCCGCCAGCAGGCCCGGGTCACGGCGCAATACAACGAGATTGGCAACGACGGTCGCTGCCAGCAGGCCCCATAGCAGCCAGCCCTGCAGCCACTGCGCATCGGCAGACAGTACGAACAGCAGCAGGTACAGCACCACGAAGGCCAGCAGCAGCCTGATGATTGCCTTGGCGAAGATGCCCATTGCAGGATTGATTCTAGTGGCGCGGGAGATTGGGAGGGAAAAAAATGGCGGGGGGTTTGGGATGGGATGGGATGATGGAGGCCCCCCGCCTTAATCAGCGTTTGCTCTACACATACTCAGACGCAGGCCTGGCAGGCCGGTTACATTGCGAAAGGGAAATCCGCTGAGATCAGCTTTCATTTCGCTTTCGCAAAGATTAATGGGCACAGATTCTGTTATAACTTGCACTGTGGTGGCTGGTTTCGCTTGAAAATGACAAACTGTGCCCCACAAGAAGGGATACATTCGTGTCTTACGACTGCTGATTGGTGCAGTTACCATCCAACTGTGACCAATCAACAGGACCCAGTCCTGGAAGGAGACGGACATGTATATGCGAAAGGAAGGAAGGGGGCTCCTGCTTCTGATCATCAGCCTTGCCATGCTGCTTGGCAGCTGTGGCGGAGGGACAAGCTCGAACCCTGATCTCAACACCGCACTGGACCAGCAGGCCCAGATTCCCCAGCTGGAAACTGTCAACGAGAAGCTCGACGGCAGCCCGGCTGATGTGAGCGGCCTGCCTGCCCTGCCCGCCGGGCTTGAGCCGCTGAAGGGCAGCAGTGCCCTGGATGAGGCACCGCCCTCCGTGCGCGGCAATGACTACATCAATGCTGCCAACGCCACAGAGACGGACCGCGGCCTGCTGCTGCAGCCGGAGGGCTTTGGCCTGGCCTGGGCGCTGTACGGCATCGACGGCCTCGGTGACTACGACGTGGTCGGGCTGGACGTGCAGGCCATGCCACTGGAGGGCGCCGGCGGCTACTTCGTCGCGGTCGGCAATTACTCCAACCGCAGCTGGACGATCAGCGGCCCACATGACGCAGCTTCGAAGGTGCGCCTGCCACAGGATGCGAGCTTCATCTCGCCGGCCGGCACGCTGTACTTCGTGGTGTTCACAGTGGACCCGCTAGGCGCCGTGATGCAGTCCGCCAGCGTGATCCTCGATGGCAACACTGACCGCCCGATGCGCCGCAGCCATGCCCCCTGGGGGCTGGAAGCCTCTGACGGCACGGTTGACAACGGCATCGGCCTGCACTGGAATGCGCCGCACCGCGGGGTGGTGGACCATTACCTGGTGTTCCGCAAACTGCAGCCTGATGAGCAGGCCGGCGACGACCAGCTGGAGCGCCGCGGATTCGTGGCGATCGGCCGCACGGCGGAGACCCGCTTCCTCGATGACAACGCGAGGCCTGGAGTGCGCTACTTCTACTGCGTGCTCGCCGTGAATGATGCCGGCCGCAGCGCCCACAGCAATGTGGACGGCGGCTGGTGGGGCCAGCGAGACGGCGAGCATGGCCTGTTCATCATCGGCATCGCCAGCACTGAGGACGGCCGCCCCGTGCCGGGCATCATTGTCAGCCTGGCCGGTACGGACCATGCCCCGGTGCTTACGAATGACGACGGGAAATTCGTTTTCCGCAACCTCGAGAGCGGGATGTACACCGTACATGCCGAAAGCGGCAATGACCGCCTGGTGGTCAGGCCCGCAAACGTGGATGTTGAACTCGGTGATTCTTCCGTGCGCGGGATCCACTTCATCGTGAAGCGCGTTTCGGACGTGGTTGATTAGGATATGGAGGCCAAGCTGCAAGCTTGGCACGGCCAGCTAGAACTGCCATCAGCAGGGGGCTCCCCATGGGGAGCCCCTTTTTTTGTCCATGCACTGCGATGCTAGACTTGACCTGTGAAGCAGCCCAGTTCCCGCAGGCCGGTCCAAGCCATCCTGGCTTTCATTGCGTTTTGGCTATTGGGGTTGCCTGTTGTCATTTCCGGGGCGGAGCCGGTTGCCCGTGTTGCATGGAAGGCGCAGTGGCAGGACGGCAGGGATGCCGGTATGTTCCGCAGTGCCGGCGAACTGGGGATCGTAGTGTGGGATGCCACCGGCATCGGACTGCTGGATCCTGAGGGAAGGCAGGTCTGGCACAATTCGGACTACCCCTTCCAGACACGCTGGCTGTTCCAGGCAGACAGGAACTACGGCGTTGTGCTGTTTGACAGGGCTGGCAACCTCACCCTGATGGACGCTGCCACTGGCGAGCGGGCGACTGAACTGGAGCTTGATCCGCAGCATGTCCTGCATCGGTATTGCCAGTTCTCAATCTCGCCTTCAGGCAATTACCTGGTCGTTCCAACTGCTTCGCACTGTGTTGTTCTGAACAGTGACTTTGGAATAGAGCACCGGATGGCTACCAATCCCAACCTCGGTCTCCCGGGGGCCACCGCCATCAATGACAACGGCATTGTCCTTCTCTGCATGGACACGAAGGGAGTCAC
Source organism: bacterium (assembly GCA_020440645.1). GTDB lineage: Bacteria > 4484-113 > 4484-113 > 4484-113 > JAFGCY01 > JAHEFU01. Next base: position 58,415 of record JAGRNR010000005.1, on the reverse strand, counting down.
CGATCCGAATCTACCCTCAATTCTCTGGTCTGAAGGCGACACCCTCAAGCCGATCAGTTTCGAGGGAAAGCCACTCAATGCTTTCTTCGTCAACATCAACGTCCTTGACAACGGCAACTTTGTTGGTGCTGATCCCTTTAGTAATCAGTTATTCGCGTTTGATGGCAATGGAGAAGTGCTCTTCACCAGGCCCCTGACCGGTATGGGTGTTTTCCAGCAATGGGGAGACTACTGCGGATCAAGGATAAGGAACACAAAGCCTGTTGAAGTCCAGATTCTTGATGGCCAGCGCTCAGCAATGAACCAGTGGCAACTGCCCGAGCGCTTTATTTCCGGCAGCCTGCAGTACATTTCCCCTGATGGCCAAGGATACATTGTCGGCGAGTATCGCTATACAAGTGGCATGGGTTTATGGGTGGATGACAGACTTGAGCAGTCCGATTTCCTCCATTACACTGCAAAGCGCCCGGGAATGATTGCCTCATTGTTCTTCCTGTCCCGTATGCGCCTGCTTGTCCTACATCCAGACGGAACTGTCACTGAACAGCGGATGCCTGACAATATTGGAGGCACCTTTGCCAGTTCAATCGAACACCTACCCGGGGGACTGGTGGCCAGTGAAGTGCAATATGGCCCTGAAAATGACGAGGATGGACGCCGGCAAAGCCGGGAGCGAATCATCAAGGTCTCGGTACCCGGCCTCTAACCCACCGCCTTCCCTCTGCAGGTACAGCCGATATAATCTGCCCGATGCAGAAACTGCCTCCACACCAGTATGCGCTGATCAAGGCGCTGGGCACCGGGTCCGCTGACACGAGCGTCGAGAGCCTGGCCGCGATTGCCGGCACCGACCAGGCGCTGATCAGCGCAGCCGCCGTCGAGCTGTCCCGCGAGGGCCTCGTCTCCGTGACCGAGCTGCCCTACCGCGAGGTGACGCTCGGCGAGCTCGGACAGGAGATCCAGCATGGCATGGCGCACCTGCCGGAGCGCCTGATCGCCGAGGTGCTGATCAGCCTCGGCGGCAGCGCCGGCATGAAGGAGCTCGGCGAGCATGACCGCCTGAAGGAGCATGGCGTGCAGCCCGGCAAGTATGCGCGGGTGCTGGTGGACCACGGCTGGGCCACCTTCGACAGGGGCACGCTCAGCCTGCTGGCGGACTACTGTGACCATGAACCACCGGCCAGTGACGCCGAGGCGCTGATGGTGGCGATCCAGATCGCCGGTGGCAGCCTAGTGCTGGACGCAGCATCCGATGAGCGCCACAACCGCGGCGCCGACTTCCTCAAGGGACGCAAGGAACTTGTCAACGTGCGTGAGCGCAGCCGACGTACGGTTGAACTGACTGATGGCGGCCGCCGCCTGGCGGAGGGCATTGCCAGCGGCGCTGTCAGCGAACTCGTCGAGGTGAACGAGCTGACCCCGGAGATGCTGGCCGACGGCAGCTGGCGCAATGTGGAATTCCGCCGCTACGACGTCAGCCTCGGGGCCGACCGCGTGCACCCGGGCAAGACCCATCCGCTGATGCGCGTGATTGACAAGGTGCGCCTGGCCTACCTGGAGCTCGGCTTCAGCGAGGCCGGCTGCGAGATGGCGGAGACCGCCTTCTGGGATTTCGACTGCCTGTTCCAGCCGCAGGACCACCCGGCGCGCGAGATGCAGGACACCTTCTACCTGAAGCAGCCGCGCAGCTACGAGCTGCCTGAGGACAGCGGGCTCGTTGACAGGATCCGCCGCACGCATGAGGACGGCGGTGACACCGGCAGCAAGGGCTGGCGCTACACATGGAGCGCCGAACGTGCCGCCCAGGTGGTGCTGCGCACGCACATGACCGCCTCCAGCATCCGTGCCGTCAGCCGCCACCCGCAGGCCCCGCACAAGGTGTTCAGCATCGGCCGCGTGTTCCGCCGCGAGACGGTTGACAACACGCACCTGCCGGAGTTCCACCAGGTGGACGGCATCATCATCGATGAACACGCCAGCCTGGCGACGCTGATGGGCACGCTCGGCAAGTTCTACGAGCGGCTCGGCATAAAGGACATCAAGCTCAAGCCGGCCTTCTTCCCCTACACGGAGCCCTCCGTCGAGGTACACATCAAGTGGGGCGACACCTGGATGGAAATGGGCGGCGCCGGCGTGTTCCGCCCGGAGGTGACCCAGCCCTTCGGCGTGAAGTACCCTGTGCTGGCCTGGGGACTGGGCGTCGAGCGCCTGGCAATGGCCTACTACGGCGTACGCGTGATCAAGGACCTGTACCAGTCAGACCTTGGCTGGCTGGCCAGCGTACCGCTCGAGTCCTGATCTCTCCCGTGTGATTTGCCAACGGCTAGGGTGCCGGGACGTTGCGGCTGCCGCTGCGGATCAGGCCAGTACCTCCGATTGCATTCATGTGGTCGTAGAACAGGATAAGCTGTTCCCCGTCCTCGTTCTCAGTGAAGGCCACCGCGTGGTGCTGCCATGTCCAGCCCACCAGTTCCGGCGCACCCCACGTAGCTCCGTCGTTGTCACTGGCTGTGACGACGTAGACCGGTTCAGGTGCCCCGTCGGTTCCGCCCTTTACACTGACCAGCACGGCAGGCCGGTTGGCACTGAGCCCCAGCGAGAATGAGGCGGGGAAGCTGCCGTCCGGCGCATCGATCACCACTGACTCGGTCGTGAAACTGCTGCCTGCTGCATCGGTGCCTTTAGAGAAGTAGATCCGGCCGGCGATGCTGTCCTGGAAGGCAATCCAGGGCTCGTCCGCCGTCATGGTGTCGACGCCAAAGGCCCGGTCATTTGAACCGAACAGCACTGTGTCGCCACCGACCCAGGTGGCACCGTTCTGGTCCTGCGCCGCCTGGAAGCCCAGCCGGAACTGTCCGCCGGTGTTCAGCTGCATGCCGACTGCCGGCACGACATCCACGCCGTTGAAGACCAGGAGCAGCGAGAAGTAGTCTTCATTGCCGGATGGTCCGAGGTCCTGGAAGCCTCCCCATGTGCTGCCGTCCCCGGCCGTGGCCCGGATGTACTGGCCTGTACCGTCCGTTGCACTTGTACTCAGGCGGCTGGCAATCGCGGGGCGGCCATTCACGGAAAGCAGCGTTGGATGGCGGCCGATGTCGCCGGTGCTGCTGACAACGACCGGTGTGTTCCAGGCGGAGCCATCCAGCTGCGTGCTCGTGCAGTAGAGCAGGTCGCCGTCATCCGGGAATGGATTGTCAATGCTGCTGTACAGGTAGTAGGCCACCGCCGGCACTCCGGACATGCTGGCCGCGCTCAGGTGGTCCTGCGCGCCCTTGGCCTCGGCGACCTTCACCGGAGTGTTCCAGGCGGTGCCTTCAGCGTTGGCAGTCGCCGCGAAGTTCACATGGTATAGGTCATTCACTCCGTTCTTGACAGCGAAGCCGTCACTGCCCCCGGCCGCCCGGGCCGACCAGGCGACCTGGCCGGCATTGCCCTTGACAACGGCGATCTTCGCCACCTCGAAGGTATTGGCGGTGGTGCCGATCGCGCTGTACTGGAACTTGCCGCCGGGGTCCGTCACATCGAGGTTCAGGTCGTCGGTGTTCTGCTCGAAGTCGGTGTCACGCAGCGTGAGCGTGACGGTAAAGCTGCCCGGTGTGTAGTAGGCATGGTACACGCTCTGGTTGATGTCCGTGATGTTCTGCACGCTCGAACCGTCACCGAAGTTGATGCTGAAGGACAGCAGGCTGGTGCCGACCTTGAACTTGGTGTTCTTGGCCGTGAATTCCACCAGCAGCGGGAAGTCATTCTGCTGGCTGACGATTTCCAGCAGCGGCTCGGTGACCAGCTGCCCCGGGTCCTGCACGTCAAGGTTGAGCTTGTCGGACAGGATGGTCGGGCCATCCGAGTAGCTGGCGATCAGGAAGGGCTCGTAGTTGCCAACGGTGACATAGGTATGCGGCACTGATGTGTCCGTGGTGGTAACCGCATTGCCATCCCCGAATTCGTAGATGTACTCAGTCACCAGCTCGGGGAATTCCACGTCAGCGGTGAAGTTCAGCTCCACATTGACAAGTCCCGGGCTGGTGTCCACCAGCAGGTCAACCTGTCGCTCAAAGCCACAGCTGACGGTCACCGGGGCACTGGTGTTCTGCTTGTCGTCCGTCCAGTAGGCGGTGACGGTCGCATCATAATCCTGCTTGACCTGGTACTCGTGCCAGACGGTGGTATCCGAGGTGTTGACCTGGTTGCCATCGCCGAAGTCGAACACGAAGTGGTCGATCAGCCCCGGCTCCGCCGGATCGGCGGTGAAGGATATCGGAGCCTTGATGGTGGTTTCCGTCGGGAACACATCGAGATCAATCGCGCGCGCGCCGAGCGTGACGGTGATGCCGTCAGAGCAGAACAGCGCCCCGGCGAACAGCACCTCGAAGTCGATGCGGAAGTCACCCAATCCGTCAAGCTGGATGTCCTGCTCGGTGCCGGGCACGTAGGCAATGAAACTCTCTATCCCGGCGGGATCCTTCACCCTGAACTGGCTGCGGAAGTTGCCGAAGTCCGCATTGAGCGCACCCAGCTTGTCACCGAACCCGTTGACGACACCACCCAGCCCACCGAGCTGTACGTTTGTCTCACTGAACTGCAGTGCGCCATCGTACAGCAGCTCCGCCTGCGGTGTGCTGGATCCGGTCGTGTTGTAGGCATAAGCCAGTGTGGCACTGGCCTGCTCACCGGTGTCGGAGGTGGCGCGCACCGTCACATGCCCGAGGTCAACGTCAGCCGCTGCGGCATCAAACACCGTGGCGGAAGCGCTGCCCTCCTCATCGAAGACACCGTCGCCGTTGAAGTCCCATTCATAGTTGTCAATGCTGCTGCCGCCCCCCGGGTTGAGCAGGCCGGCACTGAAAGCCACCTGTGTGCCGAGCGGAGCGGAAGTCACGGGCTCAGCAGTGATCCCGACTTCCGGTGCATCGCTGAAAGGTGCGTGAACGCTGACGGTGAAGCTGCGGTTGAATACTGACTTCACCAGTTTGGCAGCACGCGGCTCCGCTGCGGGACCACTGCGGAAGCTGAGATTCGCTGTGTAATCGCCGGCGGTGTCGTAGGCATGCTGCAGGCTTGTAACGCGGTAGTTGCCATCCAGCGCCAGCGGCTGCAGCACAGGCTCACTGCCGTCGCCGAAGTCAACCAGCACCTCAGTGATGGCCGCATCGGCATCCAGTGCATTGACATAGATGCTGACTGCCTCAGCTGTGGCGGGCTGCAGGGGGAAGAGCTGGGCATTGAGGGACATCACCCGCTGGCCCTCCGTCTCAAAGGCAATCGGATCGGATGGCTTGTCAACAACCGGGCTGCCCCCGTTACTGCCGCTCAGCAGTGTCCAGCCCAACGGTGCGCCGGCAATGCTGTCAATGTCAAACGCAGTGCTGAACCAGAGGCGGTCCTCGCTACTGACTCCCTCGGCATCCGCGAACGCGAACTGCTGGATACTGGTACCGGTCCCGCCGTCCAGTGCGGCCTGGTCACCGGCCATTGCCGACAGGCCGGTGAATGTGTTCTGGAAATTAGCGCCGATCACGGAGATGTCCGCAATGTTGATTTCGCCGTTGGCATCGCCATCCACGACAGTTTCAACGGAGCCAATATCAAATGGCGCTTTCTTGCCGAAGTGGACTGCCAATGGCGTGAGGTCAGCAAGGTTCACCTGGCTGTTCTGGTCGTAGTCACCGGGCAGCTGGTAAGGGATCATCAGGGAATAGTTCATTCCCGGCTCATCGGTGCTGACAAGCTCGAAGGACTGCGCCGGCGGCGCTACGCTGACAAGCCTTGCCTGCGGCTGGCTGTTGTCAGCCGGATCAAATGCATGCCTGGCGAAGCTGATCTCAGCCAGCACACCGCTGCCACTGAAGCCAGCCTGCGCCAGCGGGTCCACCAGCACGCGGCCATAGTGCAATTCACCGGGCTGTGCAAGCAGGGGGAGCTCCAGTGCTTCACCGGGCAGGACCGCGGATGCATCAGCGCGTACCGGGCTGAAGCTGCGGGAATCATATTCGAGCGAGAAGTACATCGCCCGCAACGATTCCACGTTGTCAGCGGTAATGCGCAGGGTGCTGCCCTCCTCCGTATCCGAAAGATCCAGCTGCAGGCCTTCAATCGTGGCATCCCCCAGCCTGCTGCCATCATTGAGGTAAAGGGCGAAGCGGTCCAGCACTGCATCCGGCACGGCAGGCTCGGCGAGCGGCAAATCCTGCTTGCCGGCCCCCGTCAGGCCCATGCTGTCGCGGCCTCCGCCGCAGGATGCAAGCAGCACTGCGCTGCAGATGATGCCGGTGATGATCGGTGTCAGTCTCAGGTTCATATGGCCCCTGCCGGTAGTTGATAACAAGAGATTATAAGGTAGTTAAACACTGTCCGCCGGGGCTCCCCAGTGTTCAGTCCGTGTTTCGTGAAACAGAGCACAAAGTGTTATGCCCAGCGTTGTTCAGTGGCCAAGCAGCTTCATCACCAGCCAGTAGATCCCCAGACCGAGGAGCAGCCAGCAGGACGGTCACATATGGCTGAGAAAGTTCTTCATATGCTTAGTGATACCTCGCAGGGCCACATTTCTGGTTGTCCAGCGCTAGTCATCCGCTTCAGCCAGCCGCGCGACGAAGATGTCATAGGTTTTCTCTTCATCAGGCAGCTCAGTGCCCAGCTTCTTGGAGCTCCAGGCGAGGTTCAGCCTGCCCTGTGCATCCCGGAACGGGAAGGGATGCTTGTCGTTGTACTTCCCGTTGGTCAGCTTCAGGCGCTCACCTGAAGGCAGGTGCATCAGCTCAATGTGGCGGATGCGGCTTTCGTTGTCACGGTGGTGGAAGCTGATCACTTCATCGTCAATGTAGAACGGGTGCTTGTCCTGGTGCCGGTCATCCGTCAGCTGGCGGATCTCGCCGCTTTCGATGCCGATCTCATAAAGGTTGACAACCGGGGTATCCGCCCCGCCGATGCCCTCATAGACGTGGAACACCAGCCGCTTGCCATCCGGGCTGAACACTGGGTGGCAGTTGTTGCGGCCTGCAGGCCCGTCCGTCAGCTTGCGCCGTTCACCACTGGCAATGTCCATGATCCACAGCTGGTACGTCTCAGGAGTACCCTCGTCAGAGAAGTAGGCCAGCCGGGATGCATCGGCATCAAAGCAGGGATGCTTGTAATTGAACTTCTGATCCTCAAGCAGCGCTTCATGCACCAGCTCCTGCAGGATATCGCTTTTCACGATCCGCCATGGTGAGGCACTGCTGTCCTGCTGGCGCCAGGCGATGTGCCGGCCATCAGGATGCCAGGCGGCCTGGGTGTTGTTGCCGTCGCCGCGGCTCAGGCGGCGGATGAAGTGCCCATCGATGGAGAGCAGGATCATCGAAATATGGCCGTAGTCACCGCTGTAGCAGGCCAGCATTGTGCCGTCCGGTGAAACGGCGGGATGTTCATGGTCAGTCAGGCCGCCGGTCAGGCGTTGCGGCTCACCGAGCCTGAGGGTCTTGAAATGCTTGAGATCCACTCCTTGATTCTATCCAAGGAGCAAGGTCAAATTTGCATCCACGCCGGACACTGCCAGCCGATTTTCCCGCATAATAGGAGTCAGGCCGGGCCCATTGCCGGCTGAGATAATGGATGTCAGCGCGTGGTAGCATACCGGCGCGGAGGATCACGACAATGGCATATGTACCGGTAGTAATTGAGCAGTCCAACTTCGGCGAGCGCGCCTATGACATCTACAGCCGCCTGCTGAAGGACCGCATCATCTTCATCGGGGCACCGATCGGCGACCAGCTGGCCAATGCCGTGATCGCTCAGCTGCTCTTCCTGGAGAAGGAGGACAGCACTAAGGACATCGACATCTACATCAACAGCCCGGGCGGCAGCGTGATTGACGGCCTGGCGATCTACGACACGATGCAGCTGATCAAGCCGAACGTGTCCACCATCTGCGTCGGCCTGGCTGCCTCAATGGGTGCGGTACTGCTGGCCGGCGGGGCCAAGGGCAAGCGCTACAGCCTGCCCAACAGCAAGGTGATGATCCACCAGCCCTGGGGCGGTTTCCAGGGGCAGGCCTCCGACATCGCGATCCACGCCAGGCAGATGCAGGACACCAAGCGCCGCCTTAACGAGATCCTCGCCAAGCACAGCGGCCAGGACATCAGCAAGGTTGAGCAGGACACCGACCGCGACCACTTCATGAGCCCGCAGGAAGCCAAGGACTATGGCCTGATTGACATGATTATTGAGTCGGATGGCGCCAGTTCTTCACCTTCCGATAAGGCATAACCCACAATCCCTTCGACAACTTGTGGATAACTGGTTAGAGTTCCTGATTTACCTTAACGCGCGTATAGGCACGCGATTAAATTTGAAATTTAAGTATTGTTAACGTGGATTTGACCATACTGGTTCTGTTAGACTGTTATGGTCTTGACATACGGTTTCGTATGTTCCTTTGATTTTGGACTGTTGGTAGTTGAAATGAATAATCCGAGGCAGTGTTCCAGCTGCAAAAAGGTACTTCCTCTTGGTGCACAAGGCGACAAGTGTTCGCTATGTGCCATTGGACTGAGGCCCGCCAGCGAGTCAGGCGTTTCCCGTGAGTCCGGCCGCGACCCCCGCAAGGTACAGAGTCGCGTCCTCTCCGGCAAGGCCTGCCCGCACTGCGAAGCTGAGCTGACCCTGCTCGATGTGAGCATGGGCAACTGCAGCATCTGCAATGGCTTCTTCAGCAGTGAAGGACTTAGGGATTACCACGGAGAACGCGAGGCTGTCCAGGATATGGCGGGTGCCAACAAGCATTCCCGTATCTGGCCGGACGACGCTCCAATCTGGTAAGCATGCTGGTCTGACAAACTGGTTTTCACTTGTGGCATGACCATTCATGGGTTTGTGTGCAGATGATGTCGCACCCGTGGATTTCGGTTCATTAACTTGCCCTGCCCTGCCAATCCTTGAAATGAAAAACGGTTCCTCCCAGTACTTATCCGGGGAAGAACCGTTGTTGTTTTCTTGGTAGGTATCCGGCAGCTGCCCAGTTTGCCGGCAGGGCTTACTTCACCCGCTCGGCGCGGCCGACCTGCAGCATGCGGTCCAGCGAGCGGCGGGCCCCGTTGATCACCTGGCGGTCAAGTTCGATCACCTGGCTGCTGTCGGGATTCTTCATCGCGGTCAGCACATTACGCAGCTCGATCTTCTTCATGAAGGGGCAGAGCACACAGGTCCCGATGAAGTCGCGGTCCGGGAACTGCACTTTCAGCTTGTCCGTCATGCCGCATTCCGTCACCAGCATGAAGGTCTTTGCTTCCTCATGCTCGGCGATGTAGCGCTCCATGCCACTGGTGCTCCCGGCCATGTCAGCCTGGGCCACCACTTCCGGCACGCATTCGGTGTGCGCCAGCACCTTCGCATCCGGGTACTGGCCGCGGAAGGCCTCAAGCTCAGCTGAGCCGAAGTTTTCGTGAACAACACAGGTGCCGTTCCAGGCAATGATTTCCTTATCCGTGTGGGGACGCAGGTTCTGCGCCATCAGGGTATCGGGCAGGAAGATCACCCGGTCCCCTTCCATGTCATTCACGACGGCGAGGGCATTGGCGCTGGTGCAGCAGGCATCGCATTCGGCCTTGACCTCGGCATAGGTGTTGACATAGCAGACCACGGGCACGCCGGGGTACTGGCGCTTGAGCTCGCGCACGTCCTCAGCGGTGATGCTGGCGGCCAGCGAGCAGCCGGCGCGGTCATCCGGCAGCAGTACGGTCTTCTCGGGGGAGAGGATCTTCGCGGTTTCCGCCATGAACTTCACGCCGCAGAAGACCACGACATCGGCATCAGTGGTGGCAGCCACCTGCGACAGGCCGAGGCTGTCGCCGACATGGTCGGCGATGCCGTAAATGATGTCCGGCGTCTGGTAACTGTGCGCCAGGATCACTGCATTCATTTCACGCTTGAGCTTGTTGATCTCCCAGGTCAGCGGAGCGATCAGCGAGCATTCCACCGGCGACCAGCCGATAATACTCAGCTGGCTATGAAGGCGGGCCGCCTCATCCGCGATCTGCGTCTCCGTGTAAGGCAAGCTGGTCCACTTTAGTGTCTCTACGGACATCGAATCACCTTTCTAGCTGTTAATTAGTGTATGTTTTACACTAATTCCAGTTTTATTGTACCACAATCCCCTTGGAATTCGTTTATTTCTTCACGAATGAAACATCCCCTCTCCATGCCTCAGCCCCTTGATATCCGCTGAAATTCAGGTTTACTTTATGTAAGGACTGATACTGCGAATGATGATGGGAACCGGCTGAAACCCCACTCATGGCCCTGTATGGATGCGGGCCGGCGAAGGTCATTCCATGTTCTGCAAGGAGTGATTCATGTTTACAGGAAAGGACCCCAGGTCCGTAAATCATTTCAGGGGTTCGCATGCCCAGCTCCATGAGCTGGAGCGCGAACAGCGCACAACCACCATGCTGATCAGGTATGCACTGGTGCTGACGTGCTTCGTGATCCTGGCTGTGCTGATCAGCGGCCAGGCATATCCGAAGGACCGCGCGATGCGGATCCAGGCGAACCGTTTCGAACGGGCGATCCAGCAGTACTACGCAGAGGAAATGGACTACCCGGACCAGCTGGCGGATGTCTCCCAGTACATCCTGCTTGATGGCCAGTGGCCAAAGGATCCGTATGCCGGCCGCAACATCGTGGAATGTGGCAGCGAGCAGTTCAATGCCGCCTACACCGTGGGGATGCTGCACTATGAACGGCTGGATTCCGGCGACAGCACAGGCTACAAGCTACTGGTGTTCGGTCGCAAGGGCGTGCTGGACACACGCTGGGGTGGCCAGACCCGATAGAAACAATTCCCTGTCCGCTCGGAGCGGTTCACGCAGAAACAAAAAAAGGCCCCGCCAAAGCGGGGCCTTCTGTTATCTGAATGAGGTCGTTCTTAACCCTTGCCGGGAACGACGTCGGTCTCCTTGTCCTTCTGCGGAGGCTCGTACTTCGTCGGCGGGTTGTTGTTGGCCGGGGTCTCAGGCACGTTCGGCGGAGCCGGACGGCTGAAGTCCCAGTCCACCAGCTCACGCTGGCTGCAGTTGCCATCGCAGGTCGGCAGGCCGCAGGGGCAGCAGCTCATGTCCATCGGCAGGTTGCTGGCGGGCCAGACGTTACCCCAGGCAGTCGGATCCATGCTGGCGAGGATGTTGCGCTTGAGGCGGGCATCCACCTTGGCATGGGCGTACCATGTCGGGTCGGAGAGCACCAGCGAGATGTCGAAGGCCTCACCGTAGTGGCACATCTCACGCAGGAAGTTGATCTCGCAGTCGTTGAAACGCCAGGCGAACTTCCAGCGGTATGCGCGGGCCACGTGATCGTAGGTGATGTCCTCGATCACAACCTTGCGCGGGTAGTAGACGTAGTTCTCGTTGAGGTCGAGGCTGAAGCCGTGGTACTTGTAGTCCTGGCAGTAGAGGGCCTCGTCGCCCTTGCCGACCTTCTTCTCACGGCAGACGTTGCACTCCTTCTCCTTGCAGGTGGCGGTGCACTTGGCGCAACCACCATCGCAGTTCTCGTCACCGCAGGCGCGGTAGTGCAGCTCGGGACCGCAGACGAACTTGCCACGGCGCTGGTAGTTGTACAGGAACTCGTGCACGTTGTCGTCCACGATGCTCTGCGCCTTGGGCAGGCCGAACTCAAGGTAGAACTTGTCCTTGAAGTTGGCCAGGTAACGCTCGAAGTAGCGGTTCGGGCCGAGGTCAGTGATGTCGTGCTTGTCTTCGTCCACGGAGAACCACACCCAGCTGATGGCCTCTCCGCTCTGCGGGGTGACCTCAGCGTAGTAGTCGATCATCTGCTGCACCACGTCCGGATCGCAGACGTAGTAAGCATCGATCAGGGTCTGGATGTGATCGCGCACCATGTCACGCGTGAAGAAGAACGCGCTGACGGTGTACTTGTTGCAATCGTCATGCCAGACAACCCTGCTGTTATCGGGATAGGTCAGGCGCTCCCAGTTGAACTCCTTCTGCACACGTCCGGGGACGGGCAGGCGGAAGTCCTCCAGCGTCAGCGGGCTGAAACCAACCTCATCGACGCCGCGGTGGTGGAACGCATGAAACTGGGGGTCGATTGCAATGTCCTCAGTCTTGCTGTCAAGACTGCGGTACATCGGCCCCTCGTAGAGCGGAAGGCCAGTGACCTCGCTCTTTGCGCCGTCGGACGCGAAAGCCGTGCCCAACGCCAGAATAGTCATCATCAACCCTGTAACTAGAAAGCGCATATCATCGCCTCATCTCAGATTTACGCTGCGGACAAGCACCCATATTATCAGCTCGCCCCGTCCAAAGCAAGCGCCCCCCACCTCGCGGTGGATGCGAACCGGCACAGCGCAAGGCTCCGGTCCGGGCAGATTGCTTCGAGAAAGTATATATTAGTATGTCCGTCCTGAACAGCCCCGAAATTGGAATTTGAGCGGGATTCTGAAATCCCTGCCCTGAAAATCCACATTTCCACTATACACAGGTTTATCAAAATCCGGTTAATGGATTGTTGATATCTCCGCTCCGTGTAAATCAGACAGCTGCCCAGGCTGGCACCCATGCACAGGCTGACCAGCTAGGGGTAGCGTTGTTCCCTGATGATGATGCTTGCCGGGTAGAATCCACCATTCAGTGGAATGGCGCGGATGCGCAGCAGCTTGGTCTCCCCCGGCCTGAGCGGAATGTCCTTCAGCAGCTGCTCCTCACCGGAGGCCACCAGTGAAGTGCCGACATATTCATCATCTATGAAGAACTGTCCCTTGACCTCGCCCGCGCTGGCCCGCAGCACCACAAATACCAGGGCCGGGTAGTTGTGCAGGTTCTTCAGTTCGACGTTGTAGCTGTGGGTCATGCCATAGCAGCCCTGCAGCACTGAGCTGTCACTGAGGCTGGCGGGCAGCTGGCTGCCGAGGCGCATGTAGAGCCAGTTGTCCCCGGTGCTGTAGTTGATGTCCGCATTCACGAATGGCTCGCCGAAGACGCAGTAGCTGGCTTCCCCCTTGCTCTCCAGCGCCCACGGCGGGACCGGGCTGCCATGGTTCACGCTCATCACCTCGAGGCGCAGCTCTCCGCCATCCAGGCTGGAGAGTGTCATGTAGCCACTTGCCGTCATGCCATGGCGCATCCGCTGGTTGACGATGAATGCCTGTCCACCGGCCGGAATCTCCAGCACATAGCCATTGCCCGCATTGAGGTTTGTCCAGTAGTTTTCCGCGGAGCGGTAACCAACATAAAAGGTATTCACATCGGGTTCGGCCAGCCCGGGAATCACGTGCACACTGGCTGCACTGCCGCCGGTGTTGAGCAGGCGGCAGACCAGGTCAAGGTCAGAGCCGCTCTGGTTCTGGTGGTGGAACACCAGCCGGCCGGCCTGCTGTCCCTTTAGCTTGGAGAAGTACAGCAGCTGGGCCCGGCTGACACGCTCCGGCCGATTGGAAAACCAAGTGAGGTTCTCGCGCGGCAGGTGCAGGCGGCGGTTCTCCACCGTCAGCTGCTCGCTGCCCTTGGATCCGCCACCGCCACCGGGCTGGCTGGATATCCAGTCCAGCTTCAGCTGCTTCTCGCGGCCCGGTGCAACGCGCAGGCCATCCGTGTTCCAGAGGATGCGGCTGTCCGGCGGCAGCTGGTGCCGGTTGCGGATCAGGTTGTCTATTCCTTCACGGATCACAGGCAGAGCTGCAGTATCGCCGGTGACCACCACCCGGTCCGGCGCTCCCTGGTGGCCGCTGGCCACGCTGCCCGGCGCAGGCGGGTCGAACACGCGGTGTCCACCTGACTTGATCAGCCCCGCATTGTCGCTGGCTCCTTCGGCGCGGCTGCCCTGTGGTCGTGCGGCGATCCCTCCGCCAGCCGGCCCTTCCGTGGCGGGCATCACCGGTGTGCTGTTGGCAGGCTGCACCATTGGCTGCTGGGGAGGCGCATCAACCCCGAGCGCCAGGTTGATGTTGTTCATCCAGCTCAGGCACAGTTCCTCCGGGTCAGCACCCCAGGCCTTGCCTTCCATGTCCGTTGCCAGCAGCAGCAGCTCGCCGTCCAGCATCAGCTTCCACTGGCGTTCGGCTGTGTCATCTTCCTCAATGTTCAATGATGTGCGACCACGACGGTAAGCTGAACTGAGCTGCACACTGGCGAGGGACAGGTTGCGCAGCGGGGTGCGGTTGCGCTGGTTCTTTGTCAGGCGCACTACGGTCTCACCGTTGATCACCAGTGCCACGGCGGGCTTTCCGTTTGGGGTGGCTGAAGGACGGGTCTCGATGCGAATGCTGTCCTGGGCTGCCAGCGGTGCACTGAGCAGGGCGCAGAGCGCGGGCAGCAACAGCACTAACAACAGGACTCGGGGCATCTGAAGCGCGATTATAGCAATCCGGACGCAGGGCAGCAGCCGGTATGTATCCGGATGCTGCGCGTGGCGATGATGTTCAAGCAGCCCCTACAGCGTGCTGAGCACCTTCACTTCATCGGTCTCCAGGTCGCGGTAGAACAGGTGCCAGCGTCCATCAGGCCCAGTGGCCAGCTGGCCCTGCGAGTAGTGGCGGCCTTCAGGCAGGGAGAGGGTCTCCCAGTCTCCGAAGTTGCTCCACTCAAGCAGGTGTTCAGGTCCACTGTTGTCACACACGAAGGCCACGCTGCACAGGCCGTTGCTGCTCATCGAGCTGACCGTGCGACGCAGCTCGCCCGCCTGGAACAGGGGGTTGCTGAATGGCAGGGTCTCCCAGGACAAATTGCCGAACAGGGAATAGTTGATGCGAATCGGGGTGATCTCCGGGCCATAGGCCACGTGCCAGCAGGGCACGGGGATGGCAAACGGCTGTGAGACCATGATTGATCCGTCGATCACGCGGCTGGCCACGAAATAATCATCGGCAAAAGCCATCACGGGATCGCAGATATATTCGACCTCCGGGGTCGATTCCTTGATCACACCGAGTCTTGAGTCCTTGAGGCCAGTTCCACCGAAGGCCACCAGGCTGACGGCACTGCTTGAATAGATCACCGGCTGGCCGTCCCAGACCGGCATGCCATCCAGCTGGATATCGGACTGTGGGTCACCGGCCTTCTTGTTGCGCATGTAGGGCGGCACATTCGTGCGGTCGTCAACGGAGAAGTAGTACGCTAGCTCCCCGGACAGCAGCGGGCGCACGTCAATCGAGGAGTCGAGTGTATGTTCAGCCACGAAGGCGCTTCCATCCCAGCGGACCAGCTGCGCAAATCCGGGAGTGGAGTAACCCATGAACATGTTGCCAAGCACGTCACGGTTGAGCCGCGGGAATGAACCGTTGATCGCTGCGGGATCCTCAGTCCAGTTGACGGCATCACTGCTGTGGAAGTGGTAGATCTTGCCTGCGCGCACCTGTACCATGTGCAATTCATTCGTGGAGGATGCCGCCATCATGTGCAGGCCGTTGCCAACCACACCGGGAATCACATCCACGGGAGTCTCGGCATCGGCGGTGGTGACGTCGTCAAACCGCAGGTCCCAGCTCGTCAGGTTCATGAAGCGGCGGAAACCGCTGTCCCCCGGGACGCGCAGCAGTTCCTGCGGCCCGTAGCACAGTGGAACGTCAGACGTGTTGACAACGGTCCAGATGGCTCCGTCGTGGCGATACAGCCTGGCCACGCCATTTGTGCTGTCCACCAGCTGGGCATACTGAGTGCCATCCACGCAGACAAGGTCGCCGCCGGTGAACTGCTGGTTGACGGCATCCACCAGCTGCGGGGCGGACCAGCTGAGCAGGTCCTCGTTGAGTGAGCTGTAGAAGTGCTGCGTCCCCTGGAACATCAGCACGCAGGGCCGGCCGGTGGCCGGGTCCTGCTCGATGTTCACGGTACTGGTCGGTGCCGGGCTGATGACTGCGGTGTCCATCGTGCCGTCCGGATGGCGGCGGATCCAGCTGGCATTGGCTCCACCGTAAATGAAGTCAAGTGAACCGCTGACCGGGTCATACTGCATGTCAACATAGCCCAGTGTTGGCAGTCCAGACATGATTGCCTGGCTCGCGCCGGGCTGCATGTCGGTCAGCATCAGATCGTAGTCAACGCCGTTGCTGTACATGTAGGCATAGTGGATCTCGTCTGCCGCACCTGCCGCAATGGCGAAGCGATCCGTGTTCGAAAGGCTGAATGCATAGTCAAGGTAGCTGAGCCTGCTGCCATCCCAGTGGAACATCGTCTCGCGAGTGGGCTGGTAGACACTGAACAGCCAGCCGTTGCTGGTACGCGCCGGGTCGCAAAGGTTGCCGTTGCCCGTGCCCAGCAGCGGCAGGTAATCCCAGCTGCGGCTGCCGTCAGTGTTCTGGGTGAGGGCCGTGATGCCGGGCTGCATGATGTCGTAGAACACGATGGTGCTGCTGCCATCCGGATTGTCCACCGCCTTCATGGAAGCCGCGCGGGGAATCGAGAACGGCCCGCTGACAACGGTGGTGGGATCTGCCTGCCACTGCGGGTAGACCTTCAGGTAGGCATCCGTCGTGCCGGTCTTGCCATTGCTGAGGCCGGCAATCGTGATGTAGTAGCATCCAGGCTGCAGGGTCACAGTATTCACCGGATCCGGTGAGACAACATATGGCGTATTGACCCCGAAGGATATGGAATAGGCCGTGATATCCGTTCCATCAGGGTCATAGCTGTCGCTGAGGTCAATCGTTATCTGGGCCGGCCCAAGCAGTGGCCCCGCCGGCATTTTCGCAATCATCACAGGCGGCGCATCAAAGGCAGCGTCGGCGAACAGGTTCTTGCTCTGCCCGTAGCTTACGTTGCCGGCTGTGTCCCAGCTGCCGATGCGGTAGCGCATGATCTGTCCCGGCGGAATGTCCAGGTCGGTGAAATGGTTGTCGCGCAGCAGCACGGGGTTTAGCGGCAGCCAGGCTCCACCGGACTGGGGCTGGCGCTCAACGCTGTATCCGAGGAAGTCCGTGTCATTGAATGACCCGCTGTGCTGCCAGCTGAACATGATGTTGGTTGCCGAGCTGCCGTCAAAGATCTGGCCGACCGGCAGTGGCCCGTCGCTGCCACCATAGGCCCCGACTTCAATCGCATCCAGGTGCAGGCTGCCGCCGGGAGGCACGATCAGCGCGATGTAATGCAGTCCCAGCGGTGAGGTGTAGCGCTTGGGGCTGGCGAATGGATCCTCCGGGTCATACTGCTGTTCGGTGTCAGCGTTGAACGGCCCGAACATCTTCCAGCGGCCGCTGAAGTAGTCAGAACAGGCGAGGTAGTACTCTCCGCTGACCGAACTGACAAGGCAGTTCAGTCCTGTCGGGGCCGAGTCCCCGGGCCAGGCACCGACCGCCCAGATCTTCCAGGCGGCAGTCGAGCCGGCGGTGAACTGCCAGCCGCCCACATCCATCACGGCCTGGCTGGCCTGCTGGGAGAAATCCGGCTGGTCCAGCGCCAGTTCATACCAACCCGGAGCTGCCAGCGATGTTGCATGCTGGATGCCGAGACCCTGCGGGGCTGTCTCTCCCAGGCTGCCCATGGAAGGCAGCATCCCCGCGTCGACTGATTCCGGCAACGCGTCGTCAACACCGGTCGAGGCAGGTCGGGAGGAACAGCCAGCCGCAAGCAATGCGGCAGCGAGAAGCATGCACAGGACACAGCTGATTCTGGCCCGGATTCGGACTGCAATCACAAGCAAACTCCCACCGGCTGATGCCGGGAATTACAGAGCCAACCCGTGGCAGTCTGCAGACTGCTGTTGTTTGGCTATAGAAATATAGCCCCTGCGCAGGGATTGCCGTCGGAATTCCGCACAGCCCTCAGGGGGTACTGACAACCATGATGTCGTCCGTCACAAGGTCGTGGTAGACAATGTGCCAGCGGCCGTCCTCCCCGACTGCAAGTTCGGGCTTGCTCATGAAGCGGATGTCGGGGAGTGGCAGCGACTGCCAGTCTCCGAAATTGCTCCACTCGAAATACTGTCGGTCACCTGCGCTATCTGAGACCAGGCCGACCGCTGTGTAACCACGGGCCTGGGCTGCACTGGCAGTTCTTTCGAGGAAGGCCGGGTCAAAGAACGGGCCCGATTCCATCCGGAAACTGAGGCTTGCCACGGTCCCATTACCCATGTAGTCATAATCAACCCGCCTGGCATTGCCAAGCCCATCGTATGCCTGCCAGAAGACGGGCCTGAGTGAGCTCTTGCCGTAATCAAAGAAGACTGCACCATCAGCCCAGCGCCCCTCAGTCACCATGTTCCGCTCAACCACAAACCCGGCCGAGACCGAATCCGGTGCTTCGTCGGCTTCATAATCAACCAGGCCGAAGTATGCTTCGTTGGGGTTGTCGCCACTGTAGTAGCCCATTACCACCGGCTCATCACCCGGCATCATCACTGCGGCACCAGTCCACAGGGTCCCATGGCTCCAGGGCACATCATTGGCAATTAGTCCCGTCACGGCATAAAGCTGGTCCACGCCGGGCTTGTCATAGAGCAGGATCCGCACACCCTGTTCTGAAACCACCGGAATGCTATCCGGCTCTATCGGCAGGAAACCGGTCTGTGAGTAACCGGCACCCTCTGTCCAGAAGTTGTAGTTGACCTCGTCATTCTCCACCTGTGCCAGCATCAGGCTGCCAGCCTCATCCGCGCCGAGCTGCAGGGCATCCGCGTCTCCGAGGTCCGGCATCTCATTCCAGCTGGAGCCGTCATCACTGCGATAGTGCCGGAGCTTGCCTTGCACGACCTGCGCCACATGCAGGCCGTCATAGCCGGCAGCCGCGCTCAGGAAACGGCCCTGTGAATCCTGTCCCGGTTCATCAAGCAGGGATTCGAACGGTCCGTTGCCAGTACGGCGGTAGGCATGCCTCATGCCATCGGAGGACAGGTCGAGCACACCAAGGCTGTCCTGTGAGGTATTGGCAATCAGTGCATGGTTGGAAGCATTGGCATGTGGCAGCTCGCCGATGCTGTCAAAGCCGCCGGTGCCACCACTGTACAGGAGAAGGGTGTCCGCCACACTGTCCAGCATGCTGACAATGGCTTCACCATCGAGGAACTCCAGTTCGTGCTGGGAACCGGCGGTGAGTGAACTGTCCACTGAAACCGGAGTGGTCCAGTCGGTATCGTCCTCCATCAGTTCCCTGTACAGGATCTCAACGCCGTCCTTGTAGCAGAGCGCGGGACGGCCGTTGGCGGGATTCAGCGCAATGTCCTGGTGCAGCACCCAGCTGTCATTCAGCTCCGCCCCGCCCGTGATCATGTTGTCCTTCACACGGGCCCAGTAGAGCTTGTCAGTGGAAAAGATGCAGTCCACACTGTCGCTGGCCGGGTTGTAGAGGCAGGACAGCACTCGTCCAACGGCAATGTCGTTGACAAGGTTGATGCTGAGGCCGGAGAACAGTTCATGCAGGCTTATGGCATGGTTGGTCGTGCCCTCCGTGTAATGCAGCAGCCAGAGCCTGCCCTGGCCATCGGAAGCCAGTGAGCTGTAACTGGAGTCGGTCTCCACAGCCAGGTAGTCAGTGTATTCCAGCGAATCGCCATCCCATTCAAGCAGGTGCACGTAGCCACCGAACACCACCGGTGCCACAGGACGGCCATTGTGGATCACAAGGTTGCCAAGCAGGCCGTAGACCGTTCCGTAGACCGGCAGGAAATCACGCAGGATGCTGCCATCCGGACGGATGCAGATCGCACCGATTCCCGGTACAGTCGTTTCAGCATAGATGTACAGCTCGCTGCCATCCGCCTGATCCACGATCCCGCGCGCGTCATAGGAATAGGACCCATCGTCTGCACCACTGTCTATCACCACCGGGTCAAGCCACTGCGGGTGGACACGCAGGTAGCCAAGGGCATAACCGAATTCGCCGCCGGCGGCGATCCTGCCGAGCACGCGGTAGCAACCCGGCTGCACTGTCAGTTCCAGCGCCGCACTGGCGGAATCTATCTTTTCTCCGTCATCTCCGACCTGGAACTGGTAACCGGCGATGATGTCATCGTCGGGGTCGTAGCTAGCGCTCATGTCGAAGCGGACCGTGGTCGGGCCGTAGAGCGACTGCTGGCTGATTTCCAGCACACCGACGGGAGGCGATCCACCACTGCGGTAGCCAAACTCCCGCACCGGGCTGTAGGCCATGTTGCCCGAGGTATCCACGCTGGCAACGCGGTAGCGGCGGTCGATGCCCTCCACCGCCTCTGTGTCCACCCAGGATGTTGCCTTGACAGGTTGGTCCGTCAGTCTGGAAAATGAAGAACTGCCGATCGGCGCGAACTCCACCAGGTAGCCGGCGAAGTCAGCTTCAATGTGGCTGCGGCTGTTCGTCCAGGAGAATGCCACCTGGCTGGAATTGCTGTGGTCGTAAAGGTCGTCAACACGCAGTGGTGCAGCTTCACCGCCATCCACGCCGAGGTCCAGTGAAAGCAACTCTACCTCGCTACCCTGCGGGGCGATCATCACGGCGAAATGCCTGTCAAACGTGGACACGCGCGAATCCGGGTCGCCATCGTACTCCAAAGTGGCATCACCATCCAGCAGTTCACTGAACTGCCAGCGGCCGGATGCATAGTCAACCCAGCCAAGCACATACGGCCCGCTGCCCTCAGTCACGTCGGCGCGCAGGGAGGTTGGCCGCATGTCATCTGTGAAGCCATCCACCGGCCAGATCCGCCAGGCGCTGTCCGCTTCGTCGAAGAAAAGACCCTCTGCTCCTTCGCTTACCGCATGCTGGAGGAAGGTTGCGCTGTCAGGAGCCGCAGCCAGGCTGTGCCATCCAGGCCCGGCGATGGCAGCAGCGCGCTCCAGCCCGATGAGCTGGCCAGGCGCTGGCAATTTTGCCGAGTAGGATGATGCAGGGACAGCGGCGGGTTCAACATCAGTTGAGGATCCGCCGCAGGCAGCCAGCAGCAGGCCGGCTGAAATGAGTATCAGTGATGTCGTGGTCCGCATGATTACTGCGAGCATAACCCGGTGCAGGCCATTTATGCAAACCTGCACCGGGATTTGTTGGTCAGCTCACAGTGGAGATGATGCGGATGTCGTCGTTCCAGTAGTCGTAGAAAATGATGTGCCAGCGACCGTCCGGTCCGACCACCAGTTCGTGGCGTGAGGAGTGCTCTTCCAGTCCGGCAGGCAGGGGCAGTTCCTCGAAATCACCGAAGTTGTCCCACTCGAAGAAGAACACATGTCCTTCCAGGCTGCTGCCGATGCCGACGGAGGAATCCCCCCAGGCGGTCGTCGCACTGACGGTGCGGCGGTAATTGGTCGGATCAATTTCCGGGGAAACCACCGGGAAGCTGTCATATGTCCACTCCTCCTGGTCATTGCGGTAGACCCGCGCCAGACCTGCATCAGCTCCGTAAGTGGTGTAGAACACCTCGCGGGAGCTGTGGTACTGGTTGCGGAAGAACGCTCCCTCATAGTGGCGGCCGAGGGTCCAGGGGTCGTCGAAGTACTCGAAGGATGGTTCGAACAGGTACTGCAGGTTTCCGGACAGGTCGAGGATGCCGACGTATCCGTCATTGAAGTTGAAGCCATCGTAACGCACAAGCATCCGTGCGGCATTGGTGTTCTCCCCGGCCATCGCACCTTCCCAGATACTGGGCGTAGCCGGATTGATGATGATCACCGGATCGAGGTCACGCTTGAAGTGGAACTCATCGGGAACCGCGTCGCCATCGAAGTTGCCGAACACCAGCGCATTGCCCTGTCCGTAGATCAGCGGCTGCGAACCGTTGCTGATCGGGTTGTCCTCGACGTCGATCCAGGCCGGGTCGACCCAGTGGCGCAGGTAGACATTTCCGCCGTTGATCAGTGAGGCATAGACCTCGCCATTCTGGTCCGTGACGATCTGTCCGCCCTTGCCGAAGCCGGCATCGGTTGTCTCGGTCCAGGCCACGCCATCCGGGCTGGTGAAGTGCAGGTAGTTGTCAAGCGGCCTGTGCAGCAGGTGCAGGCCGGCCGGGGACGCTGTGGCACTCATCTCCCTGCCAACGCCTGTGTAGCCGTCGATGTAGGCGAGCTCCGTTTCCGTGCCGTCCTCCTGCATCTGGGTGATGCGGGTGCCGAAGTCCAGTCCGATGTCCAGCACCTGGAAGCCAGCCACATCCGGGATGTAGCTCAGGGCGCAGAAGAAGCCGCCGTCAGCATAGTCCGCATCGTTGACGACATCCCAGTTGGCACCGTTCTTCCTGTAGAGGCTGGATCCTCCCGGGTTGTCCCCGAAGTAGCAGTAGGCGGTGCCGTCGCGGTAGACAAGCTTTGACTGGATCCAGTCCGGGTCGATCGGGTCGACCTTCTCCGGTGCCGTCCATGTGGCATCATCGTCGTTCAGTTCACTGTAGAGGATTGACACACCGTCGGACAGCAGCAGTGCCGGCCGGCCGGTGGCGGGATCCACCTCGATGTCAACGAAGTTGCTGTCGCTGGCATTGATGCTGAAGTTTCCCATCGGACCGATCACGGGTGACCAGCGCAGCCACTCGGTGCTGCCGCTGCCGGAGTAGATGAGGTCTAACGCCTCGGCATCCGGGTTCCAGGCCGCATCGAGGAAATTGCCATTCAGCAGCCCTGGCACCAGCACGATGCTCTGCAGGGTGTTGAAGTCGACGATCTTGATGTCGTAGCCGACATTGGTCTGCTGGTAGATGCCCCAGCGCCCGTTCCCGCCGTCAGTGACAACGGCGGTGAACGCGGTATCCGTGCTGGCCCCGAATCCGATGTAGGGGGTGACCTGGTTGTCCTGCCAGGTGCAGGAAATCACCTGGTCCGCATTGGCCAGCATGAAGATCCACTTGTCCCCGACCATCTTCGGCTCACTGCACAACAGCTGACCATCCTCAAAGATGTGCACCCAGTCATTGCGGTCCACGTTGCCATCCGCATCAACAGTGATGCTGACAACCGAGGGCACTGCGGCATCCGACATCAGGAACACTGACTTTTCAGACACCGGGTCATAGAATGCGCGCGGGGCGAAGTTGCGGTAGACAAGCACGGTGCCCTCGTCAACCAGCTGGCTGCTGTCCTGCCAGGCCGGATAGACCTTCAGCATCATGTGCTTGGTGTCAGACTGCCCGCCGGCGGTCACGCGGCAGCGCAGGGAGTAACAGCCGGGCTGCAGGGTTTCCGTGAATTCCGGGACCAGCTGCGAGACCTCCCCCAGCCCGAGGCCGAAGTCCACGAAGTACTCAGTGAAGGCATCGCCATCGTTGTCAAATGAACGTGACAGGTCAATCGTCACCTTCGCCGGGCCGGTCAGCGGCCCGTTTGGCATGTCGACGACGCAGACCGGCTCCGAGGTTCCTCCTGCAATGCGCTGCGCGGGGTAGCTGAAGGATGGCGCGGTGTTCCCGGCAGTGTCCCAGACGGTCACGCGATAGACCCAGGTCGTGTTGAGCGGCGCATCCTCGTCATTGTAGAAGTTGTCAAAGATGTGTTCCGGGGTCAGCAGGACATAGTCACTGATCGGGAAGGTGGTGCGTTCCACCGTGTAGCCGGCGAAGTCCGGGTCGAGGTAGCTTTCGCTGTGGTCCCAGCTGATCGTGATGCGGTCCTCGTTGCTCTTGTTGCGGAAGTCGTTCAGGGGCTTTGGTCCGTTGCTGCCGCCATGCACGCCGACCTGCAGCATGTCCAGCTGCAGGGAACTGCCATCCGGCACGATCAGTGCGACGAAGTGGTTGTGGTACTTCGAGTTGAGGATGTCCGCCCCGGTCAGCTCGCTGACCTCCGGGTACTCATATGTCGTGCTTTCCGAGAACGGCCCGGCCACCTGCCAGCGACCGTCGATGTAGTTCGTGTGCGCGAGGTAGTACTCACCGTTGACGCCGCTCACGTCCGTCCGCAGGCTGGTGGCAAAGGCATCACCATCAAAGCCGTGGACGCCCCAGACGCAGTAGGCCGCCTGGCCGCTGCCTTCGAGATCGAGTGATGCTCCGTCCTGGCTGGCACCATCCTCCATGCCGGGCCAGCTGCGGTTGAACAGGTCCAGCGTGTACCAGCCGGGGCCGGCGATGCTCAGGCTGCGGGAGCTGTCCAGCTGCTCCAGTTCATCCAGCGAGGGCAGGCCATCCACAGCGGGAATGGCCATATTGCCGGAACCGGCGGGCTGCGGTTCCAGGTCATTCAGAGAAGAGGACCCACCGCATGCGGCAAACACGAGCACACCGCACAGGAGCGTGCACAGCAACACGTAATGCTTCATTACATCCACCTTGACAGTAACTGAAGGCCGCGCAGCAAGCTGGCGCAAACCAGCTGTCATACCCGGCATGCAGATGGCCTCAAACACCGCCTGCACCGAACAATCGGTCCAGTTCTGCCTGTCAGCATGTTTACTGCGCGAAATGTACCACAGGTCAGAAAGAGCCTGCGAGCCCCTTATTCAACCGTGCTGATGATGCGCAGGTCATCATTGACATAATCACGGTAGATGATGTGCCAGCGGCCGTCAGGTCCGACCAGCAGTTCGGGCAAGGACATGTTCTCGACTTCCGGAAGGGGCAAGTCCTCCCATTCACCGAAGCGGCTCCATTCAAAGCGGTGCTCGCTCAGCAGGTTGGCTGCCGTCAGCCCGACGAAGGTGCCACCCCAGGCCTGCCGCGCACTGCTGCTGCGGCGTACGTCCGGGTAAGCGAACCCGATCCCGCTGAATTCAAGCATGGACTCGGTTTCGAAACTGCCGTCAGGATTGCGCACGACCCTCAGCGGGCGTATGTCCGGCCCGGCACTGACATGCCATGCCTGCACCTCCGCCAGCAGCTGCGGATGCGTGAAACTTGCCCCGGCCATGCCCCGGCCCTCCAGCCAGTTGAGCGACATTGTGCCGGCATCCACATGTGCCACGGGCTCTATCTTGTTCGTAGCGATGTCGGCAAAACCGATATTGGCATCCTCAAGGTCCAGCCCTCCGTAGAACACCAGCGGACGGCTGACAATCGTGCTGCCAAGCAGGCTGCCATCCCAGATCGGCATCCCGGCCATGGAATGGCTGATCAGCGTGGTGGCCTGCTGGTAGATCTGGAAGTCGGAGCCGCCGATATCCTCCCAGGCATTGCGGTAGGGGCCCTCGTCAGAGAGGATCGGCCTGCGACCGGAGGGAATGCTGCCGCTGGTGATGTTGACGAATGCAGCACCATCCCACTTGTCAAGATGTACATCCGTGCCGTTGGTCCAGCTCAGATGCATCACGCCGGTATCACTGCCACCGAGTTCAAAACTGACGATCGTTCCCGCCGGCACCGCTTCGCTTGTCCAGGCCAGCCCGTCCGTGCTGAAGAGGTGCAGCGTGCCGAAGTCGTCGCGTTGCATCAGATGCAGGCCGCTCGCATCACTGGCGGCGGTCAGGTCGTAGCCGGCCCCCCAGATTCCAGCGACCTTGACAAGCAGTTCCTGGCTGTCGTCGGCGCGGAGCCGGAAGATGCGGGTACTGTTGTCATTATGCTGGGTGAGTATCCGCAGGCCCTCCTCACCGGGCAGCTTCGCCAGGTTGATGGAATCCCCGAGATCAGCATCGTCATGCACGTTCCAGGAAGTCCAGCCACTGCCGTCATTCTCAAGCACCTGCACCTTGCCGGAGGAGGGAATGCTGATAGCCACATATGCCTTGCCGCCGTCATGTACGAGCTGGGGCTGCTGGCCATGGTTTGCAGTGGTCTCCACCGGTTCGGGCACTGTCCAGGTTGCCAGATCCGCATTCAGCGCACTGTATCGCACCTTGTCAGCAAAGAAGTAGGCAACGGCTGGCCGCCCGGTAGCGGGGTCGATGTCCATTTCCAGTGATGTCGGGGCATCTAAGGAAATCGTGGCTGAGGCGATCGGAGTTGAAGGCAGGAAGCGGGCCCAGAACAGGTCACCGTCAACGTAGACCGCGTCAAATGCCCCGGCCTGCTGGTTCCAGTCGCAGTCGAAGTCCAGCGGACTGCTCAAGCCGGTCTTCAGGTCTATCTCCGCAGAGCTCACGAGATCGCGCCAGACCATCGCCCAGTTGGACGGGCCGTCATTCCGGTAGTAGATGAAGTACAGGCCCGAAGCGCCGTCGGTCACGAGTTGGCAGTCTGAGCTGTCCACTCGGAAGTTGAAGTCCGTCAGCTGCTCCAGCCTGTCGCCATCCCACACGTAAATCAGGGCAACCCCATTGGCATAGACAGCAAATGCCCAGCCCTCGTCGTAGGGCACCGGTTCAGAGATTATCTGGGTCTCATCAAATACAGAGGAATTGTATGAGCTCCTGGCGACCCCGGCTGAATCAACAGTCAGGGCCGTGATTCCGGGAATCCCCACATCGAAGTAGAAATTGGTTGTCGCCGAGCCATCGGTCTCCGAGATGGTCCAGGGGAAGAAGCAGCGCTGGAAGTCCGGGGAGCCGTCCTCAACCAGTGTGCTGCCATCCTGCCAGCGCGGGTAGACCACAAGCGGGACATAGTCAGTGGTCGAACCACCGGTTCCGCTCGCAGTACATCCCACGATGTAGTTGCCAGGCTGCAGTGTGAAGTCAAGCACGGGCCCCGGCTGTGTAACAACTGCTGGGCCCGGTCCGAAATCGAAGCTGTAGCCTGTGATCGGGTCATCCTCGGGATCGAACGATCCCGACATGTCAAATCGCAGCTCGACCGGGCCGAAATGGGGGCCGCGGGGCACATCGACAACCGCCATCGGCGGACTGTTGCCAGCCGTTGTCTGCATCACGAAGGGAATGCCATATCCCACGTTGCCTGCAAGGTCATACGTGTTGACACGATAGCGGTAGAGGGTCGCCGGCTGAGCGTCCCGGTCAGCATATGAGCGGATGCGCTGCGGCTCGTCAATGAGGTCCTTCCAGTTCATCGTCAGGTAAGGTGAGCGCTGGACGATGTACCCGTCGAAGTCGGCGTCCAGTGCACTTGGGCTGTCCAGCCACTGGAAGTAAATCGCATCCATCCCGCCGTTCTGCTGGTACTCAACAACTGGCAGCGGCGCTTCATCCCCGCTGAGTATGCCGACGCTCAGTCCATCTAGCTGGAGGAAGGCAGCCTCGGGAACCACGATCGCCACGTAATGCAGGCCAAATGGCGATATGAAGGCAGAGGGGTCGGAGTGGTCGTCAACGCCGGCGTACTGATGGACAACGTCCCCGAGGAACGGCCCAGCCAACACCCAGCGACCGCTTGTGTAGTCCACATGCCCGAGGTAGTAGGGCACATCATTTTCGACAACATCCGCAGCGAGGGAAGTCGGCTGGAAATCTTCACGGAAATCCCCGACTCCGAACACCTGCCATGCCAGTCCGGAGATGGAGCTGAAATCAATCGCCCCGCCGCCTGAAGCTGCATTGGCGGACAATCCGGAGACAGGTGGTGCTGACAGGTCCAGTGGCTGCCAGCCTGGACCGGCAATACTTGCCGCCCTGGCCTGAGCATCCAGATCAGCAGGGTTCGGAAGCTCCTTTGTGGCTAGCACCGCATTGAGTTCAGGCAATGCAGCAGTGAGGCTGTCCGTTGATTGCCCGCTGCCGGAAGCACAGGAAGCCAGCACACTCAAAAGTGTTGCCAGAAGCAGAATGCTCAGGTGTTTCATGTCCTGATTATAGGACAGTCCCACTTATTCCACAGTGCTGATGATCCGCAGGTCGTCGTTGACATAATCGCGGTAGATGATGTGCCAGCGCCCGTCAGGGCCGGTCACGAGCTCATGCAGGCTGCCGTACTGCATGTCCTGCGGCAGGGGCAACGCTTCCCAGTCACCGAAGTTGGACCACTCGAAGAATCCGACATCGCCCATCACACCTGATCCGATGCCGACCGCGGTGTTGCCCCATGCGGTCATGGCGCTGACGCAGTTACGGGACTCGAAGACCTCAACAACCGAGTACAGGAAACCGAATTCATGTACATCCCAGCCACTGAACGGATTGCCCTCCACGCGGGCATAGGTGGTGTTCGGCCCGTAGGAGAAGTAGAACGCCTCACTCAATCCCATGAAGGAATTGCGGAAGCTGGCACCTTCATAACTGCGGCCGACAGTCCAGTCGTCGTCAAACCTGTTGAACAGTGGTTCGAAGATCTCATCAACAACCCCTGTTCCCGGATCGAGGATGCCTATCCTGGCATCGCTGATGTCGACGCCGCCGAACAGGACCATGGTGCTGTAGTTCATAGCGTCATAACCTGCGAAGGCCCCACCCCATATGCCGGAGCCGACCGGGAAGGCGGTCTGGATGGGATCCAGCCCCACCTTGTAGCTGAACTCCGCCGGAATCACCAGACTGTTGTAACCGCCAAACAGCATCACATCTCCCTGGCCGTAGACCAGCGGGGCGATGCCGGGATTGATGGCATGCATGTCCTCCGGCACCCAGGCCGGGTCCACCCAGTGGCGCAGCACGGATGAACCGAGGTTGGATATGCCGGTGTAAATCTCACCATTCCCGTCCGCCACGATCTTTCCTCCGATTCCCAGGCCCGCGTCAGATCTCTCGGTCCAGGTATCGCCATCCGGGCTGGTCCAGTGGATGTAGTTGTCAGCGGGTTTTTGCAGGAGATGAATCTCGCTGCCGGAGCTGACAGCGCTCATGTCCAGTCCGTTTCGTGTCCAGCCCTCGCTGATGTACAGCTGCTGCTCGCTGTCATCCTCCTGCATCTGTGTGATGCGGCAGGAGAAATCAAGCGCAGTGTCAATCACGGTGAAGCCAGGCAAGTCCGGGTTGTAGGCCATGCCGGCGTTGAAGCCTCCGTCCGGGTAATCCGCGGTGTTGATCGCATCCCAGCTGGCACCGTTGCGGCGGTAGAGCTTTGCCTTACCCGGGTTGTCACCGACGTAGCTGTATGCATTGCCATCCCGGTACAGCAGTTTCGTGACTGGCCAGTCGGGATCGATCGGGTCAACCGGCAGCGGAGCGGTCCAGGTCGCGTCGTCATCATTGAGGTCGGCGAAACGGACACTGGGGCCGTCCGCAAACAGGGCCGTGGGCCGGCCGTTGGCCGGATCCTGCTCGACCTCGATATAGTCACTGTCCGCACCGCTGAGCACGAAGCTGCCCATCGGCCCGATCACCGGTGACCAGCGCAGCCATTCCGTCTTGAGGTTGCCGCTGTAGACGATGTCAATCGCCTCCGCAGCCTCGTTCCACTCCGCATCCATGGAGCCGGCTGCTACCAGGCCAGGCTGGATCACGGTTTCCGTATAGCTCACCGGGTCCAGCACGGTGATGTCATAGCCGATGCTCTTGTCATGGAAGAGTATCCATGTGTTTCCATTGCCATCCGTGACTGTGCATGTAAAAGGGCTGTCAGCTGAATGCTGGGTGAGGTAATTTGGCGTGACCTTGTTATCCTGCCAGCTGCAGACGTGGAAGTTACTTGGATAGCCAAGCGTGAACAGCCAGTTTCCATCCACGAACACAGGCTCACTCAAATACAGTAAAGTTGTGTCGTAAACCAGCGGCATGTCTGAGCGGTCAACGTTGCCATCCTTGTCAACCGTCAGGCTGACAAGCGAAGGCGTGGCCGCATCGGAAAACAGGAACACCACCTTTTCAGAGACTTGGTCATAGAAGGAACGGGGCTGCCAGTAACGCGGCCCAAGGGGAGTGCCGGCGTCCAGCAGCTGGCTGGCTGGCTCCCACTGCGGGTAGACCTTGAGCATGCGCTTGGTGCTGCCCGGAAAGCCTCCCGCCTTGACACTGAAATCGATGAAGTAGCATCCCGGCTGAAGGGTGGTTGTCAGCACGGGGTCAGGCTGGCTGATCTCACCGAGGCCCAGGCCGAAGTCGAAGTAGTAGTCGGTGATGGCGTCGCCGTCATTGTCATAGGAAGCTGACAGGTCGAATGTCACCTCAACCGGTCCGTAGAGCGGGCCACGCGGCATGTCGACGACGCAGACGGGTCCGGCAATGTCGCCCAGGACGCGAACCGCGACCACGTTCATTGACACGGCGTTGTTCCCGGCCGTGTCCCAGCACCGCACCCGGTACATATGCGGTTCACCGATCCCCGGTTCCGGATCATTGAAGTCCGCAGCGAAGGTGTTTTCACCAGTGATGGTGACGAAGTCTCCGACCGGGAAGGGCGCACGCTCGACGGAGTATCCGGCGAAATCCGGTTCATTGAAACTCTGGCTGTGAATCCACTGGATGGAGATCATGCCCTCGTTGCTGTTTTCACCGACTTCAAGCACCGGCTTCGGCCCCTCGCTGCCGCCATCGACACCGAGCTGCAGCATGTCCAGCTGAAGGCTGCTGCCATCCGGCACGAGGATGGCGACGAAGTGGTTGTGGCGGGCGGAGGAGAGGATTTCCGGGTCGGAATACTGGCTGAGCTCCGGGTACTCGTAGGTCACGCTCTCAGTGAAGGGGCCTGCACTGATCCATCGGCCGTCCGCATAGCTCGTGTGCAGCAGGTAGTACTCGCCCACGGCTTCACTCACATCGGCCCGCAGGCTGGTCGGGTAGCTGTCCCCGTCAAAGCCGTGCACGCCGAACACGCTGTAGCCGTTGCCGCCGGCTCCGGCAATGTCAATCGCCGGCAGGTCATCGCTGACACCCTGCTCGTTGCCGCCGAAGTTGCGGTACTGCAGGTCCAGGGTGTACCAGCCGGGGCCAGCGACGCTCAGGTCACGCTGAGCATCGATCTGCAGCGATGCGGAATCCGGCAGGGTGGCTTCAATGCCTGTTGCCTGATCCGTTCCCGCCGGAGTATCAATCGACTGTGGCAAGGAGGATGAGCCCCCGCAGGCAACTAGCATCAGCATGCCGGCCAGCAGCACGCAAAGCAACAGGTTCTGCTTCATTAGATCCACCTTGATACTAAGTGGAGGCTGCGCAAGTGCGCGAACCTACGGACATACCTTGCGTGCAGTCCCAGTCCATTCCCTGCGCTGCTGCACTTGCCTTGACTAGCCGAAACCGGCCCAAAACCAGCTCGAAATTTACCACAGATCAATGTGGTTTCACGAACGACCTATTCCACGGTGCTGATAATGCGCAGGTCATCGTTGACATAGTCGCGGTAGATGATGTGCCAGCGCCCGTCGGGCCCGACCACCAACTCATGCAGTGAGTCATCGTGCATACCCTGCGGCAGGGGCAGCTGCTCCCATTCGCCGAAGTTGGACCATTCAAAGAACTCAATACCCTTCAGCATGCGCGCTCCAATGGCAACGGATGTGCCACCCCAGGCAGTCGTGGCACTGAGGCTGCGCTTGTTCAATACAACCTCGATCTCACTGGTCGGGAAGCCGAAGGTGTCCACATCCCACTCACTGAATGGATTGCGTACGATGCGCGAGAAACCCGCATTCGGTCCGTACGCAACATAGAACACCTCTCGCGGGCCAGTGTAGCGGTTGTAGTAGACGGCTCCTTCAATGTGCTTACCGCGGGTCCAGTCATCATCATATGCCGCATAGCTGGGATCGCAGAGGTAATCGAGTTCTCCGACCTTGTTCATCAAGCCGAGATCACAGTTGTTGGGGTCCGGTGATCCATACAACACCAGCAGTTTCATGCTGGACACATCGACACCGGCAAATGCGCCATCGGCGATCTCCGTGGTCGGAGTATTGAACACAACGGGCACCGCCAGGTTCTCCTTCCAGTGAAACTCATCCGGCACCATGTTGCCATCGAAGTTGCCGAACATCAGTTCGTTGTGCTGGCCATAGATGATCGGCACGGTGTCCGCGCTGATCGGGTTGTTCTCAATCACCACCCAGGCCGGGTCCACCCAGTGGCGCAGGAAGGCGGTCGCCCCGTCCTTCAGGCTTGAGTAGATCTCGCCGTTGCCGTCGGACACGATCTTGCCACCTTCACCGATGCCAGCATCCGAGGTCTCGGTCCAGGTGTCGCCATCCGGACTGGTCCAGTGGACATAGCGGTCAATCGGCTTGTGCATCAGGTGGATTTCAGTGTTTGAGCTGGCTGCACTGAGTTCCAGTCCGTAGCGGGACCAGCCGTCACTGGCCCACAGCTCCTGCTCGTCACCATTCTCCTGCATCAGGGTCAGGCGGGTCTTGTAATCCAGCGCTGAGTCCAGCACGTAGAATCCCGGCACGGTGGGGTTGAATGCCATGCTGTTGTAGTAGCCGCCATCAGCGAAGTCGGCGTCATTAATCACGTCCCAGTTGGCACCATTCCTGCGATATAGCGTGGAACCACCAGGGTTCTGCCCCAGGTAGCAGTAAGCGTTGCCATCTCGATACAGCAGCTTGGAAAATGTCCAGTCCGGGTCAATCGGATCAACCGGCAGCGGGGCAGTCCAGGTCATGTTGTCAGGATTCAGTTCACTGAAACGGATGTTCGGTCCATCAGTAATCAGCGCAGTCGGGCGCCCCGTATCCGGATTGTTCTCCACGTCAACAAAACCGCTGTCGGCCGCGCTGATGCTGAAACTGCCCATCGGGCCGATCACCGGCGACCAGCGCATCCACTCCGTGCTGCCGTTGCCACTGTAGACAAGATCAATCGCCTCCTCTGCTTCATTCCACTCGGCATCGAAGAAGGTTCCGGCCAGCGCATTCGGTACCAATGTGACTTCTGCGAGAGTATCCAGGTTGATGATCTTCAGGTCGTAACCGACATTGATCTCCTGGTAAAGCAGCCACACGCTGCCCTGGCCGTCAGTCACCATGCTGGTATAGGCCGTGTCCGTATTGTTGGTGACAAGGTAGTTGGGGACGATTTCGTTGTCATGCCAGGAGCAGATCATGAAACCAAAGCCATAGGCTGCACCGAACTGCCATGTCCCATCCACATAGACCGGTTCACTCATCAGGACCAGCGGCTCAGGGAACAGGTGCGGGACATCCTTGCGGTCCACATTTCCGTCCTTGTCAACTGTGATGCTGACCAGTGAAGGAGTGGATACATCAGAGAACAGGAACACGACCTTCTCCGAATCCGGGTCATAGAACGAGCGGGACAGTGAATAGCGCAGGAATATCGGGGTTCCATCGTCAATCAGCTGGCTGTCGGTTTCCCATTCGGGATAGACCTTCAGCATGCGGATGCGTGAATCGGTGTCACCGCCGATCTTGACGGTGAAGCGCATCAGGTAGCAGCCGGGCTGCAGGGTGACTGTCAGCACCGGGTTGGCCTGGTTTATCTCACCGAGACCCGGTCCGAAGTTGAAGTAGTAGTCATTGATCGGATCACCATCGTTGTCAAACGAGCCCGACATGTCGAAAGTGACCTCAACCGGACCGACCAGCGGACCCCGCGGCATGTCCACCTCGCAGACCAGGCCATCTGTGATTCCCATCGCGCGCCAGGCGGGAATTGCCATTGACAAGGCACTGTTGCCAGCGGTGTCCCAGGTCCGCATGCGGTACATGTAGGTCTTGCCGTCAACGGCTGTGTCGTCATTGTAGTGCGATTCGAAGATGTTCTCGCTGCTGATCGTGCTGAATTCCCCGACGGGGAAGTCAGAGCGCTCAACGGAGTAACCGGCGAAATCCGGTTCGTTGTAGTCCGGGCTGTGGTACCAGACGATGGTGACTATATCCTCGTTGCTCTTGTGGTTGACCGCCAGCACCGGGAATGGTCCCTCGCTGCCTCCATCCACGCCAAGCTGCAGCATGTCCAGCTGCAGGCTGCTACCATCCGGCACCAGGATGGCGACGAAGTGGTTCGTATACTTCGAGGCGAGGATCTCCGGTCCGGAGTACTCCGAAACCTCAGGATATTCGTAGGTCACACTTTCAGTGAATGGGCCTGCAGTCATCCAGCGGCCGTCAACATAATTCGTGTGCAGCAGGTAGTACTCGCCGACGACATCGCTCACATCGGCACGGATGCCCGTGGGATAGCTGTCGCCATCAAAGCCCTGTGCCCCGAAGATGCAGAAACCACTGCTGCCACTTCCGGCGATGTCAATCGCCGGCAGGTCCTCGCTGACACCCTGCTCCGCTCCGCCGAAGTTGCGGTACTGCAGGTCGAATGTGTACCAACCGGGGGCTGCGACGCTCAAGTCCCGTGCGGGTTCCGTTACAAGCGCAGCGGGATCGGGCAGGGAGTCGGAAAGCTGCAGCATGCCTGCGTCCGGCGATACAGGCAGGCTTCCTGTTCCGGAATTGCCAGCAGAACCTCCGCAGGAACATAGAACAGCAATCAGCAGAACGGACAGACAGGTCAACAGTCTATGCATCATGAACACCTTGAAGGACGCGGATGCGCAAACCGGCATGTACCGAAGCGACCCGTCATGTTTTGTATTTACAAACACTGCCGGATTTGGGCTGGGAGTTGCAAGACCACACCCACCGGGGTATTTGCGGTGGCCTGAATTTACCACAGGAAGTAAAAATCCGGTTAAAGGCCGGATGCAAAAAAGCCGGCCCCTGTGCGTAATACAACAGGAACCGGCCGCTCTACGGGTAATTGATAAACTGCCTGAGGGCCGTATTCTACCTGCTGCGCTCATATTCGTACCTCGATTCACCAATAAAGAAACAATGAAACTCTTGCAACCGCCAGGTGCGGATGCCGGAGTGTACGGAAAGATGAATGAAACCCGGTGGAAACCGGTTCCGGCCATGGAATCATGCCCGGAACCGGCAGCTCTACGGGTATATGGACAACTAGGCTGCGCCGGGCACGGTGCTGCGGATCATCAGGTCATCCGTCTGCGTGTCCCGGTAGATGATGTGCCAGCGGCCAAACTGGTCCGCCACCACTTCGTACAGGTGGCCATGCTCGATGTCGGGGAACTCCAGCGGCAGGAAGCCTGACTGGGTGCTCATCTCGAACAGTTCCACTTCTCCCTGCAGGGTCGAGATCAGGGCAACACCACTGAACATCGGGGTGTTGTCCGCACTGACGATGCGGCGTGTCTCACCCTGGTTGCGATCCGTCAGTCCGACGGGGATTGTCTCAGCATGGAAGCTTGTGCCGGCACGTGTGATCCTCAGCGGGTGGCCATCAGTCCCGGAAGCGGCATAGAAGATGCCACCACTGGACGGCATGCCCGGGTAGTAGCCGTAGGCTGAGTCGATGGTGCGGCCAATGATGAGCGGGTCGGCGTAGGGCATGCTGCCCCATTCGGCGATGAAGTGCACATCATTGCGAAGACGGTTGATGAAACCGATGGATCCGTTGTATCCGGCGGTGCCGCCGTAGATCACCACTCCATCAAAGTTCGTAGTGGAGTAGCCATCGATCACACCGTCACGGATCGGCCCGTTGACATAGGTCTTGTTGAAGGTGTTGCCATCAATCTGGTAGACAACGCCACCATTGCCAAGCTGGTCAGACTGGTTGAGCATGAACAGGCTGTCGTTAGCGCCGCCGACGATCGGCTGGGAGCCATCATTGGCAACCCATGCATTGAGGTCGATGAAGGCGCCGCCGCTCCACTGCTTCTGCAGGAAGGCGGCGTTGTGCCGGTAGGTCAGGTACGGGCCGCCCTGCTTGTCAGTGCTGAGGCGGATGCCTGTCGGCTCGTTGCCGATCCCGTCCTCGTAGAGGCTCCATGAATCGCCATAGACGCTGCCGTAGACTGCCATGCCAAGGCCCTGGCGGGTTGCAAGGTAGATGCCGTCCTCGTTGTCCTCGACCGTCAGTCCAAGCCCGAGGAAGTCCGTGCCCTCAATCAGGGCCAGTTCCTGCTGCCCGAGCTGGTCACCAAGGCGCGTGACATGCATGCTGAAGGCTGAGCGGTCCATGATGAGGGTCTGGCCGTCACCGGGAAGGCGCAGGGCACTGACCTCATAGCCGCCGTCGGTCCAGCCGACCTCCTGGCCGGCAGTCCAGCCGTTGCCGGTGTCGTAGTAGATCCGCGATTTGTTGCCAGGTGCCCCGGCGAAGATGTAGCTTCCTTCCGCATCGATCACAAGGTCAACGGCAGTGGTCAGCTGTCCGTTCGGGCCGGTCTGGTTGAAACCGCTCCAGACCAGTGACAGTGCATCACGGTCCGCATGGAATATGCCGAGGATGTAGCCGATCGCGAGTTCCATGCGCTGTGTGTACTCGTTGTACTCAAGGTCCAGGGACTCCACGTCCGCGGTGAGGATGTCAACCTTTGTTGATGCACCACCGTCCGGATCCACAACCGCCCACATGAGCTGGCCATTGTGCGTGTAGACAAGCTCGTACATGCCGCTTTGCGGATTGTATTCAGCATCAAGCAGTCCGGGGTTGATGACACCTTCATGGATCGTGGAGTAATTGAAGCCGCCGGCCTGGTAGCCGATGATGTCGTTTCCAAATCCCTGCTGCTGGAATGACCAGAGGTTACCAATGCCATCGGTGGCGAGGTCGGACTGCGCATCCCCATTGCTGCCGCTGGAGAAGTAGGTGGCCATCCGGAAACCGTTCGCATCCAGCTCGAGTCCGGTCCGCTGGTTGCCCCAGCGGGCCTGCAGCAGCAGCTTGCCGTTGAATTCCACCGGCTCACTGATGAAGCGGTACTCACTCGTATCGTTGACAACGGTCTGCCCGTAGAATGGCCAGCTGCCGAATTCCTCCAGGCCCTGCTCAGTCACGTGGCTCGCGATCAGCGCACTGCGCATGCCGTCAAAGTAGAGGGCCACGGGCGCACCCGTCTGCGGGTCGCTTGCCAGTCGCGGCGTGAAGGCCCGGCGACGCAGGTGGTTGCTCTCAAGCAGCACCCGTGACTCTTCCTCCCAGGTCGGCAGGATCGTCATCGGGAACCAGCTGTAGGAAGTCTTGTTGTTGCTTACACGGACATCAACCCGGTAGCCGCCGGTCGGCAGCTCGATGCTGAAACGCGGGTCATCCTGGCTGATCTTGATGTAGTTGGTGCCAACGCTGACCTCATACTGCTCGATCGGGTCTCCGTCAGGGTCATAGGAGCCTGACAGGTCAATCTGCACCGTCGCGGGAAAGGTCAGCGGGCCGGGGGTATGGCTGACCACGACCACGGGGGGGTTGTCAGCATTCGGGTTCGTGTAGTCCACCACGACGGAACCGGGAGTCTGGCGTCCGGCCGTGTCACAGGCGTACACGATGTAGCGGTAGAACTGTCCATCCTCGGCGGTGTCGTCAACGTACTGATTCTCGAGGAATGGCTCACTGTTGAGGAACACGTAGTTGTCACCGATGTAGTCGGAGCGGGCAACGCGGTAGCCTGCGAAGTCCAGGTCCGCATAGCTCGGGCTCTGCCACCAGCTGAGGAAGATGTCCTTGCCGCTGTAGTCCGGCGACATCGTGACCGGGAAGGGAGCGTCACCGTCATCTCCGGCAATCCTGAATGAACAGGCCTCCACCGTCAGGCTGCCCTCCGGCAGGATCACGGCGAAGTAGTGCTTGCCAGCCGCGGAAACCCCGGCAAGGGACTCGGGGTAGATGACCTCCTGGCCACCGCTGAAGGGACCGAATGTGGTCCAGCGGCCGCTGCCGAAGTCGCTGGCGGCAATGAAGTACTCGACGGCTTCATCCTGAACATCGAGCTGCACTGCGTCAACGTAGAGGCCATCCTTGATCTCACTGACGCCCCAGGCGAACCAGGCGGGACCGTCAGCGGCCTCCAGCAGCAGGCCCTCGTTGCCGGGCGTGGCGGAGCTGGAAATGTCCACCAGGCCCATGCCGGTGACCGGCAGCTCATGCCAGCCGCCCCCGGCGCGTGAGATGCCACGCTCAAGGCCCTCGAGGGCATTGAAGTCCGGCAGTGCTACGATCTCGGCGACTGCCTCACCGATCACCCCGGTGGGGGCGGCAAGGCTGTCATCCAGTCCGCCGCCATTCCCACCGCAGGATGCAATTGTCAGCACCAGCACGCTCAGCGCCAGTGCAGCGCAGTAAATCCTCTGCATTTCATTCACCCGAAGAGCTTGAATTTGCCAATTGGCAACGGACTTCCGTTGCCGACGCGGATAGAATACCCGCTATTCCAGATCAGTAAAGGCCAAAACAGCCGTTCTGTCCCATCATGTCCCCACAATGTCCCGTACCGCATATGCGCAGAAAACGGGCACGGGCAGGCATTGCTGCCTGCCCGCTCAACACTTCAGGATTATCAGTTGCTAGACCGTGCTCCAGATGCGGATCACATCCTCGGCCTGGTCGTGGTACACAAGGTGCCAGCGCCCGGCGCCGTCCACCACAATCACGTGCATGTTGCTCCAGCCTGTGTCGGGCACGGAGAGCTTCTCGAAGTGGCCGAAACCGTCCCACTCGAGGTGCACGTCATCCCCCTGGTTGTCAGCGACCACGCTCAGGCAGGTATCACCGAAGGCCTCAACGGTGCTGACAGTACGGCGCGGGTCCGGCGCGTCCAGGATGAGGTCCTCGAGCCGGGGTACACCGTCCTCAACCATGATCCGCTGTGCATTCCCGGACGGGCCGTCCACTGCGTAATAGACACTGTGCCGCTGGGTCAGGTTGTCACGGAAGCTTCCGGCGCTGAAGCGCCTTCCATCCATGTGATCGTAGCGAAGCAGCAGCGGTGTCGGGCTGTACAGGTTGCTGTTCAGTCCAGTGCCACGGTCGACAATGGAAACGGCTTCCGCTTCCTCGAATGTCGCACCGCCGCTCAGGAAGATCCCGTTCCAGTCGGCCAGCCCAACAATCGAGCCGCGCCAGATGTTCTCCAGCAGCGAATCTGTCTGGAAAGGAACGTCGAATCCGTCCGCACCGACAAGCAGGTTGTCAGCATCCGTGGAGTCGCTCAACATAAGGCTGCGGGGACCTACTGATCCAATTGGCTGGGTCCAGTTACTAAACTGCGTCGCGTTCAGGACGCTGGTCCGGCCTGCATTGCTGAACCTGTAGAATTCGACATCGAGTTGTTCAGCCTTTGCCAGTAATGCGATTTCTCCGTTGGAGCTCATGCGGAAAGATCCGTGGTAACCGACCTGTTGCGGGTCGGAGAAATTCTGTGTATCCGAGGATGCGACATAATAGGAATAACTGTCGCGGTAGTACCCGATGTACAAGTAGTCACCGGCACAGACAGCCTGAAGCTGCTTGCCATAATTGGCCGTATTCAGGATCGGATCCAGGTCCACCATGCCTGCCTCGGCATCAATCCGCCTCACCAGCACTCTCTCCCCAAAGAAGCTGTAGCTGTCATACATGCGGATGTGCCCGGTGACGGGACTGTAGCTGAACTGGAACATGTCATCCAGGATCTCGTCGTACAGCTCTCCAACCTGCACCAGCTCGTCATTGGCAATCTCATAAAGGTAGATGCCCAGCCCGTTGTCCTTCACGGGAAGCAGTATATGGCCCTCCACGAAGAACAACTGCGGCCTGAAGTATGAGGATGGGAAGATGTCCAGCACATCCGGTTCAGTCCAGTCCGACTCGCCACTGTGAAGTACTCTCAGCTCATTGAAATTTGCGAACATGTACAGGTCACCGTTCTGCGGATCCGCCGCAAGGGTGCCCTTGAACAGGTTCAGGGCCGGGAAGTCCGCCGTGTCGAGCACCGCTAGTTCCAGGCTGAGCCGTTGCCAGGTCACCCCGTTTATATGGCTGTAGGCGAAGTCGATGCAGTCCAGTGCCTCATTCGCGGTGACGAGGAAATCAGAATAGGTATCCGCTGCCAGCAATATCTGCTGGCCGGTCAGGATATCCCTGGCATTAATGTCAAAGGAATCACTGCTGATCATGTACAGCTTGCCATCGATGCCGATGAGCGTATCCCCTGTGCTGAGCGAGACATGCTCAAGCGGATCCACATCCAGCAGGCTGAGTGATTCTCCTGACCAGTATGCAAAACGCGTCCTGTAATCCACGCTGACAATCGGGAACACGAGACCAACGCCATACGGAGCCGGGCGGCCAAGTTCAAACACGTTCTCAAGTTCATCACGGAGGATGTGTTCCTGCAATCCGCCTGATGCATCTTCGCGCCGCAGCACGAGATTGTCAGTGGCAATGTCGAACACCAGGGTGCACAGCGATTCGTCGGCCGGGTTGATCCCGGACGCCATGTGGCTGAATCGGCGTGCGCCGAGTTTCTTGCCAACCACATCGGTCGGCTGCTGCTGCCACTGCGGATAGATCTTGAGCTGCCTTATTGCGAATCCCTGCACGGTGCCGTCCGTTACTGTGCAGACCACGTTGTAGCAACCGGGCTGCAGGCTGAAGCCGAACTGCGGGCTGTCCTGGGTTACTGGTTCAATGCCGCTGCCGAGGTCGACGGAGTAGCTGACAAGCTGGTCCCCATCCGGGTCATAGCTGCCGGACAGGTCGATTGCCACTTCGGCAGGACCAGCCAGCGGACCGGAAGGCATGTCCACCACGACCACGGGCTGGCCATTACCCATTGCATCAGGACCGGCGGACAGCGGGCTGGTGGTGGCAGTGTTCCCTGTCAGGTCATGCACACGGACCCTGTAGCGGAAGAAGTCGCCGGGCTGCAGTCCGCTGTCTATGTAGGACATGCCATGCAGCAGTCCCTCATGCAGCGGTGTGAAGTCATCACCGACGAGCGGAGAGCGCTCAACGGAGTAACCGGCGAAGTCCAGCGCATTCTGGTCGGCACTGGGATTCCAGTTGACCTGGACATAGTCCGGGCCGGCAACGAGGTACATCTGGTTCACGGCCGGTGCGCTGCCGTCGCCCGTCAGCCCGATCGCAGCTCCCTCCAGCAGGAAGGAGGAACCAGGGCCAGCGAGCAGGGCAACGTAATGTGTATCATTTCCGCTGACAATGTTGCTCAGCGGGGGATTGCCGAGCGAGTCATCATGCTCAAGCTCGACGGATTCCGTATAGGGTCCACTGAAGCTCCAGCGTCCGAGCTGGAAATCAGCAACACCGACATAGAATTCACCCTGTACGGCGGAGACCTGGGCACTGAAACCGGCAGGCTTCTGCGAATCACTGAAGCCGTTCACCGCCCAAAGCTGCCAGGCCGGGGCGTCTCCGGATTCAAAGCGGAGCCCACCCTGCTCGAGGCTTACTCCACTAGAGCGGTCAATCTGCGCAGTCTGTGCCAGGTTGAGGTCGAACCAGCCGGCTTCCGCGATGCTCACGCCACGTGAAGCGCCATATAGTTCACTGAGTGCCGGCAGGCCTTCCATGGCTGGTGCCGGAACATCCGTACCGGAGGGTCCAATGCCATCCGGCTGCAGGGCCATCCCTGCACCGTCGCCTCCGCAGGAGGCCATCACCGCAACTGCCAGCAGGGCCAGCAGCGTGAGGCAACAAGTCTTCATATCAATCACCCGTAGAGCTAAGCTTGCTGCCGAATCGATTCAGCTGTTGCGGGACACTCCCGCTTTGTCGACGCGGATAGAATACCCGGCTTTTCAGATCAGTAAAGGCCAAAACCCGGGTTCTGTCCCCTCATGTCCCAAGGATGTCCCACTCCGAAGCAGGTTGCAGAGCGTGCAATCCCCCGGTTCAATGCCCCGGAGAAGCAGGACGGGCAGGTGTTTCCACCTGCCCGCCCAACACTTCTGGGAAATTGATCAGCTAGACTGTGCTCCACATCATGATGGAGTCCGTGGCCTGGTCGTGGTAGAAGATGTGCCAGCGACCATCGGGTCCGACAACTATCTCGTGCATGTTCGACCAGCCGAAGTCGGGGGTCTCCAGTCTTTCGAATTCGCCGAGAATGTCCCACTCAAGGTAAACATCCTCACCGTTGTTGTCTGAAACGAGGCCAAGACCGGCTGAACCATGCGCATACGTAGCACTGACAGTCCTGCGGATGTCACTTGATTCAAGGGGCAGGACTGCAATGTTGTAGGTGTCATCATCCAGCGTAATGCGGTTCGCCCTGCCTTCATCGTCAATTGCGCAATAGAAATGGTGCCGTGACCTGGAGATCACGGTCTTGGACTGCGTATAGTCCATTCGGCGCCCGTCCATGTGGTTTTGCTCCAGCAGCAACGGATGGGCTTCATAGAGATCCATGGCATTGCCATACGGATAGTTGACGACGCTAACCTCCTGGTTGCCATCAAACAGGCTCTGCCCGCCGGTGACGGCAATCGCACTGTCTCCGATACCGGGTGAATTGCCCATCGCACCCCACCAGACCGTCTTGCCGCATGTACTGAAGTTGTTGTCAAACTGTCAGCCATTTGATCCGAAGGCGTATGATTCTGTCTTGCTGCGCTGGCAGTACCAGTTGGAATAGACATTCCCTCCGTGCAGCGGCCGCGCATCATCATCATGCAGGTTTTCGGTGAGCTTGAGAATGTACTGATTGCCGTTGATCCGGGCATACTCCGCCTGTCGCTCCTTGCTGTTGCCAATGTAGACAACTGACCCGTCCGTCGTGAGCTGGGTATGGCCGCCAATTGCAAAGGTGGAGCCGCTGTTGAATGTCTGGCCGTCATAGCTGCTGCGATGCACTGCATTGTTGTTGCGATAGTAGGAAACAACAAGGAAGTTGCTGCCTTTCGCCGCCTGCAGCTGCCCGCCCAGCAAGGAAGTATCCGGGATCTCATGGGCGAGCTCCTTGCCGTCCGCGGAGACATCCACGAAGGCAACTGCATCCGGGCGGTAGTCAAGACCGACATAGCGAAGCATCCCTTCGTGGCCTTCAGTGACCCAGAACTCATCCATGAACACGAAGTCCGCGATGTTGTACAGCTTGGTGATGCCACCCACGCTGACCTCGTAAAGCACAACGTTGGCAAACAGGTCCTGCAGGACCAGCAGCAGCTTGCCGCCTCGGTGGAACATCTGGACCTTGCTACCGTCCAGCATCAGGATCGAGGAAATTGTCGGCTGAGACCAGCTGGAACTCCCGTCCGGCAGCGTTCTGATCTCCATTTTCGGAGATCCCTTATAGACAAGGAATACATCACGGCTCATGGGGTCGGCAGCCAGGTCAGCCACCTTCGGCAGGCATTCCGGCAGTGATTCGCTGTCAACGAGGTCGAAGTCTCTGTCCAGCCTGAACCATAAACCCTCGTCACTCTTATCCTGCACGAGGAAGTCAAGATACTCGCCTGCCGGATCAACTGCCAGCTTGAATGGCGAGCGGAATTCCTCATCATAAATGTGGTCCTCTCCCGAGAACAGATCACGCACCGTCATCTGGAAGTAAGTCGTTCTCTGACGGGAATAGACGAGCATCAGCCTGCCGTTGAACTCTATGAGCTGATCATAGATGACTGTGAAGGCCTTCCTGAGATCAGTTTCCATGATCG
Organism: bacterium; assembly: GCA_020440645.1. Taxonomy (GTDB): domain Bacteria; phylum 4484-113; class 4484-113; order 4484-113; family JAFGCY01; genus JAHEFU01. The sequence goes on along the minus strand of JAGRNR010000005.1, from coordinate 15,448 downwards.
AGAGTTCAGAGCCGTCCCAGCGCACGATGCTGCGTCTGTAGTTCCTGTCGCTGACGCACCAGTAGATGTCTCCTGCAAACTCGCAGGCATTGGACATCGTATACAGCTGACCCGTCGGTCCGAATAGCTGGTGCACCTCAGCATGGCCATTGCCATCATCCTCGAGCATGGCAATGTTGTTCGTTGCAATGTCAAAGTACAGTGTGCAGAGCATTCCACTCTGGGTATGCAATCCGGCGGAAGAAAGCGTCACCCGCGGGAAGTATGCTGAAGATTCCTCGATGACCGTTGGTTCGGATTTCCATTCCGGGTAGACCGTGATTGTCTTGTAGGAAAAACCCGATGTGGTGGAACTGTCACCAGCCGCACCGAAGATGTTGTAGCTTCCCGGCTGGAGAGTCGTTGTCAGGATCGGTGTTGACTGTGTGACTTCAGCCTTGCCAAATCCGAAGTTGAACCTGTAGACCGTTATAGGGTCTCCGTCAGGATCATAGCTGCCTGACAGGTCAATGGTCACTTCGGAGGGGCCATGGAAGGGACCTTCCGTAACCGTCATTTTGCAGATCGGAGGGCAATTGGCACCGGCTTCGGTCCCGCCAACTGCTGAACTGGAAACTGCATTCGCCCCACTGAGTGAATGGGCCCTGACCCTGTAGCGGTAGAACTCACCAGGCTCAACGGTGTGATCCTGCCACATGGTTCCAGTGACCAGTTCCTCAGAGACGGTGGCATATTCCTCGGAGAAGAGATCCGCACGTTCAATGCTGTAGCCGGCGAAGTCCAGGTCCTCCAGGTCAAGACTGTGCTGCCAGCGTACCATTACATAGTCCTCGCCGGGCATGCAGTAGACATTGGGAGGGACCGGTGAATCACCATCTGCCGCCAGCCCAATGGACAGCGTTTCCAGTTTCAGACTTGAGCCATCCGGCACAATCAGAGCAACGTAGTGCTGCGAACCATCCTTAAGCAGATTGCTCAGTGCAGGAGTTGCGGCCGCCGCATCATGATCAACACCGGCGGATTCAGTGAAAGGTCCATGGAACTGCCAACGACCAAGCTTGTAGTCAGCCACGCCGATGTAGTATTCGCCGATAACATCCACCACCTTGGCGGAGATCGCTGAGGGCTTGACGTCCGAATCAAAGCCACCCACTCCCCAGAACTGCCAGGCAGTGCCGTTCCCTGCTTCGAACCCGAGCAGGCCGTTGTCGATTTCGACACCCTGGGAGCGTTCAGACTTGTAGGTCTGATATAGGCTGACATCAAACCAGCCCTGCTCACCCGAGCTGACAATCCGCCCCGGCTCACCGAGCGATGCAGGATCAGGCAGTCCCGTTACGGCAACCGCCTGATCTTCGATTGATACCGGGTCATCCCCGGCCGGCTGCAGGTCAATGCCCGCACCGTTGCCTCCGCAGGAGGCAGTGGCTATCGCTGCCAGCAAGGCCAGCAGCAAGAGGCAACACGTCTTCATGACAATTCACCCGTAGAGAAATTGAGAGTGTTGCCGAATCGATTCAGCTGTTGCGGTTGTCACACCGCCTTGTCGACGCGGATAGGATAACGTGCAATTCTGATCAGTAAAGGGCAAATCAGGGCTTTTGTCCCCCCATGTCCCCCGGATTCGATTGCCAGTATCCTCCCATACCTGTCCAGGGAAGGCAATAGAAAGCAGGACAGGCGGGCATTGCAGCTCGCCTGTAACTCAGTCCGCTGACAGAATTCCTATTCCGTGCTCCAGACCATGATGCTGTCAGTCTCAAGATTGTGGTAAACGATGTGCCAGCGGCCATCGTGCCCGATGACGATTTCGTGTTGGTCAGACCAGCCCGTGTCCGGCATTGCTAGCTGCTCAAAAGCACCGAAGTTGTCCCATTCCATGTAGCGCCTGTGTCCGTCAGTACTGGCCAGCAGGCTGACTTCCACCTCGTTGAGGCCCTTGCCGCAGCTGACTGTCCAGTCACTTCCGGTAAGTGGCAATTCCGTGCTTACGGTGCTGCCCTGGGGTTTGTGCACGATCCGCACGGGGCTTCGGCTGGCTCCACTGGCAATGTAAGTGAGAGACAGCGGCTGGAAGATGGAATTCCTGAACCAGGTTGAATCCATCCTGCGGTCCGCCAGTCCGTCTTCCAGCGAAAGATGCCTGTCCGCCGGGAAGAGCAGTTCGATGGATTCATCCTTACCGTCATACAGGCCCACAGAGTTGCCAATGCCGGACTCAGTGCCACCATAGACCATTGGCCCAAGCACATGTCCGTATTCAAACCCGGCGAGGTTGCCGCACCAGATCCGACTGGTGTCCACCACAATGGGCATGCTGTTGCCGCTGTAGAAGCCAACCAGGGGATCCGGCTGGTCCGTTTCATCGCAGTACCAGACGGAATCCAGGCCGCTGCCGACGATGGGGCGAGCCCCTGCATCCTGCATCTGCAGGTCCTGGATCAGCTCCAGTGTACCGCCGTCAATCTGCATCATGTAGGCATCATCGCCGCTGCTCGTGCTGATGTAGGCATTCTCGCGATCTGAGAAACACTGGATGCTGTCAACCCCAGCCCGGGTCTGCAGGGGCTGGAAACTGGCTCCGATCCCGGTAGTCCACCAGCCATCCTGCTTGGTGGTCATGGCGATCACCAGCTTGTCATCACTGGCACAGGCGGTCAGCCCCTTGTAGTGTGAGATGTGCTTGATCGTATCCAGCAGCTGTGTGCTGCCGTTGATGTCCGTCACGATAAGGTATTCATTCCCGGTCTCGACATCGTAGTGCACCAGCAGGCCATCCTGCCCTGCGGCACTGCAAGATGCGAGGGTATCCGCACTGCACTGCGTGCTTAGCTGGCCGCGATGGTCCCAGATGCCCTCGGAGATCAGGTACAGGTCAAGTGAGGACTGGCTGTCGACAAAGGCCACAAATGGTACACCTTCGTCAAGCATGATTTCTGGAATGTACTCCGCAGCAGGCGCGGCCGGGGCCGGTGACGGCTCTGTCCACTGCTGCAGGTTGCTGTCGTAGAATGCCAGCCAGACATCGGAGATATCCCGGCAGACCACAAAGCGGTCACCACTGGCCGGGGCGAGGGCCAGGTCAATTGAAAAGTAGCCGAAGCTGCCCAGCTCAAGAGTATCCACCAGGTCGAGTTCTGAATTGAACACCTGGCAGGCAACCTCCCCGTCCTTGCTGTAGAGTAGCTCAAAGTGTCCGTTGGCAGGATCACTGGCCGCGGACCAGCCGATGTAAGCCTCCTCTGCAAGAGTACGGAACTGCCCGCTGCCAAGCTCGATCGCCTGGATGCTGACACCGACAGCGGCCTCCAGCGTGCGGACCAGGACCAGGCTGTCGCCCGTACTGACAATGCTGGCGGGTCCGTCATTGCTGCCCGGAACTTCCGGGATTGCCTGCTCCACAAGATTCGTGCCATCGCTGGACAACAGCAGCTGTCCATAGAGCGTGCTTGCCAGGAACCACATCTGCCCGTCGTGGAACACCGGGTCTGAAAGCAGTGTCAGTTCATCAGCTTCAAGGAGGACGCGCTGCACGGTAAGTACCGTCTGCCCATTGCGCACTTCCAGCTCCAGCGTGTTGCCAAGCTTGTCAGTGCGCAGGATGTAATTGTTCCCGTCATCAGGATTGTAGCCAATCACAGTCTGCGCATAGCGCGAAGCAATGGGCATCGGATGGACTGCCAGGGATGGCTCAGGCTGCCAGCGCGGATAGATCCTGATGTTCTGCACGTACGAGCCGGTCCCGCTCGTGTTCTGCGCGTAGCACATCAGCCGGTGGCAACCGGCATCGAGCTCCAGCTCGAAATACGGACTAACCTGCTCAATTGCCGTCAGGTTCTCGACGTCAATCACCAGGTAGTCCTCGATCGGTTCGCCATCCGCGTCGTAGCTTCCGCTCAGGTCCAGCGAAATCGTGCTGGTACCCTCATAAGGACCCGGGTCGACGTCCACAATGCAGACCGGCGGGACGTTGCCACCCGCTTCGGGGCCACCAGTCTGCACTTCCGACACTGCCCGGTTGCCTTCCAGGTCCACACTCGCAACCCTGTAGCGATACAGTGTTCCTGGGGTCACACCCTTGTCTATGTAATGTGTGTTTTTCTGTGGGTCCGCGTACAGTGTGACAAACTCACCGCTGGACTCGGGGGCTCGCTCCACGTAGTATCCGGCGAAATCCGGCTCTCCCTGGGATGCGCTGCCAATCCATTGCACACTGACCGAATCCTCTCCCGGGGTCAGCAGCAGCAGCTCCGTTGGTAAAGGCGCGGAACCATCATCCTGGAGCCTGATGGAGGCGGCATCGAGCCTGAAGCTGCTGCCCGGGGTCGCCAGAACTGCCACATGGTGGGCGTTGATTCCGCTGAGCAGCTCTGAGAAAGGCGGACTGCCGGACAGCGGGTAATGATCAAGCTGGGTGTTTTCTGTGTATGGTCCACTCCAGCGCCAGCGACCCGTTCCATAGTCTGCAACGGCAATGAAATACTCACCACTCATGTCACTGACCTCAGTGCTGAAGGCGGAGGGCAGCAGATCGAGGCCCAGGCCACCAAGTGACCAGATCTGCCAGGCCGGTTGATCGCCTGCAGTGAACTGCAGCGCATCCCCGTCGAGGCTGACCCCACCATTGCGGCGCATGCCTCCCGTGGCACGAAGGTTCAGTCCATACCAGCCGAGCCCGGCCGCACTGACATCGCGCAGCTCCCCGTCTAGTTCATCCAGCGCGGGCATGCTGCCGGAGTACTGAACCGCCTCCCCGATCTGGGGTGGGGCCTGCAGTTCCTCCTGCAGCATCGTTCCCGGCTGGTTGCCTCCGCAGGAGGCAATGGCTATCACTGCCAGCAACACCGGCAGTATCTGGCAACACGTCTTCATGGCAATTCACCCGTAGAGAATTTGAGACTGTCGCCGAATCGATTCAGCTGTTGCGGTTGTCACACCGCCTTGTCGACGCGGATAGGATAACGTGCAATTCTGATCAGTAAAGGGCAAATCAGGACTTTTGTCCCCCGATGTCCCTGCAACGCATATCCCTGGAAATCACACGAACAACATTCCTGTTGCCAGTATGCAGTTCAATTGAGAAAGCCAGTTGTGATTACTGCTTGCCGTCCAGCTCCTCGAGTCGCGCTGTGGCCTGCTGCACTTCACGCATCAGACCCAGTGCCGGTCCCCTGGTTACAAGCTCATTGAGGGCATTGCGCTCCTCCGTGGCATGGCCCTGCTCGCGGTGGATCCGGGCCAGCAGCCAGTAGGTCTTGACCGCCGTCGCCTCATCCTCGCTCTCCAGCAACTGCCATGCCATCTGCTCCGCTTCCTCAACCTGCCCGCTGCGCAGGGTCAGGTCGGCCACCATGTAATGGTCCTTCGGTTCGCTGCGGTACTCCAGTGCCCGTTTGGCGCAATACAGCGCACCCTGGTAGTCACCCATCCCCATCTTGCGGTAGGTCGGGTTGAGCCAGTCCAGCAGGCGGGCGTAATTGTCACGGTCCGGCGTGCGCACCATCTCACGATAGGTCTCATCGTCTGAGTCCACGGAATCGTAGACGCCCTTCATCACGTAATTGTCAAACAGTGTGCCCGCTTCTGAATTGCCGTCAGCCAGCATTGCGCCGAGTTGGGCATCGTCGTCAATCGCATGGCCGAAGGCATGCTCGCTGTACACCTTCTTCAGCACTGGATCGAGCCCGCCGGGCAGGCGGTCGTCGAGCGTCAGCAGGAAGCCGGCGCTGTTGTGGTAGATCGCCGCGCTGTCGTCCAGTTCATCGCGGCGCGGCAGGGGCAGCGGCAGCTCATGCGCCAGCCCAAAGTTGATCAGGTAGCGGCGGTAGCTGAGCGGGTCTTCGCCGTACTGCCCACCAAAGTTCTCGAGGAACTTGGCAGCGGCGTAGTTGGCCATGCCTTCCTGGAACCAGCGCGGTCCGCTGAAGCCCTGGCCCCACCAGATGTGGGCCACTTCATGCGTGACGAGCGGGATTCCGCTGCGGCTGCCGAGGATGAACACGAAGCCGGCATCCTCGAAGGCCTGCACACCCTCCTCATCCGGCAGCAGGAAAACGCGCAGCCGGTGCTGGCCGTTGGCATCCGCCGGACCGAGCGGTCCCCACAATTCAGTGAAGTAGCCGATCATGTCACCGAGGCAGGCGACGTAGCCCAGTTCCGCAACACCGTCTATCAGGCTGTCCGGTGCGAAAACCTCAACGCTGCCCCAGTCCGTCGCCAGCGATCGGCTCGGGAAGGCCGTCGCCACCACCATCTGGCTGCGGGTGCTGCTTTCCCACGAATACACACTTCCATCCCCCGCCGGCATCTCGGTATGGCCATCGCTGGCAGCCACCACCTTTACGGCCTGATCGGCGGTCTGCACACTGATGGTGATGTTGGTCGCACTGTCCTCACCGGGCCACAGGGACGCCGTGTCGAAGCGATAAGCTCCGCCGTAGCCGATGCCGCTGAAGCTCTCCGGCACGTCACAGTCGGCGAACAGCAGCAGCTGGTATTCCTGCCCGGCGCGGAAATCGCCTTCGACAGCAAGTTGCCAGTCCGACAGTCCTGCACCGCCGCGCTGGAACTTGTATTCATGCCCGTTGCCATCCTTAACGGAACTGAACTCCAGCCAGGGGTAGCTCACGAGATTCAGCTTCCCTGCATCAGCCCTGACTGTCAGCCGCGCATCAACAGCGGCCTGCACACGTCCGGGCTGTTCACCGCTGCCCTCGCTGAAGAAATAGGTGTAGCCGATCTTGCTGAAGGAGACGTTGTCATCAAGGTCCGCTTCCTCCGGCGCCCAGGGCGCACGGTAGAAGTCGATCCCGCGGGTGAAGTCCGTGATCGTGGTCTCTGTGCCGCTGGCATCCACGCGGTAGTCCCAGCGTGTGCCGTCGTCATCCCACATCGCGAGGTAGAACTCGCGAGCCTTCGGGAAGCGCATCGTCGGGCCGGCACCTCCGCCGCCGCCGGCGAAGTGTCCCATTCCGCCGCTGATGCCTGCATTGTCAACCCAGGCATCACTCATGCTCTGCAGGTAGATCTCGCGGAACTGCTCCTGCTCCTTGTCATCGAGGTCCTGCCATGTGCGGATCTGCGTCGTCAGCCCGGAGGGGATGATGCGTGCGTCCGCCGCCAGCGAGGATGAAAGGTAGGCCTTCTCGACCTGGATCCGCCTTACGCGGCGATCCGGCTCCATTTCATTGAACAGGTTGAGGGATGCCGGCCCCTTGTCGAGGTCGGTCAATTCAATCCGGGCATCGCCGATGAACAGGCCGGCCATCCGGCGCGGCAGGTTCGGAAAGATGCCGACCACTCCCTGCTCGATGTGCAGGTCTCCCTGCGGCACCTCAGCCTGCACGTCCTGCACGGAGATGTAGCTGGCCTGCATCAGGTTGACATCGGGGTCCTCCCCGGCAACTGTTGCGGGCTGGTTCTGGGCCAGCGCGATGCCGGCGAGCAGGGCCGCAATCACTGCGGCAAGGCTGATGATGACTGCCTTCCTCACGTGGAATCCTCCATGGGGATTTGTCTGATCCAGCATAGCCTATGCGGCCAGGGGATCAGCTCAGGCGCTCGGACGGCTGGCCTGGCCGAAGCGTTCGCTTCGCAGCTCGCGCATCTTCGCGCGCCAGGACATCTTCTGGTGTTCCCTGCGGCTGACCTCAAACGGGCTGCTGCCTGATCCAGCCCGGCTGCGCGTAGCTGCGGCATCCTTTGGCATGAAGTTGTGGTTGATCACCGCTATCTCGAGCGGCTCACCACGGCTGGCGCGTGCCTTTGTCTCGCGCAGCAGGTCTCCCTTCTCGCCCGCGATGGTGGCGGTGAATGGCTTGTGCTCCGGGTCCGGGCGGGTTGATCCAATCGTGCGGGGACCCTTCATCAGGTCCGGCCGGGTGTTCGTGTTCACACCGCCACCAGCCTGGCGGTAGATCGTGTAGCGCAGCTGCTGCTTCATCGGGGTGCCGACCGGGCTGAAGCGCACCAGCTTGTTGCCGCCGATGAACTTGCGGTAACCCTGGTCACAGAGGTCGGTCACAAGGGTGTGAAGCACCAGCAGCAGGCGCACCAGGGCATAGAGCGGTATGCCGATGAATGGGACGAAGACCACCATCGAAACCCAGAAGGCTTCATTGCCGATGTTTTCCTCGGCGTCATCCCAGATTGCGACGTTGGAAAATGCCCAGAAAGCGAGGCCGCCGAAGATCAGCATGAAGATGGCCAGACCGGTGCCCAGCGGCCCGCTGAGCCATTCGAATGCCCCTGTGAATATCTGATCCAGATGCATTATCGTCCCGGCCTGTCCTGCACGGCCTCCCTTGGAGTTTTCGGTCGCGGCAAATATTCCTGTCGCGATTTCCGCTCGCAGATTCCCTTTCGGTAAATAATGACGCAGCTGGGGCCAAATCGGTGACTAAATTACGGGGGAGAGGCACACTTATAGAATATGTAAGGCGGATTCACAGGCGAGTTCCGCCGGGCACAATAGAGGAAACATGGGACTGCTTGATAAATTCAGGCCGAAATGGCAGCACAGCGACTGGCAGGTCAGGCTTGAGTCACTGGAGGAATTGACGGACCAGCCCACGCTGGCGCGGCTTGCCGCAAAGGATCCGGAGCAGCGGGTCAGGCTGGCCTGCCTCGACCGGATAAGTGACGAATCCATGCTTGCCCAGGTCGCGGGCAGTGCGCAGGACCCGCTGGTACGCAGCCGGGCAGTGGTACGCCTGACGGACCAGGCTGCGATTGCCGGTTTCGTGAAGACCGACCCAGAACGGATGGTGCGCCAGGCGGCGCTGGATGTCTGTAACGACCAACCCCTGCTGTTCAGCATTGCGACCTCAGACCCTGACCTGCCGCTGCGCAAGGCGGCTGCCGGTCGCCTGGTGGAGCAGAAGCTGCTGGCGAAGCTGTTTGAACACAGCAGCGACTGGGAGGTCCGGCAGGAAGCGGTCGGCAACCTGCAGGATGAGGAATTGCTGATAGACATCGCCAAGACGGAGAAGACCGCCACCACCCGCCAGCGCGCCACTGCCCGGCTTGACGACCAGTTCATCCTCGGAGACATAGCCCGGAACGACCGGGACATGGCGGTTAGGGTGACCGCGATCGGCCGGCTGCAGGACGAAGCGATCCTCGAGGAGCTGCTGCGCGATGACCCCAACCGTGACATCAGGCTGGCGGCCGTGCGCCGGGTCAGTTCGCTGGATGCGATCGGCAATGCGGCCCGCGGTGACAAGAGTGACGAGGTGCGCATCGCCGCAGTGGAGCGCATCGAGGACCAGGCGGTGCTGGGCAGCATCGCGCGCACCGACCGGATCAGCGATGTACGCATGGCGGCCGTGATGAAGCTGCGTGACCAGGATGTGCTGGCGAAGGTGGCCGTGGAGGACAGCCGAGAAATTGTGCGTGAGGCGGCTGTCTGGCTGTTGGATGATGATGCGCTTCTGAAGCGGATCTGCATGACGGACGTCCACGCGGAAGTGCGGATGGCAGCCTGCGAATGTATCCGCGACCCACAGCTGCTGGCGGAAATCGCACGCGACTGCCTCGACCCGGCAGTCCAGCTGCAGGCCGTCAAGGAACTGGCGGACGGGCACCAGCTGCTGGCCGTGGCGCTGTCATCAACCGACAGCGACGTGCAGCGCGCAGCGGCAATGCGCATCACTGACGATGTACTGCTTGGTGAGCTGGCCTGCCAGAGCACCCAGGCTGAGCTGGGGAGCTATGCCACGCGTCGTATTTCAGACCGCACGGTGCTGGAGCATGTGAAGGGCAACGGTGGAACCTACGAGGCCCGCAAGGAAGCCGGCACGAAGCTGAAGGGCGAGTGAGAACAGTTCTCGATATTGAACTATTAGCAGTTCCCGCAGGATAATACCGTTCCATGTCTGACCTGATCTACGGAGACTCCTCCGCCCCGAAGCTTGATGTGCTGGTATTCGGCCCGCATCCCGACGACGCGGAAATCGGCGCCGGCGGCCTGCTTCTGAAGCTGGCTGCCCAGGGCCGTAAGACCGGCATCGTGGACCTGACCCGCGGTGAGATGGGCAGCGGCGGGAATGTGGCGATCCGTGAACAGGAGAGCATCGAGGCCGCGAAGATCCTCAAGGTCAGCATCCGCGAGAACATGAACCTGCCTGACTGCGGTGTGGAAGACACGATGGAAAACCGCCGCGCCGTGGCCCGGCTGATTGCCAAGTACCGCCCGGAGGTGGTGCTCGGCACTTATTACGAGCTGCCGCCGGGACGCGGGCTCGGGCACAATGACCACATCAAGGGCGGGTTGATCGTGGCGCATGGCGCGAACTATGCGCACCTTAAGAAGATGGACCTGGGCTATGAAACCTGGCATGCCCGTGCCACATACTTCTACTTCCTGCCGCCGACGCTGATGCCGAGCTTCGTCGTTGACGTCACACCCTGGCATGAGGAATGGCTGGCCAGCATCTACGCCCATGAAAGCCAGTTCGGCCGTGCGGAACAGAATCCGGGCATCCGTGACTTCTTCGGTGCCAACGCTATGCGCTGGGGCCGCCAGGCGCGCGGCAAGTACGCCCAGGCATTCTACTCACCCTGGCCGATCGCACTGGACTCGGTGATGACGGCCGCCGGGATGGATGGCCTGCAGGCCTGATTCATCTACCGTCCTGCTGCTAATCTAGCAAGGTGGGACAGCTGGATGCCAATAGGGAAGATGCAGGCGGCCTTGAAGGCCTTGCATTTGTCCGCATCATCGTCCGCCGGATTCCAAAACCCCTTGCGACTTTCCTGATTTACTTCACAGCCACCTGGCTGCTGGGTACGATCGCGCTGTTGATCCATCGCGGGCCCATGCCTGGAATCATCTGGGCCACGGACTGGCAAGACGGAAGCCCCTTCGGCAGCATTCATTCCAAGGAAGATTGCGGACTGCTGGACAGCCAGAGTGACCGCCTGACAATGATTTCAACGGAGGGGGAGGAAGTCTGGAGCAGGGAACTGGAAGCCGGCGAAATGCCTGCAATCAGCATGTTTGCACCGGGAAAGCCAATAGCCATCCGCAAATCAGACAGCCTGCTGGAGCTGATAAATGCGGAAGACGGCCAGCGGATCGGCATCTATCCTGATCAATTGGCAACGGAACCAGGGCTCGATATCCATGCAATGGCAGTTTCCGCAAACGGCAGCTTCACTGCTATCGTGTTGCCGGATGAAATCCGTGTACTTGACAGGCAGATGCAGGTCTACAGGATGATCCCACTGCCGGATGATTCGGGGAGCGCATCCGTTGCGGTTGTATACAACAATGGCAATGTCCTGTATTCCCAATCCAATGACGCTGAAGTCCTCGCGGACACTGAGCTCAAATGGCTGTTCTCCAGTCCCGATGGCAATAAAACAATCATGGAAATGGGTGAGAACAGGGCTGTCCGCTTCCATGCCTGGCCTGTCATGTCGAAGGAGAACGTGGCCCTGCTGCCTGTAGTGACAAGGTCCGGCGAATCATCCTGCATGCTGGTTGACCAATCCGGCACATCAGTCCAGCCAGGCCACATACTCCCCGCTGACGAATCCGCCTCTAGCAACCTCTGGCGAAGCTGGGGAGGGAAATTCGGCCGGGTCAATCTTTCCGGTTCGGTGAGGAAGGTCTGGATTGTCAACGGATATACGGGCGAGGACACGGTAGTTGAACTGCCATCATCCCTCGCAAACGCCCGGGTCAAGTATGCGGAGGCAGACGGTGGCTTCGTTGTGATTGGCAGCATGTGGAAAGCAAGCCAGGGAATCCGCGACCTGTACTCGAAAACCTGGAAATTAGCCATGGACTGGCATGACCGTGCATCCAGGTCAGCAAAGCTTGACCCTGGCAGCTCTCCGAAGATGGTGACCAGCCTGCTCTTCAACCACGGCCCTGTCCTGCTTTCAGTGAACGGCTCCGGGGAATCAAGGCAGCGGGAGCTACCGGGCGAGACTGAATGGATGATGTCTGACACATTCACCTTTCATGAGGGGAGGTTCTATGCGCACCAGTCCCGCAAGCTGAAGGCATTCACTTGGGAAACACGGATGGTCTGCATGGAGCTGCCTGAATGAGCCAATGCTGGGTCAGTACTGGTTCACACGGATGACGGATTCCCTGTTACCATGGAGATGGACTGGAAATGTATGAACTGCCACTTTCAGACTGGTACAGATCCCGGAGGCGGGTCAGAATCCTGCAAGCAAGCCTACACTGATAACCTAGGGTAAATGGTGCTACATTTAATTGAGGAGGTTACAAGGTGCGATTGCAATCTTACATCAGTTTGATAATAGCCTGCATTTCATTATTGCCCATCTGCTCCCAGGCAGAAGATCAAACCCAAGAATCACTTCAGCCTTTAAATTTGAAGCCTGTTTCTTCGTACAAAAAAACAGTTTTCTTTCATAAAGCAGTTTCCGGGAATATCGTTTCCTTTGATTATGGAAATTTTGAACTATGGCTGTTTGGGGTAATGGCCCCCACCAAGTCACTTGAGCCTGAAAGGCATCAAAGAGCAATTGACTATATCGAGGATACACTTGGCAATGCCAAACGTGTCGCCATTGAATTTGATTTAGATCACATTGAGAACCGGATTGGAAAGAGAGCAGGCTGGGTTTGGTTTTACGACAATAATGACAACCCGCACTTGCTACAGGAGGCTCTTTTAATCGAAGGTCTAGTTGATTATCTTGCCGTTGTGGAATCTGATTTCTACCCTGAACTAGCCACTCTGTATCAGGATGACGGTGTTGACCACACACCGGGATTTGATACTGACAAGGAACTGTACGAAAAATATGGTGGATTTCCTCTTGATGCATTGCAGATGGGAGTCTTCCCGGAAGGGGTTGATGGGATAAAGTGGATGGATCTCCACTGGTCGCGGAATGCTGTAAGTGATGATGAACATCACCTTTATGACTTTGCATTAGAGCTGGATTGTCTGAAGGTAGTCCGGATCTTTGATGCTGAAGTGCTGTTTTTCGATAGTGCTGGGTCATATGTCGGCAAAGGGGTGATTTACATCAACAGTTCCCTCGGTGACGAAACTTTGCTTGGAGAGCACTTCCTAACCGGCATTGCTTCGTTGTCAGATAAGCCAGTAAGTATAAGGCTTGAATTGAAGCAGGTTCAATTTCAGACATGATTTACTTGCTGATTGCAGGTATCAATGGTTACTACTATGTTTAGATCACTTGTACAGTGATTGTAATCACTTGATTCTTGTCTCTCTTGCTGGGGTATCGGTTGAGGCCGCATCCCTGCTCTTTAAACCTTTTGTCCTAGGCTGGCGCGCTGTTATCATGTCCCGGTTGGAATGAAACACTGAGGAGACCGGGAATGGCAACTGCAATCATCGAACACTGGCTTGAGGACTATGACCGCTGGCTGAAGGTCTACACTGAGCATGGCCCCGCCCGCGTGGCTGCCGGTCTGGCCGGTGCAACCGTCAACCAGGATGTCAACGACCCCAACCATGCCTATGTAATCAAGAAGGACGCTGACCTCGCGGCCTTCAAGGCCTTCATGGACCACCCTGAACTGAAGGAACTGATGCAGGCTGCCGGTGTGAAGGACATCCGCGTGCACATCATCGGAGAGGGCAGCGTCCACGACGGCTGAGCAGCCCGGTTCCCAGGTTCGCTGAAACCGGTGCTAAGCTGCTGTGATGGGGAAGGACGGCAGACGACATGGCAACCGTGCAAAGCGGATCCTGGCATGGATCGGATTCAGCCTGCTTGGATTGCTGCTGGCATGCACGGCCCTGATCATATACATCACCAGGCCAGCCACCGGATACTACCCATTGCTGTTGCGCGACTGGGAAACTGAGTGGTTTGACGGCAATATGCGCAACCGGATGTATGTCACTGATGGCGGCATGATCGTGATCCACAGCGGAAATCGCTTCATAGCATTTGACTCAAGCGGCAGGCAAGTCTGGGAGCGGGAGGTGGACGATCTGCCGGAGCGTGCCAAGGTCTTCTACGGCAGGGAAATCGGTCTTGCCCTGTTTGACAATGGACACCAGCTCCAGGTGCTTGACATGCAGGACGGCAGCACACGCTGGAGCGTGGAGCTTGCCGGCGGGCTGCAGGCTTCCCACAAGGTCTCACGGGTGTCCACCAGCCCGGACGGCAGACTGCTGGCGGTGAGCAATGCCGGTCACCTGTTCGTGCTCGATGCAGCTGGCAAGCTGCTGGCGGATGCCGACATTAGTGTGCTCAGTGGAGAACCGCAGCGGATCAACCTGGAGGACAGCGGCCAGCTCACGCTGTGCCTGAGGGTCGGGCATGGCTTTGATTACCAGCGCTTGTCGGATGGCACATTCAGTCGCGTTTTCCCGGGCATGACTGGTGGATTCAACTATGCCCAGCTCACTGAGAATGGCAACTTCATGTTCTCGCGTACTGACTTCAGCGCCGGGATCTGTTCGATGGACCTGCTGGCACCGGACGGCACTCTACTGCATTCGGAGCCGACACCGGAAGGCAGCATCAAGTCAATTACAAATGATGGCTACCTGACCTGGATCAATGGCGGGCATGCCAGTGCCAACAGCAGCATCAGCCGGCTCAGGCTGTCCGATTACTCCTGCGAGCTCATCAATACCGGCAGCTTCTGCCCGGACATGCCGATCGCGATTGATGCTGCCGGCAACCTGCTGGTAAAGGGATCGCCGGGCAAGAACACTGTTGGATACGAATACCTGCGCAACAAGCTGTCAGAGGCAAACTGGAAGGCCTATGAGCATGCTCCCTCTGTCGCCGGACTGATTCCGGACCTGCCCCTGGCTGATGGAAACTTCGTGATGCTGGTTGACACCGAAGGCAACCAGACTGTCTTCCGTACAGATGACTCCCTGTACATCTTTGATTCCTTCCAGCACAGTGTCAGTGAATCGGATCTGTCAGTTGTGTATGCCACCGAGGAAGAGGAACTTTCTCCTGGCCAGCGGGACGAAGCAAACGTACGCGTGCGTTTTGTACAGCTCAGCCTGCCTGTAACGGCTCCGGCTGAATGAGATCTACCGGCTTCCCTGCAACGGCGTGACATACCCAGCCCTGCTCAGATGTTGAAACATGCCAAAGGGCTTAAGTTAAAATCCGGTTAAATACCTTCCTTGCCGTAGCTCGGTGGTCTATGTTTGGATTCCTGCGCACTGCGCGCATGCCCAGCCACAAGTGCGGGCAGCTTCTGTTTTTTGGAGTCGGACATGGCAATGCGTACTTGCGGCAGCCCTTATCCAACGGGCAACTGCTGTCGATGCAAGCTCCTTGGCGGAGCTTCACTCAGGCCGGGATTGTTCCTGAGTTCAGTCTTCATCCTGCTTCTCATGGTCTCATGTGGCAAGGGCAAGGCTCAGATCGACACCGAGATACTTGTCCCGTCACAGGCTGTGGCCGTGCCCAGCCAGATGGATGCCCTGCCCGCAGCGACGGGCGAGGAACTGGC
>JAGRNR010000059.1:10891-24767 GCA_020440645.1 bacterium | reverse complement strand
TTCGTGGCTGCAGTGGTGGGAGGCATTGGCAGCATCCCGGGTGCAGCGGTCGGCGGCCTGATCATGGGCATCAGCGAGGGCCTCGTGAAGGGCGCCGGCGCAGGCAAGATGGCTGATGCGATGGCCTTCGCGATCCTGATCCTCGTACTGCTGTTCAAGCCGACCGGCATCTTCGGCCGCACCACGAGGGAGAAAGTATGATCAATCCATACTGGGAACTGGTGATTTTCCTCGTGATGATCAACGTGATCTTCACGCTCTCACTCAACCTGATCCTCGGCTACAACGGCCAGTTCTCGCTCGGGCATGCCGGCTTCCTCGCAATCGGCGCCTACGGCAGCGGCGTGGCAACCACCGCGCTTGGCCTGCCGCTGTTTGCCGGAGTACTGATGAGCATCGCCTGCTGCATCGTCGCAGCCGTGATCGTGGGCTACCCCTGCCTGCGACTGGGTGGCGACTACCTGGCGATTGCCACACTGGGATTTGCTGAAATCATACGGATAGTGCTGCTGGCCCTTCCGGAGAAGACCTTCGGCGGCGCAACCGGGATGCAGAACATCCACAACATCTACGATTACCTGCCGGTTCCGGCCGGCGCGCACAACGGCATCATCAACCTGATCTTCACGATCGTGTTCAGCGTGGTGTTCCTCGCCCTGACGATCTGGGGCGTGTTCGCACTTGGCAACTTTCTCAACGGCGTGCTGCAGAAGCGCTTCGGCGGCAACTTCTGGCGCTACATCGTCTGGGCCGGATTTGTGGTGCTGATCATCGCCAACCTGTCCGGCACCAAGGGCACGGCCTCCGTCAGTGCCAAGCCGGGCATCGCCGGCTACGTGATGGACATCTTCCAGTTCAGCAACGCGATGAAGCAGCCGAGCCTGGAAAGCCGCCAGTGGCTGGTGTTCCTGATCTACGGCCTGATCGTGCTGGCGGTGAACCAGCTGATCCGCAATTTCCTCAACAGCGTACCCGGCCGCGGCGTCGTGGCGATCCGCGAGAATGAGATCGCGGCCACAAATCTCGGCATCAACGTGTTCTGGCTCAAGCTGCAGAACTTCATGCTGGGCTGCGCCTTCGCCGGCCTGGCCGGCGCACTGCTGGCGCACACCATCCCGCTGATCAAGCCGATCGAATTCGGCTTCCTCAAGAGCGTGGACGTGCTGCTGATGGTGGTGCTGGGCGGCATGGGCTCGATGACCGGCAGCTTCGTCGGCGCGGTATCGATCTCGGTGCTGCCGGAAGTGCTGCGCGGCGTAGGCGAATGGCGGATGGTGCTCTATTCGCTGGTGCTGATCCTGTTCATGCTGTTCAAGCCGGGCGGCATCTTCGGCACGAACGAGCTGTCCGACATCTTCAGGCTGCCCTGGCTGAAGCGCGGCAAGGACGCGGAGGCCAGCGATGCTTGAAGTTGACAACGTCAGCGTGGTGTTCGGCGGCCTGACCGCGGTCAACAAGCTGTCATTCACGGTCAGCCCGGGGCAGATCGTGGGCCTGATCGGGCCGAACGGCGCCGGCAAGACCACGGTATTCAACGCGATCCTTGCGGTGTTCCCGCCGACCAGCGGTGAGGTCCGGCTCAACGGCGAGGCGATCAACCACCTGCCGACGCACCGCATCAGCCGGCTGGGGATCGCCCGCACATTCCAGAACATCCGCCTGTTCAGCTCGATGAGCGTGCTTGACAACGTGCGCGTGGCGCTGTCCCGCCGCTACCGCTACTCAATGTTCGACGCCCTGCTGCGCACACCGAAGTGCCGCCGGCTGGAGGCCGAGCTGGAGCAGGAGGCACGGCGCATCCTCGAGTTCTTTGAGCTGTCGCACGTTGCCAGCGACCGGGCGGACTCCCTGCCCTACGGCCTGCAGAAGTACCTTGAGATCGCACGCGCCTATGCGCTGCAGCCGAAGATCCTGCTGCTGGACGAGCCGGCGGCCGGCCTGAACGAGAGTGAAACTGACAACCTGATGGAGAAGGTGCGCCGCATCATGGACGACACCGGCTGCGGCGTGCTGCTGATCGAGCACGACATGAAGCTCGTGATGGGCATCTGTGAGCACATCGTTGCCATCGAATACGGCGCGAAGATCTCCGAGGGGCCGCCTAGCCACGTTCAGAACGACCCGAAGGTGATCGAGGCCTACCTCGGAAAGGTGGATGAGGCTGTATGACGGACCAGAGCGGCAACCACCATGTTGATGAAGGCCGGAAGATCCTCTCCGTGGAGGACCTGCATGTCGCCTACGGCGCTGTCAAGGCGCTGCGCGGCATCAGCTTCTCGGTGAAGGCCGGCGAGATCGTGACCCTGATCGGTGCCAACGGCGCAGGCAAGTCGACCACGATGAACTGCATCATGGGGCTCGTGAAGTGCCAGGCCGGCAAGATCGTGTTCCTCGATGAGGACATTGCCAACATGCACGCCTTCCAGATCGTGCGCAAGGGACTGAGCCTGAGCCCGGAGGGCCGGCGGCTGTTCCTCAATCTGTCGGTGCGCGAGAACCTGGAGATCGGCGGGCTGATCACGCTGGACAAGGGCAAGAAGCAGGAACTGCTGGATGAGATCTTCCAGCTCTTCCCGCGTGTGAAGGAGCGCCTGACCCAGATTGCCGGCACCCTGTCCGGCGGGGAACAGCAGATGGTGGCGATCAGCCGTGCGATCATGCAGAACCCGGACCTGCTGCTGCTGGATGAGCCGAGCCTCGGACTGGCGCCGAACCTGGTGCAGGAAATCTTCGAGAAGGTGCAGATCCTGAACTCCGAGGGCAAGACGATCCTGATGGTGGAGCAGAATGCCTTCCAGGCCCTGCGCATCAGCCA
This sequence comes from bacterium, assembly GCA_020440645.1. Lineage (GTDB taxonomy): Bacteria > 4484-113 > 4484-113 > 4484-113 > JAFGCY01 > JAHEFU01. Next base: position 21,952 of record JAGRNR010000059.1, on the reverse strand, counting down.
CCGGGCCTATTGCCTGGAACATGGGGAACTGAACATCAAGGGAACTGGAGCGGAGTTGCTGGCCAACCCGAAGATCAAGGAAGCCTACCTCGGCGGTTAAGCCAGGCTGGAACCGGGCGCAGACAATTTCGAATCTGGTGTTGGAGGGAAGTGTCGGGGGAAGAAACCCGTAAGGGGAACCCATGGCAGGCTCCGGAACCGCTAACCCACAGGTGCCCCTTACATTTCATTTATACCCCAGCCATCCGCAGTTTGCACCCCTATTATCAAAATTTCCTCAACTTTCTGATTTTGCATGCCCGCGGGTCACGGATATAATTCATCCTTCTAATCCATGCGCCAGATAATCAACAACAGCCCGCAGCCTGAGGATGACAGGCAGCATGAGCAGGCCCGCAGGAGCCGGGTCGGCATCTTCGACAGCGGTGTGGGCGGCTTCACAGTGCTCAAGGCGCTGCTCAGCCGCCGTCCGGACCTGGACATCGTCTACTTCGGAGACTCGCTCAATGCCCCCAACGGCAGCCGCCCGCCCGAGCAACTGCATGGGATGTGCCACAACATGGTGCAATTCCTGGTGGACCAGGGCGTGGACATAATGGCGGTGGGCTGCAACTCCTGCAACATCCTGATGGGCAGTGGGGAACTGAAGAGCTACGGCATTGCCAGCTTTGACCTGGTGAGCAGCACCGTCGACTGGCTCAAGCTGCAGCACCACAAGCCGCAGAACCTGGCGATCCTCGCCACACAGGCCACTATCAACAGCCGCTACTACGAGCGCAAGCTGCAGGAGGCCTTCCCGGAGCTGCCGATCCGCTCGATGGCTGCCCCGAAGCTCGTTCCGCTGATCGAGTCCTTCCCCTGGAGCGAATACGACCTGCGCACCGCAGTGCAGGAGTACCTCAACCCGTTGCTGGAGGAAGGCTTCAATAACATCGTGCTGGCCTGTTCGCATTACCGCTGGATTGAACGCTACCTGCGGGAACTGGACAGCGAGATGACCCTGATCGACCCGGCGGAATGCCTCGCCGAGCGGCTCGTTGCCACCCTGCCGGCCGCCCCGGAGGGAGCACGGCGCGGCGAGCTGCGGCTCTACTCCTCGCATCCGAACGAGGCCTTTTCGCACTTCGCGGAAATGGCAATCGGGCGGGATGCGAAGGAATACATCAAGCTGTTCATAGTCAACCCCTACGAGGAACACAATGTCTAGACTGGACGGGCGTGCACCCGCACAGATGAGGGAAGTCGAACTGCTGCCCGACAGCTTCCGGCGCAATGACGTGCTGGTCAAGTATGGGGCCACCCAGGTGCTGTGCTATGCCAGCATCGAGGACCGCGTCCCGCCCTGGCTGGTGGGCAGCGGCAGTGCCTGGCTGACGGCGGAGTACCAGATGCTGCCGACGGCCAGCGAACCGCGCCAGCGCCGTGAGCGCCTGCAGCTCAGCGGCCGCACGCAGGAGATCCAGCGCCTGATCGGGCGCAGCTTGCGCACCGCGCTCAACCTGCAGGGCCTCGGGCAGCTGACCTTCCGCATCGACTGCGACGTGCTGGTGGCGGACGGCGGTACCCGCACGGCAAGCATCACCGGCTCAATGGTAGCGCTGGCCAACCTGATTGATGATGAGAAGGAGCGCTTCAAGCGCTTCCCGGACATCCTCACACACCTCGTGTCCGCAGTCAGCGTCGGCATCGTGAACGGCAACCCGGTCTGTGATCTGAATTACGTCGAGGATCGCGACGCTGAGGTGGATGCGAATGTGGTCGGCCTGAGCACCGGCGGTTATGCCGAAATCCAGGCCACCAACGAGGATGGCGCCTACAACCGCGTGCAGCTCAATGCGATGCTGGACCAGGCGGACACTGCGCTGGAGCAGCTGTTTGCGATGCAGCGCAGCGCGATCCGGCGCAGTGGCTGGCTGTAAGGCCCGCGCATCTGCGAAAATAGCAGGGATATGTCCACGCGCGCAATCAAGTTCGGCACGGACGGCTGGCGCAGCATCATTGCTGACGGCTTCACCTTCGACAATGTGGCACTGGTCGCGACCGCGATCACGGCCTACCTGAAGGAACAGGGCCTGCAGGACCGGCCGCTGCTGGTGGGCTATGACCGTCGCTTCAGCGCTGAGGAATACGCCGCGCATTTCGCGAGCACGGTCCAGGGACTGGGCCAGCCGGTGATGTTGAGCGAGGACTACTGCCCGACCCCCTGCCTGGCGGTCGGTGTGCAGCACCATAAGGCCGCCGGGGCCGCGATGTTCACCGCGAGCCACAACCACTGGCGCTACCAGGGCCTGAAGTTCATCCCGGACTTCGCCGGCCCGGCGATGCCGGAGACGACGGACAGGATCACCGAGCTGATCGGCGAGCTGCGACCCAGCTGGAAGCCTCCGGCATACACAGGTGTGTTCAAGGGCGAACGCATCAACCTGAAGGATGCCTACTTTGAGCGCCTGCGCAGCATCGTGAATGCCAATGCCTTCGTGTCCTGGCATGGCCGGGTGCTGTATGACTCGATGCACGGCTGCGGGGCCGGCTACCTCGACGAGCTGCTGCGTGAGCACGGGCTGGAAGTTGTCAGCATCCATTCCGAGCGGGACGTGTACTTCGGCGGTGGCCTGCCCGACCCTTCGTATGCCAACCTGAAGGACCGCATGGCCCTGCTGGATGAGCATGACTGCCGGCTGTTGATCGGCAATGACGGTGATGCGGACCGCGTCGGCATCATGGACCGCAAGGGCAACTTCTTCACTGCCAATGACCTGCTGCCGTTGATCGCGGACTACCTCGTGCGCTACAAGAACGGCCAGGGGCACTTCTCGCGCACGGTCTGCACCAGCCACCAGCTCGACCAGGTGGCGAAGGAACATGGGCGCGAGATGGTGGAGGTCAAGGTCGGCTTCAAGTATGTCGCGCAGGAGCTGCTGAAGGGTGCAATGATCGGCGGCGAGGAGTCCGGCGGCATCAGCGTGGCCGGGCATGTGCCCGAGAAGGACGGCACGCTCGGGGCACTGCTGACGATCGAGATGCTGGCAACGAGCGGCGAGCGGCTGGTGGACCTGCTGGAGGACTTCGAGAACCGCCACGGGCACCGCAGCTTCAACCGCCACGACCTGCACATGGCGGAGCCCCAGAAGCAGAAGCTGTTCTCAGCGCTGGAGGCCGGCCGGGAGCCGCGCTTCGGCGGGCACAAGGTCGTGCAGCGCATCACCATCGACGGCTACAAGTACGTGCTGGATGACGGAAGCTGGGTGATGATGCGTGCCAGCGGCACCGAGCCCGTTGTCAGGATCTACATCGAGACCACCAAGCCGGACAGCTTCAAGCGCTGGCAAAAGCAGATCCTCGACGAGATCAGCCAGATCAGCGGCTAGCTGCCGCGGATCGCGAACATCAGGCGACTTTCATCATCAGCCGTCGGGCTGTCCCAGCAGACGCCGGCGATGTCATTGTCATCGAAGGCGAAGTCCAGCCAGATCCTCAGGTTCGTGGTGTACTTCGTGATCGCCTGCTGGCTGACCTGCTCCTTGACCCACATCGCTCCGTCCCAGTAGGCGTATCTGATCGTGATGCTGCCACCATTGTCAAGCGTGTAGGCAATCGCCGGCCGGCCGTCACTGGTGAAGGCCACCTGGTTGAAGTCAGCCAGGTAGTCCGCGGAATTGGGTGAGAGGTTTTCGATCTGCTGGATGCCGCCGGACTTCAGGTTTAGGTTCTCCAGCAGCGGTACATAGCGCAGCAGTTCACTGCCATTCGGATCCCCATCGGGATCGAAGTGCTTGTAGAGGAAGCCGAACAACTCCTCTGTGGCGGACGCCTGCGGGTTGATGGCGAGACTTCCGATGTCATGGCTGGACTCATCCACATAGATGTCGTTGAGCGTGTTGGGGGCGGATTCGTATGTCAGGAAACCACCGTTGTTGGCGAAGTACAGCAGCGGGTCGCCGGGGGCGAACGCGATGCGCGGGAACCAGTATCCGCCTGAGGTCAGGCCGCCCGCAGGGAAGATCTGCTCCTGGGGGTCCGTTTCGTTGAGGGTAAACTGGCGGTAGCGGCAGGAGCCGTTGTCGGCGGAATTGCTGTAGTTGTAGAAGTGTGTCGCATAGCCATATGTCTGGGACTGGCTGTTGTAGGCAGTGCTCGAAGAACCGGCCAGTTCCTGGATGCCAAGGTCAGGGGTGCCGAACTCGTAGTTCCAGAAGCCTGCTTCGTTGTCAGCACCGGCATTGTAATAGGCCGTGTAACCCATCAGGGTATTCGGGCCTGAACCGCCGATTGCGGTATAGGCCAGGCTGACACGTGGTGTGCCCTGCGGACCGATCACGATGTCCTGTCCGAGCCCGACGCCCTTGCCGTTGCTGTTCATCTCGCCGGCGACCCAGTTGCCGGGCACGCCCGGGTCCAGATCGCGGGCCAGCACCGCCGCCAGCGGGATGCGGGTGTTGAAGTCCGCATAGGCGAGGAAGATGTTGCCATTCGGCAGGAATTCCACCGCAGGAGTCCAGCCCGCCAGGCTGTCAACCTCGACATTGAGCCAGGTGACCTCGTTGAAGTCCAGCTCGACCTTCGTCACATCCATGCTCTGGGTCTCGGGCAGGATCACGGCGATGAACACGTTCTGGTTCGGGCTGCGATAGTTGTCGCTCATCACCAGGCTGCGGATGTACTGGTCCTTGACCTGGGTGCTGCCCAGCATCTGCCAGAGGCCGGTGGCATAGTTGGCGATCGCCACCACGTAGCCTGCATTGCTGCCACTGAAGGACTCATTGGCGGTGAAGATGCGCAATGTGCCGGGGTCCTTGTGGAAGTTGTAGCCCTGGAAGCGGTACATCACCCAGGCGGTGTCACCGGTGGAATTCAGGCGCTTGGCCGTGCCGACGTTGCTGGCTTTCTGGATCTTGAAGTGCTGGCTGCCATTGAGGCTGTCAGTGCCGACCGCACTGGGCAGCCTGCCGAGGATGTCATCAGCCGGCATTTCCAGGTTGTCCAGAATGGAGGTATCCGGCATCTGCATCCGGCGGGCGAATTCCTCACTGACCGGGGTGATGCTGGCTGGGGCACTTGCCTCGGATTCAGGCAGCACATCACCGCGCTCCGTCGGCACAACGGGTCCGGAAACCGGGACCTGCTGGTTGAGCTGGGCGCGGGATTCGTCATTCAGTGGTGAACGATCGCCTGCACCTGAGCAGGCGGACAGCAGGATCAGCAGCAGCACCGCTGCACAGGTTTTCAGCCGATACATATCGCTCCCGTGGCCCTTGCGGGGCCAACCTATTCTACCCTTCCAGAGCGGCCCGTGTGCGCGATACGCCACGTGCAAGGTAGAGGAACGGGGTGTCGGCGAGGGCCACGATCAGCTTCATGATGTAGGAGCTGGCCCAGATCGCGCCGAACAGCTGCCAGCTGTCGATCAGCGGCGCCATGCCCAGCAGGGCCAGCGGGCCCAGCCCGATGAAGACGAAGATCGTGGTGTCCACGGCCTGGCTGACCAGAGTGGAGGCATTATTGCGCAGCCACAGCAGGCGGCCTTCGGTGCGCTGCTTGATGTTCGCGAACAGGGTGACGTCCAGTAACTGGCTGGCGAGGTAGGCCAGCATGCTTCCCATCGTGATGCGCGGCAGGAAGCTGAACACGCTGGCCAGCGCGCCGGACTGCCCCTCGTCGAACTGGCTGGGGCTGAAGCGCAGGCCGATCTGCATGTAGGCCGTCATCAGCACCATCGCGAGGAAGCCCATCCATACTGCGCGATTGGCTTCCTTTTTGCCGTGGATCTCGTTCAGGATATCCGTGCAGAGGAAGATCGAGCCATACATGATGTTGCCGAGCGTGGTCTCCAGTCCGAAGATGTTGACCAGCTTCACCACCTGGATATTGGCGGTGATGATCGCCATCACGATGTAGCCGTAGAGCCCGACCCTGCCGAACAGGCGGTACACGACCACCACCATGCAGAGGTCAAATACCAGGAAGAGCAGCCAGAGGATGCTGTTGGAGATTTCCATCGGGAAGATGATACGTCATGCGGCCCGGCGGCGTCGTGCGAGGAAGAACCATGCAATGGAGCCGGCGGCGAGTATCAGCACCAGTCCCATGACGGCTGCACTTTGCAACAATGCCGATCGGGCATCTGAGGAATGTTGGTTAACATCCCACATAGCGTAGCTCTGGCGCAGGATGTACGCCCCAGTGCGCGGATCCGGCTCGTAGAAGTGCATGTAGCCGTTGGCGGTACACAGCAGCATCTCCCCCGCGGGGCCGAAGTAAATCCGGTCAAGCGCAGTGTATTCACCAGTCTTGTTGAATTCACTGAGCCGGCCGGCGGAATCGAAGTGCTGCGGCAGCTGCAGAGGCAGCCAGTCGCTGCCGGTCCAGACGCCGAACTCGGAGGTCCAGGTATTGCTGGTCTGCAACAGCACAAGCATCAGCAGGTCGCCATCCGGGTTGCGGGCCACGCTGCGCAGCTGCAGCTCACTCTGCTCCGTGATGTCCACGGTGTCGCCGTAGAGGTCCTTGAGCATCGTGTTGAGGGAAAAGTCAGCAATTGGCTGCTTGTCCGGCCAGCTGTAGATGGAGCTGTCATAGCTGAAACCATCGCGCACGGTGCTGGCCAGCAGGCGCTCCGCCCCATCCGGAGATGGCGGCATCAGGAAAACGCGTGCACGGTCCTCTCCAGTCAGCTTGAGCTGGTCATAGATCCCGGACAGCTCCCTGCAATCCTGTTCAGGCAGGATGTCGCGAAGGGTTGCCCAGAACACAGGACTGCGCGGGCTGCCATCCCAGTTGAAGCTCATTGCACCGTAGGGAGTGATTGCCAGGGGGTATCCATTGGCGGAAACACCAGCGTCGAGAATGGTGTCGGAAAAGGTAGACGCGCTTGAGCGGGCAGGAAGCAGAGCGATTAACAGAAGCAGAATGAGAAACAGGATGTGAAGTGGCACGAGGGGAAACCTACATAGCTCATCCATCAATCTGCTGCCGCGGAACTGATCCACATTGGCAGTTTAGCAGCACTGCTATTGAATGCGGTGCAGCAGGACGGCTGCCGTAATTAGCAGCGAGATCCAGAGGCAGCGTGTCAGTACGTATCCCATCCTTCCATGGACGGCGAAGCCCCGGAGGGCACGGCGCCTGCGGATAGAATATCCGCGTGCTCTGTGCGGTGGAGACAAGTTTCGATGAAACGGGGATAGCCCTGTGCGACAGTGCGGGCCTGATGCGGGCCTCGCTTTTGTCCAGCCAGGTGGAGCTGCATGCGCCCTACGGCGGCTGCGTCCCCGAGCTGGCTGCGCGCACGCACCTTTCCGACCTGCCACAGCTCTGGCGGCACCTGAAGCCGGAGCTGACTTCACAGATCAGGCACATCGGGGTGACCAGCGGGCCGGGCCTGCCGGGCTGCCTGCTGGCCGGGGTGAATTTCTGCCGTGGGCTGGCCGCACATTACGGCCTGCCGCTGTACGGGCTTAACCACCTGCAGGGGCATATCTTCAGCCCCTTCATGGGCAATGGCAGCGAGCCGGGTGACAGCCTGGCGGACATCCCCTTCCCGCATGTTGCGCTGCTGGTCAGCGGTGGGCATACCGAGCTGTTCCTGGTACGCGGCATCGATGATATCGAGCTGCTGGGCCAGACCCAGGATGATGCAGTCGGCGAACTGCTGGACAAGGTGAGCGCGATGCTCGGGCTCGGTTATCCCGGGGGAGCGCGGCTGGAAAGGCTGGCGCGCGAGCATCCGGGGATGACGGAGCTTGCCGACTACGATGGCGAATTCGAACTGCCGGTGCCGATGCGCTCGCGCAAGTATGGCTACAACTTCAGCTACAGCGGACTGAAGACCGCTGTGCGCAACCAGATACATGAGCGTGCTGACAAACCGCAGCTGGACAGCTGCTGGCGGGCCTCGCTGGTGGCAGCGCTGTTCAGCTCCGTGGTGGAATCGCTGTGGTTCAAGCTGGAGCGCGCCGTGGAGGAGCACCAGGTCAGCCTGATCACCGCTTCAGGCGGTGTGGCGATCAACGGCTTCATCCGCGCGGCATTCGCGGACCAGGCAGCTAAGCTTGGAGTGAACCTGCGTGTGCCGCATCCGCGCCACTGCCTTGACAACGCTGAAATGATGGCCTGGCTGCTGAAGCTCAAGCTTGAGGCGGGCATCCCGCCGGTGGAGTTTGATGCACGCAGCAACTGGGTGCCGGGGGAGCCGGGCTGGAATGAATGAACCGAAGATAAGGCAGCACCTGCGTTTCCGCTACGGGAAGGACGAGGTGCTGATGTACATTTCGCACCGGGACATGCTGCGCTTCGTGTTCCGCCAGTTCCGGCGCATCCGCCTGCCACATGCCTACAGCGAGGGCTTCAGCCCCAAGCCGAAGGTCAGCTTCGGCCCTGCCCTGTCGCTTGGCGTGCGTGCTGACAGTGAATTGCTGGATATCGAGATGAAGGACGGCGTGTGGTGGACGGCTGAGGAAATGGCTGACAACCTCGCACGGCTGAAGGAGAACAGCGATCCGCGCGTGTTCGCACTGGGCCTGTTCGAGCTGCCGCAGGGCGCTGCCAATATCAGCAAGGCCGTCAAGCAGTGCCGTTACAGCCTGCTGTTCGACGGAGCAACGGAACCGATCGCAGAGGTAATGGACAGCGGGGAGCTGGTGTTCACCAACCACAAGGGCAAGTCGAGCGACCAGCGCAAGGCGGTGCTCGGCTGGGAGATCAGCGATGGCCGGCTGGAGGTGCATGCTGACAACTCCGAGCGGGTGCTGAACGTGATCAGCCTGGCAACGATCATCTCCGAGCGCACGGGACAGCGCTGCACGGACATGCTCAGGCGCAGCCTGCTTGACGGGGATGGCAACGAGCTCTAGGGAGCGTCAGCTGCCGAGGTTGGTCAGGTCGAGCGCGCCGAGCAGCAGCTGCGGCAGCACCCCGAGGATGATCGTCAGGCCGACCGTCATCACCATGCTAAACACATAGCCGCCCGGCATCTGCCGCGGGTTGAGGCTGGCCTCGCCCGGCACCGCGGGGGTCATGTACATCGCGATCACGAAGCGCAGGTAGTAGTAGAAACTCACCGCGGAGTTCAGAAGCGCGAAGATCACTATGCTGCTCAGGCCAGCCAGCCAGGCCTCCTTGAAGACCACGAACTTGCCGAAGAAGCCGGCCGTCAGTGGGAAGCCGCCCATGCTCAGGAGCAGGATGGTCAGGCAGATCGCGGCCTTGGGGGCCTTCTGCCAGAGCTCATGCATCTGGTCGAGGAACACGTCATCCTGGCCGTCCGGGGCCATCCAGGTGATCAGCAGGAAGGCCCCGAGGCTGGCGAAGGTGTAGCCTGCGAGGTAGAACAGCACAGCGCTGCCACTGGCGGGCGTGCCGCTCACCATGCCGAGTGCGAGGTAGCCGGTGTGGGCGATCGCCGAGAAGGCCAGCAGGCGCTTGGCACTCATCTGGTGCAGGGCGAACAGGTTGCCAACGAGCATCGAGAGGCAGGCGAACAGCACAAGCGCGTCACGCCACAGCTCTGCCTGCAGGCCCGGCAGGCACTCCAGCACGATGCGGGTGGCGGCGGCGAACATCGCCACCTTCACGCCGGTTGCCATGAAGGCCGTGACCGGGGTCGGAGCGCCCTGGTAGACGTCCGGCACCCAGGCGTGGAACGGGACCATGCCAAGCTTGAAGGCGATGCCGACGCCGACGAGGCCGATGCCGATCAGCATCACCGGGTCGACGGACTGCGCCGTCTCGGCGATCATGTTCTGGATCACGGTGTAATTCAGGTGGCCGGCCATGCCGTAGATCAGCGCGGCACCGAACACGAAGAAGCCGCTGGCGAATGCTCCCATCAGGAAGTACTTCAGCGAGCTTTCCTTGTTCAGGCGGTTCTTGTCATTCAGCCCGCACATCACGTAGAGCGGCAGTGACAGCAGCTCCAGCGACATGAAGGTGGTGATCAGGTCACGGCTGCCGGTGATCAGCATCATGCCGATTGCCGAGAGCAGCAGCAGCGGGAACAGCTCCGCGTGGTAGCGCTCCTTGCGCTGCAGGAAGGGAATGAAGTTCAGGCTTGTGATGATCACGACCACGCAGACCAGCAGGCAGACGAACAGGAAGAAGTGGTCCACCACAAAGGCCGGGGCGAAGTCCCAGCGCGCCGCACTGGCGGAGGGGATCATCGAGGGGAACAGGCCCTGCGAGGGGCCGTTTGGCAATGTGTTGAGCCAGCCCCATGTGCCAAGCGTACCCAGCAGAGCCAGCACGGTGCTGGCAATGGTGATCGTCGAGGCGTTCTGCAGGCTGATGCCGCCCTGCGGTCCGGGCTGCTTGCGGCCGAAGTAGTCAACCAGCAGCAGCACGAGCACGGCAATGGTGAGGATCACCACCGGTGCCATCGCGATCATCAGGGAACGGTCCAGGGCCTGGAGATGTCCTGCCTCTAGCGTGGACTGCAGTGCGAGGATCACAGGTCACCTCCGTTGGTGTTGAAGGACACGAAGCCGCCGAGCCCATCCTCGACGTTGATGTCCGTACTGGCGGTTTCGAAGTCGTCGTCAGCATGCGTCAGCACATCGCTGACGAAGGCCTCGCTGGACGGCGTGATGTGGCGGAAGAACAGCGTGGGGAAAAGGCCGATCACGAGGGTCAGCACTGCCAGCGGGGTGATCGCCACCAGCTCCGGCATGTTGAGGTCCTTCAGGTTGCGGTTCTCCGCATGGGTCACCTCGCCGAAGAACACGCGGCGGAACATGAACAGCAGGTAGACCGCCGCAAGGATCACGCCGATGGTGGCGATCAGCGTCATCAGCCAGTCCTCCTGGAAGCTGCCCAAGAGGATCATGAACTCGCCGACGAAGCCGTTGAGCGCCGGCAGGCCGACGCTCGAAAGCATGATGATCAGGAAGTATGTGTAATAGACCGGCATCACGGCCGCCAGTCCGCCGAAGTTGTCAATCAGGCGGGTATGGCGGCGCTCGTAGATGAAGCCGACCAGCATGAACAGTGCGCCGGTGGAGATGCCGTGGTTGACCATCTGCAGGATCGCACCGTCAACCGCGATCTGGTTGAAGCTGAAAAGGCCGAGCA
>JAGRNR010000059.1:0-10869 GCA_020440645.1 bacterium | reverse complement strand
TGTAGGCCACGAGCCGCTTCACGTCCACCTGCACCGCGGCCACCAGTGCGCCGTAGATGATGCCGATCACTGACAGCGCCATGATGATGCTGCGCAGGTTGGCAAGCCCGGCGGGGCCGATCGCCATGAAGGGCGCATCGGGGAACAGAGGGATCGCCAGCCTGATGAAGCCGTAGGTGCCCATCTTCAGCAGCACGCCGGCCAGGATGATCGAGCCAGCGGTCGGAGCCTCTGTGTGCGCATCCGGCAGCCAGGTGTGCAGCGGGAACAGCGGCACCTTGATGGCGAAGGCCAGGAAGAACGCAAGGAAGGCCCAGAACTGGAACTGCTGGTCCAGCACAAGGCTGCCGTCGCCGATCAGGCTGGTCAGCGTCGGGATGTCAAAGGTGTTGTATCCGGCGGCGCTGGCCTTGACGTACAGGCCGATGATCGCGCCCAGCATCAGGAGCGAGCCGACCATTGTGTAGAGCACGAACTTGGTGGTGGCGTACAGGCGCTTCTGGCCGCCCCAGATGCCGATCAGGAAGTACATCGGGATCAGGGTGGCCTCGAAGAAGACGTAGAACAGCACGATGTCCTGGGCGAGGAACACACCGGTGACGGCGGCCTCAAGCACCAGCATCAGGATGTAGTACATCTTCTCGCGCAGTCGCACGCTCTGCATGCTGGTCAGGATCGCCAGCGGGAACAGCAGCGTGTTCAGCAGCACCAGCCAGATGCTGATGCCATCCACCGCAATGTGGAAGTTGACACCCCACTGCGGGATCCAGGGCACGTCGATCGCGAATTGCAGCCCGCTGCTCGACTGGAAAGACGGTAGCAGGAACAGGCTGAGCACGAAAGTGACGACGCTGCTCCACAGCGCCGTGGCCCGCACAGTCGGCAGGGACTGCTCCTTGTTGGGGACAAGGAGCAGGGCCAGGCCGGCCAGCAGCGGGAGGAAGGTGACTATCAGCAGCAGAGCTTGCATCTCAGCTTGCACCTCCCAGCAGGTATGACCACATGTTTATCAGCATGAACATCACCGCTCCAGCCAGCAGGTAGAGCATGTAATTGCGGACGAAGCCGGTCTGCACGGGGCGGATCAGCTCACCGAGCGCACCGAGCACCTTGGCAACGCCGTTGACGATGCCGTCGATCAGCCTGACGTCAAAGATCTGCCAGGCCTTGCTGGACAGCCAGACACCTGGCCTGACCAGGATGTTGTTGTAGATCTCGTCGATGTACCACTTGTTGTAGCTGAAGGCGTAGAGCGGGCCAAAGGCCTTCTGCGCTGCCTTCTTCTTAGGATCGTAGTCGCCGGTATAGCGGCGGTTGGAAAGGATCAGCATGATCAGTGCGATCAACACACTGCCAAAGGCCATGATCATCTCGGTCGAAGTCACACTGCCACCGAGCAGCATGAAGGGCTCGTGATGAGCGGCATGGCCCTCGCCATGTGCATCATCCGCGCCATGTGAGGCATCCTCAGCATGGGCCGGCTCGGCATGCTCGCCGTGGATCTGCGCGTCCATTGCACCGGTGCCACCGGCATACAGCATCAGGCCCTCGGGTCCACCGGCACTGACATCGAGGAAGTGCGCCAGCGGTTCGCGGGGCTCGCCACCGGTCATCCAGCCCGGGGTGAACAGGATCGCGCCACTGATCACGGCCATCGTTGCCAGCACCATCAGCGGGATGGTCATCGGCAGGTGGCTCTCATGCGGATGGTGGTGCTTCTTCTTAAACTCAGCAGTCCAGCGCGGCTTGCCAAGGAAGGTCTTCCAGGTCACGCGGCCCATGTAGAAGGCCGTCATCAATGCAGTGAACAGGGCCAGCCAGTAGAGGAAGGAGGCCGCGCCTTTGAACTGGGAATCCCAGATGGCAACCTGCCAGAGGATCTCATCCTTGGAGAAGAAGCCCGCCAGCGGGAAAATGCCGGCGATGGCGAAGGTGCTGATCACGAAGGTCCAGTAGGTGATCGGCATGTACTTGGCCAGGCCGCCCATGTGGCGGGTGTCCTGCTCCTCATGCATGCCGTGGATCACGGAGCCGGAACCGAGGAACAGGCAGGCCTTGAAGAAGGCGTGGGTGATCACGTGGAAGATGGCAACCCAGTAGGCACCGACACCGCAGGCGAGGAACATGTAGCCCAGCTGCGAGACGGTGGAGTATGCCAGCACCTTCTTGATGTCGTTCTGCGTAAGCGCGATGGTGGCAGCCATGAAGGCCGTGCCGGCGCCGATGCAGGCCACGATGAAGCCGGAGGTCTCGTTGGCGGAGAACACCGGGTTGAGGCGGGTCACCATGTAGACGCCGGAGGTCACCATCGTGGCAGCGTGGATCAGGGCCGAGACCGGGGTCGGGCCGGCCATTGCGTCCGGCAGCCAGATGTGCAGCGGGAACTGCGCGCTCTTGCCGCAGGCGCCGAGGAACAGGAACAGCGCGATGAACAGCGCATCCGCCGGGCTCATCACTGACAGCACGGCGTTGGCATTGAGCAGGATGTCCTTGAAATCCAGCGCGCTGGCCTCCGTCATGCCGTGCATGCGGAAGTAGGCATCGAACTGCTGGAAGATCATGAACAGGCCGATCAGGATGCCGAAGTCACCGACGCGGTTCGTGATGAAGGCCTTCATGCCGCATTTGGCATTCTCCATGTTGCGGTACCAGAAGCCGATCAGCAGGTAACTGCACAGACCGACGCCCTCCCAGCCGACGAACATCATCGGGATGTTGGCACCGAGGATCAGGATCAGCATCATCGCCACGAACAGGTTCAGGTAGGTGAAGAAGCGCGGCAGGCCCTCGTCATGGGACATGTACTCGGTGGAGTACATGTGGATCAGCATCGAGATGCCCGTGATGAAGAGCATCATGGTGACACTCAGCGGGTCGATTAGCAGGGCGAAGTCGATGTGCAGGTAGCGCTCGCTCATGCCCTGGATCGCGATCCAGGTCCAGCCCGGCACCTCGACGAAGCGCTCAGCGCCCTGCAGGCCGGCGGACATGTACTGGAAGTAGACGGCCAGCGCCGTGGCGAAACTGCCGGCGAGCATCGCGGTGCCCAGCCAGCCACTTATCTTCTTGTTGTTGATCTTCTTCCCGAAGAAACCGTTGATGGCAGCGCCGATCAGCGGGAAGGCAATCATCATCCATGCGTAGCCAAACATAGATTACCTCTTCAGGAAGTTGATTTCGTCGATGTCAACGCGGGTCCTGTGCTTGAACAGGGCCACGATGATTGCCAGTCCGACGGCCACTTCGGCCGCGGCGATCACGATGATCAGGAATGCGTAGATCTGCCCGTCCATCGTGCGCCAGGCCGGGCTGAAGTGGTGGCGGTTGAAGGCCACGAGCGCGAGGTTGGCGGCGTTGAGCATCAGCTCGATGCACATGAAGATGATCACCGGGTGGCGGTGGATCATCACGCCGAGCGTGCCGATCGCGAACATCAGGCCGGCCAGCCAGACACTGTTGACGACCATGTCAATCATGCCTGCACCTCCTCGGCCACGGCTTCCTCAGCCTTCTCGAACTCGTGTGCGAGGTGCTGGCGGCCCTCACTGCGCTCGTCACGGGCGACGAGCACGGCACCGAGCAGCGCGGCCAGCAGCAGCAGGCCGGCGATCTCGAAGGGCAGCGCGTGGTAGCTGAACATCCGCACGCCGAGCCCGGCGGGGTGGCCGAGTTCCTCACGCGGGTTCTCGGCGGCACCGGCCATGGCGATGGTCGGGCGGCCCATCTCAAGTTCACCCTGGTTGACACGGCCGGAGGTGAAGAGCGAGATGTAGACCACCGTCAGCATCATCACCGTCAGCAGGGTACCAAACACCCACTGGCTCTTGATCTCAGGCCTCAGCCAGCGGCGCGCCTCGGGTGACATGAAGAACATCACCACGAACAGGAACAGGATCATGATCGCGCCCGCATAGACCACGAACTGCACGACGGCCATCATCGGCGCGCTGAGCAGGAAGTAGATCCCGACTAGCGTGAGGAAATTGGCAACCAGGTAGAGCACGGAGTGCACCGGGTTGCGGGAGAGCACCATCATCACGGCGCTCAGGGAACCGACGATTGCCAGTACCCACCAGGCCAGGAGTTGTCCATCCATCACCAGTAGTACTCCCTGTCGAGAAGGTCTTCCTTGTGGTACATGAACTTGTTGGGCTCACGGCGGCTGTCGTCAGCCAGTTCGTAGTCATGCTTCATCACGATCGCCTCCGTCGGGCAGGCCTCGGTGCACATTCCGCAGAAGATGCAGCGCAGCATGTCCATGTCGTAGACCACCGCATAACGTTCACCGGGGCTGTAGCGCTCCTCGGCACTGTTCTCGCCGGCGACTACGGTGATCACCTCGGCGGGACAGGCCGCAGCGCACAGCGCGCAGCCGATGCACTTCTCCAGACCCTTGTAGGGTCCGGCCTCATAGCGCTCCAGGCGGTGCAGGCCACGGAAGCGGTCCGCCACCTGGCGCTTCTGCTCCGGGTAGGAGATCGTGACGGTGGTCTTGCCGCCGAAGGCCCCGAGGAATTCCCGCATGGTGATCCCCAGGCCCTTGAGCAGAGGTATTGCCTTTTCAGTGCCGAGCATTGAGTGTTACCTCCATCGCGGCCTGTGCAGCGCTGTCAACAGCAGGCGCCTGCACGGGGCCAATGATTGCGGTCAGGATTGCAGTGGCGAAGATCAGCACCAGCGTGGCCGGAAGCAGCCATTTCCAGCCGAATCGCATCAGCTGGTCGTAGCGCAGGCGCGGGAAGGTGGCGCGGATCCACATGAAGGTGAAGATCAGCAGGAACAGCTTGACGATGAAGGTCATCGTCGTGGAGAAGCCCTTGCCGGTCAGGGACAGGGCGTCGCCGTAGGCACCCCAGCCCCAGGAGGGCGGAGGACCGGCGGTCCATGTACCAGCCCAGTATGTCAGGTCGACCAGGCCGAGGTTCATATGGTAGCCGCCCA
Source organism: bacterium (assembly GCA_020440645.1). Lineage (GTDB taxonomy): Bacteria > 4484-113 > 4484-113 > 4484-113 > JAFGCY01 > JAHEFU01. The sequence continues at coordinate 5,928 of JAGRNR010000059.1, read as the reverse complement.
GCAGCATGTGAACGACCATCGCGCTCATTGCCACCATCGCGATGTATTCACCCATCGGGAACATCGCGTACTTCATAGAGCTGTACTCAGTGTGGTAACCGGCCACGATCTCGGCCTCGCATTCAGGCAGGTCGAAGGGGGTACGGCCGGTTTCGGCGAGGCTGGAGATCAGGAACAGGATCGCTGCGGGGGCCAGCACAATCAGGTAGGCCCAGTTCCAGTTCTCGCTGCGGTACATCATGCCGAAGTCATTGATGTTGAGGCTGCCGGTGATCATGATCGGCACCAGCAGGCACAGCCCGAGCGCCAGCTCATAGCTGATCACCTGGGCGCAGGTGCGCAGGCTTCCGAGGAAGGGATACTTGCTCTGGGAGGACCAGCCGGCGAGGATCAGGCCATAGGCCGCCATGCTGGACAGTCCGAGGAAGAACAGGATGGCAACCGGCACGCTGGACAGCGCGACCTGCTCACCGACCGGGATCAGTGCGAAGGTGGTGAAGGAAGCGCTGAGAGTCAGGGTCGGTGCGAGGAAGTACAGCACCTTGTCCGCCTTGCGCGGCACCATCTCCTGCTTGAGGGCGGTCTTCACGCCGTCAGCCAGCGGCTGCAGCAGGCCCTGCGGACCGACGCGGTTGGGGCCGAGGCGCCACTGGAAGAACGAGAGGATGCGCCGCTCCGTGTATGTCAGGTAGGCGAAGGTCGTCAGCAGCACGAAGATCATCAGGCCTCCGCGCACGATCAGGTTGACGACCTGGGGAGTGAATATCTCAGCCATCAGGCACCGCTCCCGGCCAGGCTGGCCTTTTTGATGCCGGCGGAGGTGAATCCGGGGCCGCCGGCGGAGTTGGCCGGTGCGGTATGGCAGAAGTCGTTGACCACGACGCTGCCGCTGCGCACCCAGTCGCGCTCCTTCGCTGTCAGGGTAATGCCGCCGATGGCGACCGTGTCACCGTCACTGATACCCTGGGCCTGCATGTCGGCCGGGTTCATGAATGCATGGAAGGGCATTGCCACCTTCCCGAACACCGGGCTGTTGGCAAGCAGGTCGCGGTCGTTGTAGAGGAAGCTCTTCGGGATGACGACCAGCTCCCTTGCCCCGGCGCCGTATTCGGCGGGCAGTTCACTCACCGCGCTGCGGTTGGCATTCAGCTTGGCACGCGGCGTAACCAGCACTCCCTTGTAGGGGAACTTGCCGAACTCGTCGCGCGGCCAGAATTCAAGGTTGTGGCGCAGCTGGCTGTACATGTCCTCGGTGGTGCCGAGGAAGCCGCGCTGCATGTCGCCGGAGATGCCGTTGACAAGCTCGGACAGCGAGGGGGCCACGCTGTCGATCTGGCCACGGCGGCGCTTCTGCACGCGCCATTCAAGGCTGACGACGGTGCCATCGAAGTGCGCCCAGGTGCCGAGCGGCAGGTGGAAGCTGCAGTGCGTGCTGGTCGGGTTGCCGAAGCTGCCCGCATAGACGGTCAGCCCGGTGGCCTTGAGGGCCTTCTCCACCAGCTGGCGGTCCGGGTAGCGGCTCAGGGCGTCGTAGTCACAGATGAACAGCGCCTTGAGCTGCCCGTCCGCGGCTGCCTTGAGCACCTTGCCAATGCCGCCGCAGCTTTCCTTGCCGCTGCCGGGTCGGCCGAACTTGGTGAACCAGCCGGCCAGCAGCGCTCCCGCCGAATTGGCAGAGGGATAAACGGCGTTGCTGTACACCGCGCAGTCCGGGTTGGCACGGCGGATCGCATCGCGCAGGTCCTGGATGGCGACGATCACCTCACGGGCCTGCGGGTCACGCCAGACCTCGCTGCCGTAGAGGATCGCACAGTCATCGCCGACCTGCCTGAGGCTGTCAGCCAGCCGGTCGCCTTCCGGTGTGCGGGCACCGCTGCCCAGCAGGGCATTGGTGGCGCTGCGCACGGTGCGCAGCAGGTTGCCATATCCGTAGTCAATGTATGTCGCGAAGTCGTCGGCCTTGCTGCCGTGGCTGCGCAGGTTGACGAGCCGGCGGTGGCGCTTGCGCACCTCCACGTTGGCACGCAGGCCGAGCACCGGGGCCTCCTCCCAGAGGTCCGTGCCGATCGTGAGGATCGTGGAGGCCGCGAGGATGTGCTCGATGCTGGTGGCACCGCTCAGCAGTGCGTCCAGCACCATCTCGCTCATGCCCTCCGGGCCGGCCAGATCCTCACCGAAGGCATACCAGCGGGTGTCCAGCACGCGGGTAGCGAAATGCCTGAGCGACATGTACTCTTCGGTCGTGCGGTTGCCACCGGCGATCACGCCGACACTGTCGGAGGGATGCTCCTCGAGGATCGCACTGAGTTTCTCCGCCAGCAGTTCCTGGGCCATCGCCAGCTTCACGCTGCGGGTCTCGCCGTTGTCATGCACCAGCGCCTTGCGCAGGCGGGAGGGGTCGTCGATCGATTCCCAGCTGAAGCGCGTGGCGTCGTCAAGCATGCCGACGTCCACCGCCTCGTTCTCACGCGGGATGATGCGGGCCACATGCCCGAGGCGGCCGTTGAGCCAGATGTTCGTGCCGGTGCTGTCGAGGCTGGCGACGCTGGCCGTCAGCTCCTGCTCCCAGGGCCGTCCCATCGTGAAGCGGTAGTTCGTCGCCGTCAGGGCGCCGACCGGACAGATGTCAATCACGTTGCCACTGAAGTACGGCAGGTCGTCGGAGGTCGGGTAGGATTCGATCCAGCTCTCGGCCCCGCGGCTGACCATCTTCAGCAGGTGGCTGTTGTCAATCTCGTCGGTGAAGCCCACGCAGCGCTTGCAGTGGATGCAGCGCTTGTAGTTGATCTGGATGTAGGCGTTCATCTGGCGGTCTGAGCGCACCTTCTTGTTCTCGGTGTAGCGCCCCTCGCCGCAGCCGTGCTCGTAGGTCTGGTCCTGCAGCATGCACTCGCCGCCCTTGTCACAGACCGGGCATTCCAGCGGGTGGTTGATCAGGTGGAACTCAAGCTGCTCCCTGCGGGCCGTCAGCACCTCGTCCACCCGGGTCTCCACGCTCATGCCTTCGGCGGGTGTGATCGCGCAGGAGATCTGCAGCTTGGGCATCGGCTTGCCGTTCCAGCTCACCTTGACCATGCACATCCGGCATGCCCCGAGCGGGTCGAGCCACTTGTGCGCGCAGAAGTACGGGATGTCGAAGCCCTGGTCACGCAGGCCCCAGAGGATCGGCTTGTCCTTGCGCAGGCTGACGGGCTTGCCGTCAACCTCAATCGTCACGTATTCGATGTCCTTGATCGCCATCAGCTGGCCTCCACCTCGGCGGCCTCTTCAGAACCGGCCGGGGATGCGGAACCGTTGCCATTTTCCTTCAGCGCGTTGAAGCGGCTGCTCTTCTCGATCCAGGCGATGTAGTCCTCGGGGAAGCGCTCCACCGCACTGCGTACCGGCCAGGCCGCCGCGTCACCAAGCGGGCAGAAGCTCTTGGCCTCGATACCGTTGATGATGTCAATCAGCAGGTCGAGGTCCTCCATCGTGCCACCGCCGTCGAGGATGCGCTGGTGGATCTGCAGCATCCAGCGTGTGCCTTCGCGGCAGGGTGTGCACTTGCCGCAGGACTCATGCGCGTAGAACTTGCTGAAGTTGCGCATCACGCCGACCATGTCGATGCTGTCATCAAGCACGATCATCGCCGCACTGCCGAGCATCGAACCGCCGGCCACGCAGCCCTCGTAGTCGAAGGGCACGTCGTAGGCAGCCTCGCCCTTGATCACCGGGCAGCTTGAACCGCCGGGGATCAGGCCCTTGAGCTTGCGGCCGGGCAGCAGGCCGCCGGCCAGCTCGTTGACGATCACGCCGATCGGAGTGCCGTACTCGATTTCCCACCAGCCGGGGTTGCGCACGCAACCGCTGACGCTGACGATCTTGATGCCGGGGCTCTTCTCGGTGCCGCGGGCCGTGAACCATCCGGCGCCGGCATCGATGATGGCCGGGGCGCATGCGATGGACTCCACGTTGTTGATGATCGTCGGCTTGCGGAACACGCCCTCAATCGCCGGGAAGGGGGGCTTCATCTTCGGGTGGCCGCGGCTGCCCTCGATCGAGGACAGCATGCTGGTCTCCTCGCCGCAGATGTATGCGCCGGCTCCGGTGTGCACCTGGAAGTGCATGCGCTTGCCGGTGCCGAACACGTTGTCACCGAGGTAACCCTTGGCGTAGCATTCCTTGACAGCATCATCCAGCAGGCGCAGGCTGTCGTAGAACTCGCCACGGATGTAGCAGTAGGTCTGCTCCGCCCCGATCGCGTGCATCGCGATCATCGCGCCCTCGATCAGGCGGTGCGGGCAGTCCTCCATGATGTAGCGGTCCTTGAAGGTGCCGGGCTCGCCCTCGTCGCCATTGATGGCGAGGTACTTCGGGCCCGGATGGTCCTTGGGCACGAAGCTCCACTTGAGCCCGGTCGGGAAGCCGGCGCCGCCCTTGCCGCGCAGGCCGGAAGCCTTCACCTCGTCGATCACCTGCTCCGGGCTCATGTTGTTGAGCACGTGCTGGATCGCGCGGTAGCCGCCGGGCTTGCCGTCCGGCACGTAGCGGGCCTTGCTTTCGTAGTCAGCCAGTGAACGGATGCCGATCTCGTTGTCGAGCGCGGAGACAGGCGTGATGCACTCGTGGCGGATACCGTTCATCAGGATGGGATTTCCCTTAGCCATGTATCAGTCAGAGCTCCTTTGCTGCTGAGGCGATCTCCGCATGGAGCGCCGGGTTGTCATTCTTCAGGTCGCCGAACTTGCCGAAGCCGTCAATCACCTTCATCGCGTCGCCGCTGCCCTCCAGCACGCAGGGGTACTGGTTGCGCGTCGTCACCAGCCAGACCCAGTTGCGGTCGTCGGGTGCGTTCTGCTTCTTCTCCATGCGCACGAAGCGCTCGCGCAGGGCATCGGCCTTGCCGGCGGCGAGGTCGTCAAGGATCGCGTCGAACAGCTCGACGGTCAGGTTGTTGCTCCAGGTCGGGGTGAAGTGCTCACCGCGCTGCAGGAACTGCAGGCTCGGCGGGTTGTGGCAGTCGCACAGGCATTCCACCATCAGCAGAGTGAACTTGCCGTCCGCAGTGATCTCACCGACACCCTTGCCGTACTTGGCAATGAAGTGCTCCTTGAGTGCGGCGGCACCGCCCCACTCGCAGTTCCAGGTGTCGCACAGGCCGACGATGTACTCGCCGGTGGGCTTCTGCAGGATCATCGTGTAGAAGTCGATGACCGCCTCCACCTCACCGTAGGGCACCTTCAGCAGCTTGCCGATCGCCATTGCCACTTCATCAGTGACATGGCCGTAGTACTTCTGGGCCTCTATCAGGGTCGGGATCAGCATCGCCTTGGTGTTGGGGTACTGCGAGGCAATCCCCTTCACGAAGTCGGTGATCTGCTTTGGCAGTTCAGCCGGGTTTATGTCTTTAGTATGCAGCTCTGGCATTGATCAGCCCTCCCCCGCCGGTTCAGCATTGGCAAGGCGCGCAGCTTCCTGCTGGGCCTCGACATCCTGCTGGAAAGTGTCGCTGGCGAAGATCGCCGCGATGTTGTCATTGGGGATGAACAGGTCACCTTCAAAGAATTTCTTCTGGCCGGTATTGCGGTTGACCAGCGGGTAGCGTTTCCACTCCAGCCAGACACCGGTCGGGTCGACGGCCACGACCTTGCTGAGGAACATGTCTGTCGGCAGGCCGAAGCTCTCCGTCCAGCGCTTGTCGCGCAGGCGGATGAACACGAGGTGGCCGGCGTACTTCTCGAGGTGCATCAGCGGTCGACCTCCCCGAGCACGATGTCAATCGCGCCGATCACGGCCACCACGTCGGCGATCAGCTCGCCCTCGCACATCTCCGGCAGCGCTGCCAGGTTGACGAAGCTCGCGCCACGGACCTTGACGCGCAGCGGCTTGGCGCTGCCATCGCTGACAACGTAGAAGCCCAGTTCGCCCTTGCCACTCTCGATCGAGGCA
>JAGRNR010000058.1:0-24788 GCA_020440645.1 bacterium | reverse complement strand
CGATGATATACAATAGTTCAATTAAAACGTTACCTATGTATTGAGCCTCAACCGTTACCTATGTTCTGAACCGTACGCCCTGTTCCCCGTTCCCTGTTCCCCGTTCCCTGTTCCCCGTTCCCTGTTCCCCGTTCCCTGATATTAGAATAAGAGTGCCGTACACATCCCAGCGCGGGGCACGGGCGGGCGCGCAGGCGGCGAGGAGGAAAGGCATGCTGGAACTTCACGGACCGACAATCGAGCAGGACAATTTCCACCTGTATGAGGCCATCGACCGCTCGGTCGACCCGCCGATCTACTCCTGCGTATACCTCTACACCGGCACCATGGAAAGCGGCTGGCCGGCGCTGGGCGGCACCCGCTGGGTGCGCCGCAGGTTCAGCGAGTTCGAGCAGAGCATGGAGCATGTGCGGGGTACGGCACGCGAGCTCGCCATTTCCATGACGATCAAGAATGCGATCCTGCGCGGCGCGGACACGCAGGAAGGCGCACGCGGCCTGTTCTCGTGGAACGGCGGCAAGGGTGTGATCTGGAGTCCGGAGGAAGTGCTGACGCCCTACCGGCTGATGTGCCACGGCCGGCTGATCGAGTACATCGGCGGGCATTACATCGGTTCGAAGGACCAGGGCGTGGGCACGAGCCAGCTGCGCTGGATCGAGAAGGCGACGAAGTTCACCATCGGGCTGGGCTGCGGCAAGGACACCGGTGAGGGCACAGCGGCCGGCACGGTGGCCGGCATCTGGCGCGCGGCGATTGAGGAAGGGATGATCAAGGACAGCGGCCTGAGCCCGGCGGAGCTCTTGGTGAATGCCGAGGGCGGGCTGAACGTGCTGCGCAACAACCTGCTGAGCGGCTTGTCGATCCTCGTGATCGGCGCGGGCAAGGTCGGCCTGCCGCTGCTGAAGTACCTGAGCGACCTCGGGGCGGAGCTGTACGTGTTCGACCCGCAGCTCAACAAGCTCGGCGTGTATGAGTTCTACACCTGGCTGAGGCGGCTGGGGGCGGCGATTGACCGCAGCCACCGTGACCTGCTGGAAGCGCTTGGCAACGGCGGGCGCCTGTTCGCCACGGAGGAAGAGGCGCTGATGAGCCAGGCCTACAACGTGCTGTCGCCGAACGGCGGCCCGACGGAATGGCTCTCGCTATCGCTCAGGGACAGCACCGACCAACGCTGCCGCGCGGAGATGCTGGCGGAGACGCGGCGCAAGGATGGCAAGCTGAGACTGATCGCGGGTGCTGGCAACGACCAGCTGCCGGCCACGGCGGGCAAGCAGGACCGGCGCGACATCGCGCTCGGCGCTCTGGATGAGGCGGGCATCACCTTCGTACCGGACCCGATCGTCAGCCCCGGCGGCGTGATCGCGGTCAGCCACGAACTGGCGGAAAGCTGGGATGCGGATGAGGTGATCCGCGACGCGACGCGGCTCGTGAACCGCAGTGTGAAGGACTGCTACGGCATCGCGCGCAAGAGCGGCAAGCTCAACTCAAGCTCGATGTACGCAGCCTTCAAGCAGCTCAGTGGTGTAGAATAACGCTCCCGATCTGCATGTTCCCGGATCAGGGGTAAGATGTAGATCCACGCGGGTCGCAAGGGGCCCGGATTGACAGGCCACAACTGGACGGAGGAGTGGCAGAGTGGTTGAATGCGGCAGTCTCGAAAACTGTTTCACGGCAACGTGACGGGGGTTCGAATCCCTCCTCCTCCGGATTGATCCAGTTGGCAGAATCAGAAACAGAATCAGCAGACAAGTGGGCAGTGGGTAGTAGGTAACAAACAGTAATGAGAGCCAGATTTTGCGACGGATTCTCATTTCCGTGAGCGCTCCTTTAATCCACATTTAACACTCCAAAAGGTGCTATACAGATTCTCCTCGGGCCACTGCCCATTGGAGAACGGCTATGCCACATTTGAGACGCGGCCTGGTGCTGGGCCTGATCAGCATCCTGCTGTTCAGCTGTTCGCGCCAGGCCGGCCTTGAAACCGGGGCTACCCCCACCCCTGCCAACGGCATCCCGCTCACGGGTCTGCCGGACATCTCAACCCTGCGTGAGCCTTCCATCCTCGTGGGCTACCTGCAGACCGGCTCCGAAGCCGTCTTCCGCTCCACCAACTCCGACGTCGTCGGCGATTCCCTCCTGATGGCCTCCCCGGCCCAGGGCACCAGCTGGGGCGTCTGGGGCTTTGCCAACACCATCGGCGCCACGGGCTGCCTGGTTGACTACAACGGGGTTGACGACGCGGCGAGCTACTTCGCGATCGCGGACTTCGACAAGGGCCGCTGGGAAGTGGCCGGCCCGGTGCCGGGACCGCAGCAGGAACTGACGATCGACAAGCCAGGCTATACCAGCCCCGGCGGAAACATCTACATCGCGATGATCGCCTGGGACGGGGCATCGATCACCGCGGACCAGCTGACCCTGTTCGCGGACATCGCACCCTTCAAGAGTGACATTGACAACTCCGGCGGCTACACCTCGCTGGCGCTCGTGAACGGCCGCCCGGCGATCAGCTATTACGACGACACGGACCACGACCTGAAGTTCGTGCGAGCGCTGGATGCCTTCGGCCAGAGCTGGGGCACGCCGCTCACACTGGACAGTGCGGGGGACACCGGGCAGTACACCTCGCTGGAGGTGATCGGCGGGATCCCGATGATCGCCTACTATGACTTCACGAACCAGGACCTGCGCTTCATCCGCGCCAGTGACGAGGATGGCAGCGCATGGGAGAGCCCGCTGACGCTGGATGGCAGCGGCACCCAGAGCGGTGAGTTCCCCTGGCTGACCGAGGTGAACGGCAGGCCTTCGATCGCCTACTACGATGTCAACGGTCCCGCCCTGCGATTCATCCGTGCCAGCGATGCAATGGGTGACAGCTGGGGCTCGCCGGTTGACGTGGACACCGATGGTAACACGGGGCAGGAGCCCTGCCTGGCGGTGATTGACGGGCTGCCGATGATCTCCTACCGCAAGGGCTCCGCCGGTGAACTGCGCATCGTGCGTGCGCTGGATGCCGACGGCGCGACATGGGACACCCCGCTCGTGCTGCTGGCTGGCAACAACACCGGCTTCGGCTCGGTGCTGATGACCGTGGCCGGCAACCCGGCGGTGGCCTGGTACGACCTGACGGACAGTGACCTGCGCTTCCAGCGGGCCCAGACCAGCACGGGCAGCTTCTGGTTCGGCTCGGTGACACTTGACGGCCAGGAGGATGACGCCGGTACCTACGCCACAATGGGCATCTTCGAGGGCACGCCGATGATCGTGTACCACAAGGGCATCATGGGTGACCTGAGGATGGTCTGGGCGAATGACGCTGAGGGTACGAGCTGGACCAACCCGGTGCTGCTTGACGAGAGCAGCGTGATCGTCGGCAAGTACAACTCACTGGCGGACATCAATGGCGAACCGGCGGTGAGCTACTGGGACCAGACCAACGGCAGGCTGCTGTACATGTGGGGGCTGAGCGAGAGGTAGTGCTGAGTGGGCAGTGGTCAGACTTCAGACCTCAGACATTAGACATCAGACCTCAGATAACTTCCTTCTGGAGTCTGGCGTCTGTTGTCTGATGTCGACTTACGGGTCGTACTCATCGGAAGCGCCCATCGCCTCCAGCAGGTAGTAGAACTTCGTCAGCAGTTTCTCGAGCGCTTCGAGGAAGTCAGCGTCGGCCTTGCCTTCGCGGCGGGCGGCGTTGATCAGCATGCGGAATTCGAACAGCAGCGGGTCGCCGTCCAGCAGCAGTTCAGAGGAAGAGGCGGAGGGACTGTTGCCAGTGGAACTTCCGGATTCGTGCGTTTTTTCATTGTTGTCAGACTCTCGTCTGACCTCCGCATCCTCGCCGGGGCGCAGCATGCGGGAACCGTCATTGGCACTGGTGCTGGCGGGCGCTGCCTCGGTCTGGCCGCCGGCATTCTGCCCGGCATTTCCAGCACTGCTGCCCTGCCCTCCGCTGCGATCTATGGCAGAGGATGAGCCGGTGTTGCCAGAGTTTCCGCTCTCCCCATTGCCAGAGTTTCCTCTGACCTCCCCGGTCAGTTCCGCCTCGAGGCGGCGCAGGGCCTCGTCCTGGGCTTCGCGGCGCAGGTCGGCTTCCGAGGCACTGCCAAAGCGGGCGGACTTGCCGCCGCCGGCCTCCAGCTGTCCACTGAAGCTGGCAATGAGGATCAGCTCGCGCCTGTCGGCCATGCTCCACATCAGGCCATGGGCCTCGCTGCTCTGGAAGCTCGGTTCGGGGTCGGCGTTGATGAATTCAAGGTTGGCGGGATAGCGTACCGACAGGTCGAAGTCCAGCCAGTTGCCAAGGTAGTCGAGCTGGGCTATCACCAGGCGCAGGCGGTCGCCATCGCGGCGCAGCAGTTCATAGGAGGCGTAGTCCAGCTCGCTGTGGCCCTCGAACACCACGGCATCGAGCACACCAAGCTCGTCGGTACCGGTGTCGTACTGCAGGCGGTCCAGTGCCACGATGCCGTCCCACTTCTGCTTGATGCTGACGAAGCCGTCCGGCGCGATCTCGATGGAGACATGCGCGCGGGCATCCGCTGCGATTGCCGGAGTGGCAAGCAGGATAAGAGCAAGGCATGTCAGCAGGCTGCGCAGCATACAGAGGTTATATCGAAAAGGGATGGTAAATGAGTAAGGAGGCAAATCAATTAGAGGTGCTAGAGTTGCGCAATGCTGATAGTCACATACAAGCTGCTTGCGGAATCTGCTGATGACTCTGCCCTGTGCAAGGAGCTGCAGGGTGCAAGCGCAATCCAGGTAGCTGAATGCTGCTGGATCCTCCCGGGAACGAAGTCGGCGACAGACTGGACGAACAAGCTGGCCGACCTGATTGACGAGGACCGCGACCGCCTGATGGTGGCGGTTGTCGATTCATTCGCAGAAATCGGTTGGGTCAATGCGATCTGTGGAGACCCTGCACTGGGCAATGCCATCAGGAATGAGCGGGAAAATACGGATTAGCCGATCATTCCTAGAATTCCGATGTGGGGCGGATGAAGAAGTGGCCAGTGCTTAGTAGTGTAGCTTTTAGAGCTACAAGGCCTTGTGGCTCTTAGAGCCACACTCCGAGCTTGGCCACCGTCACTCTTCGAAGCAGCGTCCGCCCTGGGAACAGGGCACGAAGGACTGGCCCGGTTCGATGGTATTGCCGGCCAGCCAGCTGGCGGTCGGCATGCGCTTCTTGTTGTCCGGCTGCAGTTCCTCGATCGCGACCACACCATCACCCGTCATCACCCAGATCACGCGGCGGCCGAAGGACAGCACCTGCCCCGGCTGGGCGTCCGCCGGGATCTGCGGCAGGATGTCCTCCGGCGGGGATTCGATGCTGACGCGCCAGATCTTCAGGCGGCGGTTGTCGTCCAGCAGGGTGTACGCCCCCATGTCCGGGTCCCAGGCGCGTACGAATGACTCGATCTTCTTCGCACTGGTCGACCAGTCGATCTCCGTGTCTCGCCGGTCAAAGGTGCGGCAGTAGGTGGCGTCATCGTCATCCTGCGGGCTGAGGCTGACCGTGCCGGCAGCGATGCTGTCCAGCGCATCGACGGCCAGCCGGCCGCCGATCAGGCCGAGTTCCAGTTCCAGCTTGCCGTAGCTGATGTCGCGGCTGATCTCATATGGCTCGCGCAGCATGATGTCGCCGTCATCCAGGCGCGGGGTCATCTTCATGATGCAGACTGCCGTGCTTTCGAGGCCGAGCAGCAGGGCCGTACGCACCGGTGAGGCACCGCGCAGGCGCGGCAGGTCCGAGGGGTGCACGTTGATCGGCCAGTCGGTGAGCTTCAGCAGGCTCTTTGGGATGATCTTGCCGTAGGAAACTACCAGCAGGGCGTCAGGCTGCAGCGCGGCCAGCTCGCTGCGCAGCTCACGGTTGTTGGCCAGCTTCTCCGGCTTGAAGACCGGGATGCCAAGCGGAGAGACGTCCATGCAGACCGGGGTCGGCTTATACTCCATGCGGCGGCCGGAGGGGGTATCGGGCTGCGTGACCACCGCCACCAGTTCGTGGCTGCTGCCAAGCAGCTGCCCGAGCACGGCACAGCTGATGGAGGAACTGCCGAAGAAGACCACTCTCACGAGCGGGTATTATCGCCCCTGCCCCGGGATTATCGCGGCTCAGCCCTCAGTATCGAATGCGCTGTAGCGGGAATAGCGCGGCTTTTCCTGCGGTTCATCAGGTTCGGCACTGCGCTTCTCGCCGGTATCGCCGGTGGATGTATCGGGACGTGGCGGTGGCGGGGTGGATGTGGCCTGGTAGGCGGCCTGGCTGGCCTGCTGAGCGAAGCCCTCCATCGCCTGCTTGGCGCCGAGGCCGTAACGGCGGGCCATGCGGTACAGCTCGCGGGCATCCTCGATGGTCTGCGGCACGTCCACGAAGACCTGGCTGCGGTCGATGCCGTAGCGCTCACACTTATCGTCGATCACGTGGTCGGGGGCGAACTCGATGAAGGCCTGCATGATGATCAAAGAGACGATGATGTCGTCCAGCAGGCCGATGCCGGTGATCGCATCCGGCTCGACATCCAGCGGGGAGAACTTGTAGACCACCCCGGAAGTCGCCGCCACCTTGAGCCACAGCGAAACGCGCGGGTCGAGGTAGAGCGCCATGAACAGGCGCGCGGTATGGTTGAGCTTCAGGAGCCCGGAGAGACTGTCGAGGTTTGCCCGGCCACGGTACTGCGTCATCCACACCATTGTAACTGTTTGAAATGGCGCAGTGTTTATCACGGCAGCCGTCATACCGATATGCCTGCTGCAGGCAATAGAATCATGGACAGCCAGATGCCCAGCAAATCAGGACAGTACTTCCGCAACGGAGCGGCCGCCGCCGCGGGCGTCGTGCTCGTGCTGGTGGGCGTGTACGTGCTGTACCTGCTGCGCAATGTGGCGATGATCGTGCTGATCGCAGGGCTCTTGGCCTACGTGGTGAACTGGCTGGTGGGCAAGCTCAGCAGCCGGATGCCACGGATCGCCGCCGTCTGGGCCAGCATGGCGATTTTCATGGTGCTGATGCTCGGCGTGTTCGGCACCACCCTGCCGGTGATCTCCGGGCAGGTGAGCGAATTCTCCGCCAGCCTCGGCTACATGATCGAGCGGCTGGACGTGCAGATCAGCGGCTGGAGCATTCCCTTCGTGGCCATCGGTGACAACACGATCAGCAACTACCTGGACACGATCGGCAGTGAATGGCAGAAGAGCACGCCGCAGATCATCAGCGCCACGCAGAACCTGCTGTCCAGCACTGCCAGCCTGCTGGCGACGATCCTGATCATCCCGCTGATCACGCTCTACCTGCTGCTGGACGGAGAGCGGCTGCGCAACAGCTTCATCGTGTCCTTCCCGGAGCGCAACCGGCAGACGATTGACCGTGTGATGAGCGCGATCAGCCGCGCACTTGGCAACTACATATACAGCCGGCTGGTGCTCGGGCTGTTCGTCGGCGTGATGACAACGATCATCCTCGGCCTGTTCGGCATCAAGTTTGCGCTGCTGCTCGGCCTGCTGGCATTCTTCGGTGAGTTCATCCCGGTGATCGGCCCCTGGCTGGCCTACCTGCCGACGGCGCTGATCGTGATGACCGGCGAACCGACGACGGCCTTCATCACGCTGCTTGTGGTTTCGCTGTTCTACCTCGTGGTGCAGATGATCGAGAACTACATCATCGTGCCGAAGCTGATGGCGGACACGATGGACATGCACCCGCTTACGGTGATCCTTGCGATCATGATCGGTGGCACGCTGGGCGGGATCCCCGGCCTGTTCGTGAGCATCCCGGTGGCGGCGATGATCAAGGTGCTGCTGAAGATCTTCTACTTCCGCACGGCCGAGCCGGGCATCGAGGTGCCCGAGGAACTGGAGATGGAGCGCGAACTGGCAGCGGCGGCGGATACCACCGAAGCGCTCTAGCTGCCGACCACCCCGTCCATCGGTGAGCTGGCGCTGGCATAGCGCCGGCGGGCGATCCTGCCTGCGAGCCAGGCATTGCGGCCGGCCTCGACCCCCTGTGCCATCGCCGTTGCCATCCTGGCCGGGTCCTTGGCCATTGCGATCGCGGTGTTGATCAGGCAGGCATCGGCACCGAGCTCCATTGCCAGCGCTGCATCCGAGGGGGCACCGATGCCTGCGTCGACGATGATCGGCACCTTGCCACCGAGTTCCTCGATGATGAACTGCAGGCCACTGAAGTCGGGCAGGCCCTGCCCGCTGCCGATCGGTGAAGCGAGCGGCATCACGGTGTCAGCCCCGGCCTCGAACAGGCGGCGGGCCACGATCGGGTCCTGGCTGGTGTAGGGCAGCACGATGAAGCCCTCGTCCTTGAGGATCTTCGTACCCTCCACGGTGGCGCTGACATCCGGCAGGAGCGTCTTCTCGTCGCCGAGCACCTCGAGCTTGATCCAGTTCGTGCCGGTGGCGGCGCGGGCCAGCCGGGCGGTACGCAGCGCGCTGTCCAGGTCGAAGCAGCCGGCGGTGTTGGGCAGCAGCTGGATGCGCGAGAGGTCCATGTAGTCGATGAAGTTCTTCTCACTGCGCTTCTCGTCCAGGTCGATGCGGCGCACGGCGACGGTCACGCACTCCGTGCCGCCGGCAGCGAATGTCGACACCATCGTGTCCGGGTCCGGGAACTTGCCGGTCCCCATGAACAGGCGGCTCGTGAAGGTACGGCCGCCGATGACGAGCTGATTGTCAACACCTGTCTGGGTCATCTGGAATCCTCCGGCTGATTGCCACCGGAAGATTAACACAGGTATCCCGCGCCGACGGTGACAACGGACCCGCAATTGAATATACTGAATGGAACTAGCTGAGACCGGGCTGCACGGACTGGACAGAATTCCGCGCCCGGGGGACGGACATGATGACTGGTACGAGCGGCGGGCAGAGCATGGACTGCCCGGAATGCGGGGGAATGATGGAGCTGCGCCTCGGGCGCTGGGACTGTTCCCGCTGCGGACATGTGATTGAACCTGAAAAGCCCGCTGGAATCGATGTCGGCTCGCCGGCTGACAGTGTCAACCGGGCGAAGCTGATCAGGCGAGCGGATGACCCGGTGCCCTTGAGCGGGGACTCAAGCAAGCTGGAGTCAAGGCTGCACCTGATGAAGCAGGCCCAGCCCTACTCGCTCGCTGTCAGGTTGTCCTGCCTTGGCGGGCAGCTGCTGGTGGTGGCGGTGAGCCACATGTACATACTGATGCGCGGCGAGGTCGGCAGCTGGCTGGAAAGCGGGCAGATCGGGCTGAGGCTGGCGCTCCAGGCGGTGTATGTGCTGCTGGTCTGCGTCGGCCTGTTCTGGCGCGAACTGCCAACCAAGTACTTCGCGCTGGCGCTGAACATCCTGGTGTTCATCGGGCTGTTCGCGATGGTGCTGATGCAGTATGGCCTGCTGCCAAGACCGGACAGCTTCTACAACTCGATCTTCCCGTCAATGCCGGAATGGTACTGGGTCGTGCTGCTGTTCCTGCATACCAGTCTGATGTTCGTGATCTTCACCGTGATCAGGCAGGACCTTGAATCCCGGGTTTCCCCGGGGGACGGCAGATGAGCAATCAACAGGCTGAAATGCAAGCAGGAGCTGACAATGGCTGAGACACGCAACTGCCCGCAGTGCGACACGATGATGGACTACCGCCTCGGCGAGTACGAGTGCCCGTCCTGTGGACACCGGGAAAGCAGCAAGCCGGCTGAGGCCCCGGCGGAGCAGCGCAGGGCCAGCGGCCCGGGATTCAAGGCCACCCCTCCCCCGCCGCCCGGAATGCAGGTGCCCGGGATGCCCGGCTCGAGCATGGGCGGCTACCACGGCAGCCCGATTGAGCCGCAGCCGAGGCAGAAGGACCCCGGACTCGAGATGGAGAAGAAGGGCATCCTGGCCTACTACGTGCTGCAGAACGTGATCATCCTCAGCTGGGCCTACTCCTCTCCCGGATCTGCGCTGGCGGACCGCGTCGGCTTCATGTTCCTGATGGCGCTGCCACTGATCCTCGGCTTCGTGCTGCTGTTCTTCATCCTGCAGACCGACCAGGACTGGATGCGATACACCTGCATGGGCTGCATCGGTCTTGGCATACTGCTGAACATTTACACACTGGTCGGGCCAGGAGTGATGAACCAGACGATGCTGCTGACGCCGGCCATGCAGTACACCAATTCGCTGTTGAGCCTGGCGTACGGTATCTGGCTGGTCACAATCCTCTACCGCGACATGCAACGCTGAGCCGCAGGGCATCGCGGCTATAATCAGGGAATGGCTTTGCTGTCGCAGGAATTGAACGACTACATCGTCGGGCAGACACGCTTTGATGATCCGATCGTCTTCGAGATGGAGGAACGCGCAGCGCGTGACGGCTTCCCGATCATCGGCCCCGCAGTCGGGCCCTGGCTGTACTTCTTCACGCGGCTGCTGAAGGCCAGCCACGTGTTCGAGATGGGCAGCGGCTACGGCTATTCCACCTGGTTCTTCGCCAAGGGGATCAAGGACAATGGCGGCGGCACCGTGACGCATACGGTGTGGGACGAGGGCCTGAGCCGGGACGCGCGCGGCTACCTCGAGCGCAGCGGGCTGGCGGACCAGTGCGACTTCCAGGTGAGCGAGTCGGTGCTGGCGCTCAGTGGTGCGGCGAGCGGGATAGACATCATCTTCTGCGACATCGACAAGGAGATGTACCCGAACGCGCTGGATGTGGTGGAAAGCAAGCTGAAGCCCGGCGGGCTGTTCATCTGTGACAACCTGCTGTGGGACGGCAAGGTGATGGCGGAGACGGCGCAGGGCGACGAGGCCACGGCCGGGGTGAAGGAGATCACGCGCATGCTGCGCGAGTCGCCACGCTGGGACTTCCTCTTGACCCCGCTGCGCGACGGCGTGGGCTTCGCGCGCTTCAACGGATAGCGGCGCAGGGTGGGTCCGGCTGGGGGACAGGGCATGGACAAGGCAGACCACAGTTCATTTAGCAACGACGCAGATTCAGTGGAAAGGCAGTTCGCGTGGATGGGCGACTGGGGGCTTGCGGGCCTGCCGGGAAAGACTGCTGATGACTTTGTCAACGATCACCCCCTGGTGAAGATCGCCACCGGGCGGATGTGGAGTGGAAGCAGTGAGCCCTTGAGCAGCATCGCCCGCGGGCTGCTGTTGAAGCGTTTTCCGTCCGCCTCACACATGGTGAACATTGCCAGCCTCAGCAGTGGCAACCAGCGCAAGCTGCTGGACTGGATCGAACGCCTGCGCTCAAGCCGGGTCTGGCAGCAGCTGCATGAATCCCCCAACCTGCTGCCGGAGATCCACCTGAAGATGCACTGGCTGCCGGGACTGTTCGCAATGGCGGACCGGCCGCGCAGCCGCGCACAGATGGTGCCGCACTTCGCGAGCTACCTCGACTGGTACGCGGGTGAACAGCAGGGGGTGCCACTGCTGATCCAGCTGCGGGCCTTTGCGACAGTCGGTGGCAGCCTGCTGGGACTGGCCATGATGTATCCGTTGTCAATCATCGGGCAGGCCCAGGATAAGCAGGCCGGCGCGGAAGTGACATATGCCGCGCTGCTGGTCTGTTTCGGGCTGATGCTGGCGGTGGCACTGCTCAGGGCGCCCTGGTGGTTCTGGAACGAGGAGGCCATGCTCAGGCACCTGGCGCTGTACCTCTACCTGAAGGACTGCGAGGAGGCGGAGGCAGTATTGGATCGACTGGAATGAAATGAATACTGCAAAGTAGTTAAACTAATGATTGAATCGAGCAAGTCGAATGAAACCAACCTACACGAGAAGCGACCTGGACCGGATCACCAATGAAGATCTGCTGAATCGCATCGAGCTGATTGACAATGCGCTAGCCAGAGAGATTTCCATCAAGCTGCATCGTGCGATGAAGTCTGCGGTTCCACTTTCAAGCAGATATGACAACCACTACTTCATTCGTAACGGGGAAACCAGAATAATCACCTCCCCTGTCCTGCCCATCAGCAAGACAAATGTATTCTTCCTTGGTTCACTGATACAAATGCTTAACAGAATGAGCCGCATCAGTTTCAGTGACCTGATCGCGGATGGTCCCGATGCCTTGAAGGAAAGAATGAGCAATGCCGGATTCTACGGAAGGTTTGATTCCCAGCTCCAGAATACTTCGAGCACTGATGACATTGGAGGTTTCCTGATCAGTCATCTGGAGTATATTGTCAATCCTCAAGCGAAACTTAGCTGGAAGAGCCTGCGGATCATTCTGTACATTGCATACTTTCTCAGCATGATGGCTGTTTCAGTTTTCGCCATTCGCATTGGTTCAACAATCAATGTAGGCATTTGGGCATTTCTCCTCCTGAGTGCTGTATCTGTGCCAATTGCGTTCATGTTTGGATGCATAAGGAATCACGAGTCCATCCGCATACTGGCGCTCTACATCTCCTTCACTGATGAGTTCATTGACAATGATCGGCAGTACGAAGACCCGGCGGTAGAGGAGGCTGAGAATCTGGCAGCGCAGGGAGACGGCGATGCTGGCTGACAAGCCCTGGTATGACTACGAAGCGCTGCGGCACATCACGCTCGGTGAACTGAAGACGCGGCAGTGGCATATCACGAATACTCAGGCCCGTGTGATCGCCGAGCGGCTGTGGAAACTCACCGAGGACAGCTGGGACAGGGGGCGGCGGCGCGGCATCTTCAACCGGCCGAATGATGAGTGGACGGCGATGCGCTTCGTTTCGGGAGCGAGCGGCAGCCTGCCCCACAGCATCAATGACCTGCGCGGGGTGGACTTCGGTGACCTGATCGTGGAGGGGCCGGAGCGCCTGCGCGAGTGCATTGACAGGATGAACCCGCTGATGCGGCTGTTCAAGGGCAACCCGCGGCTGCGCAATACGGAGGACTGCGCGGACTTCATGGTGCAGTACCTCGAGTTCATCAGGTACCCCGGCACCAGCCTGACGATGCCCTTCCTGCTTGAAGTGGTGGTCTGGATCGGGATGCTGGGCAGCATCGGATTCTGGCTGTGGCTGCAGTACAACGGCGGCAAGGGCAATGCGGACACGGTGGTGATGGCAACGGCAGTGCTGGCGATGCTCGGCATCAGGCTGCTGGGAGCCAATAATGATGGCAAGGCCCGGGTGCGCGCGCTGGCGGTGTACATCTCATTCACGGATGAGTTCATCGAGGGCGGGCCACAAGTCGGTGGCGGCAGGACGCCGATGGAGACGGGCTGGTGAGCATGCTGCAGCGCAAGCCGTACTTCGATGAGCACGACCTGGCGGGCATCTGCTTTGCGGAACTGCGCGGGCGGGTCGGCCGGATCAGCAACCAGCAGGCGCGGCATATCGCGGTGCGGCTCTGGCGGTTCCTGCAGAAGGCGGCGCAAAGTGACGACACCTGGCAGACGGCGGTTGCCAGCCAGGACAGGCCGGGATTCCTGCTGAAGACTCGCAAGCGCCGGCTGCTGCAGTTACTGGAGCAGCTGCGGGAGGTGGACCTGGGCGACATGCTGGTGGAGGGGCCGGAGTCGCTGCAGGAGCGCTTCAGCCCGACGCATCCACTGGGCCGGCTGATCAGGCCGCAGTGGAAACCACGAAACACTGACGACCTGGCCCGCTTCATGCTGGACCACCTGGAATTCCTGATTGACCCGTCCCGCCGCTCCAAGCTCACTGGATCTCAGGTCGGCAGGCTGCTATTGATGATCGCCACCCTGGCTACCGGTTTCTACTTCCTGCACAGCGTCGTCGGCTTCGCGGCCATGGGGAGTTCATTCTCAGTGCTGATCATCGTGGCGCTCTTTCTGCTGGTCGGCGCAGAGTATTTTGTAAGGATGAGCAAGGCATCCCCATACGAGACGGAGCAGGTGCTCGCACTTTACATCTCCTTCACCGATGAGTTCATTGACGACGAACGGCAGTATGAGGATTCACTGGTCGTCAAGGGGGGCTGGTGATGGATGTCACAGCCACGAAACCGTTCTATGAACCGGAGCAGCTCAGGCAGATGACGGAAGCTGAGCTGAAGGGCCGGATTGGCAGGATCAGCAATCCACAGGCCCGGCATATTGCCATACGCATCTGGCAGGCGATTGACGATAACTTCACCCGCAAGAGTGACTATATGGAGTCCCGCCGCAGCTTTCCTGCGGACTGGCTGTCATTCAACATGGAGCCGCATGCTGATGAAATGCTGGCAGACAGGTTGGATGAACTGCGTGAAGTGGAATTCGGGAAGCTGATTTCTCTCGGTCCTGAGCAACTGATGCAGTTCACAGCAAACCTGAATCCGCTTTGGAAGATGTTTGAATACAGGCCACGGCCAAAAAGGACGATTGACACTGCCGATTTCCTGATTCGTTACATGGAATGCCTGGTCAACCCGGAAATCAGGATCTCCTGGGGAGCAAGGTATGGATTGCATCATGCTGGAATGTTTTCGGCAATCGGGCTGGCAATCGGGCTGCATGGCATTGCGATGACCCTTGCCGCACAGAAGCTGCATTCTTACGCGGTACCGTTGACTGAAGTGCTGGCAATGCTATTCATGTTTACTGCCGCAGTCCTGGGATTCCTGCATCACGAAGTCAGAACAACAGACAAACTGCGCCAGATGGCTCTGTTCATCTCCTTCACGGACGAATTCATTGACGACGAACGGCAGTATGACGATCCGGCAGTGGAGGATACGGGCTGGTGATTGCCATGTCGTCAGGCAAGCCGGGGTACAGCATCAGCGACCTGCAGGACATGACGGTCGGGGAGCTGAAGGGCCGGATCGGCAGGATAAGCAACCAGCAGGCGCGGCACATCGCAGTACGGCTGTGGCAGCATGTGGAGCAGGACTCAGGCGGTGGCGACAGCCGGAAAAGCACCGTCTCCCGTGACCATGTCAGTGTCCACAAGATTGCCAACTGGAACCAGCAGGCCCTGCTGAACATGCTGGACCAGATGCGAAAGGTTCACTTTGGTCAGTTGCTGGCAAGCGATCCCGAGGCATTTGAGGATTCCGCCAGCAAAAAGGAGAGCAACATCCTGTTTCGGCCGTTGTGGAACACGGCGCGCACGACCTTCAACTCGGCAGACAAGCTGTATCGAAACATGGAACGGCATGCCTATGGCGGCCGCGCGATTCCCGGTCATGTCTCCGCCTACTTCAGGCTGATTATCTTCCTGCCATTGCTGGTTGGCGCGATCCTGCTTGGCGGCAAGTTACGGTCGCAATACGAGATCCATGAAGGCATCATGTTCCTTTACGCGGTGATATTCAGCTTCGCCATGGTTGGATTGTTCTACATGCCGATGTATCTGCTACGGCTACATCGAGCACTGGCTCTCTACATCTCATTCACGGATGAGTTCATTGACGATGAACGACAGTATGACGATCCGGCGGTGGAGGACATTGGCTGGTGAGCGGCACATGGGAGAATCAGCGTTGATGGATGACAATGCCGCACTGCGCCGGGAGGGCAAGCCTGCGTATACGCAGGCGGACCTGCAGCGGATCACTGCAGGGGATCTCAGGGCGCGGCTGGAGCGGATTGACAACCGGCAGGCGCATGCGATCGCGGCTAAGCTGTGGAAGGCGGTGGAGCTGCAGTACACCAACCAGTACGGCCAGCTGATGCTGAAGGATTCACATAGCCTGCTGCGAATGGCCGGCAACTCGCTGCGCCACAGGCTGCTCGCCAGGCTGGAAGCGCTGCGGCGCGTGGACTTCGGCGACATCGTGGTGGAAGGGCCGCCGCGCATGGAGCTGATGATTGCCAGCCTGCATCCATTCGTGCGCTTCCTGCACCCGCCGCTGCGCCTGAAGAAGACGGAGGACAGCGCGGCGCACCTGCTGCGTTACCTGGAATTCATCGAGAACCCGGAGCAGAGCGTGCCGGAGTCATTCCGCCGCAGCTGGCTGTTCGTAAGCGGGATGTTCGGCTTCCTGATCATGCCGATGCTGATGCTGGTGCTGTTCATCGACAGGGTGCGCGAAGCCAAGTGGCTGCTGATCGCCGGCTTTGCGGTGATGCTTGGCGGCGTGATCCTGTCAGGGTTCCAGCTGGCTGGCTTCGGCAGGCTGCGCACGATCTCGCTGTACATCTCGTTCACGGATGAGTTCGTGAACCTTGATGGCGAGCAGAAAGCTGAAAGCAGGGAGCAGGGGGATGCGGAAGCATGACGGGCAAGCCATGCTATGACGAGGCCCGCCTGCAGGCGCTGACGGTGGCCGAGCTGCGGGACAGGCTCAGCCGGATTGACAGCCCGACCGCGCTGGCGATTGCTACGAAGCTCTGGCAGGCGATGGAAAGCCTGTTCACCAACCAGTACGGCAGCAGCCTGATGCGCGATGAATACAGCACCTGGCAGATTGCCGCACGCAGCCGCCACAGGCTGCTAAGGCGGCTGGAGGCCCTGCGCAGTGTTGACATCGGCGACTTCCTCGCGGAGGGGCCGCAGCGGATGGACATGGCTTTGCAGCACCTGCATCCACTGGTGCGCCTGCTGCGGCCTGCACAGAAGGCGAAGCGCAGTGAGGACAGCGCGGACTGGCTGCTGCGAAACCTGGAATTCGTGGAGGACCCTGAGCGGCAGTTCCCCGAGGGATTCGTGCGCAGCTGGCTCTTCGGCATCGGAATGTTCCTGACGATGGCACTGCCGGTGCTGCTGGTGCTGCTGCTTGCCCCGCTGCTGGAGAACAAGGTTCTGCTGCTGCTGCCGACCTTCGTGATCCTGGTGACGGGGATCCTTGCTTCGGTGCTCCAGCTGCATGGCTTCAGCGTGGTGCGGATCATGGCGGCCAATATCTCATTCACGGATGAGTTTGTGAACCTCGAAAGGGAGCAGGGAGCAGAGAGCAGGGAGCAGGAGGCAGGAAGCTGATGGCAGGCAAGCTGAAACACCCTCCCCTGCCCGGTAAGCCGGAATACAGCGACCGGGAAATCCTGCTGATGAGCCCGTTTGAGCTGGTTGCCAGGCTCGGGCATGTGACTAATCCTGCAGCCTGGCGCATCGCAGCAGACCTGCTGATCAGGGCAATGGACGAGAAGCCCGCTGCGGTGGATCGCGAGACCATCCATCACAAGCTGCGCAAGATGTGCAACAGGCAGTACGTGCCGGAAATCAAGCTGCGCTTCAGCAACCTGCCCAGGACGCGGGAAGGACCGGGCCTGAGGCAGCTGCAGTCACGGCTGGAACGGCTGAGGCGCTTACGCCTGGCGGACTACATCATGATGGGGCCGCTGGAGGCGCAGCAGATGCTGCTGGACAGGCACCCGGTGCTCAGGCTGTTGCCGATGGTGCGCCGCCTGCGCAAGGCTTCAGACATCGCCGATTTCCTGGTGGAGAACTTCGAGCTGGTCTCCCGTACTGAGTACAGCATGTGGGATGCGCTGGCCATGCCACTGATGCTTGTGCTGACAACACTGGTGATCTTTGCCTTCATCTACCAGGATTCCGGTTCGTTCTGGGAGAGTCTGATGGGTGCACTGTTTGCCCAGGCGGTGTTCGCCATCGTGAACCGCATCAGGCCGAAGAACCAGCTCGAAGCGCTGTCGCTGTTCCTGTCCTTCACGGATGAGGTGATGGATGAGCTGGAATGGGATGAAAGCGCCATTGAACCGGACGCGGCACCCGGGGCGTAGCGGTAACATTATCGGGTGACCGATGATGGAATCAGGATGGATCCCCATTACTCGGCTGACGAGCTTGAGGTGATCACCGTGCGCGAACTGAAGGACCGGGTTCGCATGCTGCGCACCGCGCGCGCACAGCAGGTGGCACATGAGCTGTGGCGGCAGGCCGAGCTGGTGTTCACCTCGACGAATCCCTGGCCCAAGCGCTTCCTGCGCAATGAGGAGCGCACGCTCTACGGCCTGTGCGGGCCGCTGGGGAGGGGCCTGCTGCTGGAGATGCTCGTGAAGCTGCGCAAGACGAACTTCCAGCGCCTGATTGACAACATTGCCCAGACGGAGGGCAGTACTCCTCTGCAGATCGGGGTGCAGCCGAAGCTGCGCAAGGGCCGGCACATCACGATCGACACCGCCGACTTCATGCACAGCCAGCTGGAGAGCATCATCGCCGGCCGACCGCAGACGCCGTTCCACGTGCAGCGCAACCTGGTGTGCGCCCTGTTCGTCGTGGCACTGGGCTTCGGGCTGTACTCGACGCGCTGGTGGCTGCTGGAGCAGTTCGGCCAGGCGGTCTGGACTGTACCCGCGCTGCTGCTGGCGCTCGGCATCATCTACGGCATCTGGTACCGGCTGACCTACTGGGTGCTGGCCAAGATGCGCATCCTTGCACTGTACATGGCCTTCACGGACCAGTTCCTGGAGCAGTAGAGCTAGAGAGATGCTGGAACTTCACTTCATCGCGGAAATCAGGCAGAATGTGGGTGTAGATGGAAAGCATCGGGGAGACAGCGGTAATCGGGAAGCCGGCCTATGACCGGGAGGCGTTGAGGCAGCTGACTGTCAGGGACCTTGAATTGCTTCTTGACAGGATTGACAACGTGATCGCGAAGGAAGTTGCCTCGGAAATATGGGCCATCCTGTTTCATGAGGGGGTGATTCCCCACTCGGTGATCGGCAGGACTGTTGCCGAACTCGGGGTCACGCGCATCGCTGGCCATGGGATGGAACTCCTGATCCTGATCGTGAACCGGCTGCGCAGGATCCAGTTCAGTGAATTCCTGCTGCTGGACAAGGTGCTGCTGAAGGAAAAACTGAGCAACATGCACTGGTCCTGGCATTCCTTTGATTTCCTGCCATCAAAGCTGGATCGTCAGGGCCGCGTCAGGTTCCTGACTGGCTATATGGAGTGCCTGCTGCCGGATGGCTGGAATGTCCCATGGGAGCGGGCCAGGCTGGCATACGAGATTGCCAACCCCATTATCGCCATTGCGGCAATATTCTTCATGATTAGCCAGCAAAATGTCCTGCCAGTGCGGATCTACCTGCCGATTACACTGCTGCTGATGCTGGCCTATCCAACGCAGACCTGGTTGATCAATATGTATCGCAAGTTGCGTCTGCTGGCCCTCTACATCTCGTTTACGGATGAGTTTGCGCAATCCGGGGAAGCGGGAGAGGAACCCATCCGCTTCAATTCAGTCGTGACTTAAGGCAGAATGTTGAGGAAATGGATACTGTGGGGGAGACAAACGGAACAGGACTGAAGCCCGGCTATCGCAGGGAACAGCTTGGCAGCATCACACTCGCGATGCTCCTTAATCGACTTTCGCTGATTGACAACCGGACCGCTCACCATATTGCACGGGAACTGCTCGGACAGTGGCTATCCAGCGGTTCCACCATGAGCGCTCTCAGTACACTGGCGGAACTGGCGCTAGACAAGCCGGCCGAACTCTCCGAGGACGTGCACATCCTGCGCACCGGACTGTCGGAGAAGCATTCTGCAAGTCTGGCAAAGCTGTGCCCACAGCCGCGTTACCTGCTGGAGATGCTTGGCCGGCTGCAGCATGTGTCTTTCAGGGACATGGTGATGCTTGACCCGCAGCAGCTGCAGGAGGAGATTGAATCCACCAATCCGCTGCTGAGGCTGCTCCTGCCGCAGAAGCGCCTGACTGAGGCCAGGCACGTGGCGGATTTCCTCGCTGACAACATCGACCGCCTGCCGCAGCCCCATCGCGGAACACCTTACAGGCTGCAGAAGCTGGTGATCGCCTGGCTGCCCGTGCTGGCCATCCTGGCAGTCCCGGCGGTTACGCTGGCAGTCAAGGCCATCGGCTACTCGCTGCTAACCCCGGCATTCGCCGCTGTGATGTTTGTGTTTACACTGATGCTGATCCGCAGCATGCTGGCGGGATTGATCCGCCGCCGGCATTTCCAGCGCACCCTCGCCCTCTACATCTCATTCACGGATGAGTTCGTAGGAGAAGATCAGGAATGAGCGAACTCGAGCACAATGAACGCAGTGACGGCCTGGCGGGAGATCGGCGGGATGAACGCGGGGAAGTGCTGGCAGGGCCGGATACGGCGGATGTGCCAAATTACCTGCCGGCAAAGCCCGGTTACAGGATACGTCTGCTACAGGAATACAGTGTGGAGGAACTGTCTGCCCGAAGGATGCAGATTGACAACCCTTATGCGCGCGACCTGCTGGACAGGCTCTGGAAGGCGGTTGAAGACAGTGGCCTGCTTCGAGACAGGAGCTTTTTCCAGAACGGTCGAGGCCGCTTGCTAAGTGATTTCATGCCGGAGAACATTGAAAAGCTGCAGAACCTGCTGCACCGACTGCGGGGCGAACATATCGGCGTGCTGATCCTGGGACATGAGGAAGAGGTGCTGACAAGGCTTGCAACATTGCATCCCCTGCAACGCATGTTCATGCCACCGAAGATGCCGGTTGACAATGCGGGCAGAGTGCGCTTGCTGCTGGACTATGTTGACTGCATCACCCCGCCCTTCCAGCGCACCAGCCACGCCTTTCGGCGCGCCGGTCTGATTACATTGCTTGCAATAATCAGCATCTCCATGGTTTTGGTTCCCTTGATCTACGGTGGCTGGCCACATGCCAGCAATATTTTTGCTCAGTTGCCAACCTTGATCCTGATGGCCGTTGCTGGATTTCGTCGTAACCATACAGGCGTGCGCGCGCTGGCACTTTACATTTCGCTGTGCGATGAGTTTGCCACTGAACACAGTCCCAAGCCCGGACAGACCGCGGGAGTCCTCCCATGACTGAGCTCGAGCGCAATGAACGCAGTGACGGCCTGGCGGGAGATCGGCGGGATGAGCGCGGGGATTCACTTAAGCAGGGCGCGACAACAGGCGGTGCGGCACTTCGCTCACAGGCCGCTGATGACAATGCGATGCAGCATGATGCGCAACCCAGATACAGCATCAACCTGCTGGACCGGCCGGGCCTGATCACGGACAGGCGGGCTGCGCGGCTCTGCCACCAGGTCCTGAGCTACCTGCAGAGCCGGCTGTTCACGCGGATCCATTCGAACTGGCCGCTCGGTGGCAGTGAGCCGGAGATGAAGTACGGCGCAAGGTTCTGGCAGTATGACGAGAAGCCGGAGTGGTTCCGCGGCCTGCTGGCGGAACTGCGCGAGGTGGACTTCGATGAGCTGCTGGCACTCAACCCCCGGGAGCTGCACTTCCAGCTTGACAAACGCCACGATGCCGGGCGGATCAGCATTGGCAACCTGTGGCAGATCAATGATGAACATGCACTGGTGCTGATGCAGTGCGTGCTGTCCCTGAACCCAAAAGGGAAGACCCGCCTGCCGACCATGGCCGGTGGATGGAACATTGTTGGCATCACAGCGCTCGTGCTGATCCTGATCTGCCTGTTTGTGCTTGGCAGCTTCTCCGGCACGAACATGGTGTTTGCTGTGGTCTTCCTGCCGGCGGTGGTCTCGAGCATCGTGATTTCAGCCTACCGCACGGAGAAGGTCACGCCGCTGGCAATCCTCGCGCTGTACATCGCGCTGACGGAGTACTACCTCAGGCGCGAATTGCCGGGCCTGGCCCGGGCAGTGGATGAAGCCGAGGAGTCCCGGCGCAGGCAGCAGGCCGCCGCTTCCGTGCTCAAGGGCGACCCGCACAGCATGGACAAGCACCACTATGTCAACGACGACCTGGACAAGCTGGACTCTCGGATGCTGCAGCAGCGCCTGTACCGGATTGACAACAAGCTTGCGCGTGAGATAGCCAATGAGCTGTTCGAGCGCGTGCGGCGCACCTTCAAGTCAGTGGATTTCCTCTCCAGCGACCCGAGGTACCGCCCGAGCCTGCGCATGCTGTGTGGCAACGAGGCGCTGGGCCTGTTGAAGCAGCTGCGGCGGATGCAGAAGCTGCGCCTGAGCGGGCTGATCATGGAGGGGCCGGAATTCGTGGAGCGCATCCTTGGCAACCTGCACCCGATCGAACGCATGATGCAGCCCCCACCGCACCCCACGAGCTCCAAGGGCCTGACGAAGATCCTGGTGGAGTATGTCGAGTTCTTCGGCGACAGCCGGTGCAGCTTCAGCTGGCGCTTCGGCACGGTCATGAACCTGCTGCTCGGCCTCGCTGCGGCAGTCTTCCTGCTGTACATCTCGCCCGATGTGATTCGCGGCATCCTGCTGTTGCTGTTCGGGCCGGGTTTCCTGTTCCTGTTCTGGGGAGTGCATGCCTTCATGCAGAACTCGGAGCAGCGCCTGCTGGCTCTTTACATCTCATTCACGGATGAGCTGGTGCAGCATGAGCTGGAGCAGCATGGCGGGGAGGCCGGGGATGGCGCATGAGCTTGCCGGGGCTTCCGCCCCACCCCGCTATACGGAGGCCGAGCTGGACAGCATCAGCAGCACGGAGCTGCATGCCAGGCTGGAGCGGATTGACAACGTAACCGCGCAGGCGATCGCCGGCCGGCTGTATGCGATGGCGGGTATCGAGCGCCTGGTGATGCGAACTATCCCCCAAGCGGAAAATGCTGATAATGCTGAACCAGTCGGTGAAGACCAGCAATGGGTGCGGCAGGACAACAGCCTGCGCCTGCTGGCCGCTGGGCGGCCGCAGGCACTGCTCAACAAGCTCAGGCAGATGGAACGGCTGGACTATGGCATGCTGGTGGTGATCGGGCCGCAGGGCATCCGCGAGCGCTTGCAGGAAAGACCGGCTCTGATGCGCCTGCTCAGCCCGCCGATCAGGCTGGAGCTCAGCGAGGACATTGCCGATGCGCTGGTGCGCTACGGGGAATTCCTCGCGGCGGAGGATGGCAGGCTACCCTGGACGCAGTACATTCCCTACCTCCCGCTGCTGCCGGCGCTGCTCTGCCTGGCGGTGCTGTTCCCGATGACAATGCTGCCCAAGGTGTTCTTCGCCCTGCCGATGGCAATCGTGATGCTGCTGATCCTGGGTGCCGGACGCTTCTTCAGCTGGTTCACTAATGAGGACCGCCTGCGCAAGCTGGCGCTGTACATCACCTTTACTGATGAGTTTGTGGCTGGGGATGACCAGGGGGAGGATTCAGCGGATGAGTAATGGACCGTCTTCCACCACTGCCGGTAAGCGTCTATATTCCAGGGAGGATCTGGACCGCATTACAAACCAGGACCTGATCGACCGCATGGCACACATTGACAATGAGCTGGCATTGGACATTGCAGCCCGGATCTTCGAAAAACTGATCAGATATGTGCCTCGCGCCACTCGAATTGAAGAGGAAAGGGAAATGGACTATGGCCAGGGACCAGTTTCCACAAGGGTACTGTCTCCTTTGGTGACGATAAGCAGGATGGGCATCGTGCTGCCAGGCATGCTTGTCTCCATGCTGCAGCGCTTTGGCAAGATCAGTTTTGGCAGGCAGGTAGCAGAAGGTCCACAGTATCTGCGCGAAAGACTCGAGGATGCTGACGGTCTTGGCAGGCTTGAGTCCGGGTTCAGTTCGATTCGAGATACATCGTTGATTGCCGATTACCTGATCAGTAACATGGAAGTTCTGTCAGGAGAAAGGCCACTGTTGCGCTGGAAGTACCTGCGCCCTGTGCTGCAGGTATTTTGCTTTTGCATAATGCTCATTGCCCTGAATGCCATTTTCCAGAGTCGATTCTGTAATGACTACCCATATGCGATGTTTGGTCTGTATCTGTTGCTGCTTGTTTCACAGGCAATGACATCATTCATGCTTATGAACCATACGAAGATCCGAATGCTGGCACTGTATATGTCATTCACGGATGAGTTTGTTGCGGAGGATGACAAGGGGGAGGATTCGGCAGATGAGCAGTGAGCAGATTTCCATTCCGAGCAGCCTGCCGGCGCTTGCCAAACGGACATACAGCCTGGGCCGGTTCAAGCAGATGGATGACAAGTGGATCACCAGAAGGCTGGGCCGGATCGGCAATCCGGCGCTGCGGCGCATCGCGATTGACCTCCTCTACCTCAGCCGGCCCGTGCTCACCAGGGGCAGCCGGGATGGATTCCGCAGGCGTGTCAGCGAACTGCTGGATGACCCGCTGGCGCTGCCGCCGGTTGAGAGCAGGCTGGGTTCCCAGCTGCTGAAGTCAATCTCCAGCTCCGAGCGGATAATGCGGATTGTCAACAGCCTGGCGGAGGTCCAGCTGTCCGCCATGGTCCTTGAGGAGTGTAAGGACCTGCTGGACGCACTGTATGCCCAGCGCTGGGACCTGCGGATGCTGCGACCGCTGCAGGGAGGGACGCGGCTGGAGCGCGTTGCCGATTTCCTGCTGGAGCATACCGGGCTGCTGGTTGATCGGCAACGGGGCCTGACCGCGCAGCAGACGGCGATCCTGCCGGTGCTGTACTGCACGGCTTACATCATGCTGGTTGCCGCATTGAATGGCCCGAACAGCCTGGCTTCGAGCCTGATGTGGCTGCCGCCGGCGATCTTCGCCGTGGTCTACGCGATTGTGCGCAGTGAATATGAGAATGACAAGGCGATCGCGCTGTTCATCTCATTCACAGATGAGTTTGTGGCTGGGGATGAGGGATGCGGGATGGGGGATGCGGAATAGGAGGGAGTCGCGTTGCGCAATCCTGCATGAGCTGGATGAAGCTGCGCAGGCTCTCAGGACAAAGCTTGCGCAGCTGCGCCATGAATTCTTCATGCCTACGCAACGCAGCTCCGTGCTCATTGCTCAATCTTCATTGCTCATTGCCTGCAATCGCCAAGCTTACAGCTTGGCCTCCGCAGGAGCCGCTTTGCGTAATACTGCGTGAGCTGGATGAAGCTGCGCAGGCTCTCGTGATAAAGCTTGCTTAGCTGCGTCATGAATTCTTCATGACTACGCAACGCAGCTCCGTGCTCATTGCTCAATCTTCATTGCTCTTTCCCTGCAATCGCCAGGCTTACAGCTTGGCCTCCGCGCCGGACCTCCATCC
>JAGRNR010000057.1:0-24799 GCA_020440645.1 bacterium | reverse complement strand
CGGCGCTGCTGCGCGGTGATGAGGAGGCGGCGATAGTGGTTTCGGCGATTGTCGCCTTTGCAGTCATCATGATCGCTGTCGCGGTCTCGGTGGAGAAGCGCAAGCAGATGGCAAGTCTCCGCACAGGCGGGGGAAACAACAGACAAAAGGAGATGGCAATGACATACGTTCACATACCTCAGACCGGCGGTGGCATCCAGTCCGCCACCTCGGAGAGCGGCAAGATCCACCCGATCGCCGTGTTCTGGTTCATCCTGCTGCTGCTTGGCAGCGTGGTGGGCCTCGTCACCGGCCTGGCGCTGGGAGCGATCGCCTTCGGCATCGTGGCCTTCGTCGTGCTGTTCATCCTCTCGATGATCATGCTGACCTGCCTGAAGGTCGCCGACCAGTGGGACCACGTGATCGTGCTCAAGCTGGGTAAGTACCATGCCACCTACAAGGCCGGCATGTTCTTCCTCGTGCCCTTCGTGGACCAGGTTGCCAAGTGGATTGACACCCGCGTCAAGACCGCCGACCTGCTGGCCGAGGAGACCCTGACGAAGGACACCGTGCCCGTCGATGTCGACGCCGTGATGTTCTGGCTGGTCTACGATGCCAAGAAGGCCGCGCTTGAAGTGGAGAAGCTCGAGGAGAGCGTCACCTGGGCAGCCCAGACCGCCCTGCGCGACCTGATCGGCAAGACGCAGCTCGCTGAGCTGCTGGTCGGCCGCGACGTGCTGGACGCCCAGCTGCAGGAGATCATCGACGGCCGCACCGAGCCCTGGGGCGTGACCGTGCAGTCCGTCGAGATCCGCGAGATCCGCATCCCGCAGAACCTGCAGGACTCCATGAGCCGCCAGGCCCAGGCCGAGCGTGAGCGCCAGGCGCGTGTGATCCTCGGTGAATCCGAGAAGCAGATTGCCAAGTCCTTCGCCGAGGCCGCCGAGCAGTACGCGGACAACCCGACCGCCCTGCACCTGCGTGCGATGAACATGCTGTTCGAGGGCCTCAAGGAGAAGGGCAGCCTGATGATCGTGCCCTCGAGCGCGATTGACAGCATGAACCTCGGCGGACTGAGTGGCATGGCCTCAATGGGCATGCAGCACCACGCAAATGTGACAAACAACCCGCCGCAGGGCGGCAAGGGCTGATCAGCAGCCGCGGGCCCGTCGTTGGCAACGGTTCCAGCGGGCCGATGGAGCAAGCAATGTCGATATTAGTACCATTGTCATCAGCGGTCCGGGGGGCCGGCCAGGGTCCCCCGGGCTGGCTCCGGCTGCAGCCCGGCGAGCAGTTCCAGCGGATGTGGGGGAAACGCGGCTGTGGCGGCAAGAACAAGCAGGGTAACGCGGCGGCCGTGATCGGAGCGATCACAGCAGCCAGCGGGACGATCTTTGCCGGGCAGTCCAGCCAGCATGTTGCCAGGACGCGCGACATGGGAGACTGGATCGCGATTTCCGTTGCCATCTGCATGGCGATCGGCGCAGTGGTGTTCGTCATCATCCTCAAGCGGGGTGGACTGTCCGCCGTGCTCACCGACCGGCGGATGGCCTTCCGCGAGAAGCGACGTACAAGCGAGATCCGCCTAGCTGACATCACCCGGCTGGAGGCGGTGCAGCACGGCAGGCGACCGGCTGTACGGATATACATCCGCCAGATGGCCGGCCCGGCGGTCACCCTGCCACTGTCCGACCATGCGGAGATCGAGGAGATCAGCCAGGCCGCAATCGCCGCCGGAGCAAAGCTGCGCTGAGCCGGCGTCCGTTATCCTCTCTGGGTGGGCACCGGCGCATCCGCAATCCTCGTGGCACTGTACTTCGGCTTCGGCATCGCGATGGTGCTCGGCATGCGCCTGGCCGACCGCTACGGCCTCGGGGATGACGATGCCTCGGAGAGCCTCTACCAGCACTGGCTGGGCTGGCTGATCGGCTATGAAACGGTCAGCTCAATCTTTGGCCCGGCTGATGAGGATGACGAACCGACACCCTGGATCGTGGAGCGCATCGCCGACCTGCTTTTGATCCTGTTCGGCCCGGCGATGTTCGTGATCGTCGGCCTGATGGTGCTGATTCGCCGGATGATGGGCCGCTGAAGGCCACGCAAAATATAATGGATATGATGGATCACGAGCATATTGCGGGGGACATGGAAGGATTGGCGGAACAGGCACCTGACCTTGTCCCAGCGCCCCGTCCCGAGCTGCCGGTGCGGCGCCCGTTGGCCGTGGAAGTGCATGGCCTCTCCAAGCGCTACGACAAGTTCCTCGCAGTGGACAACATTTCATTCGCCGTGCCGCAGGGTGAGTTCTATGGCTTCCTCGGCCCCAACGGCGCTGGCAAGTCCACCACCATCCGCGTGCTCTGCGGCCTGCTGGCCGGCGAGTACCGCTCGATCCACATCGCCGGGCACGACCTGCGCGGTGACTCGATCGGCGTCAAGGCCAGCATCGGCGTGATGCTGGAGGACCCGATGCTGTACGAGCGCCTGAGCGCTCCGGAGCACCTCGAATTCACCGGGATGATGTACGGCCTGGACCGCCAGACCGCCCGTGAGCGCATGGCTGAGCTGATTTCGATGCTGGACCTGCAGGGCGCCGGCAACAAGCTGATCGTGGACTTCAGCCAGGGCATGAGAAAGAAGGTCGCACTCGGCTGCGCGCTGATCCACGAACCACGTGTGCTGTTCCTGGATGAGCCCTTCAACGGCATCGACACGGTCAGCTCGCATCAGATCAAGCAGCTGCTGCAGCGCCGCGTGGCCCAGGGTGTGACCATCATGTTCTCCAGCCATGTAATGGAAGTGGTGGAAAAGCTCTGCACCAGCCTCGCGATCATCCACCAGGGTAAGATCCGGCTGGAGGCCAGCATGGCCGATCTCAAGTCGCGGCCCAATTGGGACGGGCTGGAGTCTGAGTTCATCCGCACGGTTGGTCATGTGGCGGGAATGGAGACGGATGGGCCGCCGGAAAATTCCGACGGCAAGCTTGCCTGATATTCTGTTAAAATCTGCTCTGGCCGGAGTTTCCGGTGGGGCAATATACAATCTGGGCGGAACCGGGGTTACCTATTGATGGTGATCCTCCGATCAGTATCAGGAAGGGCAAATGCCCCTCAGTCCTGGTCTGCGAGCCGGGCGAACTTACTGCTATGGATGTAGAAACGAGAGAATTCTTTACCAAGGCGATGACCTTCGTAAGTGCCTTCGCACTGCTGTGCACCTTCGCTGTGTTCGCATTGCAGTACTACACCACGCTGGCCGGCAACCCGCTGCTGATCATCGACTATTCGGATCCGCTCACACTGACGCTGATCCTGCTGCCGCACCTCTGCCTGGTCTGCCTGCTGCTGCTGGAAGGCCGCCTGCTGCCCGTGTTGATGACCCTGCAGGCCGTCAGCACCTTCATGATCATGCTTGGTATGACGATGGTGATCCTGCAGCAGGGCGAATGGCCCTGGCGCCTGCACTAGGAGTGGAGTGTCGGTCTTGGACCGACAAGGCCTTGTAGCTCTTAGAGCTACACTCCGTATCTACGCCGCCTGCACCGGTGAATTTACGGGATTCATGAAGTCCAGCAGCCTGAGCATCCGCCCGCGGGTCTGCTGCGCCTCCTCCATGTGGCCCTCACCGAGCGCGGCCAGCATCACCTTCACCGGGTCCATTGCGCTGACCTCGATCTTCCCGTCGCGGTCGCGCTGCACGACGATGTGCAGTGGCAGGCGCGGTGCGGGGGTCGGGCCAAGGCTGCCGGGGAATTCGAGATGCGGGTTGCTTACGGCGAAGATGCGGTAGGGCAGCTCCAGCGGGCCGTTCTGTCCGGCGGTGACTGACACCTCCGACTCCAGCCGGAAGCCGTATGACAAGAGCGCCATACGCAGTTTCTGCAGGGTCTCCTCAAAGCCGGCATCCAGCCGCCTGGTCAGGTAAAGGTCCATGCCAAACCTCCAAGATTCACTTACCGTTTCCCAGGGAATGGCTTGCGCCCTTCCTGTCCCACCATCAACTGTATGAAGCGAGAACGACCAAAAGAGTTGCGTGTCCGGCCGGTAATCCCTCTGGCTCTCAACTTTGTTATACCCCTGTTCAGACTCTGCCAACGGCCGCTTTGATCGAGCCCCTGTGGACAAATTCCGGTTAAGCGGATTTTCGTTATCCACTGCTCAGCGGCCAGATATAGCCAGGCATGGCTCGCAAACAGCCCTCAATCCTGACTGGGACTGGCTTTTCTGGGTTTTTTCATCCATATTTGAGCATATTCCATAGTATTAATAATCCCAAAATCAGATAATAAGTGTGCGACATTGATTCGCAAATTTTCTTTCTGGTGATTTGGTTGATGGGGCACATGGACCTGAACTGGGTTCAGATTTTCGCAGGCTGGCTTGCGCAGGTTGATCTGCACGGACTGCTGGATCTACTGCTCGCCCCGATCCAATCCCCAACGGATGCACTTCCGGTCCTCGCCATGACATTCTGGCTGTCCGGCCGGGGCAAGGACCGTACGCCTGTACCTGAACCTACCGGTCCAGACCTGGCCGAGATCGAGGCCACCCAGCTTCTGCTGAAGCGCGCCAGCGAAAGTGAACAAAGATACCGCCAGCTCGCTGAAAGCTGCCCACAGGGAATCAGCATCCATATTGATGGCCGGTTCATCTATGCCAACCCGGGGATGGCCAGGCTGTTCGCTTACGAAAGCGCTGAAGACATGATTGGTCTGCGTGCAGTCGAGATGATTGTGGTTGACCAGCGCGAGACTGCCAGCAAGCGCAATCACCTGCTGCAGACCACCATCTGCAACCTTGATCCCCAGGAATACGACTTCCTGCGGGCCGATGGCAGCACCTTCCGCGGAATGATCTATCCCACATCAGTTGAGATAGATGGAAGGCTTGCGGTACAAGGCCTGATTATTGATATATCCGAGAGCCATGAACAGCACCTGCGCATCCTTGAAAGTGAGGAGCGCTACCGCGCGCTGACCGAGAACAGTCCGCTGGCAATCTCAATCCAGTGCAACGACCAGTTCCGCTTCGTCAACCGCCGAATGGCGGAGATGTTCGGCTACAACAGCCCCGAGGAGATGATCGGGCTCAGGCCGGTGGACCACTTCCGCAAGGACTTCCATGAAGTCGCCGGTGAGCGCTACCGGCGCATGAAGGCCGGTGAGTCCGGCATGCCGCCGCAGGTCTTCGCATTCCTGCGCGCAGATGGCAGCAGCTTCATGGGCGAGATCCATTCGAAACCGATCCGCTATGCCGGGGAGGACGCCATCCAGTCCATGATCACGGATGTGACTGACAGGCTGGAATCCAAGATGCGCCTCGAAATCAGCGAGCAGCGCTTCAGTGACTACATCGCGCATTCCAGCGAGGCGATCTGGCGTGTCGACATGCTTGAACCGGTTGACACGTTGCTGACGCGAAATGAACAGATCAGGCTTATCAGTGAGAATGGTGTGTTTGCCGAATGCAACCTGCACTTTGCCAAACGCTGGGGACTGCAGGAACCTTCCGAGGTGGTTGGGCTGCCGCTCAACCAGCTGTTCAGTCCAGAAATGGTGGTCCAGCAGGCCGCCCTTATTGTTGACAATGATTACATAGTTGCCGGCCAGACCTATCAGTACGTTGATCCCGACGGGAACACTGTCCACTTCGAGCAGAACATCACAAGCATCATCCGGGAGGGCCGGCTGGTCAGCCTGTGGGGCAACAGCCGCAACGTGACCGACCGGATGCAGGCGCTGTCACGGCTGGAGACCAGCGAGGAACGCTTCCGGCAGTACATTGACAGCACCGCTGACAACATCTGGTGCCTGAGCTTCGATCCACCGGTCCCGACTGACCTGCCGATCGATGAGCAGGTGGAGCACATGCTGCACAGCGGCTACATCTCCGAAGGCAACCGCCACAGTGCGTCTTTCTTCGGCCGCGATGACATCCGTGAGGTGCTCAACCACAGGCTGCTGGACATCTACCCGGCGGAGTTCATCGGGCAGGCGCGGACGCTGTTCAGGGCCTTCATCACCGGTGGATACCGCACCGATGAAGTCGAGGAACACTCGCTGGATGCTAATGGCAATGAACTGACCCTGATCAGCAGCTCGCGTGGCATCGTGCAGGACGGCCGGCTGCGCATGATCTGGGGCACCAGCCGCGATGTGACCGAGAAGCGGCACATGCAGCGTGAACTCGAATCAAGCGAGAAGCGCTACCGCGAACTGACGGAACAGAGTTCCGAGGGCATCTGGCGCATTGAGTTTGACAAGCCGATCCCCGTGGAACTGCCGCTCGAGGAGCAGGTCCAGCTAATTTATTCAACCGGCCGCATGGCGGACTGCAATGACCTGATGGCCAGGTACTACGGCTGTGAAGCCGCAGATGATGTGCGTGGCCGGCTGCTGAACGAACTGCACGAGGCAGGTGGCCTGGAGACTGGTGGCGGGCACGCGCGGATCTTCGTTGAGGGTGGTTATATCTACCGCAACGAGGACATCCGCCTGACCCTGCTGGATGGCAGGCGGCGGATCCACCGTGAGAATGCCAACGGCCGGATTGTCGATGGCTGCCTGGTGTCGGTGAAGGGCACCACCCGGGACGTGACAGAGGAGTTCCTCACCCAGGAGAAACTGCAGGCCAGCGAGACGCGCTACCGTGGAATGACTGAGCTGTCCTCGGAGGCAATCTGGCGCATCAGCTACGACCCGCCGGTTCCCGTAGGCCTGCCGCTGGAGGAACAGGTCCGCCTGATCCGCGAAAACAGTGTGCTGGTCGACTGCAATGACCACATGGCCGAGATGTACGGCCTGCGTTTAGCCAGCGAGGTAAAGGGCCGCAAGGTGCGGGAACTGATGTCAGAATGCGGGTTGTCCATGGCACTGGACCGGGCACAGCGCTTCATCGGCAACGGTTACCGTTTCAGCGAGGAGCGCATGACGCTCAGTTACCCGGATGGCAGCAGCCGGACCTACCTTGACAATGCCATGGGCGTCATCGAGGACGGCCGGCTGGTCGAGGCCCGTGGTACCAGCCGTGACGTCACCGACCTGCTGGCGATGCAGGCCGAGCTGGAACTGAGCGAACGGCGCTTCCGGCGCCTTGTTGACAAGGCCCAGGAGGGGATCTGGTGCATCGAGTACAGCCCTCCGATCCCCCGCGGCCTCGACCCGGATGAGATGATCCGCCTGTTTGCCGAGCGCGGCGTGCTGGTTGAATGCAACGACCAGATGTCAACCCTGTACGGTGTGGACTCGATCGAGCAAATCCATGGCAAGCGCGTCAGTGAGATCAGCAGGATCAGCCGGCTGGTGCGCAATCCCTTGCGCATCCGCATATTGATTGACAACGATTTCCGCATGCGCGATGAGCTGCTGCAGATCGACTACGAGGATGGCAGCAGCCGGATGTACCTCTACAACACGGACGGCGAGTTCGTGGATGGCGAGCTGGTCCGCATCTGGGGCACCTGCCGTGACCTGACCGACAGCCTTGACCTGCGGGAGCAGCTGCGGCAGCAGGAACTGCGCTATGAACTGGCAATGGACGGTGCCCAGCTCGGCACATGGGACATAGACCTGCAGACCGAGGAAGTCAAGGTTGATGACAAGCTGCTGGAGCAGCTCGGCTTCAGGCGCGGTGAGCTTGACCTGACGGTTGCCAGGCTGATCTCCCTGATCCATCCCGAGGATGTTGACCGGGTCAACCAGCTGTTTGACCGCCATGTGCATGGCGAAACAAATCATTATGAGAGCGAGTACCGGATCCGGCACAGCAACGGCAGCTGGATCTGGGTCCAGAGCCGGGGCCGCGTGACGGAATACGATGCCGCGGGTATGCCGCTGCGTGCGATCGGCACCCACATGGATGTAACCGAGCGCAAGCTGGCTGAACAGCGCCTGGCTGCCAACGAGGCCCGCTTCCGCGAACTGGCGGAACGCAGCACAGAGGCGATCTGGCGCATCGACTTCGAGGAACCGGTGCCGGTCTCCCTGCCGCGCGAGGAGCAGGTTGCCCTGATGCACAGCCGCGCCATCCTCAGGCAGTGCAATGACCTGATGGCTGAGTTCTTCGGGCTGGAGGAAGCTTCGTCAATCATCGGCGGAAACGTGACCGAGATCATCCGCAATGACCGGCTGGCAAGCACCACATTTGACGCCGGCGAACTGATTGACAAGGGCTTCGTGCTGCTGGATGAGGTGGTCACCAACATCTACAGCGATGGCTCGGTCCGCGAATACGTGATGAACGCCGAGGGCAAGGTCGTCGATGGCAGGCTGCATTCGATCTGGGGCACCTGCCGCGACATGACCCGCCAGATCCTGCTGCAGCGTGAGCTGGAAGTCAGCGAGGCCCGCTTCCGTGAGCTGGTGGAGCGCAGTACCGAGGCGATCTGGCGCATCGAATATGACCCGCCGATCCCGACCGGGCTGCCCCTCGAGGAACAGGTCTCCCTGATGGCAACCACCAGCCGGATGGCGGAGTGCAACGACCTGATGGCCCGGATCTATGACCTGGAGCATGCTGACCAGATCAAGGGTCAGTCCCTGCTGGACATTGCCAACGCCAGCCGTATCCAGCACGTGTCGGACATGATGACCGGCTTCATCAGGAATGGCTACCGGACCGAGGACGACCTGATGGTAGTGCGCTACGCTGACGGCGGCGAACGCAAGTACATCTACATGGCAAACGGCCTGGTGGAGGACGGCCTGCTGGTTGCCACCTGGGGCACGAGCCGCGACGTGACTGACAACCTGAGCGTGATGCAGCGCCTGGAGGAGAGCGAGCAGCGCTATGAGCTGGCGCTTGATGCCAGCGGGCTGGGCACATGGGACCTCGATGTGCGCAGCGGGCGCGTGACCTTCAATGAACGCTTTGCCCAGATCCTCGGGCATGCGGCGTCCGGGCTGACCTGGAACTTTGACACCTGGATCCGGACGATCCACCCGACTGACCGGCGCTTCGTGCAGGACAAGATCCAGTCCGTGATCGATGGCTCCAGCGACCAGTTCGAGGTCGAGCAGCGCCTGCGGCACAAGGATGGCCACTGGATCTGGACCCTCTCCCGCGGCAAGGTCATCGAGCGTGACGAGGCCGGACGGGCCCTGCGCGCACTGGGCACGGAAATGGACATCACCGAGCGCCGGCATGCCGAGGAGCTGCTGCGCGAAAGCGAGCAGCGTTACCGCGAGTTTGTCGTCAACAGCAGCCAGATCCTGTGGTGCATGGCATTCGAGACGGCGGTGCCGATCGACCTGCCGGTGGAGGAACAGATCCAGCGCATCATGCAGGATGGCTACCTGGAGGACTGCAATGACCTGTTCGCCCAGTCCTGGGGATTCTCCCGCGCCGAGGAGCTGATCGGCCGCTCCAACCTTGAGATCAACGGCGGCATGTCCGCTGACAACACCGTCGAACTGATGCGGCGCTTCGTGCAGAGTGGCTATTCACTGAGCGAGGCGGTTGACAGGGTCAGCGACCGGGATGGCACTGAACGCTACTTCATGAGCAACATCAGCGGCACTGTCAACAACGGTGCCCTGCTGCGCATCTGGGGAGCCACCAGCGAAATGACGGACCTGATGCAGGCCCGTGAAAGCCTGCAGCAGAGCGAGCTGCGCTACCGTGAATTCGTTGCCAACTCCTCCGAGGCGATCTGGCGCTACGACTGCGACCCGCCGATCCCGGTTGACCTGCCACCGGCCGAGCAGGCCCGCCTGATGCATGACAGGCTCGTGATCGCCGAATGCAATGACGTGTTCGCCGGCATCTACGGCTACCCGGACTCCGCTGCCGTGGTCGGCGTTCCCCTGTCCTCCCTGCTGGAACCGGTCCCCGGACTGCTCGGGATGTTTGAGCGCTTCGCGGCCGCAGGCTACCGCATGGTGGACGATGAGGACCGCATCACCCCGGCCCGCGAACGGGAGCGCTTCTTCCTGAACAGCGCGCAGGGTGTCGTGCGGGATGGCGGGCTCGTGATGCTGTGGGGCACCACCCGCGACGTCACCGAGCAGCGCCGTGCCGCACTGGCGCTGGAGGACAGCGAGACCCGGCTGTCATCGATGATGCAGATGTCCCCCGTCGGCATCTTCCACCTGCACCCCGATGGCAATGTACGCTACATGAACCCGCGCGCGGAGGAGCTGTTCGGCCTGACCACCGAGCAGTGCATGGACCGGGGCTTCCTCAATGCCGTGCATGCAGAGGACCGTGAACGGACGGCGCAGGCGAGCATGGAGATGATCTTCAACCAGGCCAGCCTTGAGATGGAGCTGCGCCTTGTCAGCGCGGGCCGCACCGCCTGGGTGTTCACCCAGATCAGCCCGGTGCTTGGCAATGCCGGCGAGCTGACCGGCTACGTCGGCATGCTGACGGACATCACAGACCGCAAGCTGGCGGAGAATTCGCTGGCAGACAGCGAGAAGCGCAACCGCCAGCTGATCAACACCATGGCCGAGGGCATGATCCTTGTGGACAACGACAACCGGATGGTCTTTGTCAATGCCAACGGTTGCCGGATCCTTGGCCGGGAGGAAGCGGAGCTCCTCGGCCACAGGCTGTGGGACTACGCCTATGACGAGGAGAATGCTGAATTGCTGCAGCGCCAGCGGAGCATGCGCAGGAGGGGAGTGTCATCTTCATACGAGCTTGACATTGCCCGGCCGGACGGGTCACGGCGCAGGCTGAGCATCACCGCCGGCCCGCAGTTTGACGAACAGGGTGCCTATATCGGCGCGCTCGGCACCTTCCAGGACATCACGGAAACGAAGCAGATGGAGCTGCAGCTGCAGCAGGCGCAGAAGATGGAGGCGGTCGGCGTGCTCGCCGGAGGGATCGCCCACGACTTCAACAACATCCTGCAGGCGATGCTCGGCTTTGCCGACCTGGCCAGTGACCAGCTGGAGGATGGCAGCGAAGCGCAGGCCTGCGTGTCGGAGATCCGCGCCGCTGGCCAGCGGGCCGCTGAGCTGGTGCGCCAGATGCTGACATTC
This sequence comes from bacterium, assembly GCA_020440645.1. Taxonomy (GTDB): domain Bacteria; phylum 4484-113; class 4484-113; order 4484-113; family JAFGCY01; genus JAHEFU01. The sequence goes on along the minus strand of JAGRNR010000057.1, from coordinate 13,836 downwards.
AGCCGCCAGAGTGAGCAGACCCGTGAACCGGTGGACCTGCCTGCGATCGTGCATGAGAGCGTCGGCCTGCTGCGCGGCAGCCTGCCGAGCACCATCAACATCGTCACTGACCTGCGTGACACCCACCGTGTGCTTGGCAACGAGACGCAGATCCAGCAGGTGCTGATGAACCTCAGCACCAACGCCTTCCACGCAATGCGTGAACAGGGTGGCGAACTGCACATCAGCTGCAGCAACCAGCCCTGCAATGAAGTGATAGCGGCCGAACTGGGCCTGCCCGCCGGCAACCCGATGGTCTCACTCGTGGTGCGGGACACCGGCCACGGCATGGACCATCAGACCGCGGCGCGCGTGTTCGACCCCTACTTCACCACCAAGCGCGTCGGTGAGGGTACCGGCCTCGGCCTGGCAACGGTGCACGGCATCATCCGCTCGATGGACGGCTGGATCAGCCTGGACAGCACACCGGGACAGGGCACGGCGATCCAGATCCTGCTGCCGGCACTCGAGGCCTTCGAGCAGGCACCGGTCGCCAACGTTCCGAAGCATGACAACCTGCGCGGCAGTGAGACCGTGATGGTGGTTGACGACGAACCGGGCATAGTGCACATGCTCAATGCCGGCCTTTCGCGGCTTGGCTACCGCACGATGGTGTTCACCGACAGCCGCGAAGCCTGGCAGCACTGGCAGCAGCACGGCTCGGAGATTGACATCGTCGTCACCGACCAGACCATGCCGCACATCACCGGCGATGAACTCAGCCGCCGGATCCTAGCCGAGCGTCCGGAACTGCCGATCCTGCTGTGCACCGGCTACAGCGAACTGATCGATGAGGAAAGCGCCGGCGAACTGGGCATCGCGCACTTCGTCAACAAGCCGATCGTCCCCAGCAAGCTGGCGGAGCTGATCCGCAGCACGATCGAAAGCCGCTCCTGAACGCCCGGCCTTGAGCGCCGGCGCAGCTTGCCCTAGAATGGAATCCCGCCACGCATGGCGGAACGGATGCGCCCATGAATGTCCTGCTGATCCTCATCGGCTGTCTCGCGGCCTTCACACTGGCCTACCGCATCTACTCGGGCTGGATCAGCCGCGTGCTGCGCAGCACTGACAAGCTCGAGACCCCGGCCCACCGCTCGCGTGACGACCGCGACTACGTGCCGACACGCACCCCGGTGCTGTTCTCGCACCACTACGCCACCATCGCCGGTGCCGGCCCGATCGTCGGCCCGACCATCGCCGCCGTCTACGGCCTGTGGCCCGCGCTTTTGTGGGTCGTGCTCGGTTCGATCTTCATCGGCGCCGTGCATGACTACACCTCGATGTTCATCAGCCTGCGCGAGAAGGGCCGCACGATCGCCGAGATCACCGGCAACCTGACCGGCCGCGCCGGCTTCCTGCTGTACATCAGCTTCACGCTGGTGCTGATCGTGATCGTCACCGCCGCCTTCCTCGATCTCTCGGCGCTGACGCTCGGCAGCCATGTCGGCGCCACGCTGCTGCAGCTCCCGGCTGACAACCCCTTCGGCTGGCAGCTGAGCGTGGTCGACGGCGTGGAGAAGGTACGCGTCGGCGGGATCGCCACCACGAGCGTGATCATCATCACCCTGCTCTCCCCGCTGATGGGCCTCTTGCTGCGCAACCCGAAGCTTGACAACCGCCTGCTCGGCCTGCTGGCGATGATCGTCGCCGCAGGCAGCATCTGGGCCGGGATGCACCACCCGGTCAGCTTCGGCAGCATCAGCGACGCCCAGCTGCGCCTGCTGTGGATGGCGATCCTCTCCGTCTACGTGCTGCTGGCCAGTGCGCTGCCGGTCTGGATGATCCTGCAGCCGCGGGACTTCATCAACTCGTTCACGCTCTACGGCGGGATGGCGCTCTTGTTCGCGGGCTGCATCGCCGGTGGCCTGCGCGGCATCCAGACCGACCCCGCGATGGCCTGGACCGTCGCCGATGGCAACGCCCGCTTCGGCTTCGTGTTCCCGCTGCTGTTCATCACCGTGGCCTGCGGCGCGATCAGCGGCTTCCATTCACTGGTCTGCAGCGGCACCTCGTCCAAGCAGTGCGACAGGGAGAGCGATGCGCGGCGCGTCGGCTACGGCGCGATGGTGACCGAGGGGATGCTGGCCGTGCTCGTGATCATCGCCATCTCCTCCGGGCTTGGGCACGCCCAGCTGCTGGCGATCCAGTTCCCGGAGGGGGGCGGAGGCAACCCGGTTGTCAGCTTCGCGCTCGGCAGCGGGCTGTTCCTGCAGAACACGCTCGGCATCCCGGTCTACATCGGCACGGTGTTCGGCCTGCTGATGGTGGAGGGCTTCCTCGTGACGACACTCGACAGCGCCGTGCGGCTCAACCGCTACCTGTTCGAGGAGCTGTGGTACTTCGTGCGCAGTGGCAACATGACATCGCTTTTGTCCAACGGCTACTTCAACTCCGGCCTGAGTGTGATCGCGATGCTGCTCGTGGCCGTGCCGAACGGCTGGAAGATCATCTGGCCGGTGTTCGGCACCGCCAACCAGCTGATGGCTGCGCTGACGCTGGCCGCCGTCAGCATCTGGCTCGCGGTGCGCGCCCGGCCGATGTGGTTCACCCTGCTGCCCGCCGTGTTCATGATGCTGACCTGCATGGCCAGCCTGTACAACATCCTGAAGGCCAACCTGCCGAAGCTGTCGGCCAGCCCGCCGGATGTCTCGGCGATTTCCGTCAGCCTGCTGGCAACGCTGTTGATGCTGCTTGGCATCGGCGTGGTCTGGATCGCCGGCAGCCGCCTGTGGCAGATCCGCTCCGGCCAGGTCAAGCCGATCCTCGAGGACCCGGCGGACATCTATCTCACCGGCAAGACCGCCGGACAGGAGGCCTGATGAAGGAATGGCTGTACATCCTGCGCCCGCTGCGCGAGGCGATGCTGACGGAGGGCCCGACGGAGGACGAGCTGCGTGTGCTGGGCGAACACGTGGCACACCTCACCCGCCTGCGGGATGAGGGCACGCTGGTGCTGGCCGGGCGCACGCAGTATGACGACATGCGCACGATCGGGCTGGTGGTGCTGCGCGCGCCTGACGAGGAAACTGCGCGGGCACTGATGGAGTCCGACCCGCCGGTTGCCAATGGGGTGATGTCAGCGGAACTGCATCCCTACATGGTGGCCTTCCTCGGCCGCCCGCTGGAAGAAGCGGACTAGTCTAGGTTGTAGGCCACCGCACTGCTGTCCAGTTCGGTGACGACGCCGTCCATGTCGGAGTCCATGAAGGGTTCGTAGCCCGCCTCACCCTGTCGCGCGCCATAGTGGCCCGCATAGGCCTGCAGGTCCAGCAGGTCCACCACGCCATCAGCATTGGCATCGCCGCGCCGGTTGAAGATCCAGACCGGCAGCTCGAGGCGCGGGCCCTGTGAGCCGTTGGCATCGAAGTAGTCCACCCGCAGCACGGCATGCCGGTTGCCATCCACTGCAGGCAGGCCGAGCACGCCCGGCAGGCTGCTGCCGATCACAGCCTCCGTAAGGCTGTCCTCCGGCCCCTGCACGTTGTAAGGCTCACAGTCCAGCCAGTAGACCGCCTTCTGCACATCCTTCGCACCCGTCAGCTGGGCCTTGAGGAAGCTGCGCCCGGCCACGCTGCCGATCACAGCACTGTCAAGCGACACCCCGGCAGCAACCGGCAGGCTGGGCTGGAAACCGGTGGCGATCCCCAGTGCGTCAATTTCGATGTACTGCCCGGACGATTGCTCCCCTGCATCGATCTGCACCAGCAGGAGCAGCTGTACCGTCTGCCCGGCATGGGCCGCCAGGTCATAACGCCGCAGCTGCCAGCCGGAGCTGTCACCGCTGAGCAGGCCCGGCAGGCCATTCACTTCCTCCAGCGCCTGCCAGCTGCTGCCACCATCCGCACTGAGCAGCAGTGCCGCACTAGCGCTGCCAAGCTGCTGGCGCAGGGTCAGGCTGAGCGTCGGCAGTTCGTAGCCCACCAGCCTGACGGGCTCGGAAACCTGCGCAAGCATCCGCGCAGTGTCCTGCCCGCCATCCCAGGCCAGCCTGTTCACCCGCTCTCCCTGCCAGGCATCCGTTGCCTTGGACTGCCATCCCAGCCCGCCAGCATTGGTATATTCCACCGCCGGTTGCATGCCGGCCACCGTTGCCAGTCCATCCAGCAACTCGCGCCGGTAGCCGCCGATGTCCAAGCTGTAAGTCCGTGCCGCATCAGCCGTTTCAAAGCCAGCGCTCCAGGGCATTGCCACGGCCGGGGCCTGGTGCAGGAATTCGAAACCGGCACTGGCATACTGGCTGCCGGAACTGGCAACCGCCCGCAGTTCCAGGCTGTGCCGGCCTGCCGGCAGTTCGCGCAGGTCCGCCATCAGCTGCCAGGGTGCCTCACTGCGGCTCATCACGTATTCGCCGTCGATCCACAGTTCAACCGCCCGGAAGCTGCCGGACAGCGTGGGCTGCAGCGTGAGGAAGTCCTGCTGCAGCAGGCTGGCCGGCGCCTCCAGGCTGATCTGCGGCTGGTCCATTGCCAGCATTGCCGCCGGCAGGTCCAGGCGCGGGGGGCCGCCGCCATTGAGTGGCAGCGCGGACCCCGAAACCAGTGAGCGTAGTGAACCCGGATCGAGACCGTGGGAGATTGACAACATCAGGCCGAAACAGCCGCTAGCCAGCGCGGCGGACAGGCTGCTGCCAGATGCATTGTCAATGTATAGATTGTCCCGGCGGATGTCCGGCACGCTGAAGCCGCTGCCCGGTGCACTGATGTCACACCAGTCACCGAAGCTGCTGTCATCCGCCAGTACGTCCTGTGCATCACTCGCCGCCACTCCGCAGGCCAGGCTGTGGGCCGCCGGCCAGCGTGCAGCGTCCGTCCCGCTGTTGCCAGCCGCCGCCACCAGCAGCACGCCCTGGCTGTCCAGCGCTTGTGCCATCAGGCTCAGCTGGTGGCTGGGCGTGGCCGAGGACCAGCTCAGGTTGACGATCCGGCAGCCCAGTTCCGCCGCCAGCATGCAGCCCGCCACCACCCGTGCATGGGTCGTGGCCGAACCGCTGCCGACGCGCAGGGGCAGCACCCTGCTGCCCGGCAGCACCGCCGCCAGCCCGCTCAGGTTGCCGGTGTTGGCGGCGATCACGCTGCATACCGCCGTGCCATGCCCGTCCGTATCATTCACGTCAGTGTCGTTGTCAAGCAGGTCACAGCTCGCCTGCGGGAAGGCCAGCTGCGGGTCAATCACACCGCTGCCGATCTCCTCATGCCCGCGCCAGCAGCCGCTGTCCACCACGCCGACAAGCAGCTGCGGGTCGCCCGTGCTGCGCTCCCAGGCCGCTGGCACTCCGCAGCGGTACATCCCCCACTGCCAGCCACCATCGTTGTCACTGAGCACGAAGAATCGGTCATTCGGGTTGAGCGCCGGGCTGATCAACCGGCTGAAGCTCACGTCCTCCACCTGCAGCGGGTATTCACTGCGGATGCTCTCGATCAGCTGCTCTCCATCGACCAGCAGCGGCAGGCGGAAGCTGGCCATCAGCACGCCGTGGGCATAGACCTGCTGCTCGATCGGGATCCCGAAGCGGCCACTGATATGGTCCGTCACCTGCTCGTAGCGGCTGTCCTGCCTGAGCATCGCATTCGGGAAATCCGCCGCGCGGTGCCCTGGCGGCGGGGCGAAGCTGCCGCTCAGCTCGAAGCTGGCATCGCTCCTGTAGTTCACCGTGATTCCCTGCGGGTCGTAGTCAACACCGGCAATACCCGGATCCTCAAGGATCTGCTGCCACTGCTGCCAGCCTTCGAAGCCCCCGCTCTCCCCCGCCAGCCGGATCTCCCCATCCGGGCCGTCCATCACCGGCGAAGCGCCCATGCCGCCTCCACATGAGGCGGCCAGCAGTGCGATCAGTATTGCCATGGCCAGTCTGGCCCTCATGCTGCACTCCGCTGTCGGTTAAGTACAGATGAACTTTAACAGTTCCTTAACGTAATTCATATGACCGGAATTCCAAACTGCAGACCGGCCCGTGCCGATATCCACTGCATGCGGCACACTCCCCCCGATGCGCGGTTTCTGACCCCCGGTTATACTCTGGCTGGATTGCCCCGGCTGGAAAACATATATGTACTGACTGCGCTGGCCTGTAGCCTGCTGTTGCTTGCTGCCTGCGCCGGACATGGCCCGCAGCTCGGCCCGCAGGCTCCTGCTGCCAATGCCGCCGCCGCCAGTACGTCCAACCCATTGGAACTGTTCGATCCGCAAAGCATCTGCGTGACATACCGTGACGATGCGGAGTTCCGCAGCCTTCCCTCGGAAATGGTCGCCCCGGTTGCCACGGCGCACCTGGCATCCAACCCGATCCTGCGTCCGCGCGCGAACTTCGAATCGGTGACGGACAGCATCGCCCAGCACTTCGGCCTCGAGATCCGCGAGCAGGTCTATTACGGCAGGGTGCTGATGGCGGGCTTCAGCCTGCCGGATGGCACGGATGGCGATGCCCTGCTCTCCGAACTGCGCAGCACTTACGCCGACTGGGTCAGCACAGCGGAGTACAGCCTGCTCTACGCCCCGGCCTTCAGCCCGGACGACCCGGTCTACCTCGCCAGTGACGACCTTGAGGGCGGCCAGTGGAACATCAAGCACATGCACATCGAGGCCGCCTGGGAGCATACGCTCGGTGATCCGGGACTGCTGCTGAGCGTCGTCGACACCGGCGTGCGCATGACCCACAGCGAATTCGGCAGTGCGCTGCTGGACCCGGCGGTGGAGTTCCCCGGCACCAACTGCGACATCGCCAATGACGATGCCAGCATCGAGGACAACCACGGGCACGGCACCTTCATCAGCGGCCAGATCATCGCGGAAAGTGACAACGCGGCTGCGATTGCCGGGGCCGCTCCGGGCATCAGCATGTTCCCGGTCAAGATCAGCGACGACGGCGGCAATGAGAGCATTGAGCGCATCACCGCCGGGGTGATGCTGGCCTATGCGCTCGGCGCGAAGGTGATCAGCCTGAGCTGGGGCGGCGGTGGCAACGAGGCGATGCAGGCGATGACCGAGCAGCTGGCTGGCGACGGCGTGCTGCTGGTCTGCAGCGCCGGCAACTACGGCAACCTGTTCGTGACCTACCCCGGCGCCTACCCGGATGCGATCGCCACCGGCAACTCGCTGCCGGATGAGAGCCGCATGATCACATCCAGCTATGGTCCCGCGCTGGACCTTGTGGCCCCCGGCTGGAACCTCACGTCATTGGCCCCCAATGATGACAACGGCCTCGTGACCGGTGGCACCGGCACCAGCTATGCAACCCCACTTGTCAGCTCGGCGGCGGCGCTGCTTTGGAGCCTGCGCCCGGAAATCAGCCTGCCCGAGATGCGCGGCCTGCTGGAGACCAGTGGCGTGGAGGCGACCGGTTTCGGCGAGGGCGTGCAGGTGCGCCGGCTGGACTTCTCCATGCTGTTTGACAACGCAATCAACCCCTCAGTCACGATCGTGCCCCCGGCGCGCATCGTGCAGAACGGCACGATGCCGGTCACCCTCGAACTGCGCGGTGATCCGGATGCCGTGGAGTTGAGCATTGACGGCGATACCGTCGCCCTGCTGACTGATGCACCCTGGCAGGCTGAACTGAACATTGCCAATGTGGAGGGCGGGCTGCACCAGCTGAAGGCCACCGCCTTCTTCCCGGACAGCGTGACTGATGACGACCGCCTGCAGATCGTGGTGGCCGGGGATCCGCTATCGATGCCGCTCGCGGAGCACTTCACGGAAGGCTTCGGCATCTGCAGCGCGCTGGACCTCTCGCAGTACGACCCTTCCGCGATGGGCGAGCTGGCAATGCAGGACTACACGGGCCAGGAGCAGCAGTTCCGCGAGCTCGGGCTGGCCAGCTGGTACCGCTACGAGGAGCCCGGCGAGGTGCCGCAGTACCAGCTGCAGATCGGGCTGTCCGGCTACGGCCGCAAGGAGCTGGACGCCGTGCTGAGCCAGCCGGTGCATGTGCCCGCCGGCGGCAATCCGACGCTCACGCTTGAACACCGCTGCAACGTGACCGAGGTGCTGCAGCGCATCATGATCAGTGACGACTATGGCCTGAGCTGGGAGCCAATGCTGACAACGGATGGCGAACTGCCGGCGATGGGCGGCTTCATCGTGCCGCATACGCAGCTCACACTGGACCTCGCACCCTACAAGGGCAAGGACGTGGTCGTGATGTTCCTGCTGGCGGCGGAAAGCGGCAGCAGTGCACAGTGGCATGACTTCGAATGGGGCTGGTGGATTGACGTGCTGTGCTTCGGCAGCGACGGCTGGATCGACCTGCCGGTAGCCGAGGTGGCTGACCCGCAGTCCCTTTACTTCGGCAGCGTACCCGACACCCACACCCTGCAGGTGGAGCCTGCCGATCCGGCTGGCATCGCCATCGTCAGGTGGTGGCTGGACTTCCCGGCCTTCCAGATCGAGCAGCCGCCGGACCTGCGTGTCAGCGTGTCCGGCCCCGGGCCGCACGGCTACAACTTCGACCTCGCTGATGGCTACGACCTGGGCAACGTGGAGGCCCGGCTCCACATGACCGTTGTCGACATCCACGGCAATGTCTCCGACGAACTGTGGCAGCCGGTCTGGCAGTACAACCTGGCCGGTGATGTCAACGCCGACGGCATCGTGGACGAAGCTGACAACGACGCGCTGCGCCAGACCATCTCAGGCTCCCTGCCCTGGTCGCCCTTCGCCGACTGCAACAATGACGGCCAGGTGGATGAGCGCGACAACGCGGTGGTCGCCTACTCGCTCGGCGCGGCTGCATTGTAAACTGGTTCCAGCCCAATACCGGAGCTGGCATGTTCAAGAGATTCCTCGGAACCGTGATCGCGGGCATCCTGTACTTCCTGCCGCTGGCAGCGACCATCTGGGCCGTCGGGCTCGTCTACAACTGGTCCGCCGGTGTACTTGGCAGCCGTTCGCGCTTCTACAATGCGCTCGGCGGCGAGGACGGCAGCATCCGCGTCTACCTGATCTACCTCGCCATCCTCTGCATCTCGCTCCTGATCTTCTGGCTGATCGGGCGCATCGGCGGCAGCATTGCCTCCCAGCGCATCCGCAGCTACTTTGAGCGCATGATGCGCCGCGTGCCGGTGCTCAACACCGTCTACAGCTCCACCGACCAGCTGGCCGAGCTGTTCCGCGGCCGCGAACTGGACGACCCCGCAATGATGCGCAGCACGGTGCTCGTGCGGATTGACAACTGCTACATGCTCGGGCTGATGGTCAACTCGGAGTCCTTCGACGTGCACGGCGTGCCGCACCGCATCGTCTACATCCCGAGCGCACCGCTGCCGACCTCCGGCACGAACTACCTCGCGCCGGTGCATGACATACACGATGTCAACCTGACGGTTGACGAGCTGACGAGCATCACCATGAGCCTCGGCGGCTCAGGCGCGGCGATCTTCCGCTCGAAGGACCCGCTGGTGCTGGACGGCCAGCCGCCGGATCAGAGCTGACGGAAGTCGCTGCCGGTCAGGGTGCTGTCGAAGTGGATCTCATAGGCCTGGCCGTTGTAGGTGTAGCTCATCTGCCAGTTGACGGTGAAGGTGTTGCCGGCGTTGTCAATCGCGGACTGCGCCGAGGCCTTGCTGAAGCTGCCGCTCAGGTCCACGTTGCTGTAGTCCGGGCTGGCCGGCGCAATACCCATGGAGACGGTGCCGCTGTCAGCGGTGTAGGCCACCGTGCCGGTGCCGTTGCCGAAGTTCACGTTGCCGCCGGCCGCGGTGCTGACCAGGCCGTTTTGCAGCACGTAGCCGCTCTCGGTGAAGTCGAAGGTACGGTTCACCATCAGCGCGCGGGCGTCGCTGCGGGCGTCCACGTCATCCGCATCCGGGCCGCCGAAATTGCTGACGGCGGAGGTGCTGTACATGTTGGCGCGGGTGTCGATCCCGCCGCCGGGGCCGGAGTCGCCGCCGCAGGAAGCCAGCCACAGCAGGCCCATTAGCGCGATCGCCGTGTACATGATGCGTGTGATGTGTCGCTTGTCTTTCATCCCTCAACTCCTTGGGCGCAATGTCAGAAAATGATACAGCCCGCCATCCAGACGGGCTGTCTGCCTGTTTCGTTTTGGAATCGGCTGCTTACTTGGCCTCGATTCCGATGTACAGCGTGACCTCGTTTCCGAGTGCCTTGTCATCAAATGACGTGATGTTGAAGTCACGGCGGCGGATGGTGAACTCGGTGTAGAAGCCGTGGATCACAACGCCCTCCGCACCCTCACCCTGGCTGTACTTCACATCCAGCGTGATCGGCTTGGTGACACCCTTCACGGTCAGGTTGCCTTCAACCTTCCAGAGGTTGTTGGATTCCATGCTGACGCTGGTGCTCTTGAAGCTCATGGAGGGGAATTCCTTCACGCTGAGGAAATCCGGGCTGGATACATGTTCATCACGCTTGGTGTTGCCGGTGTCCACGCTGGCCGGATCCACGGTGATCTCGATGCTGCTGTTGCCCGGGTTCTGCTTGTCAAAGTTGATCGTGCCGCTCTTCGTATTGAAGCGGCCGAACACCGGGGCGGCGCTCATATGGCGGATACGGAATACGACACTGGAATGCACCGGGTCGATCTTGTACTCCGCAGCGGAAGCGGTGGAACTCATTGTCGCCATGGCCCCGAAAACCAGCAGCAGTGCGATCAGTCTTGCTTTCATAACCATCTACCTCATCTTTCGTTCTGGCCGCACTCCATCACGGCTGATTTGTCTTGATACTTCATTCTGACGGGGCTTATTTCAATTCTGTTTGGAATAGCCAAAACTGAAGTATCAACTTTGATACCTGATGAGATTGCTGTGACCGGGAAACTGTTCCCTGTTCCCCGTTCCCGGTTCCACCACTCCAAACTCCGCCCTTTTTTCTCCCCTGCCCGTTAGATTGGCCTATGCTCGAGGCATCCCTGATTACGTGCAAGCGAGCGACGTGGCTGCCGCGGCATTCGAGGAAGCACTGACGCCGGAAATCTACAGCGCTGCCTGGCGTTACTGCTTCTACCTCTGCGCGCGCCGCGAGGACTCCGAGGACCTGCTGCAGGACTCACTGGCGCATGCGATGCGCAAGTTCGGCCAGCTGCGGGAGCCAGCCGGGTTCCGCGCCTGGCTGATGGCCATCGTGCGCACCCGCTTCATCTCCGGACTGCGGCGCCGCAAGCCGGAGGAGGAGCTGGCCGAGGAACGGATCTCCGCTGGCGAGGACTGCAGCATCCTCTCGGATGCGCTGGCCGTCGCGATGCAGCAGCTGCCGGAACCACAGCGTGAACTGCTGACCCTGTTCTACATCGAGGACCTGCAGCTCGCGGAACTGGCAACGGTGCTTGGTCTCTCGGTCAGCATGGTCTCGCAGCGGCTGTTCCGTGCCCGGCGCAGCCTGCGGCGGCTGCTCGATGCACAGGCGATCTACTGTGGCGCCGGTTCGGCGCCGGAGGAACTGTGATGGACCCCATCAAGCGGATCCAGCTCGGCAAGCTGACTGCGGCGGACCTGCCGCCGGATGCGGACGGACGCACTGCTTCGGAACTGCGGCGGGAAGCTGAGATCAACAGCGCACTGTCAGGCATTCGCATCCCGGCCGGCATCGAACCGGGCAGGGAGCGGATGCTGGCAACCGCGCGGGAACAGTCAACTAGTAACAGGGAGAAGAACAGGATGAATCCAATCGTGAGACTGATGAGCGGCCGCCCCTGGCCGGCCAGGCTGGCAATCGCCGGCGCGCTCCTGCTCGGCGTGACGGTGGCGGCCCAGCTGCCGGCCGGCACCTCATATGCCAACAATGCCGGACAGGCGATCGTGTTTGACCTCGGCGTGGCGGCCAGTGCCGACGAGGAGGCTGCCAAGCGCGAGCAGTGGGAGCTGCAGAGCCAGGGCATCCTCGCTCGCTTCCGCGCAATCCGCGAAAGTGCGCACCACGTCGCCGTGATGAGCAGCTTCAGCGATGACAACCAGCGCAGCCTGAGCGGCGTGATCTTCGTGATGGATGAGGACAGTGCGGAGGCGCAGTCAGCACGCAAGCGGGCAGCGGAGCGCTTCAGTGCCTACACCGACGAGGACAGCATTCGCGGCCGGATGCAGGAACTGCGGGAGGAAATCGAGCTGCTGGCCGGCGGCGCTGACCAGCAGAGCCGTGAGGAGCTGGCCCGGGCGAAGAATGAACTGGCCCGCGCAAGGCAGATGCTTGAGGGTGTGATGGGCGAGCGTGCCAGCCGGCTTGATGAGGCCAGCGCGGCGATCGAGGCCCAGCTGGAACTGCTTGAGGGCCAGGGGCCGGACAGCGAGAACGTGAAGCAGCTGAAGGTGAAGCTGGAGAAGATCCGTGCGGAGGAAGCGCAACGTGGAGCAACGGATGCCGACCGTGAGCGGATGCTGAAGGAAATCCGCGAGGTGCAGCTGGACGATCAGCGTGCGGAACTTGACCTGGCACGCGAGGAAATGGAAAAGGCGCGCAAGGAGATCATTGAGGAACGCATCGAGATCAGGGACCTTGACATCCAGAAGCTGGTGGAAAAGGAACTGAAGCAGGCCGGCATTGAACTTGACAATGCGCTAATCGAATTGCAGGACGGCCAGCTCGAGCTGGAACTGGAGGAGGCGCTCAAGGGCCTCGATTCACTGGACAGCATCCGCGAAGTCGCGATCACGGAGCTGCGCGACCAGGAGCTGCAGCTGCGTGAACTGCATGAAGGCCTGCAGCTTGAGCTGCTGCATGAGCTGGACGGCGAGCAGATCGTGCTGGAACTGCAGCTTAATGACATTGAGAGTGAAGCCTTCCAGCAGGAGCTGAAAGTCAACCTGGAGGAAATGAGCCGCGAGCTGGAACTGGAGCTGAAGGGGCTTGAGGACCTCAAGCTGGAAGAGGTGAAGCTCGAACTGCAGAAGATTGACGAACTGAAGGGCGTGCTGACCGAGCTGCAGCTGCCGGACGGCGAACTGCTGGAACTGACAATGCTCAGCGAGGCGGACCGCAGGGCGGACAAGGGAGCCAAGCTGAGCTTCCGCTTCGAGGACCACCTGTTCAGCTTCCCCGCCAGCACGCCGGCGAAGAAGATGGCAGCGACGGTCAACAAGTGGCTGAAGGAGAATGGCTACGACTGCCAGGTGCGCGTGGAAGTGACAACGGATGACGATGGCCGTCCCTGCGCCGCTAAGGCGATGGTGAAGTAGGAGGTCTGGCGCAAGCCAGGCTTGGAGGCCAAGCTGTCAGCTTGGCAATTGCCAGGCAAACTGCCAGGCCTCCAATCAGTGGCCCGGAGAAATCCGGGCGGGAAAGTCTGGAATAGTTTGAATAGTCTGGATAGTTTGAGTAGTTCGGATAGTAGCGGCGGCCCCCGGGCCGCCGTTTTTCGTTGCCAAGGTGATTGACGTAGGGATGGGGTAACACCCCATCCCGGGAGGCGGTATTACCGCCTCCCTACTTCCCGTTCCGGTGGTGCCAATCCCGTCAGCCAAGATAAACTCGCAGCATCGACATCCAGTCGCGGCAGGACCGCGCCGCTACTGTATTGTCAATATGGACGAAAAGGATTGTCAAACACAGAGATCCACAGAGTTCCACAGAGGAAGAAGATGTTTGATTGGCTCATTGCTCAGTCATCATTGCTCATTGCTCACGGCATGTCCGCACCGGCACTTGAGCTTGTCGATGAATCAAACGAATTATGTACCGGCGTCGCCCGGCGACGCCAGCTCGCGAAGGGAAGATTCGTACGCAACGCGATTCGCGAGAGAGGGAATGTTGCCAGATAGATGCCATCCTCTGCGCCTCATGCTTCACTCTGCGCCTCAGCGCCAAAAGAACCGCAACGCAGGCCACGCTTTTAGCCGAGCGCATGCGAGGCGC
>JAGRNR010000056.1:0-24873 GCA_020440645.1 bacterium | reverse complement strand
CCCCGAGGCCGTCGGCAATTTCAGTTACCTGCCGCAGCGCTACAAGGATGGCAACATCACGGGCTACGTCCTGCTGCTGTGGGGGCCGGACCGCTACGGTGGGCTGGACGTGACCGGTGATGGGCAGCCGGACGGTGTGGCCTACCTGCTGGTCAGCGGCGGGGAAGCGCTGTTTGATCGCGATGGCAACTGGGTGGACCTGTGGAGCGGGAACCATGACGAAGCATGGCTGCCGGTGACGGAGCATGGCCGGCCGCTGATGATCCACTGGCAGGCGGCCAGGGACTGACTGGCGTGCAGATAGTGATGGTGATAAGGAGAACGGACAGATGAAAAGAACAATGACATTACTGACTGGCATGCTGTTGCTGGCAATGGCAATGACGCCGGCCAGCGCCGTCGATGTTCCGCAGGAGGCGCGCAGTGCCTACTGGGAAGGCGTGGCAAATGGAAACTGGGATGCCGCGCAGCGCGATGAGCAGGCCCAGGCGCAGCTCAAGGCTGAGTTGCACAGCGTGCAGCTCTGGCTGGAGCGCTGGGCGGTGGACCACGAAGTCGCGGATGGCGACGATGGCCGGCACTGGGGCAACAACTACCCGGCAGCCCTGAGCCAGCTGATGCAGCAGCCCTGCTGCAGTGAACATCCGGGTTACGGGGGATACGGCGCGCCGGGTTTCTACCCGAATCCGTTTGGCGACGGTGACGGCAGCAGCAACGATGCGCGCTGCGTGCCATTCGGCTGGACCGCGGAGGCAGTGGGCAACTTCAGCTACATCACGCAGTACAACGAGCTTGGCAATGTCTGCGCCTATGTGCTGATCGGCTATGCCAGCAGCGCTGACATGGGACATGACATCGATGGCGACGGCAGCCCGGACGGCGTGGTGATCATGCTGGCGGGCGGCGAACCGCTGGACCAGCATGGGCTGTACCGCCGCCAGTGGACTGACGAGCAGCGTGCTGAGGCGCAGCTGAACTACTGGGACAGCGGCACGGCGAGGCAGGTGGAGCTGAACTGGCCGAAGTGAGTTAGCAGAAGGCAGGAGGCAGAGGGCAGAATGAGAATGAGAATGAGAATGAGAAGCAGGAAGTGCCGCACTTCCAGTTCCAGCGTGGAATAGCATTTCTTTGGCGTTACAATCAGGTCATGCGCATATTCCTGCTTGCCATTGTCGCTGCGTTGATCCCAGCTGCGGTGTTCGCCGTAGAAGGCGAACTATGGATCGAAGGCCTGAGCCTTCCTCCGGAAGCGGTCGTTGTCAACAGCGAACTGCAGGAATCACTGGCAGAAGAATATGTCGAGATGATGGAATTCCTGGACGAGGACCGAAAGCCGGTCAGCATCCAGGCGGTGGATTTCAACCTTGCCGCTGACTGGCCTGCGCTGGAGGATCATTTCCTGCAGTTCCAGCATGAGAACGGCTGGTTGGACGCAAAGACAGAGCGGATAGTCCGGCGACTGATGGAGAAAAAGGGCTTTGATCGCGAACTGGCACTCGAAAAAGCTGCGCTGGTCAGGCAGCAGGCACAGGCCATTGCAGGTGGAATGCTGGAATTCTGCAATCCTGAGCGGGATATCTATCTCGTGGTGATGGACAATGCAGATGTGCTGGAAATGATGCAGGCAATGGCTGAGGAATACAAGTTGCCAGAGCCTCAGTTTGGACGATTCGCCGTCGCGATCGTCTGGCTGGAAGTGGATACAGTCGAGACCGGAAGTACTGCGGATTCAGCGGATCCGGCAACGAGTCCACAGTTCTGATATTGCGGTATGCTGCATGGGTGAGATGAAGTACCTCCGCTTCACATTGATTGTGCCGGTCCTGCTGATGGCGGGCAGCCTGCTGTGCAGCTACGGCATGTGGATGGAGGCTGAGGTACGGGACTTCCTGGCTAATTCCTGGGAGAAGCGGGAGCGTGGGGAAACGGCATCGGACAGCCTGGAGAATGACCAGAAGTGGCAACTCTACGCTGATACGCTGCTGCTGGCCCTGGCACTTGTCAACCAGGATGGGGTGACGCGCTGGGATGGCTGCGTCTGGTATGAGATTCCCGGGGAGCAGGCGGACCCGCGGCGTGCCCGCTATCCGTCCAGCCTGCCAATGGAGGCCGGGGCGGGCTATGCGAGTGAGTGGGCCTCCCTGAAGGAGCCGCATTTCTATGCCAATCCCTACACGGCAACATTGGGGAAAGAGTTCGATGCGGAGGTCGTGCCCTTCGGCTGGACACCTGAGGCGCTTGGCAACTTCAGCTACCTGACACAGCGCAATGGCGATGGCGAAACCGACGGCTTCATGCTGGTGGCCTGGGGGCCGGATCCGGACAGTGGCCATGACCTCGATGGCGGAGGCAGCCCGGACGGCGCAATGTTCATCTTTGCCAGTGAGCGCCTGCGGGACAGTTATGGCAACAGCGTGCAGATGTGGCAGCCGCGCAGCCTCGGGGCAATGATCCCGATGCTGGATGGCGAGCGGGAAGTGCTGGTGCGCTGGCCGGGACAGGACTGGAGGCCGGAACCCTGATGGCAGGCCTGCGCTTCGTGATCCTGGCAATGCTTGTGCTGCTGGCTGCCTGCGGTGGCGGTGGCAAGTACGGACTGGCTGGACTCAGCCTGCCGAAGGGCTCGCAGCAGACCTCAGAGCAGCGTGATCAGACACAGCTCAGCGGACAGCCCGGCGACCAGTACAGCTCGATGTCAACACTGACAATCCGCTTCAACAACCCGGACGGCTGGGACAGTGTGGTGGCGCACTTCGACAGGCAGCTTGGCGCGCTGGGTTACCACGAGACGCAGTACAGCGCCTTCGGCGGGCAGTTCTCCAGCAAGGAGGAGGAGCAGCTGATGTCCAGCGGACGCTTCTACGAAAAGGATGGTGCGGATATCTCGGTCAGCATTGCAACGCTCGGCATGGATGATGCCTCGCTCAGTCCTGCGATGCAGGAGATGCTGAAACAGGGTGGCGAGTTTTCACTGACCGTGATCGAGATGCATCGCTGATAGTCAGCTGAATCCGGACGGATGGCAGTTTGCGATCACGCGGTTTGTATTCCTTGCATGCAACTGAACGTCGAACATCTCCACTCAAATTGTTGTCCAAATCAAGTAAGGGGACGGTGGCGAGGCCGGACCGAAGGAATGCTCTTGTCCAGTAATGATGATGCCCAGGTCGGGCGAATCCTCAGTCGTCGAGAAGCCTTGCTGTTGCTAGGAGGCCTCGGTCTGCTGGTTGCCAGCGGCTGCGGCAGCAGTGCAGCGGTGTCAGGCAGCTCGCTCCTTCCCACCGAGCAGTTCCCGGGCCTGCCCGGACTGCCAAGTGGCTCATCTGACAGCGTTGGCCGTGTGGTCAGCCTGCTGAGTGACAACCTCCTCACCGGCAGCCAGGCCAGTGAGCATGGTGGGAACAGCATGCTTGCGGATACTGCACTGTCATTGGGGCCGGGTGCCGTTTCTACGGATTTCAGCTGGGGAATCTGGGGCTGGGGCGGGCTCGACAGCCTGATACTACCCAGCCAGTTACTGCTTGAACTGGCAATCCAGACCGGCATGCAGTACACGCTGCTGATTTCCAATTACTCCTCGGGCCGCTGGGAGGTCCATGCCAACCGCGGTTCGCAGGCACTCAGCCACCAGTACCAAAATACAGCTGACTATGTTTCTCCAAATGGCAACACATACGTCGCCCTGATCGTGAGCGGCACGAATTCCATGCTGGCCAATTCACTAAACCTGCTGGCGGTAGCCTTGCCAAGTGTTGTAGCTACCCCGGACCTGACGGAGGGTCCCTTCTTCGAGGATGAGGACATAAACGACCCCGACATGTTGTCAGGCACCAGCCGCAGCACTGTGGTAAATGGAATCCCGCTGGCGCTGAACCTGCTCGTTTATGAGATCAACGGCAGTGCGATCACGCCACTGGAGGGCGCGAAGGTAGACATCTGGCACTGTGATGCGATCGGTGTCTATTCCGATGAGCCGGCGGGCATCAACGGTGAGGATACCCAGGGGCAGACCTGGCTGCGCCGCTACCAGCTGACTGATGGCAATGGAGCGGCTGGATTCAACACGATCTATCCTGGCTGGTACACCAGCCGGGCAACGCACATCCATTTCAAGGTACGCAAGTACAACGGCCAGACCACGGTCTATGAATTCACCAGCCAGCTGTTCTTTGACGACTCACTCAGCAGCAGCATCTTCTCCAGTGCACCGTATGTCAGTGGCAACCGCGTGCTGAACTCACAGGACAACATCTACCAGGAAACTGATGAGGATGCCGGTGACGGTTCGAAATCCGGTCCCAAGCTGCTGCTTGACGTGCAGCCATCCGGCAAGGGCTATGCTGCCACATTCGTGATCGGGCTGAAGATGAGCTGATCAATGAGTGGAATGCCGCATCTCACTGAGCTGTCCGAGATGGCGGATCAACAGCGCCCAGTCCTGGTTGGCATTGCTGAGGAATTCGCACAGGGCGGCCTGGCGGGCCAGGGTGTCAACCCGCTGGCTGCGGCAGTGCAGCACGAGCTGCATCACCGGGAAGGCCAGGATCCCGCCCCCGAGCGGGACCAGCACCAGCAACAGCCAGCACAGTGAACTGCCGGCGCGGCTGGCGCAGAACACCTTCCACCATGCGCGGCGCAGCTCGGCAGTATGGTCACCACGGCCGAACCGGTCGAAGTCCAGCAGCAGCGGTGCCAGCACCCCGGCGTGCGACAGCAGGCCTTCGGCATCCTGCGGCTGTGGTGGCAGCATCCACTTCGGCAGGCCGGCTTCCAGGGCGGCATCCCGCAGCGCCAGGCTGTAGGGTTCGTCGATGCTGCGCAGCATCAGCTCTGTTGACATCAGCTGGTTCGTCATGTGGCGGCGTGCATAGTGGTAGCGGCTGGTGAGCGGGCGCTGCATCAGTTCCACAAGCCACCAGAAGTAGAGCAGCGGTGTGAATAAGAGGTACAGGCCATAGGCCGGGAACAGGTTGAGGTAGACGAGTCCGTTGATGAATGCCACCAGCAGTGCCAGCCAGACGAACTGCGCCGGTTGCCCGGGGCCGCGCAGGCCGTCCCGCTCGAAGCCGGCTGACAGCGCACTGAGCCTCATGCGGAATTCGTCATTGCGGTTGCCGGCGTCCCCATCTGTCCCGAACAAGCCATCCACGTGAAGATAGTAACGGAAAGGAGCTTGGAGTGGGGAGAGGGGAGTTTGGGAAGCAATGAGCAATGAAGAGTGAGCAATGAGAAAGGGTTGAGGACGGAGCCGCGAAGCGCAGCTTCGCAGGCTAGGCAACGACTGGCATGTCAGTTTCCTGTCCTGCGCAGCTGCATCACGCCTGCGGCGTGTTTTCGCAACGCAGCTCCGGCATTGCTCATTGCTCAATCTTCATTGTTCATTCCTCATCAATTTGTGGTATATACTACGATGTGGAGTAAATACGCATGCCGGAGGCGGCAGGATATGGGACATCGGGGGAGATTGGATCGACTGGCTCTGGCGGCCATGCTGGCACTGGCAATGCAGGCCTGCCTGCTGTGTGCTGCCTGCCAGCAGGTTGATGATGATCCGGTGGTGCTCGGTGTAAGTGAAAGCGGGGCGCCGGTGATCGCCGGAGAAGGGATGGCGACAGCCAAAGCCGGCAGCCATCCGGTCACCCAGGCTGAAATTGATGAGCTGTGGAATGCACTGAGTGAGGAGGACCGGGAACGGCTGGAAACCAATATGAATGGCAAGCACAACTGGGACCGCTACAGCGAGTATTCAGACCCGGAGGGAGCCTGGGAGAAACTTGGTGAAGAGAATCAGAAACAGATAATCGAATCAGGTGGACAGACGCGGGAAGAATGGATCCACATGAAAGTGGTGCAGGGGAAAAACTACGACAAGGCACATGTGGCGGAGCTGATGCAGAGTGCGCTGAACCGCTACAAGCGATTGGTGGCGGGACCGGCGAAGGTGGATTACGGCACACCTGTAAATTGGCAATTATTGGAACAACGAAACTCTGAAGGTAATTATGATGGCTGGAACAGGCCGGCTGTGGTCCCGGGGAATTACGACGAAGATCCACAGGAGGAAGTGGCCATAATGTACAAAGGCCTGCATTTCCTGGAATTGGACGGAGAAAGCTGGAATGTGGATGGGCTGAAGCTGTCAACAATCCTAGGGGCCATTGACTATGACAATGATGGACGTGACGAGTTACTGACAACTGAAGGTGTTTCCCCGGGAGATGGATATACCGGGCTCATAACGGAAGGCTTACTCAAGGATCTGGACGGGAACAAGGTTGCCAGTATGCCCGCGGAATCGAATTTCAATATGCACTTACCACTTGTGGATATGGATGGGGATGGGTTACACGAGATCATTTGCATACACAAACCGAGAAGCGAAGTGGAGGAACGGGATGGGCTCAAGTACGTAGAACGAAAGGACACGATCCTTACTGTGGTCGAGCAGAAAGGCGAAGAGGTTTACAAAACGACATGTTCAAACTGGGACGACATCATGGCTGGTGATGTGGATGGCGACGGCAGGGATGAGCTGCTGATCAAGCGGCCATCGCAAACGAAGACCAATGCCTTCGACCAGCTGTTCGTCGGCATCGAGCAGGAGGACCAGGATGTGCTGTCCGCCAGCGGGCAGCGCGACGTTGACCCGATCCTGGCGCTCGTTGACATCAATGGCGACGGACGGGTGGACCTGGTCAGCTCCGGGCATGTCTACCTGAGCTGGAACAGCGATACGGTGGAGCTGGAGTTCCCGGAGGGCTACATGCTGCCCACGGCACACCGGCAGCCGCGCCCGCAGGTCGTGCTCTGGCAGCGTGACGGTGAGCGCCTGCTGGCGGCCCTGCTGGTGCAGGGTTACGATGACAACCGCTCGGATACGCTCGCGCTGTGGGACAGCAGCGGCAAGCTGGTGTACATGGAGCATTTCGGCGAGCAGGTGAATGACATCCTCACGGGGGAGGATGGCCGGCGGCTGTATGTGGTGACGGATACGAGGCTGCTGTCAGGAGTGTAGGAGGTCCGGCACAAGCCGGGCGGGGAGGCCAGACGATAGTCTGGCAACAGTGGGAATAGTTTTAATAGTGGGGGAAGTGGAAGAAGTAGGGGAAGTGGAAGAAGTAAGGGAGTGAGAGGGGAGAATGGCAACCGGACATGCGCCCGGCTGCCATTTCAGTTGTCAGTTCATGTGTGCCAGTGCATGGCACTGGCCGCCTGTCAGGCCATGGGCCTGATCTCCAAGCCAAGCTTACAGCCTGGCCTCCATAGTGCGGCCTGCACCGCACCTCCAAGCCTGGCTTGCGCCAGACCTCCTAGGGCCGGTACTGGTGCAGCATGCGCGGGAAGGTGATCACCTCGCGGATGTGCACAGGTGTGTCCGTGCCGCCGCAGATCCAGGCCGTGAAGCGTTCCATGCCGATGCCGAAGCCCGAGTGCGGTACGTTGCCAAAGCGCCGGCAGTCGAGGTACCACTGGAACTCCTCTTCGGGAAGCTGGTGGTGCCGCACCTTCTCGAACAGGCGCTCGGTGTCATCCTCGCGCTGGCTGCCGCCGATCATCTCGCCGGCCCCTTCATGCCCGATCAGGTCGGCCCCGAGCACGGTGTAGCCGCTCATGTCCGATTCCTTCATGCCATCCGGCAGGGACGCGAACACGGGGTCCACGACCCGCTCACCGCTTTCATCAAGCTCATCCTTGAAGTAGAAACCCTTGATCTCGATCGGGAAGTTTGAGACGAACACCGGCCGGTCGAACTTCGAGCCGATCAGGGTCTCGTCCGGCGCGCCGAAGTCCTCGCCCCAGCGGAAGGGCTTGACGGCAGGCAAGGCCGCCGGTCGGGCCACCTCGCTGTCATCATCGTCGTCATCGTCGCTGGCTGCCACGGCCTTGCCGGCAGCCTGGAACTCCGCGATGCTGCAGGCCAGCCAGGCTTCGCGCAGTTCCTCCCATGAGAGCTTCTTCATCGCCCGCAGTGAGCCGTCCTCGAAGACGATCGTCGCCTTGGGGTATGCCTCCTGGTACTGCTGCAGGTAGCTCTCACGCTCAGTGTTGATCATCTCGATCGTATCGCCGTAGCGCAGGCGCGGGTAGGGCGTCTGCGTGGCGGGCCTGAGCCTGCCGACCCAGTCCTCGAAGCTGCGCTTGTCCTTGTTGCGCACCGCGGACCAGATGTCGTGCAGGTCCTGCATGCAGCGCTCGAGGATCCGCTCCACGGTGAAGGCGATCATGTCCTGCTGGAAGGCGATGTTGTCATCGAGGTCGTAGAACGCTGCCTCCATCTCAAGCATCCAGAACTCCAGCAGGTGGCGCCGGGTCTTGCTCTTCTCGGCGCGGAAGGTCGGGCCGAAGCAGTAGACCTGCCCGAGCGCGCCGATGTCCGCCTCGTTGTAGAGCTGGCCGGACTGCGAGAGGTAGACCTTGTCGCCGTGGTAGGCCACCTCGAACAGGGTGGTCGTGCCCTCGCAGGCGTTCGGCGTGAAGATCGGGGTGTCAACGCGGAAGAAACCGCGCTCATGGAAGAAGTCCGCCCAGGCCTTGTGGATCTCCGAGCGGATGCGCAGGATCGCACTCTGGCGCTTGCCGCGCAGCCAGAGGTGGCGGTTCTTCATCAGGAACTCGGTGCCATGCTCCTTCTTGCCCAGCGGGTAGTCGGTGACGGCCTGCAGCACCTCGATATGGCTGAACTCCAGCTCGTAGACGCCGGGTTCCTTCGGGTGCTCCCTGACAACCCCGTCCACGATGATGCTGCTTTCGATGCCGATGCTCTCGATGCGCTCCCACTGCTCAGCGGACATCTTCTCCTGCTCGGCGATCGCCTGGATCTCACCGGAGCCGTCGCGCAGCCAGAGGAAGTAGCGGCCCTTGCCGCCGGGCTTGTTGCGCAGCCAGCCGCGCACCTGCACCAGTTTGCCCACATGTTCAGCGCTGATGCGCCGGATGCGGACCTTGATCGCCTTGCCGTCTGTCTTGATTTCCGTACTCATGTCAGTTCCAGTCTTCTCAAAATATCAATGCGGATCCCGCGAATGCAGGATTTTACCTTATATGTATCGGCGGGAAAGGTGCCTGGCTGGCGGGGGAGGGGCCTGCTGATCATGCGACACAGGGGCTCTGGGTCGCGGTACAGCGATGGGCGTGGTGCGCAATGTGAGCGTGGAGTGCGTTCCGATGCTCAGGCGCACGCGACGGTGCCGGCCGGCACCGGCAAATTTCGGAATCCAGCTGTGTACTTCAATGTGTACATCTCGATTTCCACGGTTGCGTATTGTAACGCAGTCATTCATATTATGCCGCGCGGGGAAATGGTTTAAACAGGTTGGAGGGGGCAGGTTGCTTGTTGCAGGTTGGAGGTTGGAGTGGGGAGAAGAGTCACGGAGTCAACAAGTCAAGGAGTCAATACAACCTCGCTGCTGCGGCTCCAGATGACTAATTGACTAAATGACTTATTGACTCGGTGACTTAATGTTTCATTGACCAGGTGACTTTGATTCAACCGCAGTCTAACATTGCTGAATGGACGGTTCTCTGCAAATGTGCCGGACAGGAAGCTTCCGCGTGATTGCAGCATTGTTGCTCGTGCTGCTCGTTTCATGCAACAGGGGCAGCGGGGACAGCACGGAACACAACACCGGTGGAATGTCCGCCGGCAATCTGATGGGCAGGCTGGAGAAACTCGCCTGGCAGGAAATGGGGGTGGCTATCGATGCCGGACCTCCCATGCTGGACCTCGTAACATTCCTGCCGGGCAACCTTGATTCTGATTCGGCAGACGAGTTGCTGCTGTTGTGGGACCATTACCGGATCTACGACCTGGATGGAGTGTACGTGAATTCCAACCTGATCGGATATGACAACAAGGCCGTCGACTGCCTGTGGGATAGTGATGGAGATGGCGTGAGTGAGTACGTCGTTGTCAGGTACGAACTCATCGGAAATGCCGCAAGCGGCAGGCTGCTGTCAGAAATGTCTGTGGTGGACCTCTCAGGAAATGCAATCATGGCATTCGAAGGCAAACCCCTGCTGAGCCGCAACCTGGTTGATATAGACGGGAATGGCAGCCGGGAACTGCTGGTGGCGATCCCGGATGCAAAGGGAGATGGCAACACGGTGAATGCAATTGACGGCAGCGGCAATTCGCTCTGGAACGAGCCTGACCTGTATTCAATCTCGGTACCGGCGGTCGGGGATGTGGATGGCGATGGTCGCGAGGAAGTGCTCGGCATTTCGCGCCAGGCCCTGGCGTCAAATGTTCCCAACTCAAGGGTTTTCGGCATGGAGCAGGATCCTGTGCAGATAGCTGAGCTGCAGGATGCGGAGCACTGGGGCAACGCGGTCTACTGCGCGGACATGGACGGGGATGGCAAGGCTGAGATCCTGACGAACCAGTTGAAGGTGCTGTCACTTGCAGGGCCGGTGATGGAGCTGGAGCGTCCAGCGGACTGGAGCGCGCAGTTCATAGTTTTTGATATCGGCAGTGAGTACAGTGAACTGGAAATCGGCGGGCAGTTTGCGCTGGCAGCACTGGTCGGCGAGTCGGATTCGGACATGGAAAAGGATACCGTGCTCATCTGGGACGCGCAGGGCAGGATTGTCTATCGCAGGACCTTTAAGCAGCCGATGCGACACCTGTTTGTTGTCAGCGATGGCAGTCAACCCGTGCTCATCCTGCAGGGGGTGGATGGGCAGCTGCGCAGGGCGGAATTGCCCGTGGTGGACTGAGCAGCCTGGCCGGGCACTGCGCTAGGATACATATATGGCCGTGGGGACGGGAAAGAATCGCTGGCGGATCTGGCTTGAGCTGCTGCTGATTGCGGCGGCAGTCGGGCTGCTTGCTATGTTCATGCTCCAGCGTCTCAACACCAGTTCCACTGCTGAAGACACCGGGGACCGCCCGGATGGGGATGGAATCCCAGCGCAACGGACACATCGTTTTACGGCAGAGGAACTGCCACAGCGCCTGGCAACAGCCACAGAGAAGCTGCGAAGCGGCATGAATTTAGGAGTGGGGGCGACCCAGCAGTGGTACATGAACGGCGGACCGGAGGAAGCGGCGAAAGAGCGCAGGCAGGAGGAGATGGAATTCCAGGCGGACCTGCTGTGGCAACAATACCCGGAACTGATGGAGCAGCTGACTTCGGACTTCTCATCAGAGGATTTTGTCAATTACGCCCGGGAGCTGAACCGCAGGGCTGACAGCCCGCGCAATGTGGTTGATTGCATATCCGAGCTGGTGCAGGAGCACTCTGACGACTACGAACTGATCTACCGTGAGATCGAGGGCAAGGTGCGCGACCAGCGGGAACTGCTGGTCCGGTCAGCGGCGGTGACCCGCGGCAGCGCCATCACATGGCAAGCCCTCTATGAATTTCAATCCACGGAGGAGTTTGGCAAGAACCTGAGCAGTGGGAACTTTGAAGGCGGCGCGGACCGGGACGAGTTGCTGGTCGAATATGACTACAGCCGCCTCGCTATCGTCGGCCAGGATGGTGCAGTGCGTCGGCTTGACTGGACTGCGGATGCACAGCACCTGTTCTCCTTCCAGGGCATTCCGTATGATTTCGACGAGGATGGCCAGCTTGAGCTTGTTGCCAGGTTGATCCACGGACTGAGCGAGGAGGAGCGTGCCGGACGTTCGCTGCTTGCGGTGTATGAACTGGATGGCAGCAGCACGGATATTCCATGCGTGGAGATGCATGCCATCTTCTTCCAGAGCGGTGATTTCAACGGCGATGGTGTGCAGGACCTCGTTGGCTCTGCCAATACTGCTCCGGTACTGTCGGACAAACCGCTTTACAGTTACTGGATCTGGTCCACAAATGGCCGATTGCTGGACAGCGGTACAAATCCAGGCAATAGCTTTTTCTGGGTCAGTGACATTGACGCCGACGGCGAGGATGAGCTGCTCTGCCGTACGAACCAGGAAGCGGGCGATCAGCAGTACAGCTACCTCCGGCTGATTGAAAAAGGCAAGTGGAAGGAAGTTACACTGCCGGTGGAAAACGAAGCATGGCTGTTTGAATCAGCCCGCCCGGTATTTCTGGATTGCGACACAGATGGCGTGGATGAGCTGCTGATTGACAACAGTATCCGCGAACTGGATGGTAGCCACCCCGTTCCACTGGAGCTGCTGCCCAACGCGAAATACATGGTGACTGGTGACATGCTTGGGGACTCGGCTATTGGGTGGCAACTGGGTACTGAGCCGGTGCTGGTGGCAATGGTGGATGAGCGATGCATGTGGTCGGACTCACTCGGGATATGGGACATGCAGGGCAGGCTTCTGTATTGCGAGCGCTTCGGTGAGAAGCTCCATTCAATCGCGGTGGTCAGGGATGGCGGCCGCCAGCGTCTCGCCGTGCTGACACAGTCGCGCCTGCTCATCTCGCCCTGAACGCGGCAATTCGGTATCATGCAGAAGTGGTCCAGCGGGGGAGATACATGACAGAGCTAGGAAATGGACGGGGCGGATGGACAGGCGGTGGCCTGTGCCGTGCCTTGCTGCTGGCAGCCCTTGCCAGCCTCGCTTGTGCCTGCAATGTGCAGGAAAGCGCGGATGCGGTCGCCCGCGAAATCCTGCGCGGCACTTCTCCCAGCAAAGCGGAGCTGCAGGCTGAGAATCCCCCTGAAGATGATCAATTCGACAATATCCTGAACAGCCCGTTCATGGGCAATTCCGTCAGCCAGCAGCAACTTGATGAGCTGTGGGCCAGTTACAGCGAGGAGGACCAGGAACGGCTGCTCAAGGCTGGCTGGAACATGGATGCGCTGCGCAACCAGGGGCAGTATTCAACGATTGACAACCTGCGTGGCCAGCTTGACGGCCAGCTTGAGTATTCCGCCGATATCGAGTTCCATCCTGCAGGTGCCGTGAAGGGCAGGGAACTGATCTGGCGCAGGCTGGCTGACTACAGCAATGGTGGCAACTGGTGCCATATGAAGATCGGCAATCTGGATGGGGATGCTGACGAGGAAGTGCTGATGGGCACTGATCCCTATGTGGTGCATGAAGTTGATGGCAGTTCGCGTGAGCTGGGCGGGATGGACTGGCAGCAGTGGGACACAAGAGCACTGTGGGACTACGACGGTGACGGAATCGATGAACTGATCGCAGTGCCGCGCGTGGAGAAGAAGGGGGCTTACATGGAGGAGCCCCTGCCGGATGAGACGCAGGTATTCAGCATGGCAGGCGAGCTGCTTGCCACATTGCCCTGCCAGATGCCTTACAGCCTTGACGTAACGGGGGATTTCGATGGCGACGGGCATAAGGAGCTGCTGCTCGATGGGCCGCTCAACCAGAGCTTCAACTTTGACAGGCCGACGATTGCATTCAGCACGGGAGGCAGCGAGTTGTGGCGGGTGGCCGGTAACTCCGCCACCACCGACCTGATGCCGGGTGACGTCGATGGGGACGGCATCACTGACCTGCTCGGACACAGGTACATCACCCAGAGCTCTCCCGGAGGCGGCAGCAGCAGCTCACCGGGACCGCTGCAGGCTTTCAGCATCGGAAAGCCCCCGGTGGACGTGCAGCTGTCAGCTGAAGCAGGACGCACTGCCTACATTGATTACTGCGCCGACCTGGATGGCGACGGCAAGGTGGAACTGCTTTACGGGCGCCGCATATTTGACATCACGGACGGATCCAGTGTTGAACTGGAGCAGCCCGCTGGCTGGGATGACATGGAACTTGGCAAGCTGGACGGACCGACCTTTGTCGTGATTGAGCGAGGCGGGGAGATCCTGCTGGCGGCGCGTGCAGTTGAGCATACGCGGGGCTGGAAGACCGACGCACTGCTGATGTGGAACAGCAAGGGCAAGCTGGTACTCGAGCAGTACATGGGAGAACTGCTGTATCAGCTAGGCGTGGTGCATGCCGGCGGCCGGCAGTACCTGGTGGTGTTCACTGAGAACAGCCTGATGATCGCTCCCTGAGCCAGACCCATTGGATATGATGTATCCAGCCGCCGGGCATAGCGGGCGGCACGGGAGGCAGGGACTTGAAGACTGATGCAAGACTGGCCGGCAATCCGGCTTTCATCGCAATCGGCAGGCTGGCAATCGCCACGCTCGCGGGACTGGCCTGCGGGCTGCTCGGCTCCTGCGACCTGCTGGACCAGGCGGGCAAGGGGCTGAGCAACGGTTTCAACAACAACCAGAACCAGGCCCAGACGCAGCAGCCGGCCGTTGCACCCGGCATGGGCACGCCGGCCACCCAGCAGGAAGTGGACGCGATGTGGCAGAAGCTCAGCGCCGAGGACCGCCAGCTGCTGCAGGAATCCGGCATGGACAAGGGCTTCGCTGACAGCATGGTCGGCTCGATGGACATCGCCTCGATCCAGATGATGCTGGAGTCACAGCTGCAGATGCTGCGCCCGATGGAACTGCACGACAAGGGCGTGCCGGTCGGCAAGGCGCTGGCCTGGAAGGACGTGGTCAACTTCGAGAGCGTGGACGGCCTGTACTCGATGGTGCTCGCCGGCAACCTCGATTCTGACCCTGAGGATGAGCTGCTGGTGTCGCAGGATGTGCAGTGGCTGGTGCAGCTCGATGGCAGCGAGCAGGAGCTGAAGCTCGACCCGAACCAGCAGCTGATGGCAACCGCGATCTGGGACTACGACGGGGACGGCATCGGCGAGTTCCTCGCCACGGACTGGAACAACTTCACGCAGGACGAAAGCGGCGCGGAGGAGTACAAGACCCTGGTGCTCAGCACGAGCGGCGAGCGGATCGCGGAACTGGATGGCAACATTGACATGGGCAACGCTTCCGGGACGGACGTCGATGGCGACGGGCACACTGAGCTGATCCTGATGAACTACGGGCCGCAGTACGTCCCTGAAGTCCTGGCATATGGGCGCAAGGGCAAGCTGGTCTGGCAGCCGAAGGAGGCGATCAGCCTGATGGAGATGGCCAGCGGAGACATTGACAACGATGGCAAGGATGAGCTGCTGGCCCCGCTGTACGACCCGAACGTACCCTACGGCGGCCGTGTGATGGCCTGCGGGATGGGGCAGGAGCCGGTGGAAGTGCCGGGGCTGTCGGACAACTCGCTGGCCGGCCCGCCTTCGCTGTGTGCCGACCTGAACGGGGACGGCTTTGCGGAGATCCTGACCGGCTCATCGCTGCTGAACCCGCAGACTGGCGAGAAGACGCGGCTTGCCAAACCGGAGGGCTGGGATGACATGCAGCTCTCCTGGGGGATGGGCATGGGGCTTGGTGTAATCGAGCTGGACGGGCGCAAGCTGCTGGTGGCACGCCTGATCGAGGGCCGCGAGGAGTACCGCTCGGACACAGTGGCGATGTGGAACGGGGCCGGCGAGCTGGTCTACCTGGAATACCTCGGTGAAGAGCTGCAGGACCTGAAGGTGATCAATGGCGCGGATGGGCAGAAGCTCATGCTGCAGACAAATGACAGGCTGAAGGTCTCCCAGTGAGGCTGCTGGCGACAATGCTGCTGATGGCAGTGCTGTTTCTTAGCAGCGCATGCCCGAAGCAGGAGCAGGGCGGGACAGTTGCCAATGGGTCAGATGCTGCCACTCCGCAGGTGCAACAGGAAGCGGTACCTGATGAATCCGCTGTCCAACCCTGTACGGCTGAGTCCGGTGAAAGCCTGGACGCAGCTGCAATAGAGTCAGTCTGGCAATCGCTCACAGATGAGGACCGCCGGCTGCTGGTGCGCGACGGGATGGGTCTGGAGCGCCTTGGCGTCGAATTTGATGGCAAGCCAGTGGATGGGTTTGCAGAAATGCTGGCCAGCCGGGCGCAGTACCTGCGTGGGCAGGACTGGCACGAACCGGGCCGGCCGATAGACATGCCGCAGTATTACTGGAAGTTCCTCGACACATTCAACGGTGAGTATGAGGACTACGCCACGCTAGTGGTTGGCAACTTTGACGGGGACGAAGCGCAGGAGATGCTGCACTGCGAGCAGTACGCCTGCCAGCTGCTGGAACTCGACGGCAGCATGACTGAGCTGCCGATCCTCGGCTGGGATGCGATCCGCAGTTCAATCGCCTGGGACTGGGACGGTGACGGGATTGACGAGCTGGTCTGCACTGCCTACTCCCCGGAGGGTGGGGCGCGCAGCGGCGGCAATGGCAACGGGCTGGAAATCGTGGGCATATCCGGTGAGCTGCTGGATACGGTCAATGGCCGCCTGCCGATGGCGACGCAGTACCTTGGCGACATGGATGGAAATGGCAGGCTGGAGCTGCTGGTGGATGACCTGTCAAGCAGCCGCATCATCGCCATGGCACCCGGTGGAGCGGAAACCTGGTCAACCGAGGGGATCATGCCGGCGATCATCTGGTCGCTGGCGGACATCGATGGCGACGGCC
Source organism: bacterium (assembly GCA_020440645.1). Lineage (GTDB taxonomy): Bacteria > 4484-113 > 4484-113 > 4484-113 > JAFGCY01 > JAHEFU01. The sequence goes on along the minus strand of JAGRNR010000056.1, from coordinate 8,539 downwards.
GTGCTGAGGCGATTTCGCAGGGAACATCAGGCGGCCCGGTGACGAAGGCCTCCGCGCTGCGGGCATATGGCTTCGAACAGGAGCAGCTGCCGGTGCCGGGACTCGGAGACAGTGTGCCGCAGGACATGCCGGTCTGTGCTGCCGACCTCGATGGCGACGGAGTGGCGGAACTGCTGACGGAGAGGCAGATCGTCAGTCCGGCAACGGGGAAGGCGGTGGAACTGCAGCTGCCGGTAGGCTGGGCGGCAATTCACTACGGGGCTTTCCCATGTGTGGCCATCCCGCTGCACCTGCCACAGGGCAATTGCTTCGCCGTAGCGGTCTATCAGAAGCCGGAGGGCAAGCGCAGTGACACCCTGCTGATCTGGGACAGCACAGGGAAGCTTATCTACCACGAATATTCCGAATCCGAGATTGACAGGCTGTACGCCGTCTGGGATGGACAGCAGGACAGGCTGGTTATGCGTACCGCCAATGCGATCATGGTGCTGGCGGATGTGAGGGACGGGCAATGAGCCGCAGGGGGCTGATTACGAACTGGAGCATTGCCATGCTGGCCCCATTGGCAATCCTCTGCCTGCTGGTGGCATGCGACCAGCAGCCTGATTCGTCCGGGACACAGGGCAATGCAACGAAGAGTGCCGATAATGAGCCATTTGCCACTAAGGCAGAGCCGGACTCGCCGGAGAACCTCGACCCGGACCCGGCTGCGCATGACCCCGCCGACCGCATCAACATCACCGAGCTGTGGCTGCGCCTCAAGCAGGACGAACGCAAGGCGCTGGAGGCGCGTGGGCAGGGCCTCGAGTGGTGGACCTCCAGATATGCCGAGAGTTACTACGGCCATGCGAAGCGGACGATGCATACTGCGGTGTTGGCAACAAAGCCATTCGCGGAAAGACCGCCCAGGGTAAACGAGGGTCCAAAGCTGGACTGGCAACTACTGCTGGCGAATGAACGGCCATCGCGCTGGTGGATGGGCGGCCGCCTGCACCGATTCGACATGGATGGCGACGGCAGGCCGGAGTTCACCTACCAGGACACCAATGCCGACGAGACGATGGGGGCCGGCAAACTGCAGTGGTATGGCTTCGGCGGCGGGAGCGGGGAACTGCCCGGGCTGGCCGGACTGGAAGCCTATGAGCTGCTGGACTACAACTCCGACGGGCAGCCGGAATTCCGGGTGCTGGACTGGAAGCAGATGGAAAGGAGCGGCAATTCCGGCGACTTCATCTACAACCTGCGGGACATGGATGGAGCCCTGGTGGAGGATGCACCGCCCCAGATCGCCGATGGCAACTACTGCATGGCCGACCTCGATGGCGACGGCGAGCGGGAACTGGTCTGCTGGGATGACCGGGGCGCTGATTCGAAGCTGTACCTTTATGAGGATGAGGTGGTCGCACGGGAAATGGGGGTGATCGGCATCAGCAGCTTCGCCTTCAGTGCGCGGCTGGATGGCAGCGGAGGTGAAGGGATCGTGATGCGTGCCTCAGAGGAGCCGCACGGAGTGAGCTTGCTCAGGATGGTGGACGGCTTCCTGCTGTTTGAGGCGATCCCCTGCATCGAGGGCCTGGACTCGCCGGCCTGCGCGGTGGACGTGGATGGCGACGGGATTGACGAGCTCCTCTGCGAGAAGGTGCTGGCGCGCGTCGGGCAGGAGCCGCTCACGCTGCAGACACCGGAGGGCTGGGATGACTGGCTGATCCAGCCGCTGTGGACCCCGGAGCTGCGGGTTGCCAGTTTCGACGGGCAGCGCATGGTTATCGGACGGCCGCAGCGTGTCGGCATCCTTGAACGGGATGCGCTGGTGGGCTGGGACAGCACGGGCAAGGTGGTGTTTGACACCCGCTTCGGGGTGGACATTGACGACTTCGAGCTGGACGCCGACGGCCGGCGCGTGGCTGTGCTGACGGCCCAGGAACTGCTGCTGGGGGAGGAGAAAGCAGGAAGCTTAATGGCTACACCGGACCAGCAAGTTGAATAGAATCCGCAGGGTCAGACTATCAAGCCCTTGGGCGAGATGGCAGATCAATATGAACATTCCCCGCGCCCGCTACGATTAAGCAGATGATGAGACGACCGCTACTCACGTATATGCCGCTGCTCCTAATGGCTGCGGCCTGCCTGTACCTCCAGCTCCTGAGCATCGTGCTGCTGCCCGGCCGCCACCTGCGCTCCGCCGAGGAGATCGCCGTCGTGCCCTACGACGCGGCCTATCCGCAGCTCGAGGTGCTGGAGGATCGCGTGCTGGCGGAGACCCGCAGTGGCCTGAGCGAGCTTGAACGGGCACAGCTCTGGCGCGAGCATGGCCTGCGCCTGACATTCGAATGGGTCAACCCCGACAGCGGCTTCACTTACCACGAACTGGATGTGCTGCAGCCCGGCAAACTAGATGGCCTGCTGGCCAGCGCCGGCATTGCCCGTCCGCATCGCGAACTGCGTGATGTGGTGGAGGAACTGGACAGCGACCCGCGGGTGAACTGGGCCGCGCCGGATGCGCTGCTGATGGAATGGAACGAGAGCTCGCTCGGGGCAGAGGCTGCGACTGCAGCGCTGGACCAGCAGGCGGCGATGTTCATCAATGACAAGTACCAGAACATAAAGGGCGGACTCGCGGCCTGGGAGCAGGAGGCGGAAGCCGCCCGGCAGGACCCGATGCCGCTGTTTGAGTACTACCGCCTGTGCGACCCGCAGGGCACGACGGTGGACTGGGCTGAGCCCCTGAGTGGCAGCGAGCTGTTCATGCAGGGCAACGCCGTGCTGTTTGGCAACGGCGAGGCATCCAGTTTCCGCGAGTATGGCAGGGCCGGCAACCCGGAGCTGTCGCCTGTGACAGTCTGCGTGGCTGACACCGGGATATTCGTCAACCATCCTGACCTGAGCGGCCGGATGCATCCGGACGCGCTGGATGCCAACTACCGCAACTACCGCCGCATCGGCTCGGACAAGCGCCCCGGCAACGGCATCGAATTGACCGACCGCGAGGATGAGCGCGGCACCGGCCTGCCCCGCGAGGCGATCCAGGGCCGGCCCGCCGGGCATGGCACCTCCGTCGCCGGATTGATCACGCGCTGCACGGCGGACTACGAGACCGGCAACCCTGGAATCCGCATCCTGCCAGCCAGCGTGAAGAGCGAAAGCACCTTCCGGATGGTCGGCTACAAGGTCAAGAGCCCGATATCGGCCTTCATCAAGCTTGTCAACGCACTGAGCGAGAACTACCCGGTGATGGGCGACAGCTCGAGCTGGGGGCCGGACGGGCAGGGCGAGGTGCGCGTTGTCAGCGTCAGCGCCAGCGTGCCGAAGGCCTTCTTCAGCGAGGCCGAGTGGAAGGTGGTTGCCAACGTGGTCGGCAAGGCCAGCGGCAGCATCTGGGAGGATGTCTCGCGCAATGACCGGCTGTACGTGTTCGCCGCCGGCAATGAGGCGCAGGGCGTGACCAACAAGCCGGGCGAGGAGGACTACGTGCTCAGCGTCAGTGCCTGCATGCCAGCCGACCCCTCGCGCCCCTGGCTCAGCCCGGCCAGCGCGGAGGGCAGCAACCTTGAGGCGCACTGCGTCAGCGCGCCGGGCTACGGCCTCGTCACCAGCCGGATCTACCCACACCCAAACCTGTCCTACCTGCCTTCCGAGGAGTTCCGCGAGGGCCGCTTCGTGACGGTGCCGCAGGTGGACTTCCCCTGGTCAACGCGCACCAGCACCTTCAGTGCCACGAGCGGGGCCACGCCGCAGGTCTCCGCGCTGGCTGCACTTTTGTATGCGCAGGACCCGACCCGGCGCTGGGAGGATGTGCGCCAGCGCATCATCGACAGCACCGCCGGCCGCAAAGTGACCGGTGAATACGGCGAGAGCATGGGTCTGATTGACTACGCCGCCGCACTCGACTGGGGCCGCCAGCGCGGCAGCACCGAGGTGCAGCTCAACCGCAGCGCCGCGGTGCTGAAGTAGAGCGATGCCGCTATAATTGCGGCATGGACAACCAGGAAACGAAGACCCCCGAACAGCTTGCCGAGGAAGCCCGCCTGAAGGCGGAGATGGAGGCCCAGCGCCAGTGCCTCAACAAGGTGGACCATCCCGACGGGATCTGGATCCGCGATGGCAAGATCCAGCTGTTCGGCTACTCCGAGCCGCTGCCCGAGGACGCCGTGCCCGGCAAGTGCGTGCAGAACAGCAACATGCGCCTCGAGCTGGAGCCGCGCAACTACTCCTGGTGCTCCTGCGGTCACTCGAAGACCCAGCCCTGGTGTGACAACAGCCACCGCGAGGAGGAGCACTGCACCAACCGCAAGAGCTACAAGTTTCGCGTGGACGAGACCCTGATGGCCAGCATGTGCATGTGCCGCCAGACGAAGGTCCCGCCGTTCTGCGACGGCACGCACAACAAGCTGGACTGCGTTGAAGGCAAGTGCGTGTGGAAGGAGAGTGAGTAGGATCTCGGATCTGGGGTGTAGCGGAAGTCAGGAGTGGTTGAGATGAGAAAATTGTGATAGTTGACAAAAGCGGCTATCAAGTGTTCCGCTACCCCCTACAACCCAGCTCCTAGATCCTATTGTCAGCCTTACGGCTGACCTCCTACACCAGGTCCTTCACCTTCTCCCAGTCCGCGAGGAAGCTTGCGAGGCCCTTGTCCGTCAGAGGGTGCTTTGTCAACATGCTGATGATGCTGCCCGGGATGGTGGCCACGTCCGCGCCGATCATCAGCGCTTCCAGCACATGCTTCGGGTGGCGCAGGCTGGCGGCGAGGATCTCCGTCTCGTAGCCGTAGTTGTCATAGATCTGGCGGATCTGCCCAATGATCTCAAGCCCGTCATGGCCGATGTCATCGAGGCGGCCGGCGAAGGGCGAGATGTAGGTCGCGCCGGCCTTGGCGGCGATGTAGGCCTGCACCGCGCTGAAGCACAGCGTGCAGTTGGTGCGGATCCCTTCCTTCGTGAACTGCACGATGGCCTTGATGCCGTCGTCAATCAGTGGCACCTTGACCACTATGTTCCTGTGCCAGCCCGCGATCTCGCGTCCTTCGCTCAGGATGCCGGCGGTGTCCACCGCCACCACTTCCGCGCTGACCGGGCCATCCACGATGTTGCAGATCTCGATCACGCGCTCCTTGAAGTTGCACTTCTCCTTCGCCACAAGCGAAGGGTTGGTGGTCACGCCGTCAAGCACGCCCATTTCGGCGGCGCGGCGGATTTCATCAAGGTTGGCGGTGTCAATGAAGATCTTCATGTATTGCCTCGCGGAGGGATCGCAGAGATTCTAGCACCGTCAGCTATGCCGGCCGGGCGATCGCAAAGGCGGCCCAGACCGCCAGCAGGCCGAGCACCACGTTGAGCGCGATGTTGAGGATTGCACGTCCGGGTTCGCCGCCGGTCAGCAATCCATAGCTGTCGACGCTGAAGGTGCTGAAGGTGGTGAAGCTGCCCATGAAGCCCACGCTGACCAGCAGGCGCACGGTTTCGGAAGGGCCGAATTTCTCGGGCAGGTAGGCCAGCAGGAGTGCCATCAGGAAGCTGCCGATCACGTTCACGGCAAGGATCCCCCAGGGGAAGTTGCCCCCGCTGCGGGCGGCGATGAAGCCGGCCAGCCAGTAGCGCGCCAGTGCTCCGGCGAATCCACCGGCTCCGACCAGCAGGCTGTGGGTCAGGATCTGCAAGTTGCGGCCTCCACTGGGCACCCATTGTAATAGAGGCTTGCTATCATAGTCCCCATGCAGGCAATGCGCTGGCTGCTTTCGCTGATCGTGATCGCCGTGGCGGCGATGCTCGGCATGCGCAACTCAGCGGTCTACCATCCCCCGGCTGACAGCGGCGAGGCCCGCCTGCAGGAGCGTGCGTTGCAGTTCTACAGGGCCAGCGCCAGGTTCGATTACTACACGATGGTGCAGCTGTACACACCTGCCCAGCAGACGGCTGACAGTGCTGAACTGAACAAGAAGGCCCGGCGCTGGAAGGACAGCTTCGAGACGGACTTCGATGAAGCCCACCGGAATGACCTGGAGCAGACCGCAGCGGATCTCTCGGTGGACGACATGGACATCCAGGTCGAAGGCGACTGGGCCCTGATCAAGGGTGAGCACAATGTGCATGTTGAAGGCCAGGTGGTCAGCATGGCACTTGACCCGACGGTCTGGGTTCGCAGCGGTGGCGACTGGTGGATGTACCAGATGAGCAATCCGGAGCTGGTGGCCTATGGCAACCCGCCGGACTTCGCCCGCAAGGTGATCTTCAAGCGTGAGTTCGACGGCACCACGCTGGACATGGATTCAGCAGAGGCGAAGGAGAACCGCGAGCAGCTTGCCCGGGAACAGGCCGGCAAGGATGACAGCGGCGTTGACAGCGATGCCGGTGGTACCGAGTAGGTGGCCGGCCGATGAGCGACACTGCCAACGGGCCGGACATCAATGCGATTGACAGCGAGCTGGGCCTTGATGTGTATGTCGGCCAGCGCAGCCGCATCAGCGGGATCGGCGGCCCGGCCCAGACCCTGAAGCTCGGCCGGCATGTGACGATCGGCCATGACGTGACGATCCTCGCCCCGCACATCGAGATCGGCGACTACACCGTGATCCACAACCATACATTGATCTATGGCTACGGCCCGGTCAGCATCGGCGCATGCTGCTGGGTCGGGCAGAATGCCGTGCTCAACTGCAGCGACAGGCTGGAGATCGGCAGGGGCTGCACTATCAGTTCCTATGCCAACCTGTGGACGCATTTCTCAGGTGGGGACATCCTGGAGGGCTGCCGTTTCAACAGCCGCAAGCCCCTGAGCCTCGGTGAGGACTGTTGGATCGGCGTGCAATGCAGCGTGGCACCGGTCGTGATCGGTGCGCGCAGCCTGCTGCTGGCCGGCGCAGTACTGACGAAGGACATGCCCGCAGACAGTGTCTGGGGTGGCAACCCCGCCCGGGACATGACTGGGAGGATGGGGCGACCGTTTCAATCGCGTAGTCCGATGGACAAATACAACATCATGTGTGCCCTGCTGGATCACTTCTGTGAGGGAGCCCCGCAATTGCAGCCCGGTGAGGAGCTGCCAGCTACCGAAATTGGCAACTGGCCGGATGACGGATACGAGCGGGACGGCATCATGCTGACCCACAGCGGGCTGCGCCATCCGGCGGTCAGTGTGTTTGACACAGCCGACCGCAGCTACAGCGCAACTGACAGCGAGCTGGAGGTGCGCTTCATGAAGTGGCTGTTGCCGCTGGTCCGCTTCTATGCCAGGCAGGACGGACAGTTGTGACGAACCCTGAGCTGAGCAAACCGGTGGCACTGGTTACCGCCGCTTCCAGGGGGATCGGTGAAGCCTGCGCCCGTGCATTGCATGCAAAGGGCTTTCGCCTGGCGCTGATGTCCCGCAGCGAGGCCGTGGTGCCACTGGCGGAGGAGCTTGGCGCATTTCATGTGCAGGGCAGTGTGACTGACTTCAATGACCTGAAGAAATTGTTCCACGGCGCGCTCGGCCAGTATGGCCGGGTTGACTGCGTGGTCTGCAACACCGGCCATGCCGCAAAGGGTGCGCTGACTGAGATCACCGACGAGCAGTGGATCGAGGGCATGGAGATGTACTTCCTCAGTGTGGCGCGCCTGGCCCGGCTGGTCACGCCGGTGATGGCGGGGCAGGGTGGCGGGGTGTTCGTCAACATCTCCAGTGCGGCGGCGATCAACCCCAACAGCGACTATCCGGTCAGCTGCGCACTGCGGGCCGCACTCGGCAACTACACCCAGCTGTTCGCCTCGCAGCACGCGGCGCAGGGCATCCGCATGAACAATGTGCTGCCCGGCTTCGTGGACAACCATCCGGTCAGCGAGAAGAACCTCTCCCCGATCGCCATGGGACGCCCTGCCAGCCCGGCGGAGGTGGCGAATGTGGTGGCCTGGCTGGCCTCAGCGGAGTCATCCTTCGTGAACGGCCAGGAGATCACGGTGGACGGCGGCCGGGTCTACTGATACGCCCGGATCTGAGCCTGTGTGAGGCAACTTTCTGTTGACGGGCATCAACAATCCGTCAACCGCAGCCCTGTCTGGATGCCGCCTGAGCAGCGTCATGGGAAATTTCCGGGTGATTTTCGCCGAAATCCAGAAAAACCATTGACAGGGAATGGAGGCAGGGTTATACTTCCAGTCCCTTGAGCGATGGGGCTCGCTCTCCGTAGCGCGTCCCCTCAATCAGGCAGAACATTGACAATCTGAGTTTTGCACCAGTGATCGGACAGTTTTTTCGGACTGTCCAATCATTCATTACGAACAAACTGGACCTGGTTCTGACCAGGTCCCCCAAAAATCCTTTGTGATTTATGGACAAACTTACAAGAGTTTGATCCTGGCTCAGGATGAACGTTGGCGGCAGGTTTGACACATGCAAGTCGAACGGTAGAGTGGAGCTTGCTCTGCTTGAGAGTGGCGAACGGCTGAGTAACACGTAGGAACGTACCCCACAGACAGGGATAACAGACCGAAAGGGCTGCTAATACCTGATATATCCTTCGGGAGGAAAGGTCCGCCGCTGTGGGAGCGGCCTGCGGCGTATTAGGTTG
>JAGRNR010000055.1:0-25138 GCA_020440645.1 bacterium | reverse complement strand
TCCTGGGTGCCGGACGCTTCTTCAGCTGGTTCACCAATGAGGACCGCCTGCGCAAGCTGGCGCTGTACATCACCTTCACGGATGAGTTTGTGGTGGAGCCGGAGGAGGATGGGGAGGCATGATACAGGCTGACGGAATGCTCTCCGGTAAGCCGAGCTACGCGATGGTGAAGCTCAGGCAACTTGACAACCGCATGCTGCCCGCCCGGCTGGAACGGATTGACAATCAAATGGCGCGCAGCATTGCGACGGAGGTCTGGGAGGAATTCCACCGTATGTGGTCCGTGGACCACCCAGAGGGAAGCAAGCAGTACCGCAGCCTGCAGTATGTCAATGAACGAGACATGCAGGTGCTGTACGATGAGCTTGAGCGCCTGCGCCAATGCTCATTCGGGGCACTGGTGCTGGAGGGCCCGCAGATCCTGCGTGAACGCTGGGATGAGCTGCATCCGATGTTCAGGCTACTGATGCGGCCGCCAGCTGGCAAACGGAGCAGCCAGGCCGGTCGCGACCTGCTTGACTATTCCGAGCTTCTGACGGGCCAGCGCAATGGCATACCCGGCGTCCTGATAAGAAACGCCCTGCGATATGGAGCAATACTCTCTCTGGTAATCCTGCCGCTGGCATTGATTGCCAGCATGTTCTGGAACAGCAGCTGGGTATCTTTTGTTCCAATGCCAGGCATCCTATACCTGTTCATTTACATGTCCGTCCTGTATCGGGTGGAGAGCAGGCAATACATGAATGCACTCGCGCTGTACATATCGTTCACAGATGAGTTCGTGGAGGAAGGTGATGTAGATGCAGGCTGAGGAAGGGAGTGTTTCCGGCAAGCGGCAGTACAGCTGGGCCGACCTTGAGAGCATCACAAACTTCCAGTTGGCTGACCGGCTGCACCGGATTGACAACCCGATCGCGTACCGCATTGCGGATAACCTATACACACATTGTGTCCTGTCCGGCTCGATGCAGTGGCATTCCAGCCTTGACCCGGGATATGCCAGACTGCACGGCACCAGCCTGGCAACTGAGGTGTTCGAGGAAGTGCCGGTCAGCCTCAGGCAGCTTGTCAACAGAAGGCCTGCGGATTTCCTCAGGTTGCTCAACCGCTTGCGCCTGTTCAGCTTCCGCGAGCTGGTGGCCGGCGGGCCGGAAGCGCTCCGGGAAAGGCTGGATCAACGGCCATTGCTGGAACGCCTGTTCACGCCTGAGCCAAGGCTGAAGATTACTGAAGACATTGCCCCGCTGATCACTGAACAGCCTGAATGCATTGTCGGGATAAGAACACTAGTACCGCAATGTGCGATCCGTGCGATCCAGCCATATTTTCCTGTCCTGTTCACCTTCGGCCCGCTGGCTATTGTGCTGCTGCTCGGCCTGCGCGATTCCGCCCTGCTGATGCTCGTGCTGCTGCCGTCGATGCTGGCCCTGTTCTACGTGGAGGACCGCATCAAGACAAATGAGCGCCACCTGAGGCTGGCGCTGTACATCACATTCACGGATGAGTTCGTGGAGGAAGACGGAAAGGCGATCGCCAATGAATGAGAATTCCCGGGTGCAGGATCCTGCCCAGCAGCTGGACAAGCCGTCCCATTCCGTTGATGAGCTAAAGGCTGCCAGCAATGAGGTGCTGCTCAGGCGACTCAGGCAGATGGATAGTCCGCTGGCAAGGCAGGTAGCCGCCGGGCTGTGGGGCATGCTGTACCCGGCACTTAGCAGTTTTGACGACGAAACGATTGATGACTGGCTGCTGCAGTGCCGGGTGATAGACGAAGGCAGGCGGGACAGGGCTGGCAAGCAGCAGGACACAGCGCATGCGTCAAACCTGGGCGGAGTCATGCGGGAAGCTGAACTGCGGTGGATGCACGCGTGGCTGGAGAATCTGCGCAGGACCAGGCTTTCACTGATCCTGATGGAGGACCCGGTCAGTCTGCGTGATGAAATCCTCGCGGACCGCCCGATCCTGCGAATGCTGTTGCCGAAGCGCAAACTGGAAAGCAGTGCAGACATTGCCCGCTTCCTGAACGAATATTGGCAGCTGTTGCATGACCGCAAGAAGGGAATTCCCAACAGCATATCGATGGCGGGGAATTTCGCGCTGTTGACATTGATCATGTTGAGTTCCCTACTGGCTAATGTCCTGCCTTACTGGTTGTTCGTCGCATACCTGGTGCTGCTGACGAGCTTCTGCCTGAAGTACATCCTTGGCCTGTTCTCTATGCCGGGACCTCTGCGGGCCAGGGCCCAGCTGCTGATGCTGTTCATCTCGTTCACGGACGAGTTCGTGGAGGACAGCAGCCTGCTGCCCGCAGGGAAGGATGAATCCTGTGAAATTGAGGCGCAGGACATTGAACGGAACAAGGACGGAAAGGAAAGGCGGCAGTTGGAAGAGAACTGAGGAACAAGATTACTTCAGACTTCCGTGCAGGTAGATTGGCTCATTGCCTGCAATCGCCAAGCTTACAGCTTGGCCTCCGTGCCGGACCTCCATCCATCCCCTATGCTGTTAGGGATGTTCATGCGGATGCATCGCAAGCGTGCCGACCTGATCCACCTCGTGGTGGAGATCCACAGCAATGACTGGCAGGACGCCCCGCCTGAGGGCCCGGGCCTCAGTGGCGTGGAGCAGCCGCTCAGTGCGGCGCTGATGGAGGACAGGATCGGCGAGTTCCTCGGCAGCCGCTGGGTTGACCTGGCGGCCGGCTATGAGATGGACTTCGTCGTGCTGCCCCAGAGCGTGGTGGCCGCGGTCGGCATCCTGCGCAGTGAACTGAAGAAGCTCGGTGCCCCGCCGGACACACTGGTGCGGGTGCTCGGTGTACAGGCCGCGGACTACCCGGTCTACGAAGGCTGAGCCGCAGGGACATGCAGGGTATTGCAGCGGACACTGCAGGAAACCACCATTCAGGAAGCAACTGGCTTGGCAACTAAGCTGAACCCCATGACGAAAAACCTGCTCAGGCTCGGAATTCTCATTGCCCTGACGATGCTGGCTGCAGCCTGCCAGGACCAGCCCGGCACGGCTGAGCAGGACTCAGTCCCGGCATCGACAACTGGACAGCAGGGTGAAGTCGCTGCGGATGATCAGCCCGCCGGGGCCGAACCCGTCAGCTTCAATCCGGAGCTGATCCCGAATGCGCAGCAGCTGACAGGCGAGTTCAATTCGATTGCCAACGCCTATGAGCACAGCCGGAGCCCCTACCTCGGTTACGGCATGGTGGAGCGCTACCAGTCGATGGCCACGGACCAGTCGCTGTCCGAGGAGGACCGCATGCAGTCCCGCCTCGAGCTTGTGCGCCAGCTGCTGAAGGATGGCGACGTGGACAGGGCGCTGGAGGAGATGGTGATCATCCGCAATTGGCTTGATTCCGTCGACACGCTCTCCGTGTTCGGCGATGCGGCGCAGGAGCGCGGTGCGCTGGCCAGCAGCTACTGGGTGGAGGGCCTGGCCTGGCTGCGCAAGGCCGAGGTGGAGAACTGCATCGCACGCAACAACGCCGACTGCTGCATCTTCCCGCTGGCCGGCGGCGGGCTGCATGAGGTGGACACTCCGGCGCGCAATGCGATGAAGGCCTACAGCAGGTACCTGGAATACGACCCCGGCAATGACGGCGGGATCTGGCTTTTGAACATCGCGGCGATGGCGGCGGACCAGTGGCCGGACGGCCTGCCTGCGGATGTGCGCATCCCGCGCGAGAGCTTCAGCGATGACTCGGGCTTCCCGCGCTTCGAGAATGTGTCATCCAGGCTCGGGATTGACAGTTTCGACCTCTGCGGCGGCACGATCGTGGATGACTTCAACGGGGACGGTCTGCCTGACATCGTGAGCAGCACCTTCGACTTCAACGGCTCGCTGAAGTACTTCGAGAATGATGGCCAGGGCGGCTTCACTGACCGGGCGCAGGCCTCCGGACTGGCCCTGCAGAAGGGCGGGCTGAACTGCATCGGCGCGGACTATGACAACGACGGCGACCTGGACATCCTCGTGCTGCGCGGCGCCTGGCTGATGGATGACGGGCTGGTGCGCAATTCGCTGCTGCGCAACAACGGCGACGGCACATTCAGCGATGTGACGCGCGCCGCCGGGATGCAGCTGCCGGGCCGGCCGACCCAGGCCGCCTGCTGGCATGACTTTGACAATGACGGCTGGCTGGACCTGTACGAGGCCAACGAAAGCCGCCGCGTGATCGAGAAGGAAGGCCCCTCCTACCCTGCCCGGCTGTGGGTCAACAACCGCGACGGCAGCTTCACGGAGCGCGCCGCGGAGGCCGGCTGCCTGAATGATGAGTACGGCAAGGGGGTCAGCGCCGGGGACATCGACAACGACGGGCTGGTTGACATCTTCGTTTCCAACGTTGGCCACAACCGGCTGTACCGCAACCTCGGCGGGATGAAGTTCGAGGAGGTCAGCGACAGGCAGGGCGTCGGGCAGCCGGAGAGCCGCAGCTTCGTGCCCTGGTTCTTCGACCAGGACAATGACGGCTGGCTGGACCTGTTCGTCGGTTCCTACGACAGCTCGATCGAGGACCTCTCGCGCTACGCGCGTGGCATCGACAAGCCGCACAGCACGCCCCTGCTCTACCGCAACCTGGGCAATGGCAGCTACAGGCTGGCCAGCGCGGAGCTTGGGCTGGACATGCCGGTGCAACCGATGGGAGCCAACTTCGGGGACATTGACAACGACGGCTGGCTGGACCTGTACCTCGCCACCGGCGACCCGGAGTTCGAGACCCTGATGCCGAACATCATGCTGCAGAACATCGGCGGCCATGCCTTCCGCAACATCACCTTCTCCGGCGGCTTCGGCCACCTTCAGAAAGGGCACGGGGTGGCATTCGTGGACATTGACAATGACGGTGACCAGGACATCTACCACCAGCTCGGCGGCTTCTACCCCGGCGACAAGTTTGCCAATGCACTGTTCCTCAACCCCGGCAATGCCAACCACTGGCTGAAGATCAGGCTCAACGGAGTGCAGACCAACCGCCAGGGTTACGGCGTGCGCATAAGGCTCAAGCTGGCCACGCCAAATGGCGAGCGTGAGGTCCACCGGGCAGTTGGCTCAGTCAGCAGCTTCGGCGGCAGCCCGCGCATCCAGGAAATCGGGCTGGGGGATGCGACTGCGATCACTGAGCTGGAGCTGTACTGGCCCGTGAGCGGCACACGCCAGCTGTTCAGGGATGTGCCTCTGGATACGCTGATCCTCGTCAGCGAGGATGCGGATCAATGGGAAGGGCTGGAGCTGCATCCCATCTCATTTGAATAATCCACATGATATAGTCAGCTTGTTCGCCGAGATGAACGGGCCGGTGAACTGAGCATACCGGGCGTCAGCAGGCCTTCCAGCCACCTGTCACCCAGACTTCAAGGCACTCTCATCCATTCCAAAAGACGAGCGACTGCGTCTATTCGCCAGTGTTGCTGACGAAAGGCGGGGTTCCAGTCACAGGCTGAAAATCAGCTCGGGCCGACGGGGGACTGGCTGAAACTGACGGGCCTTTTCACGGGAGCAATCCCGTGCCAATCGAATCGCGCGGCGGGCCGGCTGCGGAATGCGGAGGCCCGAAACCGTTGAGAATACCCATACCTGCCACTGGCCATGGCATCGCGTATCCATTGTTCCGAAAAGCGGTTGGCCAGCTGCCATGCCTGCTGGTGGCCATTCTGGCGATGACTGCGTGCAGCAGGATTCATGACAGTGCAAGTGCCGACAGCGCTGAGCAGGCCTCCCTTGTTCATGATTTCAGTGCCGCAAGCGATGAGGAACTGCGTGCTGAGTTCGAGGAGATTGCACTGCGCTACGAAACCGGCCACAGTCCCTTCCTCGGCTTCGGGATGCTCGAGCAATTCGAATTGATTGCCAACAATGACGAGTATCCGGAACAGGAGCGGATGAAGGCCCGCCTGGAAGTGGTGCGGCAATTGCTCAAGGACGGGAACGAGGACCGTGCACTGGAGGAGATCCAGCGTGTGGATGACTGGCTGGCGGTAGCGGACCTGCAACAGGCGTTCAGCAATCCGATGGATGAACGCTATGCGCGCAGCAGTATCCTGTGGGTCAAGGCACTGTGCTGGCTGCGCAAGGCGGAGCGCGAGAACTGCGTCAACCAGCACAACAGTGACTGCTGCATCTTTCCGCTGGACGGAGGCGGAGTGCACAGCGTTGACGAACCAGCACTGAATGCGATGCAGTGCTACATTGACTACCTGGAAATTGATCCAGGCAACCGCGGAGCGATCTGGCTGCTGAACCTGTCAGCAATGGCGGCGGACAAATGGCCCGATGGGCTGCCTGAGCAGTACAGGCTGCCTGAGGATGCCTTCAGTGATGACAGCGGCATGCCCCGGTTCAGGGATGTCGCCCCGCAGCTGGGCATAGACACCTTCAACCTGTGTGGCGGGACAATCGTTGACGATTTCAGCGGAGATGGACTGTATGACATCGTAACCAGCACGTATGACTTCCGTGGACCGCTGCACTACTATGTAAATGATGGTAAGGGTAAGTTCGAGGATCGCTCGGAAGAGAGCGGACTGGCATTACAGCTGGGCGGACTGAACTGCATCGGCAGCGACTATGACAATGACGGCGACCTGGACATCTACGTGCTGCGGGGAGCCTGGCTGATGGATGACGGACTGGTGCGCAATTCGCTGCTGCGCAACAACGGCGACGGCACCTTCAGCGACGTGACTGAGTCCTGCGGGATGGACCTGCCGGGACGTCCGACGCAGGCCGCCTGCTGGCATGACTTCAATAATGACGGCTGGCTGGACCTGTTCGTTGCCAATGAAAGCCGTACTGAAATTGAGGAAGGCGGCCCCTCCTACCCCGCCCGTCTGTGGGTCAGCAACCGCGACGGCAGTTTCCGCGAACTTGCGCAGCAGGCGGGCTGTGCCAACGACGCCTATGGCAAGGGTGTGACCGCTGGCGATTATGACAATGACGGACTGGTGGACATCTACGTTTCCAACACCGGACGCAACCGGCTGTATCGCAACACCGGCAATCTCAGTTTTGAGGACGTCAGCCGCGAGAAAGATGCGATGAAGCCCTTCGGCCGCAGCTTCGTGCCATGGTTCTTTGATTATGACAACGATGGCCTGCTCGACCTGTTCGTTGCTGCGTTTGATGCGACCATTGAGGACCTGGAAGCTGCGGCACTGGGTGAGGAGACCAGATGCACGATGCCGATGCTTTACCACAATGAGGGGGGCAGCTTCCGGCCGGTCACGTTCGGCAGTGGCTTGGACCTGCCTCTGCTGCCGATGGGGGCCAACTTCGGGGACATGGACAATGATGGCTGGCTGGACATGTACCTTGCAACCGGGGATCCGGAGTTCGAATCACTGATGCCCAACATGATGATGCGAAACAGCGGGAACGGCAGCTTCGAGGTGGCGACCTTCAGCGCGGGACTGGGCCACCTGCAGAAGGGGCATGGCGTGGCCTTCGTGGACATTGACAATGACGGCGACCAGGACATCTACCACCAGCTCGGCGGCTTCTACCCCGGCGACAAATTCGCCAATGCACTGTTCCTCAACCCCGGCAATGCCAACCACTGGCTGAAGATCAGGCTCAATGGCGTACAGACAAACCGCCAGGGCTATGGCGTACGCATCCGGATGAAGCTGGCCACACCGCATGGTGAGCGCGAGGTCCACCGGGCGGTCGGCTCAGTCAGCAGCTTCGGGGGCAGCCCGCGCGTGCAGGAGATCGGACTGGGGGATGCGACGGCGATCACTGAGCTTGAGCTGTACTGGCCGGTGAGCGGTACCCTGCAGCTGTTCACGGACGTTCCGTTGGATGCGCTGATCCTTGTCAGTGAGGATGCTGATCAATGGGAAGGGTTGGAGCTGCATCCCATCTCATTTGAGTGAGCGACATGATATAGTCAGGCTGTTCGCCAAGGTGAACGGGCCGGTGAGCTATTAGGTTGGACACAGGTGCAGGCAGGGTGGCCCGCATGCTGGACAGCTGAGGGTGCACTCTCACAAATCAAGCTGACGAACGTTGGACAGGTGAAATGGAATTCATCCGTTTGGCGGCACGCAATAAGTCACGCTTATTCCTGATCATGATTGCCTGCCTGGCATGCATCGGTTGCACTGAGCAGCCTGCACCGGAGGCCGGTGATGTCGCGCGCGAGCAGCCCGTTGAATCGCCTGCAGACATTGAACAACCCATGCCGGAGGAACAGGCGGCAATCCCGATCCCGACGAGCAATCCGACGGAAGCGGAACTGCGTGCTGAGTTCGCCGCAATGGCACAGAAGTTTGCCGCCAGCCAGAACCCCTATCTAGGCCTGAGTGACATGGGCAAGTACATGGAAGTGCTGAACGACCCGGCATCTGACGACATCATCAAGTTGCAGGCCCGGGTCTCGCTGGCCAGCCAGCTTTTGAAGCGCGGTGAGATCGACGCCGCTCTCGAGCAGGTGGATGAGGTGACCGCCTGGCTGGATGCGACACAGGCCAGTGGCGGCTTTCCCAGCGTCGACGAGGAGCGCATGGCGGTGTCCATCATCCGCGGGATCGAGGGCCTGGCCTGGCTACGCAAGGCGGAGATCGAGAACTGCGTGGAGCGCAACAACGAGGACTGCTGCATCTTCCCGCTCACGGGCGGCGGGGTGCATGACGTTGACAAACCGGCGCGTAATGCGATGGCGGCATACGAGAAGCTGCTGGAGCATGACATGGGCAACCGCCGCTTCACCTGGCTGCTGAACGTGGCGGCGATGGCGGCGGATGAATGGCCGGAGGGCGTGTCAGAGCGCAACCGGCTGCCGGCGGAGAGCTTCAGTGACGACTCCGGCATCCCGCGCTTCGAGAACATCTCAAAGGACCTCGGGGTCAACACCTTCAACCTCTGTGGCGGCGCAATCGTTGACGACTTCACAGGCGACGGCCTGTACGACATCGTGACGAGCAGCCTGGACTTCACTGAGCCGCTGCATTACTTCGTGAATGACGGCCAGGGTGGCTTCGAGGACCGCTCGGACGCCTCCGGCCTGTCGGCGCAGTTCGGCGGGCTGAACTGCATCGGCACGGACTATGACAATGATGGCGACCCGGACATCCTCGTGCTGCGCGGCGGCTGGCTGCGGGATGACGGCTGCGTGCGCAACTCGCTGATCCGCAATAATGGCGACGGGACATTTACCGACGTGACCGGTACGAGCGGCCTGGTGCTGCCGGGCCGTCCGACGCAGGCCGCCTGCTGGCATGACTTCAACAATGACGGCTGGCTCGACCTGTTTGTGGCGCATGAGAGCCGCACGGAGATCGAACCGGATGGGCCGAGTTACCCGGCGCGACTGTGGGTCAGCAACGGGGATGGCACCTTCACCGAACGGGCGCAGGAGTTTGGCTGCGCGATGGACGCCTTTGGGAAAGGCGTGAGCGCTGGTGACTATGACAATGACGGGCTGGTGGACCTTTACATCTCGAATGTCGGGCCCAACCGGCTGTACCACAACCTCGGCAACGGGAAGTTCGAGGAGATCGCGGCCCAGCAGGGCATGCAGCAGCCGGAGGGCCGCAGTTTCGTGCCCTGGTTCTTCGACTATGACAACGATGGGCAGCTCGACCTGTTCGTGTCGGCCTACGAGACTTCGATCGAGGACCTGGTGGACCAGGCGCGCGGGCGCAGCATGCGCTGCCCGGCCCCGCGGCTGTATCGCAACACGGGCAATGGCTTCACTGACGTGGCGACGGAGAGCGGGCTGGCGATCCCGGTGATGCCGATGGGCGCCAGCTTCGGGGACATTGACAACGATGGCTGGCTGGATATGTACCTCGCCACCGGCGACCCGGAGTACGAGACCCTGATGCCAAATGTGATGCTGCAGAATGTCGGCGGCAGCACGTTCCGCAACGCGACCTACAGTGGCGGCTTCGGCCACCTGCAGAAGGGCCATGGCGTGGCCTTCGCCGACATTGACAACGATGGCGACCAGGACATCTATAACCAGCTCGGCGGCTTCTACCCAGGCGACAAGTTCAGCAATGCGCTGTTCCTCAACCCGGGCAATGCCAACCACTGGCTGAAGATCAGGCTGGAAGGCGTGCAGACCAACCGGCAGGGTTATGGCGTACGTATCCGGGTCAAGCTGGCCACGCCGAATGGTGAGCGTGAGATCCACCGGGCGGCCGGTTCGGTGAGCAGCTTCGGCGGCAGCCCGCGCATCCAGGAGATCGGGCTGGGGGATGCCACTGCAATCTCCGAGCTTGAGCTGTACTGGCCGGTGAGTGGCACGCGCCAGCTGTTCACGGATGTGCCGCTGGATACGATCGTGAGTGTCAGTGAGGATGCGGACAGCTGGGAAGTGATTGAGCTGCCGGTGATCAGCCTGAAGTAAGGGAGCGCGTGGCGAAGGAAAGTGAAAGCATTTCATAGCCGCGCAATGGGAGCGCGTGGCGAAGACTCGCATCAGCGATCCATAGCCGCGCATTTTCCAACAGCAGGGTCAGCAAGACATCAATTCAACTGTGCCATGTATTCATGAATGCTGCTCCATTGCCAGTCCTCCTGCCTCCTGCACAAACCAGCAGCAACGGGATTGAAATGGATGTATTCCCATGCCATGTCCAGATGCCCGGGGTCGCGGATGTATCTATCAAAGTAATCGGGTTGCCAGAATTTACCGGTTCGACGGAGGATCCTGTTAGCTCTTATTGCAGAGTCCGCCTTCCAGTTGCGCACAATTCCTGATAGTGGATAACCTTCAGCATGGTGAATGATGCAGTGTATGTGGTTCGGCATGATGACCCATGCTATTAAGCGATAGTGTTTGCCGTTCGCCTTCTGCAGGGCTCGAGCCACAACTCTGGCAACATCATCACGTCTGAGCCAGCACTTGCCATAGTTCCTGTCCAGCTCATCTTCCATTGCCTCGTGGAACTCCCTCCTGCGCCTGGCCTGATATTGAGCCCTGATTTTCTGCATACGCTCAGGACTGATCGAGTCCACCAAACGAAACGTGATTGATTGAAACAAGCCTGGCTCATCGAAGTGTGGCAGGTAGCCACGCGCATAGAATCCCTTATGGTTGTCAGTATCCTTGTTTGTCATATGGTCAATATTATAGCAGCATTTGACACATAGTCAATTGGCAATCGATTACCGCATATGCGCGGCTGGCTTGCACCGGAGGTGTAAGCTCGCCACGCGCTCCGATATAATCTGCGGCGATGGCAGACGAAGAGAAGACACAACAGCAGAGCAAGGGTGACAGCCGCGCAGTGGCGCGTGACGAGGACCTGCAGCCGACCTGGACCGACAAGGATGGCAACGTCCACCGCAAGCGCATCCTGACCGGCGACCGCACCACCGGCAAGCTGCACCTCGGGCATTACGTCGGCAGCCTGAAGAACCGCGTGCGCCTGCAGCGCGAGTACGACACCTTCGTGCTGATGGCGGATGTGCAGGCGCTGACGACGCACTGGGAGAACCCTAAGATCCTCAAAGAGAGCGTGCGCGAGGTAGCGCTGGACTATCTCGCCGTCGGGATTGATCCCTACACCGGTGGAGTGGATGACGGCACGAAGACGAAGATCGTGATCCAGAGCGCCGTACCGGCGATCGCTGAACTGACCTGCCTGTACGGCCTGTTCACGCCGATGAGCATCATCCTTGACAATCCGACCACGAATGCCGAGGCTATGCAACACGGCATGCTAGGCGTTGGAGATGATTTGGAAGACGACCAATTTGAAGGGTCCGGTTATGTCAGTCCTGCATTATCTGAGTTGTACAAACTTATGACTGGTCAGTTTCCTGAGTTAGGCGCAGTTTCTATACAACAAGTTCGGATTGCAGGTGTAAAAATTCGTCAATCGAATGATGTTTCAGCTAGAGAGGAACTTCGCAAATACGGATTTGATCCACTAAATCCATCTTATAGACCGTTTATTGAGAGTAAGCGACTTCAAAGATTTATGCTTGAGGAACTAAAAAGACAAAAGAAAACTTCAGGCATCCGCCAGATGAATTACGGTTTTCTCGGCTATCCCGTCAGCCAGGCGGCGGACATCACCTTCGTCAATGCACACTTAGTGCCTGTTGGTGAGGACCAGGTACCGCACATCGAGCTGACGCGTGACATCGTACAGCGGTTTAACAAGCAGTATGGTAAACGAAAACGGATCCTCGTGGAACCGCAGGCGCTGGTTGGCAAGGGTGGCACGCTGAAGGGCATCGATGGCAACGCGAAGATGTCGAAGAGCC
This sequence comes from bacterium, assembly GCA_020440645.1. Lineage (GTDB taxonomy): Bacteria > 4484-113 > 4484-113 > 4484-113 > JAFGCY01 > JAHEFU01. The sequence continues at coordinate 12,907 of JAGRNR010000055.1, read as the reverse complement.
TCGGCAATGCGATCTACCTCTCGGACAGCCCGGACGAGATGTGGAAGAAGATCAAACCCGCCCCGACCGACCCGCAGCGAGTTCGCAATGATGACCCGGGCCGGCCGGAGGTCTGCAACATCTTCAGCTACCATCAGGTGTTCAGCGAGGGCAACGAAGCCGGCATCAACGAGGGCGAGCTCGGCGTGGCTACGGTGGAGGAAGTGGCAGGCAACTGCCGTGGCGCGAAGTGGGGCTGCGTGGAGTGCAAGCAGCAGCTGCACAAAAAGATCACCGCGCTGACTGACCCGATGCGTGAGCGCCGGCAGTACTGGGAGCAGCACCCGGATGACATGATCGACATCCTCAAGCTCGGCACCCAGCGCGGCATTGAGGAAGGCGAGAAGACCCTTGAGCGCGTGAAGGACGCGATGAGCGTGCGCTACTGGGACTAGGCCGGTAGATTATTGAATCCCGGAAAATGCGCTAGAATTCCATTTTCCGATCCGTACCATCTGTAGAACCAGGAGTGAAGATGAACCTCAAGCAGCAGTTCGATTCGATTGTCGAGCAGTGGGATCTCAACAAGCATCCCTTCTACGAGAGCTGGCGCGCGGGCACCCTGCCCGTGGATACGCTGCGCAGCTACGCCGAGGAATACGGCCAGCTGGTGCGGCTGATGCCGAGCGGCTGGGCCACCCTCGCCTCCCCCGACCTGGTGCAGGAGGAGGAGGAGCACAGCGTGATGTGGGACGACTTCGCCCGCTGCCTGGACACCCAGGTCGGTGATGCTGCGGTGCTGCCCGAGACCCAGGAGATGGTGAGCGAGGTCACGAACCTGTTCAGCCGTCCGGCTTCCGCGATCGGCGCGCTGTACGCCTTTGAGGTGCAGCAGCCCGCTACCGCCACGAGCAAGCTCGCGGGCCTGAAGGAGAACTACAAGCAGCTCAACGAGGAGCTGTACAGCGAGTACTTCAAGGTGCACGCCGTCAACCACCACGAGAGCGAGGCCGTCTACGCGCTGGCGCAGCAGCTTGACGAGGCCGGCCAGGCAGAGGCCGTCGCCGCCTGCGAGCGGATGTGCAAGACGCTGTGGAATGCGCTGAGCGGCATCCACGGCGAAGACTGCGCGATGGCGTAGTGGGAGAAGTGATTAGTGGTTAGTGAATGCAAATTCTGACAACTACTAAGAACTAATTACCATCAACTAAGAACTAAAGGTTGCCAGAATGAATTCTGGCCTCCGAGAAGGGAGGATCCAAGGATCCTCCCTTTTTGTTTTCTGCTATTCTGCGATGATGAAACAGAATCCAACATCCATCCTAATCGCACTGCTTCTGTTGGCAGTGCTGCTAAGCGGCTGTCCGAAGAACCAGCAGCATTCTCCTGCAAACCGTGTGACAAGCACCACGAAAGCCAATGTCAACCAATCAGAGTTGGATGATTTCTGTCTTGAAAGTGGAGCAATGAACCAAAGTGATCTGCTTGCCCTGCTGCAAGGCTTTAAGTTAAACAAGGACAGTTCAAACTCAGAGATACCTGGAAAATCTTATCTGGCGGATTTTGCCAGCGAGCAGGATCGCGAGGATTTCATTGCCAAGGCGTTCGCTCCCACGGGAATGGACCGCTATCGAAAAGACACCAATTTCGGCACAATTGACATTGTTTCCGATGGTATTTCCAAGCGCGCTGTATCCATCCGAAATCTGGCAGCGGAAGACAACAACGGGAGTCCCGGTTTGTTGCTCAAATACATGGATTTCCCTGATCAGCAGACACTGGGAAACTTCCTGTCGCAGATGTACAAGGTTCCCTGGCAATAAGTCTGGCAATACCGGATTCGTTACTGCTTCGTGATCACCACGCTGACGGCGGATTCATCGTCCGTGCTGAACAGGATCGTATTGTCGCTAGAGTTGCAGGCATACACGCCAGCCGGCTGGCCGTTGACGGTCACGCTGTAACTGCCGGGTTCGAGGTCTCCGACCAGGTGCAGCATACCGGCCTGCGGGGCATCGACCGTATAGCTGCAGCCGCTGCGCAGCACTTCCTCACGGGCGAACACGGCACACAGGGGCCCCTGGACGACTCCGGCGTTGGCTGGGTCACTGATGTGCTGTAGGTTGGCATCGAAGTCCGTGAGTGAGCTGTCACCCATGCGGATCACACTGAGGATGTCAACGCTGTCCGACTCCGGCGGGCTGACCTGCGTCTGCCAGAGGCGCTGGTAGTCCGGCACCTCATACTGGTAGTACTCCGCCAGCAGCTGCTTCTCATCCACCACGCTGATCTGGCAGCCGGCCGGTTCCAGCGTGCGGTGCAGCAGGCGCTGGCTGCCATCGGCACTGGTCTGGTTGATGGTGTCACCGATCAGCTGCGGCTCAGTCTCGGAGCGCAGGCGGTACAGGCACCAGCCGCTGTCCGCCGTGCGCAAGCGGTCCAGCACCACCACGTAGTCGCCGAGCCAGACGAAGTGGCGGCGGTAGGTCTCGACACGCAGGGTCGGGTCCCAGCTGTCCGGGTTGTCATCGTAGTTGTCATCCGCCTGCAGCATGGCGTAGGCCAGCAGCGGGGAGTCCGAGCAACGCCAGCGCAGCAGGCTGGCCGGGGCATCCATCCCTGTGGTCTTCATGTGCCCTTGCTCGGTGTCATTCTCGATGGACAGGGTGTTGTAGGTCTGGGCGCCGCATTCGAAGCTCTTGTAGCCGGGTGCCTCGCGCGTGAGGAACTGGCCATTGCGCTGCAATGAGAAGTGCCCGCTGTCAGGCTGCATGTGGTCGCAGGGCACGCTGCCCTGCCCGCTGAACACGCCCCAGCTGTCCGTAGTGCCCCAGCCAGTGCGGAAGCTGAGCATGTCCACCGGGCCGTACTTTGCCACAAGAGGCAGGTTGGCATCGAAGGGATCAGCCTCGCTGAGATTGCCGGAAGCGCTGAAGAAGAACTCACGGAAGGGGTCGGTGTGGTAGCCCGGCAGGTTTCGCTGCAGGTGCCGGGCCCAGGCAGCGGACTCGCCGTCGCCATTCTGTTCCGCTTCATCTGCCCAGGAGGCCAGCGCGGTGTGGATGTAGGCCTGGCCGCTGAGCAGGTCACCATCCTGCCAGTCGCTGCCGCTGTAGGCGTGGTCGCCATCCGGGCTCAGGCTGTAGATGAAGGCGCGGATCTGGCTGTCCCACAGGCTTTCGAAGCCCGGCTCCAGCTCGTTGACATCGTAGCCGCAGGCCGTGCGCAGGGTCTCGTCCCAGTCCTTCAGGCCGTAGAAGTCGGTGCCGGTGCAGTAGAACCAGCCACTCGGCCAGGGCCCCTGCCCCCAGCCCTGCACCCAGTGGCGCACGCTGGCGGCATCGGTCCATTCGCGCCAGACCCCGCTGGCCGGCGGGTCGCCCAGCCCGACGGTGAACATCCGCCAGCCGCGCTCGAAGATCTCCGGTGCACGCTCACTGTCACCCCACAGCGCGCAGCCGATCGTGGCCAGCGTGGCCCCGGCCATGCTGATGCGGTCGGTGTCCTGGCTGTTGCCAAGCCCTCCGCCGGACAGCGCTTCATCCCAGAGCATGTCAGAGAACTGCTCTAGCTTGGCAATGTAGGCCGTGCGCCGTGCCGGTGTCATGTCCGGGTGGTCATACAGCCAGTCGTAGCCAAGCGCGATGTGGTGGATCTGGCAGTGGTAGGGGCAACAGCTGATCTCCCATTCCAGCGGGGCGTCATCCAGCAGCTGGAAGGCGCGCTGGGCGTACTGCTCATCGCCTGTCAGTTTGTACATCAGCAATGGATACGGGATGGTGTGGTTCAACCCGGCCCAGTACAGCTCGGTCTGGTACTGCTGGGCGCGGATATTGAACAGTTGCCATTCCGGAGTGTTGGCATTCATCGCATCAGTCAGGCCGCTGAGGCGTTCAGGAGTGAGCCAGAGGCGCGGATGCGGGCCGTCCGGCAGGTAGTCGCTGCCAATGGACTGCAGGCGCACTTCCCTGAGCACGGCGGAGGGCTGGTCCTGCACCACGATCGCCACCAGCAGCTGGCCGCTGATGGACTCCGTGCAGTCCAGCAGTCCGGGGACGCTGGCAATGCCACTGTTCTCCGTTCTTTGCCAGTACCAGCGGCCTGCACTCCAGTTGGCAAAGCCGATGTACAGGCTGCCATCAGCCGGGGCAGACTGCCAGTCCAGGCTGAGCTGTGGCAGCGCACTCTGGCCAGGGGTGAGCGAATAGATGGCCCAGCTGCAGCGCTCAGCGGCAGGAGTGGAGTTATCCAACGGAGTGAAGCTGGCGGTGCCCTGCCCGGTATCAGTCGTGAGGTTGCGGCTGCCCAGCGAGGCAGCATTGTCGTCTCCGCTGCGCGCAAGCAGTTCGACGGCGCTAGCATCGCGGTCCAGTGCAAAGGAATCCGGGAAGGGAATGCCCAGCCGTTCCCCGGTCGGCAGTGATGACACAGGCGGGTTGCCGTCAGTCCTCGCGTTGCGGCCAGCACAGCCGGGTGCTAGCAACAGGGCCAGGCACATTCCGGCCAGCAGCAGCTTCTCCATTCGCAGTCCACTCATGTCAAGATAATAGTCCTGAAGTGCCTGACTTGTAACAGATAAATGTCAATTTGATGAAAAAAGTGTAAGGCTGATTTGCACAGATAGAGTATGCCTGATCAGTACTGGGCTGAACGCTTCACCGGCCTGAAGCGGACTCTGCTATGCTGCGGGAGTGATACGCAAGCACCTCTCCCTTTCGTTCCTTTGCCTGCTGCTCCCGCTGGCCCTGCTGCTGTGTGGCTGCCCGAAGCAGCAGCCGGCGGGTGACAATGCCCGGCAGCCGGAAGCAGCGGCAGCACCTGAAGCAGAAGCGCCAGCCGGGGAAGCTCCGGCCGAGACAGCGTCGGCTGCGCCGGAAGCTGTCAACATGGATGAGCTGGCTGAATTCAGCGAGCACCTGGCAATCGATGCCAGCCTGCTGGCCCCGCACCTGGAGTCGTTCAGCGAGTTTGATGAAGAGAGCAATGTCGGCCAGATGCATGTCTTCCGGCCCTGCAAGGCAGGCTTTGCCAACGAAGCTGAGTTCCAAAGCTTCGTGGACATCCTGCGCGGGGATGTGTTCGAGGACTACGCCCGCGAGACCGGCACGCATGCCGTGGAAGCGCTGGTAGACAGTGAAGTGATGCGCATCATCATCCTCAAGCATGACAAGGCGATCGCAGCCGGCCAGCCCCGGCAGGTGGAAATGGGCCTGCTGAGCTTCGGCGACCGCAGTGAGTTCGAGCAGATGCTCAGCGGGATGCAGAAGCAGTAGCAGGCCGGCTAGTCCCGCGAGATGTAGAGCAGTTCCTGCGTATCGTTGTCAATCACGAGGATGCCCGGCCGGCCTTCAATGCTGATTGCATCCAACGGCGAGATGTCCCCCACCTCTGCAGGAAGCAGGATGCGGTGTGCGGCATCGATTCCTGTCAGGCTGCCAGGGTCGGCCACCACGTACATCAGTTCATTGCGCTGGCCCGTATAAAAGAGCGCAGGCTGCTCCCCGATCAGGCAGACGGGATTATCCACATAGCCATCGGAATTGATGCCGCGATATTTTGCAAAACCACGGTTCATCAGTGGGAACTGCCGACTTTGCAGCCCAAGTGCGAATCCATCACCATCCCGGGTTACCGTATTGAGTACCAACTCCCGGTCGAGAGTGTCACTGGCATTGGCAGGGTGCTGCAGGGCGAGGAAGTGCACGGCATCCGGCGCCTGGAGCGGGTATGCACGCTCCCTGATCATCCAGCCCTGAAGGAGATACTCGTCGGCAACTTCTGAACCAAACGGGCTCAGGCAGTCAAAGACCGCAAGCTGCTGGAAAGACTCCTCCTTCAAGTAGACGATCCCAGGCTGCAGGCTGGTCAGGAATTGGGGCAAGCCCAGCTGTGTCACGCCCGGCCCCAGCATCTTGATTTCATCGAAGGCCAGCGAACCACTGGCGCTCTCGATGGCAAACCGCCTGGATCCGTGGTTCGTGCCCCAGACGATGCGCAGCAGCCCATCCGGCTGGGAAATCATGAAATCCTTGAATCCGTTGATCTGCTGGCCAGCAGTGAAGTCACTGCCATCGGGGTCCGCCGCTCCATAGAACCAGATGCGACCCGACTGCTTGGAGTTCTGGGAATAGCTGTCAACGAGCGCGATGCTCGGGCTGCCACTGCCGCCGTACAGTCTCACGTGAGTCACAGTGTTGTCAGGTTCCGGATCAAAACCCTCGATGCCACTGACAGCAATTGCATTTGGCCAGGTCGTAGCAGAATCATCCATGGCACGCATGTAGTGGACTTCAGCCTCACCACCGGCAGGAATGCCGAAAGTTGCGATGGCTGGCCGGCCGGCAACACTGGCAAGGTCAGCCGCAATGTAACTGTTTCCCGGTTCGGGCATCACATGGCCGGTATGCACGAGGGTCCAGTCCCCATCGCTGATGACGGAATCAAACTCGGGAGTGATCTCGATTTGCTGGCTGGCAACACTGCCATAGATGTCCGTAATGCTCAGCTCCAGCTGGTGCGGCTCCGCATTGAACAACACCACCGACAGGCTGCTGCCGTTGTACATCCATTCCTGGTCCTTGCCAAGCTCGTTACCCTGCGCGTCAAGCACATTCATCTGCAGTGACAGGTACTTGCTCTGGTCATCCTTGGAATCCGCGAAATCGACATAGAGGCGGGTCGGGACGGTTTCACTATCGAGGCTCACTGCATAGTCCAGCACGGGCAGCACATCCGGAACGGAGCTGAAAGCGCTCTGGCCACCTTCCTGCTCCGCGGCATCCAGGCAGACGGCCACGATACGGAAATCCACCGGGACATCCATCTCGATACTGTCAGCCAGGAAGAACCGGCGGCGTGTGCGGTTGGATCCGGTCAGGCCCTGCACGTAGAACACGTATCCTGGCTCCGGCTTGAAGTCCTCGGGATGGAACGGGTCGAACAGGAAGTCGTAGTCATCCCGCCGGGCGATGCTCAGGCCACTGAGGGGATCGGTATGGTCCAGCAGCAGCTGCTCCGGACCGCCGTCCACGCTGCGAAAGATGCGAAAGCCGTCCAGGCGCTCCATCCAGTGCTGCGCGATCACGGTGATGTCCGAGGCATTGACGATGCCGTCACGGTTGCCATCGGCATAACTGGCGCCACCACCTGGCAGGGCCTGACCAGTGTCAGACTGTTCCGGCACATAGTAGTAGGCCTCCTGTTGCCAGTAGCGGGCAATCATCACGAGGTCCGCCGCATTGACCTGACCGTTGCCATCGTAGTCCCCGTACAGCTCCTCATGGGCCTGCAGCGTGACGGAGTAGTCATAGTCCGGCCCTTCCCCGGTCCGGCGTTGCCAGCCCGTGACATACAGTATGCCGTTACCGGAGCCCGAGGGCGCACGGAACTGGCTGGCGGATGGATCCCGGCCGAGCTTCTGCAGTTCCTCACTGAGGATCACGGTGAGTTCATCGAGCAGAGGCTCGGTATCTGTTCCGGAGTCAGCTGTGGCAACAGGCGCTGGCACAAGCCCGGAGGGCAAGGCAACTGTGCGCCCGTTGTCCCCTCCCCCGCCGCAGCCAGCCAGGAGCATCACCATTCCCAGAGTTAATATCGATACAAATGTCCTTCTGATGCACATATCGACTCCTTGCCAGATGCTAGTCCTGCGAAATGTAAAGCAGCTCACCGGTTGCGTTGTCCTGGCCAAGGATTGCCAGTTTTCCGCTGTCTTCCTCCACCTCGAGGAAGTTCCAGCTGAGATCCACGCCAAGCTCTATGAGTGTTGGTGGACCCAGCTGTGTTGCCATTTCGTCCTGGGCGGCGATGTAGTAGGTGCCGAGTAGGCCCTGGAAGAAGTAGACTGGCCTGCCGTCCACGATTGCCAGGGTCCTCCAGTCACTGTCCTGCTGATCATTATCAGACAGGATCAGTAAGGGGTCTGAATCAAGTGCTGCCAGATGATGCTCGGCTGCAGAATACTGCCAGGATCCATTATTGATTACCAGGGTTTCAAACATTAGCGTGTGCGGTTTCTGGAAGGATGAGATGACTGACTCCTCCCTGACGAAACATAGCTGCCTGCCATCGGGTGAGGCAGCCAGCACCCTCCTGTACTGACTTTCAGCGTCGCCGAATTCCTGCACATCACCCCAGGCAGGAACCAGCTGGTCAGCAGAGGACATCAGTCTGATTGTGTCATTGGGGCCATTGTACTTGAGCAGTACAAGTTCCTCGTTGTTGCCAATCAAAGTCGGACTGCAGGAGCCCGTCATGAACTGTAGTTGATCCTCCAGCACTGCAACATGTGTGAACATTGATGGCAGTACCTGGCTTTCACGCTGGAAGATGATGTCCTGTTTCCACCAGTCAACCTGTGGCAGCCAGAGTCTTTCATCCACCATTGATACTGTGGACGTAATACCCAGCACTCCAGGTGTTCCGGCGACGAACCCACTGCCAATACTGTCAACACCCTCGTAGGCTGTCAGGTCCGCAGTGTAGAGCACTGTGGACAGACCAGCCCCTGACTGCATGCAAACAAGTGGCTTGCCATCACGCTCGAACAGTTCCAGACCGAGAATCCACAACTCCTTTCCCATGGCAAGCTCGTTGACATCCACGACCAGCCTGCCGGCGTCCCATGACTGTCCAATTGCATCCACAGCCCGGTGGTACAGGACCTGGCTGGTGCTGCTGTCAGGCTGGTAACTCCTGACAATGGCCGGTTGGCCATCTATCAACTCCAGATCGACCTGCCCCTGTTTTACGTAAAGCTTCTCCATCACGATGCCGGTGCGGCTCAACGTCCAGCCTGCATCATGGACAACGTCGGATTCTGTGACTTCAACAGTCTCCTCCATTTTGACAACAGCCCCAAAGTAGTCCGTCATTTCCAGCTCAACTGTATAAACACCGGCATCCGGCAGAATCTGATTCTGCTGTTTCTCACTAACAAAATTTGTTTTCCTGTCTAGCAGCGTTCGACCGGTTTCATCAACAATCTGTAACCTGTAGTCAAGATTCTGTGGCATCTCGTCCGTGGAAGCGCTTAGATCGACATTGAGCATCAGTGGTGCCGTATCACCACTGAGATTAATGGAGATATCCGGCAGCGGCGGCTGGTTGGCGGGAATGCTGATGCTTCGGCTTTGCGCTTCCTGGGGATCATTTGCCAGATTCACGGGAACAACCCTGATTTCCCAGTCATGGACCACATCCAGCGCCAGCTGGTAAAAGCAGATGCCATGCCCTGGCGGGCCAGAGAATGGGTAATAGAAGAATCCAACTTGGTCCTCATATGGGTTTAGTGAATCGTCTATGCCGGCGTGAGGCCGCCGCACGCTCAGGCTGCTCGATGGCTCATGCGGATCAGGCTGGTACTGTTCCGGGGCAGCATCCCTGGATGTGTAGATTTTGAATCCGTCTAATGACTCCATCCAGTGCTGTGCAATAACCGTGATGTCTGATGCATTGACGACACCGTCGAAGTTGCCATCCACCCGACCAGCGGCAATTGACCAAAGCTCCGGCATCGGCCGGTACTGATGCGTAGCATCAAAGTTTTCGGAGTAATCAACTGAAGAACCCCAGTACCTGGCAACAGGAACCAGATCTGCTGCATTGACAATGCCGTTTGCGTCATAGTCACCTAGCAGCATTTCGTAGATGAACAGCTGCCTGTCCCAGGGATCCTCGTAGTCCGGCCCGGTTGCCTTCGTCAGTCCATACTCAAAGAAGCGGATGCCATTCCCCTCACCACTGGGTGGCTGGGTCTGGGTTGCAGAGCTATCCTTACCAGCAGCGCTCAGTTCTCGCACGAGCATGTCATTGAGTTGTTCGATGAGAGCTCCGTCAGGCTCGGGTTGCATGGCCTCAATTCCTGATTCAGGCCGCTGGCCGGGGTTGGCCATTCCCATTGATACGAGCTGTCCAGAGGGCTGATCCTGCCTCACATCCGAGCCCGGATTCGCTAAGCTATCACCGTTTCTGGTCGCAGCAAGTGGTGAATTACCCCCACATCCCGCGCTTAGCAGCAGCAGCAGTACTGCTCCAGCCAGTTGTCCCAGTCTCCCCATAAGCATTGCAGTCTCCCGGATATCAAACAGGATCGGCCCTGGTTAAATGATAGGCAGTTTGCCCGCATGCCACAACGTACACTCCCGCGGATTCCGAGGGGAGACACTTGGCCTAGTCGCAGTAAGCCAGAATAGGAGAACAGCCAGTTGCGCAAGATCCCAAATGGCGGGATTGATCGACCCAGGCCGCAGGATGCGATGAAGCCCATGCCCCGTTGATAGATTGGTAATAGCTGGGCCCGCAAGCCTGATTAACACTGGAATTCCTGCAATTTCGCTAATTTGCTGGTAATTTCTCTATTACCCCTTGACGATCGGGACGGATGTGCTACAATCTCAGTCCTTTCGAATCCGGGAGGGCGGTTTTGCCGCCACGAAATCCGGGGTTCTGGGGTGGGTCGCGGGACCCGCAGTACATTGAAAATTGTTTTCTGGTGGTCGTTCGAAGGTTCCCAAGACCTTCGGACGTGGCAACTCAAACGAGAATACATTTTGTGTATCTCGCACAAGATCGCAATCATTAGTATCAATTAATTCATTTCAACCAGTGGATGCGTTCCACGAACAAGTCTGCAAAGTTGAGGTGAGACGTTCAAGATACTAAGGGCACATGGTGGATGCCTTGGTGCTGGAAGTCGATGAAGGACGTGGTCAGCTGCGATAAGCTTCGGGTAGGTGCGACAACCTTTGATCCGGAGATTTCCGAATGGGGAAACCCGGCTGGAGTCATATCCAGTCATCTCATACCCAAGTTGCTTGCATATTAAGTATGAGAGGAGAAGTCGGCGAACTGAAACATCTAAGTAGCCGGACAAGAGAAAGAAATTCGATTCCCTGAGTAGTGGCGAGCGAAACGGGAACAGCCCAAACCGTCGGTCCTCGGATCGGCGGGGTTGTAGGATCTGGTATAAAGACCTAGTAGGGATAATAGAAGCATCTGGAAAGATGCGCCATAGAAGGTGACAGCCCTGTATGTGAAATCCTGAAAAGTCCGACCGGACACCTGAGTAGCACGGGACACGTGAAACCCTGTGTGAATCTGCGGGGGCCATCCCGCAAGGCTAAACACTTTCCAGCAACCGATAGTGAACAAGTACCGTGAGGGAAAGGTGAAAAGTACCCCGGCGAGGGGAGTGAAATAGAACCTGAAACCGTGTGCCTACAAGCTGTTCGAGGACTATGCATGAATCAGTCTGAGAGCGTGCCTTTTGAGTAATGAGCCAGCGAGTTGTGATAACCGGCGAGGTTAAGGGGTTATACCCGGAGCCGCAGCGAAAGCGAGTCTTAACAGGGCGTTCAGTCGGTTGTTGCAGACCCGAAACCAGGTGAGCTACCCATGGGCAGGGTGAAGCGGAGGTAAAACTTCGTGGAGGCCCGAACCTTCTAGCGTTGAAAAGCTATTGGATGACCTGTGGGTAGGGGTGAAAAGCCAAACGAACCTGGAGATATCTGGTTCTCCCCGAAATTTCTTTAAGGAAAGCGTCATGTGCTGAACCACGGGGGTAAGCCTCTGGACCGATGCGGGCGGAGAGATCTGTACCAACTCGGACTAAAGTGAGAATACCGTGGGGTGTAGCATGGCAGTGAGACTGCGAGGGATAAGCTCCGTAGTCGAGAGGGAAACAGCCCAGACCTACAGCTAAGGTCCCCAAACACGACTAAGTGGGAAAGGAGGTGGGATCTCATTGACAACCAGGAGGTTGGCTTAGAAGCAGCCACCCTTAAAAGAAAGCGTAACAGCTCACTGGTCAAGAGATCCTGCGCCGAAAATGTAACGGGGCTAAGTCGTGTACCGAAGCTTAGGACTATGCTTGTCATAGTGGTAGGGGAGCGTTCTATGGGAGTTCTAGCGTAACCGTGAGGATACGTGGTGGCCCATAGAAGTGAGAATGCTGGCATGAGTAGCGATAAGAAAGGTGAGAATCCTTTCCGCCGAAAGAGTGAGGTTTCCTGGGCCAGGCTCGTCCTCCCAGGGTTAGCCGGACCTAAGCCGAGGCCGAAAGGCGTAGGCGATGGACAGCGGGTTAATATTCCCGCGCCACCAATATGTGTTGAAGCAGCAGGGACGCCTGAGGGTAGGTAGGAACGTGATTGGTTGTACGTATCCGGGACATAGGCGAGTCCGTAGTGGCTTGCTGAAGGGAACCGGCGACGGTGCAGTCTGACGACGGCCGGAGCTATCGGTCCCTCGGGACGAGAAAAGCTGTCTGTGGAGCATATTGGTGACCGTACCGCAAACCGACACAGGTACTCAGGGTGAGAAACCTAAGGCGTGCGAGATAACTACCGTTAAGGAACTAGGCAAAATCACTCCGTAACTTCGGGAGAAGGAGTGCCCTGGCTGGTGAGACTACTTGCTTGTTAAGCTGGCTGGGGCCGCAGCGAAGAGGCCCATGCGACTGTTTACCAAAAACACAGGACTATGCTAAGTCGTAAGACGACGTATATGGTCTGACGCGTGCCCGGTGCTGGAAGGTTAAGGAAGGGTGTTCGGCTTCGGCCAAAGCTCTCGACTGAAGCCCCAGTGAACGGCGGCCGTAACTATAACGGTCCTAAGGTAGCGAAATTCCTTGTCGGGTAAGTTCCGACCCGCACGAAAGGCTTAACGAGTGGAGCACTGTCTCAACGAGGGACCCGGCGAAATTGAAGTATGCGTGAAGATGCGCATTACCCGCAGCAGGACAAAAAGACCCCGTGGAGCTTTACTGTAGCTTGACATTGGGTTAGGGTGCAACTTGTGTAGGATAGCTGGGAGACTAGGAAGCGTGGACGCTAGTTTGCGTGGAGTCGCCGTTGAAATACCAGCCTGGTTCTACTTTGACCCTAACCCGCCCTTTCACAGAGGGGGGGACAGTGACTGGTGGGCAGTT